>CAJXLJ010000040.1 GCA_913055785.1 uncultured Parvularculaceae bacterium | reverse complement strand
GGCGATGTCACGGGTTGAGACCGAGCCATAAAGCACGCCCATTTCGGACGCCTGGCGGATCACCACAAATGAACGGCCGTTGATCTTATCGGCCGCCGCTTCAGCTTCTTGCTTACGCTCGAGATTGCGCGCCTCAAGCTCGGCGCGCTGATTTTCGAACACTTTCTTGTTGGCGTCGTTAGCGCGGAGCGCTTTTTTCTGCGGCAGGAGATAGTTGCGCGCAAATCCGGGACGGACTTTGACGATGTCGCCCATCTGGCCGAGATTTTCGACCCGTTCGAGCAGGATGACTTCCATGGTCCTTACTCCGATGCGTAGGGAAGCAGCGCCAGGAAACGGGCGCGCTTGATGGCGCGCGCCAGTTCGCGCTGTTTCTTGTGAGAAACGGCGGAAATCCGCGACGGAACGATCTTGCCGCGCTCGGAAACGTAGCGCTGGAGCAATTTCGGGTCCTTGTAGTCGATCTTCGGCGCGTCATCGCCGGAAAAGGGACAGGTTTTACGGCGTCTGAAAAACGGTTTGGCCATGATTATTCCTTTCCCTCCTAGCGGCGTCTGTCGCGATCGCCGCGGTCGCCGCGATCATTGCGGTCGCCACGGTCGCGACGGCTGAGAACCGGCGACGGATCGGCATCGAGTTCGTCGACGCGAATTGTCATCGCGCGCAGGATATCGTCATTGATTTTTTCCTGACGCTCGAGTTCGAGCACAGCCGCTGCCGGCGCGTCGATATTGAAAAGGCTGTAATGGCCTTTGCGGTTTTTCTTGATCTTGTACTGGAGGTTTCTGAGGCCCCAATATTCGGACTTTTCGATTTTCCCGCCATTGTCGGTGACGATCTTGGCGAGGGTCTCGGTAAGGCCGTCCACTTGCGCAGGAGAGATATCCTGACGCGCAATGAAGACATGCTCGTATAACGGCATAAAGCCAGCTCCTCATTTGGCGACGGAGACTGAACGAAGACTGCTGGTCGTTTCGTTCGGCCTTTGGCTCGCTCGGCAAAGGGCCCATCCCTTAAATCCGGCCTTTGAAGGGCCGGACGCCTGCGACCGTCGCTCGCGAAGGCGCGGTGAGTAGCCGAGATGGAAGGCGATTGCAAGGGTTCCTTGCCCTCCCGGACGGGGGGGGCTAAGCCGCTGGAACTCGCGGGCCGAATATGGAGGAAAAGGGCATGAAACGGGCGTTCGTATTTCCGGGACAGGGCAGTCAGGCGGTCGGCATGGGGGCGGCGCTCAGCGACGCTTTTCCGGCGGCGCGCGAGGTCTTTGAGGAAGTCGACGACGCCCTTGGCCAGAAGCTCTCGGTGCTGATGCGCGAGGGGCCGATGGAAGAGCTGACGCTCACCGCCAACACCCAGCCCGCCCTGATGGCCCATTCGATCGCCGCTGTGCGGGTTCTCGAAAAAGAGGCGGGGGTCCGCATCGGCGAGGCGATGTTCGTCGCCGGTCACTCGCTGGGCGAATATTCCGCGCTGTGCGCCGCGGGGGCGCTGTCGCTCTCGGACACGGCGAGGCTGTTGCGGATCCGCGGCGAGGCGATGCAGGCGGCGGCGCCGGTCGGCGCGGGCGCCATGGCGGCGCTTATCGGCGTCGATCTGGAAGCGGCGCAAAAAGCGATCGATGCGGCGGAAGGCGTCGGCGTGTGCGAAATCGCCAATGACAACGCGCCCGGACAGGTGGTGATTTCTGGCGCCAGGGAGCGTGTTGAAGCGGTTTGCGCGGGCGCCAAAGAATTCGGCGCCAAGCTCGCGAAACTGTTGCCGGTTTCGGCGCCGTTTCACTCCTCGCTGATGCAGCCGGCGGCGGAACGTATGGCCGAGGCGCTGGCGGAAGCCGAGATCAAGGCGCCGGCGGTTCCGGTGGTAGCGAATGTGACCGCCGCGGCGGAAACATCGCCCGACGCAATCCGCGACCTTCTCGTCAAACAGGTGACCGGCCGCGTGCGCTGGACGGAAAGCGTCGGCTACATGACCGGGAAGGGCTGCGAAATCTTCGTGGAGATCGGTTCAGGAAAAGTTCTCAGCGGGTTGATCAAACGCATCAATCGCGATGCGTCGACGGCAAATGTCGGGGAGCCGTCCGATATCGAAGCGTTCGCCAAAAGCTGACGTAGCCATGGACGCCGTCCGGGCGGATATTCTCGACGCGTTCCGGCGTCAGGCTGCCTTCTGCCGCGACCGGGACGCGCATTTCACCGCAACAGTCATTGAGGCGGCCGCGATGTCGATTGAAGCGGGCGGCGGGCTCGCCGGCCTTCTCGCCGGCTTTAAAGGAGACCCGGGCAGGGGCGCGCTGGCGCTCCGGATCGCCGGCGCAATCCACAGGCTGGTCCTTGAAGGCCGGGCCGAAGCGCTTGGCGCTATCTATGCAGAACCGCAGGAGAATTGGTCGGCAGGTGACATAGCCCCTGCGCTAAACGAACTAACCGAAGCTAATAGCGCTCTTTTCCGTGATTATATCGCGCGTCCGCCGCAAACCAACGAGGTGCGCCGCGCTGCCGTTTTGCTCTACGGCTTTTCCGAAATCGCCGCGACGTTTCACTCGCCCCTTAATCTTTACGAGATCGGCGCCAGCGGCGGCCTGCTCCTCGCCTGGGACCGGTTCTCCTATGACTACGGCGCTTTCCGCTGGGGAAGGGCGGATGCAGTTATCAAATCCGTATGGCGCGGGGCGCCGCCTGAGTTGATCCCGGCGATTGAGGTCCGCAACCGGCGCGGCTGCGATCTCGAACCGCTCGATTTCAGCGATCCGCAACAAAGACTGCGCGCGCGGTCCTATATCTGGCCGGAAGAACCGGTACGGCTCGCGCTTTTCGATCAGGCGGTCGAAAAGGCGAAAGCGCTCGGTGTTTCTGTGGAAAAAGCTGACGCCCTCGACTGGCTTGAGGCCAATCTCGAAAGCAATGTGTCCGCCGGCGCCGCGCGCGTTGTCTATCATTCGGTTTTCGACGTTTATCTCAGCGAGGCGCAGCGCAAGCGTCTTGACGATATCATCTCCGCCGCGGGCGCGAAGGCGCGGGCGGAGACGCCCGTCGCCCATCTTGCATTCGAGATCGAAGAAGGCCCGGATGGCTTTGAATTTTTCCTCGATTTGCAGATGTGGCCCGGGGGTGAGAAAAAGCGCCTTGCAAAAGCCCATCCTCATGGCGCATGGGTTGCGCCGGTCGATCGCTGAAGTTGAAGCAGAAACAGTCAGGAGCGAGCATGTTCAGTCTTGAAGGAAAACGCGCCCTCGTCACCGGCGCCACAGGCGGTATTGGCGGCGCCATTGCCAGCGCCATGCACGCTCAGGGCGCGAGTGTCGCGCTTTCCGGCACCCGCGCCGAAAAACTCGAGGCGCTGGCGGGTGAACTGAAAGACCGCGCGTTTGTCTGTCCGTGCAATCTTTCCGACCTCGATGCGGTGGACGCGTTGCCGAAACAGGCGTCCGACGCCATGGGCGGTCTCGACATTCTCGTCTCGAACGCCGGCGTCACCCGCGACACGCTGATGATGATGATGAAACCCGACATGTGGGACGAGGTGATCAAGATCAATCTCACCGCTTATTTCCGTCTGGCGAAGGCGAGTTTGCGCGGAATGACCAAGCAGCGTTTCGGGCGGATCATCGCGGTGACCTCGGTGGTCGGCGTCACCGGCAATGCAGGTCAGGCGAATTATGCGGCGTCGAAAGCCGGCATCATCGGCATGACGAAATCCCTCGCCCAGGAGATCGCGAGCCGTAACGTCACCGTGAATTGCATCGCCCCGGGGTTCATCGCAACGGCCATGACGGACGCCCTCAACGACCAGCAGCGCGAGACGATTTTGGGGAAAATTCCCGCCGGGACCATGGGGGCGGCCGAGGATATCGCCGCCGCCGCGGTTTATCTTGCATCTGGGGAAGCGGGCTATGTGACCGGCCAGACTCTCCATGTAAACGGCGGGATGGCCATGATATAACCGGCCCTGAAGAGGCCCGGCGCCTGGGGCGGGCGTTTGGGCGTTGCAACATTCAGCAATATGACGTAATTCGCCCGAAACACCGCTTTCGCCGGTCAGTCAGCCGGCCGCCGCAAACCGGAAAATAGATCAATTAAGGAGCTTTGGATGTCTGATCTTGCAGAACGCGTGAAGAAAATTGTGGTCGAGCATCTCGATGTCGATCCGGGCAAGGTAGAGCCGAAGGCGAGCTTTATCGACGATCTCGGCGCCGACAGCCTCGATATTGTCGAACTCGTCATGGCGTTCGAAGAAGAATTCGACGTGGAAATTCCCGATGACGCCGCCGAGACCATCCAGACGGTCGGCGATGCAATCAAATTCATTGAAGAACAAAAAAGCTAAACCGTTCTTGCGCGTTGCAGGCCGGCCATCGCGCCGGCCGCACGATATTTCCCATTTGATGAAACTCGTGTCGGCGTCCGCTCCTTCCATGCTCTCAGCGGCAGGCTGAACGGGACAGGGAGAAAGGCAATATGCGCCGCGTCGTCGTTACGGGTATCGGTATTGTCTCGCCGCTGGGCTGCGGCGTCGAACCGGTATGGAAAAGACTCATCCGCGGCGATTCCGGCGCCGGCCGTATTGAGAAATTCGATACGTCCGCCATGTCGTGCCATATCGCGGCGGAAGTTCCGCATGCGAATGGTTATGGCGGCGGCGCGGAAGCGGGCGACGCTGCGTTTAACGTTGATGACTGGGTTGAGCCGCGCGAACAGCGGCGCATGGACGACTTCATCATCTACGGCATTGCCGCGGCGGGCATGGCCTTCAAGGATTCAGGCCTCAACCTCAAGACAGAAGACGAGCGCGAACGCGCCGGCGTGATGACCGGCGCCGGGATCGGCGGCCTGCCGGGTATTGAAGAGCAGGTGACGATCCTCAATGACAAGGGGCCGCGCCGCGTCTCCCCGTTCTTCATCACCGGCAGCCTGATTAATCTTGTTTCCGGCCAGGTTTCGATCCGGCTAGGCCTTAAGGGGCCGAACCATGCAGTCGTGACCGCCTGTTCATCGGGCGCTCATGCGATCGGCGACGCCGCGCGGCTGATCGCCCTCGATGATGCGGATGTGATGCTCGCCGGCGGCGCGGAATCGTCGGTCTGCCCGATCGGTCTTGCCGGTTTCGCCGCCTGTAAGGCGCTGACCACACATTTTAACGATACGCCGACAAAAGCCTCGCGTCCTTACGATAAAGACCGCGACGGCTTTCTGATGGGCGAAGGCTCAGGCTTTGTCGTGCTCGAGGAATATGAGCGGGCGAAAGCGCGCGGCGCGAAAATCTATGGCGAAATCGTCGGCTACGGTCTTTCCGGCGACGCCCATCACGTGACGGCGCCGGCGCCGGACGGAAGCGGCGGGTTCCGGTCGATGCGTATGGCCCTGAAACGCGCCGGTCTTGAACCGAAGCACATCGATTATGTAAATGCGCATGGCACGTCGACGCCGGTTGGCGACGAGATTGAACTCGGTGCGGTCGAGCGGTTGTTCGGCGATGCGGCCCATGGGCTTGTCATGTCATCGACAAAATCCTCGATCGGGCATCTCCTTGGCGCCGCGGGCGCGGTTGAAGCGATTTTCTGCCTGCTCGCCATCCGCGACGGCGTCGCGCCGCCGACCCTCAATCTCGACAACCCGTCGGTGGAAACGCCCATCAATCTCGCCCCCAGAAAGGCTGTGGAAAAGGAAATTAACATAGCGCTTTCAAATTCCTTCGGTTTTGGCGGGACGAACGCATCACTGGTGATGCGGCGCGTCGATGGTTAGACTGAGGCTTGGGAACCGGAATCGGCTGGAGGCGGCATGCGGGATAAAGACGCTTTGTCTTCTAACAATGAACAGCGCGGAGGCGCGGTGAAATCCGTCATCGTGTTTCTGGCCGTGCTTTTCCTGCTATCGGCGGCGGCGCTTGGGGCAGGCGGCTATATCGCCTATCGCGAAGCGGCGAGCGCCGGTCCTGCAACCGCGAATACGGTTGTTTTACTCGCGCCGGGGAGCAGCGTTTCCAAAATCTCCCGCGAATTGCAGGACGCCGGCGTCATCCGCTATCCGGAATTGTTCACCGCTGTTGTCCGCGTGAAGCGCGCGCAGAACGACCTCAAAGCCGGGGAGTATGAAATACCGGCCAGGGCGAGCGTCATCGAGATCATCGACCTGCTGATTGAAGGCAAAAGCATTCTTCACCGCTTCACGGCCCCGGAAGGCCTGACGACGGCGCAGATATTCCGGCTGATCGAAAGCGACCCGGTGCTCGAAGGCGAGATCACGATTGAACCGGTGGAGGGCGAGCTCCTGCCGGAAACCTATTCCTTCACCCGTGGCGAAACCCGCGACGATCTCGTGCGCCGGATGATGACGGCGCAGGACGCGTTCATTGACGATGTCTGGGACGACCGGGCGATGGAGCTGCCTATCTCGACGCCTGAAGAAGCGATCATACTTGCGTCGATTGTCGAGAAGGAAACCGGCGTGCCGGAAGAGCGCGGACGCATTGCGTCGGTGTTCGTCAATCGTTTGAGACGCGGCATGCGGCTCGAATCCGATCCGACGATTATTTACGGGCTGACCAAGGGCGAGCCGCTCGGGCGCGGTCTTCGCCAGAGCGAGTTGCGCAGCGAAACCCCTTACAACACATATGTTATTTCCGGCCTGCCGCCGACGCCGATCGGCAATCCAGGCGAGGCGGCGATCCTCGCTGTATTGAACCCGGACGAAACCGACGATCTTTTCTTTGTCGCCGACGGTACAGGCGGACACGCTTTCGCCGAGAACCATCGCGATCACGAACGCAACGTATCGGCGTGGCGACAGATCGAACGCGAACGACGTGAGGGCGGCCAGGGCGGGCAGAAATAAATTGGGCGCGTCTTCTCCCCTCTCTTCCATGACCGGGTTCGCGCGCATCGATGGCGCTCACGAACACCGGCGCTGGATCTGGGAAATCAAAAGCGTCAACGGCCGAAACCTCGAAGCGAGGTTCCGGCTGCCGCCGGGCTTTGACGGGCTCGAGCCGGGCCTCAGAAAGGCGCTTCAGGAAAAAATCAAGCGCGGCTCGGTTAACGCCAGCCTGACCCTTTATGGCGACGACAGCGAGCCGCAATACCGGATCAACGAGGCGGCGCTCGAAAGCGCGATCCGGATGGTCAAGGATATTCATCTGCGCCTCGAATGCGCCCCGCCGCGCGCGGAAGGCCTGCTCGGTCTGCGCGGGGTTCTCGAACCGGCGGGCGAACTTGAAAGCGAAGACCAGCGCGCCGCGCTTGCCGCCGCGCTGACGGCGAGCTTTAAGGACGGCGTTGCAAAGCTCGCCGCCGCGCGCCAAACCGAAGGCGTGGCGATGGGCGGGGTTCTCGCCGCCCAGTTCGACGAAGTCGAGCGGTTGACGAACGAGGCTGCTTCCATGGCCGACGCTGCGCCGGAAGCCTTGCGTGCGCGCATCGCCGCGCAGCTGGAGGAACTTCTGGCGGGGGCAAGCGTTCCCGAGGAGCGGCTGGCGCAGGAGGCCGCGCTGCTCGCCCTGAAAGCGGATGTGCGCGAGGAGCTCGACAGGCTTGCAACCCATGTGGCGGCAGGCCGTGCGCTGCTGAAAGAAAAAGAGCCGGTGGGCCGGCAGCTCGATTTTCTGACGCAGGAATTCAACCGCGAAGCCAATACGCTGTGCTCGAAGGCGCAGGATATGGCCCTCAAACGCGTCGGGCTTGATTTGAAGAAAACCATCGATCAGCTTCGCGAACAGGTTCAGAATATTGAGTAGACGGAAACTGAGATGATCGGCGGCGACCTGAAAGTGGCCCGGAGGGGCCTGATGTTCATCCTGTCGAGCCCCTCCGGGGCCGGCAAGACGACGCTCGCCGATCGTCTGCTCACCAAGGATGGTGAAATCGTGCTGTCGATTTCCGCGACCACCCGGCAGCGCCGCCCAGGCGAAACCCACGGCAAGGATTATTTCTTCGTTTCGGAGGAAGAGTTTGTCCGTATGCGGGAGGAAAACGAGTTTCTCGAATGGGCGAACGTGTTCGGCCATTATTACGGAACGCCACGGTCGCTGGTTGAAGACACGTTGCGCCAGGGCAAGGACGTTCTGTTCGACATCGACTGGCAGGGCGCCCAGCAGCTTGACGAGGTCGCCGGCGAGGATGTCGTCAAGGTCTTCATCCTGCCGCCCTCGCGCGAGGAGCTGGAGCGGCGCTTGCGCAAGCGCGCGCAGGATCCGGAAGAGGTCGTTTTAAAGCGCATGGCGAAAGCCGATGCTGAAATGTCTCACTGGGCTGAATACGACTATGTCATCGTCAATTACGACCTCGACGAGTCCGAAGAACTTTTGCGCTCCATTCTCTTCGCTGAACGATTGAAGCGCCGCCGTCAGGTTGGTCTCGCGGCGATCGTCAAGGAGATGATGGGCGAGGGATAAGTTTTTCATTGAGGCGAGGCCTGATCGCTAAAGGCGTTCACGAAGAGGGGGTGACATGCGTATATCGATATTAGCGTTCCTGTTATTCTTGGTTTTCGGGTGCGTCGCGTCAAAGGATGAAACGCCTGCCGAAATCGCGGCGCGGCGGCTTCCTCTTGAGCTTTGCAATATTGACGGCATCGAGGAGCCGCTTTTATGCGGCACGTTTTCCGCGCCTGAAGATTGGGACGATCCTGAAGGACCCAAAATCGATATCTCGGTCATTGTGGTTCCCGCCGCTGACGGCAATCCCGCCAACCAGGCATGGACGGAACATCAGGGCGGTCCGGGGCGCGTGGGATTAAGCTCGGTCGGGTTTTTCCTGAAGACGGAAACCGGCCAGGCGTTCCGTGCGACGCGAGACATTGTGCTTTTCGACCAACGCGGCGCCGGCGAGTCGGGCGGGCTTTATTGCGAAGCGCTGAGAACGCCGATCCTTGAGGCATATTATACGGCGGAAAAAATTGCTCGATGCCGGGAGGAAATGACCGCCGCCGGCGTGCGCCTTCAGAACTACTCGACCCTCGCCGCCGTCGACGATCTTGAAGGTATCCGTAAATGGCTGGGCTATGAGCAATTCGATGTGGGCGGGTGGTCTTACGGGTCGCGTTTTTTGCTGACATACGCGCAGCGCTACCCCGACAGCATTCGGACAATGATGGTCGCGTTGCCAACGATTTTCGATTACCGGCGTCCGCTGGACTGGCCTCGCTTCAGTGAGGACGCCATCGAAGGTTTGTTCGCCGATTGCGCCGCCCAGCCGGAATGTAACGAGGCTTTTCCCGACCTGCGAAATGATCTGGCGACACTATTAGAGACGCTGGAAGCGCAACCCGTCGAAGTGGAGTATTTCAATCCGGTTACGGAAACGACGGCGCGCGCCGAACTCAATCGTTCGCGGATGGTTGATGAAATTCACGCCGCCTTATTGCGTGTGAGATCTTCAAGATTGCTGCCGCTCGTCATTCACGAAGCCGCAAAAGGAAATTATGAGCCGTTTTTGTTGCTGGCCGTGCCGGTGAGGGCCCCGCGTCCTATCGCAGAGGCGCAATATCTATCCATTGTCTGTCCGGAGGAAACGGCGTTTTTCACGACTGAAGAAGCAGAAACGGCGTCAGCCGGTACTTTTATGGGTTTGCAGCTGGCCAATGAATTCAAGGAATCCTGCGCTGTTTGGGGACTACCTCCACATCCTGATTATCCGCTGAAATGGGTCGAACAGCCTATTCCGACCCTTGTGATTTCCGGCGACCGCGACCCGATAACGCCGATTGAGTATGGAGAACGCATTACTGCATCGCTTTCTAACGCGCGGCATTTGAAAATCCATCACATGCCGCATGACTTTTTAGGCCTGGAAGGCGCTTCGTGTCTCGATTACGTGCTTCTTGAATTTCTCGAGAAAAAATCACCGAATGATGTGGACGTATCATGCGTCTCAGAAATGCGCGCGCCGCCATTTCTGGTTTCCATGCCTGAATAGACGACTGCTGAACACACGATAAAAAAACGCGCCTTCCGAAAGGAAAGCGCGTTTCTGATCAAATAGCGTATAAACGCCGTTTATTTGTAGACGACCTTTTCGATCTCATAAGACCGCGCGCCGCCGGGGGCGGTGACTTCGACGGTGTCGCCGGTCGACTTGCCGATCAGCGCGCGGGCGATCGGAGAAGAGACTGAGATCTTGCGCTGCTTCACATCCGCTTCTAGATCGCCGACGATCTGCCAGACCTTTTCTTCCTCTGTGTCCTCGTCGATCAGCGTCACGGTGGCGCCGAACTTCACGCTGTCGCCGTTGAGCTTCGTCACATCGATCACTTCCGCGCGGGTGAACTTGTCCTCAAGGTCGACGATCTGGCTTTCGATCCAGCCTTGGCGCTCCTTGGCGGCGTGATATTCCGCATTTTCCGAAAGGTCGCCATGAGCGCGCGCTTCCGCGATCGCCTGGATGATCGCCGGGCGTTCTTCGTTTTTCAGTTTTTTAAGGTCGGCTTCCAGCTTCTGGTAACCGGCCATCGTCATTGGGAACTTTTCCATGTTCCGCCCTTTCTCTCCAAACTGTGCCCGAAGCGCTGGACTCCTGAGCGAAAAAAAGAGCGCGGCCGGGCGGTCACGCCTCGGCCGTCGCTTCGAGCATTGACCGAAAATAATCTCCGGAAGGGCCGAGTTCAAGGGATCATCCCTGAAAATTCGAATTCTCGCTGTGGAAAAATATTAAAAAACAGTCGATTAATTCTAATTTCGGAGAATTTTGGCGAGCTTTGCCAGCGTTGTTCAGGCGAGGAAATAGGACTGGAGGGGGGCGACCTCCACCCCGCCCGCGCGTAACGCCTCGATGGCCCTGACAGCGGCCCGGGCGCCGGCCGCGGTGGTGATGCAGGGGATGCGCTGGGCGAGGGCGGTGGTGCGGATCGACCGGGAGTCTTTGATCGCCTGCGCCCCTTCGGTGGTGTTGAAGATGAGCTGGACGTCGCCGTTCTTTAGGGCGTCGACGATATGCGGGCGGCCTTCGAGCACCTTGTTGATGCGCTCGACATCAAGCCCCTTTGTCTGGAGGTAATCCGCCGTGCCGCCGGTGGCGACGATCTTGAAGCCCATTTCGAGCAGCCGGCGCGATGCGTCGACCATGTCCGCCTTGTCGGCGTCTTTCAGCGAGACGAACACCCGGCCTTTGAGCGGCATGCGCGCGCCGGCGGCGATCAGACTTTTCGCGCGCGCCTTGGCGAAGCTCATGTCGATCCCCATAACCTCGCCAGTCGACCGCATTTCCGGACCGAGCACCGTGTCGACGCCGGGGAAACGCGAGAATGGAAACACGACTTCCTTGACCGACATGTGATCGGGGGCAGGTTCAGCGAGCGAAAAGCCCGCGAGTTTCTCGCCGGCCATCACCTTCGCGGCGACCTTCGCAATCTGCACGCCCGTCGCTTTCGCGACAAACGGCGCCGTGCGCGAGGCGCGCGGATTGACTTCAAGAATATAGATGTCGCCGTCCTTGATCGCATACTGGACGTTCATCAGCCCGACGACGCCAAGTTCAAGCGCAAGCTTTCGGGTTTGCGTCTTAAGGTCCTCGATAAGCGCATCGGAAAGCGTGTAGGGCGGCAAAGAACAGGCGCTATCGCCGGAATGGATGCCCGCTTCCTCGATATGTTCCATGACGCCGGCGATATAGACGCTTTCACCATCGCAGATGGCGTCCACATCGACCTCGACAGCGTTTTGCAGATAGTGATCGAGTAGCAGCGGCTCGTCTTCGGTGATTTCGATCTGCGCTGTCGCCAGATAATGCTGTAAACCCGCTTCCTCGCGGATGATCTCCATGGCGCGCCCGCCAAGCACATAGGAAGGGCGCGTCACCAGTGGGTAGCCGACTTCTTCAGCGATTGCGGCCGCCGCTTCGCGCGACGGCGCGGTGGCGTTTTTCGGCTGACGCAGCCCGAGCTTTTGCGCGAGTTTCTGGAAACGTTCCCGGTCTTCAGCAAGGTCGATCGCGTCGTAGGGGGTTCCGAGAATGGGAACGCCTTCCTGTTCGAGCAGCCCGGCGAGTTTGAGCGGCGTCTGGCCGCCATACTGAACGATGACGCCGAGGAGTTCGCCGCTTTGTTGTTCGACCGCCGCCAGTTCGAGAACGTCCTCGATGGTCAGCGGTTCGAAATAGAGACGGTCGGACGTGTCGTAATCTGTCGAGACGGTTTCCGGGTTGCAGTTGACCATGATCGACTCGACGCCGATCTCATTCAGCGCAAAGGCGGCGTGACAGCAGCAATAGTCGAACTCGATGCCCTGTCCGATCCGGTTCGGGCCCCCGCCGAGAATGATGACTTTCTTGCGGCCGGACGGTTTCGATTCGCATGCGGGCGCGCCGGCGAAGGTGCTCTCGTAGGCTGAATACATGTAAGGCGTTTTCGCGGCGAATTCTGCAGCGCAGGTGTCGATGCGCTTGAAGACGGGCCGCACGCCCCGTTCATGACGGAACGTTCGAACCTGCTTTTCGGCGCCGCCGGCAAGCTGCGCGAGACGCATGTCGGAAAAACCCATGGCCTTGAGTTCGCGCAGACGTTCGGCGTCGTCGGGAAGGCCGTCGCGCTCGATGGTTTTTTCCGCGTCGATGATTTCCGAAAGCTGTTCGAGGAACCATTCGTCATATTGCGTAATCAGCCGCACCTGTTCGATGGGCAGGCCGTGACGGAAAGCCTGCGCGGTCACGCGCAGCCGTTCCGGCGTCGGTGCGGCGAGCGCTGCGCGGAACGCGTTGGCGTCGTCGCCTTCGTCGAGACCTGGAACCTCTATCGGGTCGAGCCCGCAAAGGCCGGTTTCGAGCGAGCGCAAGGCTTTTTGCAAGGACTCGGCGAATGTCCGCCCGATCGCCATCGCCTCGCCAACGGATTTCATCGCCGTCGACAGCATCGGTTCCGCGCCGGGAAATTTTTCGAACGCAAAGCGCGGGATCTTGGTGACCACATAGTCTATAGTCGGCTCGAATGACGCCGGCGTCGCGCCGGTGATGTCGTTGTCGAGCTCATCAAGCGTGTAACCAATGGCGAGCTTGGCGGCGATCCGCGCAATCGGAAATCCCGTCGCCTTGGAGGCGAGGGCGGAAGAGCGTGACACGCGCGGGTTCATCTCGATCACTACAAGGCGGCCGGTTTCCGGATTAACCGCGAACTGCACATTCGAGCCGCCGGTCTCGACGCCGATCTCGCGCATCACCGCAATCGAGGCGTTGCGCATGATCTGGAATTCCTTGTCGGTCAGCGTCAGCGCCGGCGCGACGGTGATCGAGTCGCCGGTGTGCACGCCCATCGGATCGATGTTTTCGATGGAGCAGACGATGATGCAGTTGTCCGCCTTGTCGCGGACGACTTCCATCTCGAATTCCTTCCAGCCGAGCAGGCTTTCGTCGATCAGCACCTGGCCGACGGGAGAGGCGTCGATCCCTGAGCGGACGATATGCTCGAATTCCTCGCGGTTATAAGCGACGCCGCCGCCTGTGCCGCCGAGGGTGAAAGCCGGGCGGATAATGGCGGGCAGGCCGATCTCGTCGATCAGTTTCAGGGCTTCGGCGATGCCGACGGCGCGGTTGTAACCGGTGATGCGCCCCTGTTCGTCGCGGACCGCCGGGGAAGAGGCGATCGCCGAGCGCGGATTTTCAAGACCGATCTCTTCCATCGCCACACGGAACTTTTCCCGATCCTCGGCTTTCTCGATGACGTCGGCGCGAGCGCCGATCATCTCCACATCATATTTCTCAAGGACGCCGGCCTTTTCGAGATCGAGCGCGCAATTGAGTGCCGTCTGCCCGCCCATGGTCGGCAACAGCGCGTCCGGGCGCTCCTTGGCGATGACCTTTTCGACGAATTCCGGAGTGATCGGCTCGATATAGGTCGCGTCGGCGAGTTCCGGATCGGTCATGATCGTCGCCGGATTGGAGTTGACCAGAATGACCCGGTAGCCCTCTTCTTTCAGCGCCTTGACCGCCTGAACGCCTGAATAATCGAACTCACAAGCCTGGCCGATGACGATAGGGCCGGCGCCAATGATAAGGATGGAGGAAATATCGGTGCGTTTAGGCATCTTTACTCGCGCGCAGCCGCGCCGCACGGCGGGGCCTTTTACGGACCGCCTTGAGGCGCGGGAAGGAGAATCAATTGTCGGTTAAAGCGGTTACTTAGGGGAATATCGCGCGGAGGGAAAGGCCGCCGGGCGCCGATTCCGGGAATAATATCGCAAGGACCGCCCTTCGCCGTCCCTCCGATCATCAAAGGCGCGTGAAAAGGCTTCGTCCTTACGAAAGTTTCACTGGGCCGCGCCCGCTCGCCTACACGGTTGATGCTGCAATCGGCGCTGAATTTGTCTAGGTTGGCGCGGCGGACAACCAGTCTGGAGAGTGATATGCGGCGATTACTGACAGCCATTGCCTTCTGCCTACTCAGCATCCCCGCGAGCGCGGCGGAAGACCCGGTCGATATTCGCGAATGGGAGGTGCCGTATGAAAATACGCGGCCGCGCGATCCTTTCGCTTTCGATGCTATGTCGGTCTGGTTCGTTGGCCAACGCGGCGGTTATCTCGGTCATCTGAATGTTGAGACCGGCGAGATCATGAAGATCGATCTCAAGGAAGGTTCGGGGCCGCATAACCTGATTGTCGGGTCGGACGGGGTCGTCTGGTACGCCGGCAACCGCACGGCGCTGATCGGCCGCTTCGATCCGAAGACCAACGAGATCGAGGAAATCCCGATGCCGGACCCGGCGGCGCGCGATCCGCACACGCTGATCCTCGACGAAGACGAGGAGCATATCTTCTTCACCCTGCAGGGCGCCAACATGATGGGCAGCCTTGATATCGAAACCCGCGAGGTGACGCTGATCCCGTCGCAGACGGAACGTTCGCGTCCCTACGGAATCAAGATGGGGCCGGACGGGTCGATCTGGGTGGCGCTGTTCGGAACCTCGAAGCTCGCCAATATCGATCCGGAAACCATGGCGTTGCGCGAGATCGAGCTGCCCCGCGCCGAAGCCCGTCCGCGCCGGCTTGAAGTCACCGCCGACGGGAAGGTCTGGTATGTCGATTACGCGAAAGGCGTGCTCGGGCGTTACGACCCCGAGGCGAAGACGTTTTCCGAATGGGCGATGCCTCAGGGCGAAAGCGCGCGGCCCTATGGCATGGCGTCGGATTCCGAAGGCCGGTTGTGGATGGTCGCGACCGGCGTGTCGCCGAACGTCTTCATGGGCTTCGATCCCGCGACGGAGGCGTTCTTCGGATTGACGGAAGTGCCCTCCGGCGGCGGAACCATTCGTCACATGCACTATCATGAGCCGACCGGCGCAGTGTGGTTCGGAACCGACACCAATTTCGTCGGCCGTGCGATTGTCGAGCCGCCGCTGACGGATTGAACCGGATTACGCCGCTCATGCCGGCGAAAGCCGGAATCTCGTTCGGTTACTCGGGAGATCCCGGCCTTCGCCGGAATGAGCGCAATAGGATGGCAGGAAAAGGCGTATGAAAGGGTTGGATCGAGGCGCACTATTTCTGGCGGTCGGCCTGCTCATCGCCGCGCCGGCGATCGCTTATCCCGACGGCGCCCCTTGGGGTTCGACCGATCCGGAGAGCCCGCAGAGCTGCGCATCCTGCCATTTTGACGGCGAAGCGGTGATGGATTCAGCCGCGGTGAAGCTTTCATTCTCGAAACCGCTCTCGCAAGTCAAAGCCGGGGAGACCGAAAAAATCTATCTCGTTTTTGATGGCGAAAGCAAAGTTGCGGGGTTCCAGCTTTCTGCGAGCGCCGGCCAGTTCATCGATAGCGGCGAATTGCTGGAAAGCAGGGGCGGTGAAGTCAGGTCGATACAGCCCTTCCTTGGCGAAGGAAAACCGATATGGGCGGTGCAATGGCGCGCGCCGGCGGAGCCAGTCGACAACGTCGAATTTCACGCAGCAGTAAACGCCGCCGATGGCGACGGCTCGCCTTTCGGCGACGTCATCCATTTCAAAACGATTTACGCTTACGAAGAAGAATAATCTCGCCGGGTTACTGCCAGCGCTTCGACAGCTTCTGGTCGATTTCGTTCGCCGCCTGTTTTTCGGCGCCCTGATAACCGGTGATCCTGTCGGCGACGAAGGGATTGTTCTGACGCTCCCGATTGAAGCTGGATACCGGCCCGTGCCCGGGGACAAACTGCAGATCGCCGAGCGGCCAGAGTTTCTGCGTGATGGAGTCGATCAGCGTCTGGTGGTCGCCGCGCGGAAAATCCGTGCGGCCGATCGAGCCGGCGAATAGAACGTCGCCGACAAAGGCGATGTTCGCGCCCTGATGGTAGATCACCACATGGCCCGGCGTGTGCCCGGGCGTTGTGACGACATTGAACGTGATCCCGTCGAGATCGAGCGTGTCGCCGTCATGGAGCCATTGATCGGGCTTGCAGTTCTCGCCCATGCCGGGATGACCGTATTGCGCCCACTGGTCGGCGATGGCGTCGAGCCAGAACGTGTCTTCTTTTTCGGGCCCGATAATCGGCGCGCCGGTGTGGCGTTTCACGGCTTCGGCTCCGCCGGCGTGATCGAGATGGCCGTGGGTGAGCCAGATCTGTTCGATCCTCGCGCCGAACTCTTCCGCCGCCTTGATGATCTTTTCCGGTTCGCCGCCGGGATCGACCACCGCCGCCTTGCCGGACGCCGCCTTGACGATCGAGCAGTTCTGCTGGAGCGGCGTCACGGGAACGACGCGAACGGAAAAGGGCGGCGCTGGCTGGGCGTTGGTCATGGAAACTGAGATAGCCCGAAACTCAGCTCATGGCCACTGCGCGCAAGGTCACGATCGCCGTCGCGCAGTGAACGCGCTCGCCGCCGGTCTCGCCATAGACGTCGGACTGAACGACGCCGATCGATTTGCCGGGAGAGATGACGCGCGCTTCCGCCGCCAGTTTCTCGCCGGCCGCCGGTTTCATGAAATTGATCTTGAGTTCGATGGTGAGGCAGACCTTGCCTTCGGGCAGGGTCGAGGCGTAGGCCGCGCCGGCGGCGTGATCGGCAAGGCCCGTGACGACGCCCGCATGGACGTAACCGAGAAACTGGGTCAACTCCTCGCGCGGGCTCGTCTCCAGCGTCACCTTGCCGGTCTCGAAGTCGCGCACCTTGAAGCCCGACGCCTTCGTAAAGCCGGTGTCGGTGATGCTCTCGAACAGCGCTCGCATGTTTTCCCGTGTCATTTGGCGAGCCTAACCGGGGCGGGGGCCGGTGCAAATCGCGTTTAGCAGTTGAACTCATCAAACGCTCCCGGCATCAATGCGGGCCATGAGGTTCGAAATCTCCAATCGCGACGCGCGCCGCCTGTGGCTGGAGCGGCAGGGCCTCAGCGAAACGCCGACCGGTCCCGCGAAGCCGGAAGCGCTGATGGCCATTATCGAGCGGCTCGGTTTCGTGCAGCTTGACACGATCCGCATCGTCGCCCGCGCCCATGACCACATTCTGTGGTCGCGCTGCCAGCGTTATCGCGAGGAGATGCTTGACGATCTCGTCAAGGCGCGCGCGGCCTATGAGCATTTCACCCATGACGCGTCAGTCATTCCGATGAAGTTCTACCCTTACTGGCGGCGGCAGTTCGAGCGGATGCGCAAGAAGGTCATGAAAAGCCGATGGGGCGATTTCATGCCGCCCAAGAAAGAGCGCGACAGGATATTGAACCGCGTCGCGCAAGCGGGGCCGCTCTCGACGAAAGACTTTGAAGCGAAACCTTCAAAGAGCGATCACGCCTGGGCGCGGCCGCCCCACAAATTCGTGCTCGACGGGCTCTGGTATGCGGGCGTCCTTGCGACCTGTCACCGGCGTAACTTCATCAAATATTACGACGTACGGGAAAAGGTCATTCCGTCTGATATTCTTGAAAAGGCGATCAGCGACGCTGAGCAGGTCGACTGGCTGTGCGCCAATGCGCTCGAACGGCTCGGCTTCGGGAGCGAAGGCGACATCATGCGCTTCTGGGATGCGGCGGATCTTGCGGAAGTCAGGAAATGGGCAGCGAAGAATAAAAAGAAACTTGTGGATGTGGAGATCAAAACCGCCGACGGCGCCTATCTAAAAGCGCTGGCGCCGGAAGATATTGAGGCGCGTATTGACGCGCTGAAACCGCCGACCAGCCGTTTGCGGCTGTTAAACCCGTTCGATCCGGTCATCCGCGACCGCAACCGCCTGCTGCGCCTGTTCGGGTTCGACTATCGCAACGAGATGTTCACGCCGGCGGCGAAACGCCAATACGGTTATTACATCTACCCGATGCTGGAAGGCGACCGCTTCGTCGGGCGCATCGAAGCGAAAGCCGACCGCAAGGCGGGCCGTATCGATATTCATAACGTCTGGTGGGAAGAGGGCGTTAAGGCGACGCCTGCGCGGCTGAAGAAACTGGACGCCGAGCTTGAGCGGATAGGGCGGTTTGTTGGTTGCCGAGATGTGGTGCGTAGCAGTTATTCTAGGAGCTAGTCCTTGGTGTTTTAGATATCTAATTCAAAGATTTTCAAAAGGCGCCAACACGACCTGCAACTGTCCTGATTGATCATACAATTCAATTTTTTTACCAGCTCTCTCAAATCGCCGAACTTTAGATAAAGCGCCCACCACGAACCCCTTATACTTCACATGTTCTTCTGTGCACCATCCTAAAAGTATCACAGTGAGGCCATCGAAAGTAATATGAGAACCGTCTAGAGAATAACCACTACCAGCAAAATCGCCGCAACCGGGGCTACCCATTAGGTGGCCATGTACAAATAGCATTCTTGTCGCTTGCGGGTCGGGGAATCTTACCAGCGACTTGCCATCGAAATAGGAAACAATAACCCAATCTATATATTCCAATCCTGAGGGATGTAATCTATCGGCCTCCAGAACTCGACGGCCCAGCTCGTCGAATAGATTGAGTTGGTCATTGCGTATTGTTGCGGAAGTCGCTTGTAATAGCGCTTGATCGAGTTTCTCAATTGTTGGAGATGACTCTTTCTCGCAATAGTAGCCAGATTCAGCTAGGTTGTTTATCTCCACTGCGCCATCGACAAAATAATACACCCACTTCCGAATAAAGCATTCAGTGTAGATCTCAAACATGTGTTTCTTCATGCGAAGGACTGGTTCATCGTCGACCGGTCCCGCAAACACGGAGCGGACAGCCCAAAACGAAGAACTGTCTACGAGTGATGTGCTTTCCTCTGTGGCTTTCGGCAGGGGCGTAGCGCAAGCCTGCAAAATGATCGAAAGTATAATTGTCGTTATTAGTCGAAACATCTTCCCGGCCTATGTAGACTTATATCACAACCATGCCTGATTTAGACTTTGGATCAATCGATGGTTGTTATTCTCACGCTCATAAATTTAGAGAATATAATAATTCTTGGAAATTCAATTTGCGAGACAATATGACGGGTCTGCCCTGTGCATTGAGGGTATATTTTTCTACGCCGCCTTCAGCCCGCTCACAAACCGTCTGAAAATATAAAAACTGTCCTGCGGGCCGGGGGAGGCTTCCGGGTGGTGCTGGACGGAAAGGGCGGGGGCGTCTTTCAGCGCGAGGCCGCAATTGGTGCCGTCGAACAGCGAGACATGGGTTTCGACGACATTGTCGGGGAGCGTGTCGCGGTCGACGGTGAAGCCGTGATTCATGGAAACGATCTCGACCTTGCCGGTCGAGAGGTCTTTCACCGGATGGTTGGCGCCGTGATGGCCCTGCGCCATTTTTTTCGTTTTGGCGCCGGCGGCGATCGCCAGCATCTGGTGGCCGAGACAGACGCCGAGAATGGGAACCTTCGCTTCGATCAGCCTGCGGATCACCGGCACGGCGTATTCGCCGGTCGCCGCCGGATCGCCCGGACCGTTGGCGAGCACGACGCCGTCGGGGTTTTTCTCCACGATCTCTTCGTAACTCGCCGTCGCCGTGACGACCGTCACGCGGCAGCCTTCGCTGGCGAGACGGCGAAGGATGTTTCGTTTGACGCCGAAATCCATGACGACGATATGCGGGCCCGCGCCTGTGTGATGACCGTAACCGCCGGGCCATTCCCAGCCGGTTTCGTCATGAACGTAAGTCTGCAACGTCGTCACGTCTTTCGCGAGATCGCGGCCTTCAAGGCCTTCCCAATCCTTTGCGCGCTTCGCCAGCGTCTCGACATCGAAGCGGCCTGACGGGTTATGGGCGATGACGCCGTGGGGCATGCCAAGCTCGCGGATGCGCGCGGTGAGCGCGCGCGTATCGACGCCGGCTATCCCGATAATGCCGCGACGGCGCATCCAGGCGGATAGATCGAGCTGCGCGCGATAGTTCGCGGGGCTCGTGACGTTCGTCCGGAAGACGGCGCCGCGCGCCGCGGTCGCCGCCGCCGGGCCGGCGTTCTCGACGTCTTCGGCGTTGACGCCGACATTGCCGATATGAGGGAAGGTGAAGGTGATGATCTGGCCCGCATAGGAGGGGTCGGTCAGGATTTCCTGATAGCCGCTCATGGCCGTATTGAAGCAGACTTCGCCCACCGCCTCGCCCGGCGCGCCCAGCCCTTCGCCGTAAATGACTGTTCCATCAGCTAAAATAAGGGCCGCCGTCGGGGTTTTTCGGGGCGCTTGACTAATCTTCATGAATGAATATCTCTTCCCGGCTTTGTTGCTTGGAGCGACGCCGCTTGGGCCCCGAAAAAGCCGGGCTGACGCGCGCGCAAATTGGCCGGAAGCTATGCGAAGGGCCCTTATGGGTCAACAACGGATAAGACTGAAATTATCCACCGAAAACAACCGACTAAATTTGGACACCAAAGCTGGCGCGAAGTTTGCGACACCGCTCCGGGATGATGTTTGGAGAATCACCAATGCTCAGAGAGCAAATCGATCTGGCGCTGAAAACCGCCATGAAATCGAAAGAAGACAAGCTGCGCGTCTCGACGCTGCGGCTCATTAATGCGGCGATCAAGGACCGCGATATCGCCGCGCGTGCAGAGGACCGCTGCAACGGCGTCACAGAAGACGAGATACTCGCGCTGCTTACCAAAATGGTGAAGCAACGCGAGGAAAGCGCCGCCGCGTTCGAAAACGGCGGCCGGCCGGAACTCGCCGAACAGGAACGGGCCGAAATCGCCGTTATCAAGCAGTTCATGCCGCGCCAGCTTTCCGACGACGAGATCAAGTCGGCGGTCGAAGGCGTTATCGAGGAATATGAAGCCTCGGGCCTCAAAGATATGGGCAAATGCATGGGCGCGCTCAAAGAGCGTTACACCGGCTCCATGGATTTCGGCCGCGCCGGCAAGCTGATGAAAGACTCCTTGAGCTAGGACATGCCGGGCAGCCGGTCGCGATACCGCCGGCTGCCGGGAACGATTTCCCCGTCGCTCATTTCGATCCTGACATCGCCTTCGCCGGTCGGGCGTATTTCCGCAATATGGTCCTTATTGACGATCCATGAGCGATGCACCCGCGCCGCCGGGGCGCCGGCGTCGGCGAGCTGGCGTTCGATCGCCGAGAGCGTCGCCCGGGCGAGATGGGTTTTGCCGTTCGCGGCGACTTCCACATAATTGGAAGCGGATTTGACCCAGCGCACGTCGCTGGCGGCGATGTGAATAGACCGGCCGCCGCATTTCAGGGTCAGCTTCTTTGAGGATTTGGCGTCTTCCCGCGCCGCCGCAAGCTCGCGGCGCTGTTGCGCAAGCTGCCGGCCGAAAATGATCAGAAACAGGAACAGGGCGTAGCCGTAAGCATCCTTGCGGTACTCATAAAAGAAATCGCGCACCAGATTGTTCGTGAAGATGTACGGGTAGCCGTAAATCACCGGAAAAATGAGCTTGCGGATGGCGACCATGCCGATGATGTGAATGATTGAGACCGGGATCGTCGCCGCGATGTGGAAAGGAACGACGAAGCGCCAGTCGTGCTGGCCCGGCGTCGCTCTCGAGGCGAGCCAGGCGATGATCGGGAACATCGCCAGAAAGACGGCGTATCCGGTCGTTTCGTAAATCACGATCTTGGATACGGGAAAGTCGCTATGGTCGCGGCTGAGTTCGGTTGCTGCGGACAACAGATCCACGGTGAGACTGGCGAGCATGAACATCGCGACCCACAGGAACATGCCCCGGTCAGCAGCGATGTCGTCACGGCGGGGGTCGGTGCTGGCGGAAAGCAGGGGCTTCGCCATCTTCGGTGGCTCATGCGTCATGGCGGGGATTTAAACTTGCGCCGCGGGCGGGCGCAACATGTCCCCCGCCGCCGCCGTTCGTCCCCGGAACCGTTGATTTCCGGCGTTTTATCACAAGCAGCCCGCAGGATGTCCCATTGCGCTGGCGAGGATGAGCGAGGGCGGCCACATCTCGACCGGACACACAAGAGGATGCGACATGGCGATTGCGGATCTAAATGGCGGCGCGTTTTCAGCGCCGAACGGGCGGCGCTACGATCTCGACTGGCTGAGAGCGATCGCCTTCGGGCTCCTCATTTTTTACCACATCGGCATGTTTTATGTGACATGGGGCTGGCATGTAAAAAGCGCTTACGCCGGTCCCGCCGCTGAGCCGCTGATGCTGATCGTTAATCCCTGGCGGCTAGCGCTGCTGTTCTTCATATCGGGCGCCGCCGTGCGCTTCGCCACTGACAAGGCGCCCTCGCTCTGGCGTTTCGCCGGATCGCGCGCCTTCCGGCTCGGCCTGCCGATCCTTGCCGGAATGATCGTCGTGGTCGCGCCGCAGTCTTACTTCCAGGTTCGGCAGGCGGGCCTGATCGAGCCCGGCTACATGGCGTTCTGGGGAGACTATCTGAATCTCGAACAACTCTTCCCGATGATCACGCCGACCTGGAACCATCTCTGGTATGTTGTTTATCTCCTGGTTTATATTCTAGTCATCACGCCGTTCCTGCCCTTCCTGCGCCGGTTTGCGGAAGGCGCGGGCGGGCGTCTGTTCGCGGCGATGACGGGCGGGCCGTTGCGCCTGCTGCTGATCATCGCGGTCCCTTTCATTCTCTACGAACAATTCCTGTCGCCGCATTTTCCCACGACCCACGACCTGGTAAATGACTGGGCGAACCATGCGCACCGGTTCACGATTTTTCTGGTCGGGTATTTCGCGGCGAAAAACCAACGGTTCTGGCGGTCGGTTGATGCGGCGCTGCCGATGGCTGTTGTTCTCGTCATCGGGCTGGGCGTATTGCGGCTTTGGGTGCGCGAACATGGTGAAATCGTATTCGATGCCGAATGGCGGGCTGTCACGGTTCCGCTGATGCGCGTGGTCGGGGTTTATTACGCCTGGTCGTTCATCCTTGCGCTCTTTGCGCTGGCGCAGCGCTATCTCAACCGGCCGTCAGGAGCGCTTCGCTATTTCACCGGCGCCGTCTTCTGTTACTACATCCTGCACCAGACCATCATCATCATCGCTGGTTTTTATCTGACGCAACTTCGTCTCGGCGTGTGGCCAGAGTTTTTGCTGGTGACGGCGATTACGGTGATCGGCTGCGCCGCCGGTTACGAATTGCTCAAGCGCATTCCGTTACTTCGTCTGTTCTTCGGGATAAGGGGAAAGACGAAAAAGGCCGCGCCGCGACTCGCTGCTGTCACGCAATCGAGATGAGCGCTCAGCGCGCGCGATGCCGGAACAGGCTTAGCTCGTGTTCCGCAATGAAAGCGATTTTCGTATCGATTTTCTGATGCGGTGCGGCGAATTCGTAAAACAGGGCCGGATCCGTTTCGGGCCATGTTTCGGCGATCGTTGCGGCGGTCTCACGGCTTTTCTTGACATGGTCGTTCAATTGCGTCGTGACATTCGCGACATTGCCGAATTTGAGGACGCACATGGCGATGAGAAATGCAACTGCCGCGCGCTGTTGGCGAATGGTCGAGGGCGCGCGGCGATAGAGTAGCATCAACAGGCACAGGAGGCCGATCCAGTAGAAATTCGAGAAACTGATATAGCGGCTTACGAAAGCCTGTCCCGCGCCGAATTCGCCAAGCCGTCCGAGACCGGTCAGCGCGGCCGCGCCGAGGCCATAGGCCGCGAGCGCCAGAAACGGCGCCATACCCGAAACGCCTGGCTCCTGGTTGATATTCCGCCAGATGACATAGCCAAACACAATGAGACTTAACGCGAACACCGGGGAGGCCGCCTCCGTGGAGAAGTGGATGACCGCATTGGCGATAAAGTTCTGTATATAAAGCAACAGGCCGATGATCGCTCGCCAGTTGACCGGGTTCGAAACCGTTTCGCTGGCGTAGGTGTCGCCGGAAAAATAATTTGCGTAGACGAAGGCGCCGCCAAAAGCCGTGCAGACAGCGAGCCACCCGGCAAGAAGTCCGAGCGTTTTCGAACGCGCATTGCGTTCGTCCGTGATAAACAGCTGCATCAGCAGAACGAACAGCCCGACCGGCAGGAGCGCCGCGCCAGTCGCGAATGCGGACAGGGCGAGCGCGGCGGCGGCCGCTGCAGAGGCGAGACGGCGCCAGTTGAGATCGGGCGCGGTCAGCCAGTAGACGCACCAGACAGCGCCGGCGGTGTTGATCGAAACCGCGACCTGCCAGCCCCAGATCCAGTTTGTCGCCTGATCGAGCGACCACCAGAAAAGCGCTGCGACCCCGACGATCCAGATGCGGCTGCGCGCATAATCGTATTGGCGGGCGGCGCGGAACAGGATCTTGAGCAACCCGGCGAAACCCGCCGCGCTGATAAGCAGCGACGCCGCGACTTCCCAGAAATGGTTCATGCCGGTTAGTTTCGCCAGAAACAGCAGCACGACATAAGCGCTGGCGTGGAAATGCGCGCCGTGAAGCACGAACAGGTCGGCGAGCGTCAGCGCCCCTTCGTCCATCTTCATGTAAAGCATCACCTGATACCACTGGTCCGCATAGGGCGCCCGGTAGTAATGCGTGAGCGCATAGCCGGTGGTGATGAGGAAGAAGACGATGCCGGGTGAGAGTTGCAGAAGGCTTTTCTTTACGGCCGTAACCGTCGGATCGGGCGCCGCCGATGTTTCATCGGCGTACACGAAACGCTGCGAGAGCGCGTAGACAAGCAGCGGCGTCGTGACGATAGCGAGCGCGAAGGCGAAGCCGTAATGGATTTTCAGGGCGTTGACGACAAGCAGGAAGATCGCGGTGTTGTTGGTGAGACCAGCCAGCGCGACGGCGAGATAACGCGGCGCCGACTCAAGATGACGCCGGTTCGATCTGAAGGTCACGTAGTAGTGGCCGAAATAGGACGTCAAAAACGCGGCGATGAACGCCGCGACATTGGCGAGCGTCGGATGTGCGCCGGCGCTCTCGACTAACCAGGCGAGAACGCCGCCATGGACGAACGTCGATACGGCGCCGACCGCGCCGAACCGCGCAAATTTCTGGAATGCGCGCAGTCTCGTCCACAGCGCGTTAAGCGCGGGCGCGGCGTCCGCCTGTTTCATTCGCGCCCGCCTCCGCGTTTCTCGCTGACAATATAAAGCGGGCGGGATTTCACTTCGTCGAACACGCTCGCCAGATATTCGCCGAGCACGCCGATGCTGAAGAGCTGCACGCCGCCGAGAAAGAAGATCGCCGTAATCGTCGTGGCGTAACCGGGAACGTCGCGGCCGCGGATAAAGGTCTCGCCGATGATGTAAAGCGCATAGCCGATGGAGGCGAGGGCGATGATCGCGCCGATGCTCGTCCAGATGCGCAAGGGAATGGCGCTGAAGGAGATGAACGCCAGCCGGGCGTAAGACATCAGCGTGCGTAACGACCAGGCGCTCTTGTTGGCGCGGCGCGGCTGAACCTCATAAGGGATCGCGGTCTGTTCAAAACCGACCCAGGCGTAAAGCCCTTTCATGAACCGGTTGCGTTCGCGCAAGCTCTTAAGGGCGTCCGCCGCCTTTCGGTTCATGATCCGGAAGTCGCCGGAATCGGCGGGGATTTTCGTGTCCGCAAAATTCTCCCAGATGAAATAGAAAAGGCGGCTGAGGAGCGACCTTGCGGCGCCGTCATGTTTGCGGCCGTCGCGCGCCGCATAGACCATGTCGTAGCCTTCGGCGAGTTTACCGGTCAGTTTCGGGATCATGTCCGGCGGATGCTGCAGGTCTCCGTCCATCAGGATCACCGCGTCGCCGCGCGCATAATCGATGCCGGCCGAGAGCGCAGCTTCCTTGCCGAAGTTCCGGCTGAGGCGCAGCCCGAGGATTCGCGGATCGCGCGCCCGGCAGGCCTCGATCCGCGCCCATGTTTCGTCGCGGCTGCCGTCGTCAATCCAGATCAGTTCGAACTCGGCGTCGATAGCGGCGAGAACCGTGTTCAGTTCCGCATGCAGCGTTTCGACATTATCCTGCTCGTTGAAAAACGGCGTGACGATAGAAACCAGCATTTCGGAGCCCCTGTGGCGCTTCGGCTTCTTCTCTTCAGCTAAACCGTGAGTGTGGTCAAGGAAACACGGGAAAGCGCAAATGGAAAAAGCGCTTACGCCGTTTCCTTCGCCCGTTTCTTACGAAGATGCGGTTTCAGGGCGATTTTTCTGAGGCGGATCGATTTCGGCGTCACTTCGACCAGTTCGTCGTCGCCGATATAGGCGATCGCCTGTTCGAGGCTGAGGCGTTTGGGCGGGGTCAGCTTCACCGCCTCGTCCTTGCCGGCGGCGCGGATATTGGTGAGCTGTTTCGCCTTGAGCGGATTGACGTCGAGATCGTCGGACTTCGCGTTCTCGCCGATGATCATGCCTTCATAGACGGCTTCGCCGGGCGAGATGAATATGACGCCCCGCTCTTCGAGGTTCCACAAGGCGTAAGGCACCGCCGTGCCGTCGCCATTGGAAATCAGAACGCCGTTGCGGCGTCCTTCGATGGCGCCCTTGTGCGGCGCGTGTTCGAGATAGGACCGGTTCATGACGCCGGTGCCGCGCGTGTCGGTGAGGAACTCGCCGTGATAGCCGATCAGCGCGCGGGCCGGGGCGTGCATCGTAAGCCGCGTCTTGCCGGCGCCGGCCGGTTTCATCTCGACCAGTTCGGCTTTCTTCTGGGAAAGCTTTTCGATGACCACGCCGGAATAATCGTCGTCGACGTCGATCACCACTTCCTCGATCGGTTCGAGAAGCTGACCGCTCTCGTCGGTGCGCGTCACGACGCGCGGGCGCGAGACGGCGACCTCGAAACCTTCGCGGCGCATATTCTCGATCAGCACGCCGAGCTGCAATTCGCCGCGTCCGGCGACCTCGAACGCATCCTTGTTTTCGGTTTCCTTGACCGAGATCGCCACATCGCCCTCGGCCTGACGCATCAGCCGTTCACGGATCACCCGCGACTGGACCTTGTCGCCTTCACGGCCTGCGAGGGGCGAGTCGTTCGCTGCAATAGTCACCGAGAGGGTCGGCGGATCGATCGGCTGCGCGGGGAGGGCTTCGTTGACCGCAAGATCGCAAAGCGTATCGGCGACCGAGGCTTCGGAGAAACCGGCGATGGCGACGATGTCGCCGGGAAGCGCTTCATCCACAGGCTGGCGCTTCAAGCCGCGGAAGGCGAGCACTTTCGAGACGCGCACTTGTTCGATGAGTTCGCCGTCGCGGGAGAGCGCTTTCATCGTAACGCCGGGCTTGGCGCGGCCGGAAACGATGCGGCCCGTCAGGAGGCGGCCGAGATAGGGGTCGGCTTCGAGCGTCGTCGCCAGCATCCGGAAAGGTTCGACCTCGCTTGCTGATGCGACGGGCGGCGGCGGCACATGCGCGACGACCGTTTCAAATAATGGCGTCAGGTTTTCGCGTGGATCATCGAGCGACTTCGCCGCCCAGCCGTCGCGGCCCGCCGCATAAAGCACCGGGAAGTCGAGCTGCTCATCCGAGGCGCCGAGCGCTGCGAACAGATCAAAGGCGGCGTCGAGGGCTGCGTCGGGATCGGCGCTCGGGCGGTCGACCTTGTTCAGAACGACGATTGGCTTAAGACCCAGCGCGAGGGCCTTTGAAAGCACGAATTTGGTCTGGGGCATCGGCCCCTCGGCGGCGTCGATCAACAGAAGGCAGCCGTCGACCATGGAGAGAATGCGCTCGACTTCGCCGCCGAAATCCGCGTGGCCCGGCGTGTCGACGATGTTAAGCCGGATGGGTTCGGGCCCATTCTCCCATAAAACGCTTGTGCATTTGGCGAGAATGGTGATGCCGCGCTCGCGCTCGATGTCGTTGGAATCCATCGCGCGTTCGGCCATTTCGGCGTTTTCGCGCACCGCGCCGGACTGGCGCAGCATCTCGTCGACGAGCGTCGTCTTGCCATGGTCGACATGGGCGATGATGGCGATATTGCGTAATGGTATTGTGCGTTGCGTCATGGGGGCGCGAGTTGCGCGTTTTCTTCGCAATAAGCAAGGGGGGTGTGGGGAAAAGCGGTTAAGACGCAATCTATGCGCTCCCGGCTGTTGCCCTTATATCTCGCCATTGTCCGCCGCCCGAACCGATTTGAGCCCCATGGTCCGTTTCACGCCTGATTTTCTCGATGAGCTGAAGAGCCGGCTGAGGCCTTCGGACGTCATCGGGCGTTATGTGAAGCTCAAGAAGCAAGGCAATGAATGGGCGGGGCTTTCGCCCTTCACCAAGGAAAAGACGCCGTCCTTTTTCGTGAACGACCAGAAGGGCTTTTACCATTGCTTCTCGTCCGGCAAGCATGGCGACATCATCTCCTTCCTGCAGGAGACCCAGCGGCTGACCTTTTACGAAGCGGTGGAGCGCCTGGCGGAAGAGGCCGGTCTGCCGCTGCCCGCCGAAACGCCGGGAGAGGCGGAGCGGGCGAGCTGGCTCATCTGGCTGCACTTCGCGGAGACGATCAGCCAGCATCTGGCGGCCCTCACGCAGCAGCACCTCATGCTTTACGACGACGACATGCGCAGCCCGGTGGTGATGAAGCTTGAGGCCGCGCGGGTGGGCAAGTGCTATGCCGCGCTGGAGGCCCGGCTCACGGGCCGCGACTACCTGCTCGATGGCGGTTTCTCGGCGGCGGATGTGGCGGTGGGGCAGGCGGTGTACATGGGGCAGCGGTTTGCCCGGCTCGAGGGCTTTCCGGCGCTTCAGGCCTGGT
>CAJXLJ010000039.1 GCA_913055785.1 uncultured Parvularculaceae bacterium | reverse complement strand
GGAGCAGATGATGATGCAGTTGTCCGCGCGGTCGCGGACCACCTCCATCTCGTACTCCTTCCAGCCCAGCACCGACTGTTCGATCAGCACCTGGTCGGTCGGCGAGGCGCGCAGGCCGCCCTTGACGATCTCCTCGAACTCATCGGGGTTGTAGGCGATGCCGCCGCCGGTGCCGCCCAGGGTGAAGGAGGGGCGGATGATCGCGGGAAGGCCGACGTCGGGCAGCGCTTCCATCGCCTGCTCGAAGCCGGCGGTGTCGACGCTCAGGCCTCGCTCGCGAGCGAGGAGCTGGGTGAGGTCGAGGGGGAATCCGTAGGTGTCGTAGAGGGTGAAGGCGGCGATCCCGGCGATCTGCTTCACCGATCCGGAAATCGTTTCCGCCGGTCTCTCGCCTGACGAGGCGAAGGAAGCCGGTTACGATATTATCTCGCAGGTCTTTCCGTTCTCGGCGAATGGCCGCGCTATGACCATGGAAGCCGAAGACGGGTTCATCCGTTGCGTCGCGCGCAAGGACAATCATGTCGTTCTCGGCGTTCAGGCGGTCGGCGGCGGCGTTGCGGAACTTTCCGCGGCGTTCGGGCTGGCGCTGGAAATGGGCGCGCGGCTTGAAGACATCGCCGGCACGATCCACGCGCACCCGACGCAAGGGGAGGCTTTCCAGGAGGCGGCGCTCCGCACGCTCGGTCACGCGCTGCATATTTGAACTTGAATGCCGCTCATTCCGGCCCGACCGCGAAGGCGGTCAAACTATAATCTGCGCGCATTCGCGCGCGGGGCCGGAATCTCCCCGTCAACGACCTTGGCGCTTGGCCTAAAGATATCCCGACTTTCGCCGGGATGAGCGGCGGATTGCGCTAGCCTGGCGGACCCGACGCAAAGCTTTCAACAAGGCTGCCCGCAATCAGTCGCCAGCCGTCGATCAGCACGAAGAAGATCAGCTTGAACGGCAGCGAGATCACGATGGGCGGCAGCATCAGCATGCCCATGGCCATCAGGATCGATGAAATCACCATGTCGATGATGAGAAACGGGATGAAGATCATGAACCCGATCTCGAAAGCGCGCCGCAGTTCAGAAATCATGAAGGCCGGCACCAGGACATGTAGCGGCGTTGCTTCCGGCGTTTCGGGGGTGACTTCCGCCATGTCGAAGAACAGGGCGAGGTCTTTTTCCCGTGTTTGGCCGAGCATGAATTCTTTCACCGGCGCAGCGGTTTTCGGGAAGGCTTCCGCGACCGTGATCTCTTCATTCATCAGCGGCTTTATGCCGGCGTTGTAAGCCTCGCCGAAAGTCGGCGCCATGACGAAGGCGGTGAGGAACAGGGCGAGCGAGATGATCACCGGATTGGGCGGGCTCTGCTGAATGCCGATGGCGGTTCGCAGCAACGACAGGACGACGACGATCCGGATGAACGAGGTCATCATGATCAGGATCGACGGCGCCAGCGACAGTACCGTCGTCAAAAGGATGAGCTGAACGATACGCCCGGTCAGCCCGGTGTTCTCGTTCCCGCCCATGTCGAGGGTCAGGGTCTGCGCCGCCGCATCGCCGCCGCCGACGAGGGTCAGCGCGAGCGCCAGGACGAGGATGCCGGGAAGTCTTTTCATGCGGCGTCTTTATTCGCGGATTTGGCGGCGAGGTTCAGATGCGCCCTGAATGCGCCGAACGGATTGGTCTGAGCCGCTGCATCCGGCTCTTCCATCGTCGGCGGCGTTTCGAGATCGCGGGCGATCACGGTTTCGCTGGCCGGCCCCAGAATGATCAGATGCTCGCGCTCGTCGCATCTGATGATGGCGACGCGCCGGCGCGCATCGACCGCGAGGGTTTCAACGACCGAAAGACGCCGCTTGCGAGCGAAACCGCCTGAAGCGGAAACGAAGCCCGCCTTGCGCGCGGCGAGGGCGGCGACGCCAATCAGCCCCATCACGGCGATAAAGGCGAAGAAAATGCGAAGCGCTTCGGATGCGATCATGACCTGAACCCTTGCCAATAGCTCTAGGCAAAATTTACCGGGTCCATGCTTAACGGCGTCTTAAATGGGAAGCCGTCTCAGGCGGCGCTTTCATAGACAGCGCGCAGATCGTCGAAGGAGAGGAATTCGCCGCCGAGTTCGCCGGAGAACCAGGCGAAATAATCGCGCGATATGGCGAGCATGCGGTCTGCGTCGCCCTTGCTTCGGGCGTAAGGATTGGCGCCTTCGGTTAAGCTTGTTGAATGAAGCGTAAATGTCAGCACCGGCGTGTCGTCGGCGACGAGACGGCGCGTCAGGCCTTTGAGGTCGTTGAGGCTTGCGCCTTCCGGCGAGAGGCGCATCGGCGTCGTCATGGGCGGAGGCTTTCGCCGCGCTGCGCTGAAGGCGGATTGCTTCCGGCGCTGTTTCAAAAAGAGACTGGTCCTGTTGATGGCGCGGGCCCCGCAAAGCGGCGTCACATGAATTCGCCAGTCACCGTTTTTAGGGCCGCCATTGGCGATAAAGGGCGCGTTGGAAAGTCCGGAGAAATCGGCGCCGCCCAGGGAAGAGAAGTCGAAACCGGCGCTGGGGCTGAAATCATATTCGACGCCGATCCGGGCGAGGAGTTCGTAATCCTCCGGAGCGACGCCGTAACGGCCGGCGCGGTGGGAGAGGGCGCGTTCGCCGAACGCCTCTTCGAAGGCGGCGGCGAGGGTTTGCAGCTTTTCAAGATGTGCGGCGCGCGGCAGGTTTTTCTGAAATGAGAAATACTCGCCCGGGAAATCGCCCGGCGGCGTCGCCCACTGATGCAGATGAAGGCCGCATTCGGCGAGCCCGGCCTCGCGCAAGCCGCGGAAATAGGCGGCCGTCTGTTTGTCCTTCAAAAGCGGATAGGTGAGCAGGTAGAGCGGTTCGATTTCCGCTTCCGCGCAAGTCTCCTGAAAACGGTCGATATCGGCAGGGTCGCAGCACGCGAAGCTCATATCGTCAAAGCCGTTCCAGTCGAACCGTTCCTCGGTGTCGACTGTGACGATGAGTTTCGGTTTCCGCTCGCGCTTTAACGGCGCCGGCGCAGTCTTGAGGGCGGCGCGCGCTGCAGATTTTTCGACAAGGTCTGAAAATATCGCCGCCATGCCGTCCGCGGTTGCGTCCCAGGAGAAACGCTCCGCATAGCTCCTTGTCACTACGCGATCCGGCGGCGCGGCGAGAATGTCTTTCAATGACATCGCGACCGCGCCGGCGCTGCGGTCCAAAGCGAGCTTACCTGCTTCCGGCGCGCAGATCACTTCGCCAGAGCCCCATACCGGCGTTGCGACGCATGGGGTTCCGCAGGCCATTGCTTCGAGAAGCACATTCGGCCAGCCTTCCCGGGAAGAGGCGAGCGCCAGTACGTCCGCCGCGTTATAGATCCAGGGAAGGTCTTCATGAGGAACGGCGCCGAGAAAGCGCATCCGCCCGCCGATCCCTGCTGACGCTGCGCGCGCCTCAAGCGCCGCTCGTTTTTCGCCGTCGCCGGCGATCAACAAGGTTGCGTCCGGAATATCCTTGATTGCATCAATGACGAGATCGTGGCCCTTGCGGTCGATCAGATGGCCGACGCTGGCGATGACCGGCCCGGCAAGGTCCATTTCCTTGCGGATTGCCGCGCGGTCGAGCGGCCTGAACAATTTGAGATCGACGCCGTTGCGCAAGACGCTGATCTTTCCGCCGGGCGCGCCGAGGCGAACGAGTTCCTCCTTCAGTGCGGACGCGACCGTAACGACCCGGTCCGCCCGGCGCGCGGCGTTGAGGATTTTCTTTCTGGGACCGGCATAGCGCGGAATGAGATTGATGTCGGTGCCCCGCGCGGTGATGACCAGCGGCTTGTTCAGCCTTCCGGCGACCTCGGCTGCGGCTGCGCCGTCGGGATAGAAGTAGTGCGCGTCGATGAGATTGAAGTTCCACCCGCCATCAATAAGCGTTTGAGCGGCGTCAAGAAACGTGCGCGCCAGCGACGCCGGCGCCACATGCATCGCGGTTTTCGGCGGGATCAGGTAACGCGGGTGATAAACGTCGATTTCATATCGGCGTTCTCTTTCTGCGACACGGGCGAAGCGCGCATAGGCGCCGAATGTCTCGTTCCGGGACGGAAACCACGGAACCGGCGCGATAACTTTTACATCGGCGTCGTGCCGTTTCAAAAAAGCGCGCAGACGGTTTTCGACGAATACGCCGTGGGCGGGCGTTTCCGCATTCGGGTAGAGCGTCGTGAAAACCAGAATTCGCATCGTATCGCCGGGTTCGACTGTTCAGCAGCGGGCCGCGCCGCGATTTCAGAGGCTCGCGTTGCATGAATCGTGACGGCCCCAACCTGGGCGATCGTCTTTAACCATTTGTTAGGCATGAAAGATGCTCCGCCCGCGCCAGCGCCGCCATGGGGAGCGGAATGGAACAGACCTGATCCCCTGTAGCGGCAAGCCGTGGCGAGGTGTTGGGGGATGGCGTTCGCAGATGGAGTAGCCGTTGCGCTTGTCGGGGCGTTCGCCGCCGTCAGGTCTGGCGTCTGGCTGTTAAAGCCAGCTGTTGATGAGGGCGTCGGCGTTGCCGGGGACGATCACGCGGCGCGCCTCGTTCCGATGCGCGCGCCGGTTTCGGGAGCGCTTGATCTGAATACGGTTGACGCCTCAGCCGTGTCGCGCGCCGCTTCGGCGATTACGCATGCGGATATTTCCGTTTTCAAGCGCGCCGTCGATATCGCCGCCAGCCTTGGGCTTGCCTTATGTTTGGCTCCGATCCTGTTGCTGACGGCGATCGCCATCAAGCTCGAAAGCAGGGGGCCGGTCTTCTACCGTCAGAAGCGCGTCGGTTTTGAAGGACGCATCTTTGAGGTTTACAAATTCCGGTCCATGGTTAACGACGCCGAGCGTGACGGGCCGCAATTCGCCGCTGTCGGCGACAAGCGGGTGACGCGGGTGGGCAAAATCATCCGCAGGCTGCGCATTGACGAGATTCCGCAGGTCGTCAACGTGCTGCGCGGCGAGATGAGCTTTGTCGGTCCGCGCCCCGAACGGCCTGAATTCGTCACCGATCTCGAAAAAGCGATCCCGCACTATCACCAGCGCCATCTCGTCAAACCGGGCATTACCGGATGGGCGCAGGTTAAGTATGAATATGCGGCGACCATCGAGGGCGCGCAGGAAAAGCTCCGCTACGACCTTTACTATATCCGGCACTTCACGCCGCTTCTCGACCTGCTGATCATCCTGATGACGGTGAGAGTCGCACTGTTCGGGCTCGGCAGCCGGTGAGCGGGGCCGGCGCCCGACGAATCAGCGATGCGCGGTTTTTTGCAAGCCTTTCCGTGGGCGACCCAGATGCTCCGGGCCTCCGGCCTGGGCGGGTCAGCAACCGTCTGATTTCATTAACCTTCACGGGGGATTTTTATCCCCAGTCCGGGGCATGGCCCGCCATGGCAAAGAATTTGCGAAGACATTAAACTAAAAGCGGGATTCTCGCCCTATAACGCCCGAAGTGGCGTTTTCTCGGACACTTCAAGGATGGAACCATGACCCGATTTTTTGAGATTTGCCGCAACGCCGCGCTTGTCGTCGCCGCCGTTATCATTACCGGCTGTTCTTCGATTGGCGGCGAAAACCTCGCCGCGGCGCCGAACACCGCTTCGGAAGCCGCAACCGCGGCGCCCGACTATCTGATCGGCCCGCTTGATCAGCTTGAGATCTTTGTCTGGCGCGCCGAGGAACTCTCGACCAATGTGACGGTTCGTCCGGACGGGCGCATCTCGACGCCGCTGGTCGAGGACATGGTCGCCTCAGGCAAGACCCCGTCGCAACTTGCACGGGATCTTGAAGGCGCGCTGAAGCAGTATGTGAAAGCGCCGGAAGTCACGGTGATCGTCAGCAATTTCTCCTCGACCTTCGATCAGCAGGTGCGTGTTCTCGGTGAGGCGCAAAAACCGCTGGCGCTTCCGTTTCAGGCCGGCATGACGGTGCTCGACGTGATGGTTGCGGTTGGCGGACTTACGGAATTCGCCGCCGGTAACAAGGCGGTGCTGATCCGCGGTCAGGGCGCCGACCGCCAGTCCTATCGCCTGAAGCTCGATGATCTTCTGCGCAAGGGCAATATTTCGGCAAACGTGCCGGTGCTGCCGGGGGATGTGATCCTGATCCCGGAAAGCGCCTTTTAGGAAAAGCTTAAGGGCCCGAGGAAGGACGAACAGTAGTGTTTCAGATTTCGGAATTGCCTCGCCCGGTTGTCCGGCAATTAAACGGCCTGTGGCGCCGGCGGTGGATCGTCATCGCCTGCGCCTGGGCCTTCGCTTTGCTGGGCTGGTTCGCGCTGTGGCTTATTCCGGATAAATATGAAGCGCGCGCGCAGGTTTTCGTGCAGACTGAAACCATTCTCGAGCCCGTCTTCAGCGGATTCACGGCGCGACCCGACTACAAACAGCGCGTTGAAGTCATGCAGATGCAGCTTCTGACGCGTCCGAATGTAGAGGAAATTATTCATCGCGCGGGACTCGACAAGACCATCAAGGCGGGATCGCAGATCGAACGCCGCGCCAAGATGGAAAATCTCGTCAACTGGGTTGCGGGTCAAATCAAGATCGACAGCCCGCGCGACATGTATTTCGACATTTCATACAAGAACAGCGATCCGGAGATCGCGCGCGCCGTGGTCGACGCCGTGCTCAATATGTTGATCGAGCAGGATCTTGGCGCCAGCCTCTCCGAAAACGAAGCCGCGCGGCGCCGGCTTAACCTCCAGATCGAGCAGTTCGAAGAGAAGCTGACGGCGAACGAGCGGGCAGTCGCTGCTTTCAGGCGCGAACATGCAGCGGAGCTCGCCTCGACGCAAGGAACGACCCGCCGCCGCGAGATCAAGGAAAACGAACTCGAGCGCGTGACCCACGAACTTGAACAGACCAAGGGCCGCGTTCTCACCTTGCAGAACATCCTGTCGGCGACGCCGCGGACGACATCAGGCGATGAACTCGACAAGCTCAAGGTGCAACTCGCCGACCTGCGCAGCAAGTATAAGGAGAGCCATCCCGATATTCGCGGCGTGCTGGCGCGCATCGAACAGCTGGAGGCGGGCGACGGCTCGATGTCCTCCAATCCCGAATATGTGCGGCTGAATTCAGAATTGCGCGTCGCTCAGGCCTCGATCGTCAATCTCGAGCGGCGCGAAGACAATCTGCGCAAGGAACTTGAAGCGCTCGATCTCGCCGCCGGCGAGGCGCCCGCCGCCGAAGCGGAACTGCAGCAGATCATTCGCGAGTATGAGCAAACGCAGAAGACCTATGAAGAACTGCTGGCGCGGCGCGACCGGCTGGAGCTGACGAAGAATCTCGGGGCTGCGGGGCGCGGCGTTGAGTATCAGGTTTTTGAAAGGCCCGAGCGGGCGCTTGTGCCGTCCGATCCGCCGCGGATGCTGTTGATCATCGGCGTCTTCATTCTTGCTGCAGGCGGCGGAGCCGGCGCTGCGGTGCTGCTGACGCTGCTGGACAAGAGCTACACCCAGCCAGGCGAGTTGCAGGAGGCGTTCGGGCTGCCGATCTTGGGCGCGCTGAGCGAAACGCCGTCGCTCGCCATCGCCAATGAGCGCCGCCGCGACATCAAGCGGATCGGCGGGCTGATGGCGGCGCTGTTCGTTGTCGGCGCGTGTTACACCTATTTGACGGTGTTGCGACTGCCGTCGGACATTCCGGCGGACCGTGCGGCGAGCGCCGATGTAATGAAGGAGGCGCTTTGATGAGTGTTGTTGAGAAAGCCGCCGCTCTTAAAGAACGTCCGGCCGAGGCGCCGGCGAACGATGCGTGCGGTCGCCCGCATTCGTTTTCGCTTGATCACGCGCGCCTCGCCGAGCTCGGCATGTACCGTCCCGATGCGGCGTCCAGCCAGCTTGCGCTAGAACTGCGTGCGGTCAAGCGTCGGTTGTTGAGACGGCTCGGTTATTTGCGCGCCAGCGGCGAACGGCAGGCCTATCGCATGCCCGGCCGCCAGCGGAATCTCATTCTCGTCACCTCGACCCGGGCCAGCGAGGGCAAGACGTTCAGCGCCGCCAATCTGGCGCTCAGCCTTGCATTTGAAGACCAGATCGAAACCTTGCTGATCGACGCCGATATTCCGAGGCCGAAAGTGCGCTCCCGGTTCAGCCTACCTTCAGGGCCGGGGCTCACCGACAAGCTCGTCAACCCGGCGATGAACCTTCACGCCATGCAGCACCGGGTAGTCGGCGCGCCCCTGACCATCCTGCCCGAAGGGGCCAGGATCGACCGGGTCTCGGAGTTGTTCGCCGGGGAAGAGTGTCAACGGCTTCTTACGGCGCTTTCCACGGAAATACCGGACAGGCTGGTGATCATCGATGCGCCGCCGGTCCTGGCGACCACGGAAGCGGTGATTCTCGCCAAATATGTGGATGAAATCATCTTCGTGGTGGAGGCGAACGCCACGCCGGAGCCGGCCGTCGCCTCGGCGATTGACGAGCTGCTTGACGTCAATCCGAATGTCAGCCTGATGCTCAACCGTTGCCTCTTCGGCTCGGGCGGCTCACATTATGGTTCATATGATTATTACGGGCCCGGGGATACGGCGGATGAGCCGTCGGGCGCGAAAGCGGAGGGCGCGTCCCATGGGACATAAACAGATCGGCAGATATTCGGCGCGGAGCCTCAAAAGGGCTTTGATGGCGGGGGTGGGCGCAGGCCTTATCGGCAGCGCCGCCACGGCGCAGGTGACGAGCCCGGAACCGCCGCTCAAAATGCAGACCGATTATTTCGGTTATGCAGCGAGCGTCTCGACGCGGGCCACCTACACCGACAATGTCAACCTTCAGAACAATGGGCTACGGGAAAGCGAGTACATCCTTTCGACGGCGCTCACCGGCGGCGCGATTGTCTCGACGCCGCGCGTGACGGCGCTCGTTCTCGGCGACCTCGACCTCGGCTACATGTTCGACCGCGAAGATTTCGTTGTCAGCCAGAACATCGGCGTGACCAGCACGTTCACCGCGGTTGATAACTGGTTTTACGTCGACGTTTCGGGCCAGACCGCGCGCCAGCTTGTCGGCGACAACGCCCGCTATTCCGGGAACATCACCAGCGCCCGCGGCCAACAGGCGAATGTTCATTCCTACGCAGCAAGTCCTTACATTTACCGCCGCATGGCGGATCAGTCCGCGGTTGAGTTGCGTTATAGATTTTCGCAGGTGTTCGTCGATGACGACGACAGCATCTACAATCTCTTCAACGGCAATTTCCTCAACGACTCGCAATCGCAGGAAGTCTTTGCAAGTTATGAAAGCGGCGCAAAGCTCGACCGCTTCCGCTTCCGCATCGGCGCTTACGGCAACAAGACCGAAGAAACCGGTTCCGGCGTCCTGCCTGAGTTTGAATACAAGCAGGGCTCGGTTTTCGGCGAAGCCCAGCTTGCCCTGTCGGATCGCTTCGGGCTCAGCGGCGCAGCCGGTTATGACGAGGTTGAGACCGATCAGGCGGCTTCTCTCTTCTTCAATGACGACGAGCTTAGCGGCGCATTCTGGCGCGCCGGCTTTACGGCGCGGCCGAACAGGCGTTCGCGCGTGCGTTTCGAATATGGCGAACGCTATGGCGACGACTTCATCGACGCTGATGTGTTTTACGAGCTTTCAAAGCGCCTCGTCTTTACGGCCGGCGCGTCCCGCAGCTTCCAGACCCGCGCGCAGGGGATCAATTCCCAGTTCCGCGGCGTGCAGACCCAGACCCTCGATTTCGCCGACCGGTTGCGCGAAGGCGCGGAACTCTCGCCGCGCAGCGTTATCGAAGCGGCGAACCGTTTCTCCAATGTACTTTCCGGCCGCGCGACGCAGACCATCGGCGTCGCCGTCACCGATCAGGCCTACGCGGCTTTGTCGGCGCTGTATGATCGCACCGAAATCACACTTCGCGGCAATTACTCCGACAGCGATTTCGGCTTCCGCCAGGTGGAAAACTATGGTCTCCGCCTCGATCTCCGGCACAAGCTTTCGCGCCGGCTGACCGGTTACGCCGGTGTCGATTATCGACATATCGATACGGCCGTCAGCACCGCCGCCTGTGAGGCGAATCCGGTGTTCTTCGGCCTCGATATAACCGATCCGATGTTCGACGCAGTCGCCGATTGCGCGTTCGTGTCTGCGCAGAACGGCGTTACGAATACGGTCATTGGCAGGGTCGGCGGCTCGTACCAGCTTTACAAGAATGTTTCCGTTTTTGCGGAGTATTCGCATGCGGAACGTTTCTCTCCGGTCGACACGCTTGAATATGCAGAAAACACGGGGATTGTCGGTATAACGCTGGATTTCTAGTTATGTATGAAGAGTATTTCGGCTTGTCGGGTTCGCCCTTCAGGCTCAATCCAGACCCCAGGTTTTTTTTCGGCAGCCGCAGCCATAACAAGGCGATGGCATATCTTCATTATGGATTGAAACAGGCTGAAGGTTTTATCGTAATTACCGGGCCGATCGGCGCCGGCAAAACAATGCTGATCGGCCAGCTACTTGACCAGCTCAATCGTTCTAACGTTATCGCGGCGCAGCTTTTGACATCGAATGTAGAACCGGACGAGCTTCTCGGCCACATTCTTTCCGCGTTCCGCATTGAACCGGAAACCGAAGGCCGCGCCGGCCAGCTTGAGGCTTTTGAAGATTACCTTTTCGATCAGCTTAACCGTGGCCGCCGGGTGCTACTGATCATGGATGAAGCGCAGAACCTGCCTCACAAAACGCTCGAAGAACTGCGCATGCTGTCGAATATTGATTATGACGGCACCCCGCTTTTTCAGGTGTTTCTTGTCGGCCAGCCGGAGTTTCGCGACATCATGTCAGCGCCGGACATGGAGCAGCTCAAGCAGCGAGTGATCGCTTCCTACCATCTAGAAAGCCTCACAGTAGAAGAAACGCGTGAATATATTCTGCATCGCCTTTCCGTAGCTGGATGGAAAGAGGATCCAGTGCTCGACGATGCGGCGTTTGAGGCGATCTTTGCTGAGACAGCCGGCCGACCGCGCCGCATCAATACGCTGTGCAATCGCCTGATGCTTTATTGCGCGCTCGAAAAGCGCCATGAAGTCGACGGCGCTGTCGTTGAAACCGTCATCACTGAATTGCGCGAGGAAAAACTGGAATCCGGCGAGGCACCGAAGCCCGATGTCATGCCGGCCGTGCGCAAGGTGGAAAAGCCCGAACCGAAAAAAGTCAAACAGGAACCAAAGGCCGACAATCAAAAAAAAACCAGCGGCGAGAGTTACGTTGAGGAGCGTCAGATGACGAAGCAACCCGAAACCCTGGCCGCCGCCGGGACGATGAGCGTGCTTGACCGCTTGCGGGCGCGCCGCGCCGGTGAAGCGCCGGCCCCGGAAAAGCGTGATGAAGATGCGGACGCGGATGAAGCGCCGCCGCAGGAAGCGACCTTGACCGATGTCGCGACCGCAATCGCCGCCGCTTCGGCAGGCGAGGGAGTGTCAGAGGAAACGCCGAACGCGGAACCGGATGACAAGGATAGCGGTGCGGAGGCGCCGCTATTGGCGAAGAAACCCGCTGAATGGCGCAAGTCCATGATCCATTCGATCAATGAAACCCGCGACGAGCTCAAACAGGCGCATTCAAGCGTGCAGCGTCTCCGGCTTTCTCTCAAGGATATGAAAAAGCGCCACGAAGAGAAAAACCAGGCTGTTTCGGCAAGTCTTGCGCGCGTCGAATCGCTCATCGGCGCGCTTCGCGACGCCTGGCGCTGAGCGGCGTTGCGGCAGGAAGGCGGCGGACGCCCATGAACGCCCTGCAGAAAACCGAAACTCCGACAAGGCCGCGTTTTGCGATGTCGGTGGATGTCGAAGACTATTTCCAGGTCTGGGCGTTCTCAGACGTTATCAAACGCGGGAGCTGGGAAGGCTTTGAGTATCGCGCGGGCGAGGCGACGCGGCGCTGTCTCGATCTCTTCGACCGCCACGATGTTAAAGCGACGTTTTTCACCCTTGGCTGGATCGCCGAACGCGATGCGAACCTGGTGCGCGAAATCGTTGCGTGCGGCCATGAACTCGCCAGTCACGGTTACGACCACACGAAAGCCGATCAGCAGGATCGCGCGGCGTTTCTGGACGACGTTTCGCACACGAAGAAACTCCTAGAAGACATCTCGGGCGCGGCCGTCAAAGGATATCGCGCCGCCGGTTTTTCCATCGGTCCGTCGACGCCATGGGCTCATGAAGCGCTTGCCGAGGCGGGATATGTCTATTCCTCAAGCGCGCATCCGATTGCGCACGATCACTATGGCGATGCGGAGGGCGAACAGAACCCTTATATGCCGCTCAAAAACGCCGGTTTCATCGAAGCGCCTGTGGCGACGGCCACGTTGTTGGGGAGACGGGTGAGTTGCGCGGGCGGCGGCTGGTTCCGCGCCATGCCGCTGCCGCTTTCGACGAGATTGCTCAGGCAGGCGGAAGGAGCGCTCAAAGGGCCGGTAATCTTTTATTTCCATCCATGGGAGATCGACCCCGGCCAGCCGCGCATCAATAGCGCGTCCCTGCGATCAAAGCTGCGACACTATCTTAATCTCGGCGGTATGGAGAAAAAACTTTCTCGCGCGCTCGGCGCATTTGCATGGGGGCGGGTCGATGAGGCGCTGGGTTTTTCCGGAACAGGGGATACGGCATGAGCATCGCCGCCTGTAAAGTCGCGGCTGAACCGGACGCGGCGTCCGCGCCATTGCAAATCGTTCAATGCGGCGGTGAAGCGCGCGCGATGTGGGACAGTTATGTCGCCCGTCATCCTGAAGGAACCTTCTTTCACCGCTATGGATGGGCTGACGTAATCGCCGACGCGTATGGCTACGAGCCGCTTTATCTGATGGCGAGACGAGGGGGCGAAATCGCCGGGCTGTTGCCGCTGATCGACGTCAAGGCGCCGCTGCTCGGACAGTCGCTCATCTCAACGGCGTTTACCGTTGGCGGCGGTCCGATTGGCGACGATGATGAAGCCGTCAACGCGCTGGCGCAGGAAGCTGTCCGTTTCGGCGAGGAACGGCGCGTGCGCTATGTGGAATTGCGCGGCGAGGGCGCACCCTTGGACGGGTGGGCGCAAAAGCAGGGCGTTTATGCGGTCTTCCGCAAGGCGTTGCCGGCGGATGAAGAAGAAAACTTCAATATGATGCCCAAGCGCCGGCGGGCTGACATTCGCAAGGCGTTGAAAAGCGAACAGTCGGGTGAATTGCGCGTGCGCTGCGATAATGACCCCGATGCGTTCTACGCCCTCTATGCCCGGGCGCTACGCGATCACGGCACGCCGATATTCCCGAAACGATTTCTCAGCGCGTTGACCAGCGCCTTCAACGGCGACATTGAATTCTCTTTCGTTGACTATCAGGGAAAACCGGTCGCCGGTCTTCTTACTTTTTATGATCGAGAGAAGGTATTGCCTTATTATATCGGGGCCGCTCCGGAAGCGCGGACCTGCCGCGCTCCGGACCTGATCATGTGGTCGTTAATGCGCCGGGCTGCAGCGAGAGGCGCAACGCTTTTCGATTTCGGGCGCAGCAAGGTCGGCAGCGGTCCTTATCAGTTTAAAAAACTGTGGGGCTTCGAAGCGACGCCGCTTTCCTATCAATATAAGTTGATCGCCGCTGCCGAAACGCCGAACGTCAATCCGAACAATCCAAAGTTCAATATGTTCGTGAAAGGCTGGCGTCGCCTGCCCCTGACTGTCGCCAACCGGGCCGGTCCGCTTCTGGCGCGGAATTTTCCATGACCGGGCGTTCGGAAGTTTTGTTTCTCGCCCACCGGATTCCTTATCCCCCGGACAAGGGCGACAAGATCAGGTCCTGGCGGCTCCTGTCTTATCTGGCCGAACGCTACGATGTGCATCTGGCCTGTTTCATCGATGACGAACGCGATCTCGTGCATCGCGACTTTCTGCGCGGCATGTGCAAATCGGCGTCTTTCGTTCGGCTGCATCCGAAGCGCGCGACAATCAAGAGTGCATTCGGTCTCATGGCCGGCAAGGCGCTTTCCATCGCTTATTACGACCACCCGGAGATGCGCCGGGCCGTGGCGGCGGCGCGCGCAAGGCCGCTTGCGGCGGAAATCGCATTCTCATCGACCATGGCGCAGTACATTAAAGAGGCGCTCCCGGGACGCCCCCGGATTATTGATTTTTGTGACGCGGATTCTGAGAAGTGGCGCGAATATGCGGGACTTTCGTCGCAGCCCATGCGTGCGGTTTACCATCGCGAAGCCAAGCTTCTCACCCAAGAAGAAAATGCGATCGCCAACTGGTGCGATGTTAGTTTTGCAATTACGCCCGCCGAAGCGATCCTGTTCAATCGCCGCCCGCCGATCCGCAAAGAGGTGCGGTGGTTCTCGAATGGCGTTGATACGGATTATTTCAATCCGGCAGCCGCGTTTAAGCCCGTAAGCAGCGCCGCCGACATTGTCTTCACCGGCGCCATGGATTACCGGGCGAATGTCGATGCGGTGTTGAGTTTTGCGGAAACGGTCTGGCCGCTAATCCGCAACGCCGAGCCGGAAGCGCGTTTCGCCATTGTCGGCGCGCGGCCTGATGCGAAAATTCGCGCGCTCGACGGAACCGCCGGCATCATTGTGACCGGTCGCGTCGAAGACGTGCGGCCTTGGCTCAAAGGGGCGAAGGCGGTCGTTGCGCCCCTGCTGGTGGCGCGCGGTCTTCAGAACAAGGTTCTTGAAGCAATGGCGATGGCGAAACCGGTTGTTGCGACGCATGCTGCGGCGACTGGCATCGTCTGCGAAGCAGGAGAACACTTGTTGATCGCGGATCATCCTGAACCGCTGGCTGAAGCCGTGGTTTCCCTGTTGCACGACGCGGCGAAAGCGGAACGTCTCGGCGCCGCGGCCCGCGCTTTATGCCTTGAACGGTATCAGTGGCCGCAGCAACTGCACCGGTTCGGCGATGCGCTCAACAACGCCATTTCCTCGGCGCGGCCTGCCGGCGGCCCGGCCGCGATCCTGTCCTCAGCCTGAAATTCCATGGATTTCCGCCCGCTTGGCTTACTCTCTAACAGAGGGTAAACTTCGCGCTCGTTGGGTTTTGACAAGAGGGGGGTCTTATGACTCGCATTTTTCTGCCGCTGGCTATCGTTGCGGTAATCTATTTCGGGCCGATGTTCGCTCAGGAATCAAAAGGGGCGGCTACCGGGACGAAGATGGAGATGGTTTCCGGCGAGTATTTCATCGGCAACGCCGTTGATTGCCTGCGCGCCCTGAAAGCGCCAATCGGCGATGACTGCGCTTCGGACGGCGTACTCAATAGCTCGACATCGGTTGGTACAATGATGTCCTGGGCGTCCATGCTCTCGGTCGGGGCGGCCCTCCTTGGCATTATCGGCCTGTTGCCCTTTATCGGCCGGCTCACCAGTCTGGTTACGATCGCCGCCGGCGTCGCGGCGATGGGTTCCGTCGGATATATGGCGTTGACCTTGATGGCCGTTGATGGCGTCGGTCTGCCGGGCATGCAGTGGGGCGCTTATCTCGCCGCCGCCGCCGGCCTCCTCACGACGATTTCAGGGCTTTCTGGATTGCGCGGCCGTTAGAAACGCGCGCGTTCTCAATGCAAAAAGGCCGCACTTAAAAAGTGCGGCCTTTTTTGATTCAGTACTGAAGTTCCGGTTAGCGCAGCGGCGAACGGCCGGAGCTTAAAAAAGACGGCGTGTCGTTTGCGGAGGCCCGAACCCCTTCATCGTCGTCCATGGAAGTGTTGACCGGACGCGGCGCAGGCGCAGATGACGGACGCGACCGGCGGAAGTCTTTCGCTGAAGCGTCGGAAAGCGGATCGTCCGAGTGACGGCAATTGCCCTCGAAATGAGCGCCGGTTTCGACGGATAGCGAACTGTGAAGAATGTCGCCTTGAATATGCGCCGTTGAAGCCAGTGATACCGAACGGGCGCGAATGCCGCCTTCGACGCGGCCGCGAACGGTGATCGTTTCGCAGATGATCTCGCCCTTAACCTGCGCCTTCTCCCCGACGATGAGGGAGCCGGCTTTAATGTCGCCTTCAAGCGTGCCGTCGAACTGGATCTCGCCAGACGAATTGACATTGCCGCGCATGACGACGTCGGCGGAGATGATGGAGGGAACGCCGGATGGCTTCATGGAACCTGCCCTTTTTGAAGATGAAGCTTGCATTGCGCTTTGCTGGGCCTGCGTATCCTTGATGGGATTGCCTTGCGCTTTTGCGTCTGCGGATTTGTTGGTCTTAGCTTTCGAAAACATATCTACCTGCCTCAATAAATCGACGCGGATTAACCGGCCGTTTTTTGAATAGGACCTCATAGTGAACGTGCGGTCCTGTCGATCGGCCGCTGGAGCCCAACTCGCCTACTTTGTGGTGAAGGCTGACCTTCTGCCCGCGTTTCACCGTGATGCGGCTCATATGCGCGTAACGCGTCATGAACCCGTTGCCGTGATCGATCTCCACGACACGGCCGAAGCCGGATCTCGTTCCGGCGAATATAACGACACCCGCCCCCGTAGCCGTAACCGGCGAGGCCCAGGGCGCAGCAAAATCAATGCCATGGTGGCTTGAGTGTTTGCCGTTGATCGGGTCGCGGCGAACGCCGAAACCGCTGGTGAAGCGGCGGGTGACTGTCAGCGGAGAGGAAAGAGGCAAATGGTTGACGGCGTCCTGCAGGGAGTCGAGCTCGTCGATCATCGTCGCGGCGCGATTGGCGTGCTGATAAAACCTTATCGGCGTGCCGTCAGGGGCGGCTGGCGCAATGAAGGGGCCGCCCTGTGCGAGCGTGATGTTGGTGATTTTCGGCGGCGTCAGGATCGCATCCGCAGCGACGCCTGTGCTGTCAATCACCTGGCGAAGCTCAGCGATCTTCTTTGACGCCTTTTCCTCAACGGACGCGAGCAACAGTAATTGCTCCGTATAAAGCTCAGCGGCCGCTTTCTCCATCGACTGAATGGCTTCTCTCGCGGCGTCGCCTTCAGTCTGGACCGCGCGGCTGCGGGCGGAGGATTCAAGAGCGGCTTCCTTGCGCAGCACGGACAGTCGCGATTGACGTGGGGTCGGCTCGCCCGGCGTCACATCGATCATCACCCGGTTGCCGTTGGTCGGCTTTTGCCCATTGGGACCGCCGGCGGCGGAAAGACCTTCGACCTGATCGGCGAGACCCTGATCGATCGCCGATTTGCGCTCGACCATGTTCGCGAGCATCCGGTGGCGGGACCAGATGTCGTCCATGGTCTCGTCGAACTGGCGCTCGATGGTGGTGTTGAGATAGTTAACGTCGTCATACGCCTTCTGGGCGTCATGGATGCGTTTTGACATATTCGTCTGCATCACAAGGCGCTCTTGCTCCTTGGCGACGATAATCTGCTCTTTGAAGACGACGTTCACCGAAGCGTAGGCGACCCAGAGAATCGCGGCCAGCAGCACTATCGCCAGCGCCACCTGGGTCTTCGCGGACATCGAGATAAAATGCACGACGCCGTCGCTGCGATGGTAAATTTGCCGCTCCTTGAAGAGGCGGCTCAAGATACGCTTCATCTTGCCGGTACGACGGCTCATTCAACAAACGCCCCTTAGCGCGCACAACAACCCGACTATGCGCTGCCACCCCTTAAAATATAGCAGCGCAAATTCATACATTACGCAACAGTTATGTGATGGTGTAACGTGAATTTTTTTTATCCTAGCGGCTGAGCCGTCCCTTATCCAGAAGTTGTTTCAAATCGGTTCATAGTAAGCTCGCGTCAGTCCCGCCCGGTCCCGCGCGTCATGGTTGAAAGGCGGCTTCAGGACGCCCTTAAAATAGCGCGCCTTAAGGTCCCGAAAGGTGCTGATCGGCTCGAGGCTCTTTGCCTTGCAAACGGCGTGAAACCACTTTTTTCCACAGGCGACATGGCCGACCTCGTCGCGATAGATGACTTCAAGCGCCGCGGCGCTCTCCTGGTCGCCTGCGGCGTGCAGTTTCTCGATCATGCCGGGCGTGACGTCTAATCCTCTCGCTTCCAAAATGAGTGGCGCGACTGCTAGGCGCGCCAACAGATCGCCAGCGGTGTTTTCCGCCGCTTCCCAGAGGCCGTCATGGGCGGGCAAGTCGCCATAGGCGCCGCCGAGAGCGGCGAGACGGTCTTCGATCAGGGCGAAATGGCGCGCCTCGTCAGCGCCGACCGCGAACCAGTCCGCCATGAAGCTGGCCCCATCGAGGCCCAGCGCCGCGGCGTCTCCGGCGAAGCGCGCGGCCATATCGAAAGCGAGGTCGATGGCGTTGAATTCGATATGGGCGATGGCGTGGAGGAGGGCGATGCGACCATCGGTTGTACCAAGGCGGCGGCGCGGAACCTCGCCCGGGGGCACGAGACAGGGCAGAGCTGGTCTTGAGGGCCTGTCAGGAGGAGTGCTGGCGCCGCCTGTCGGCCGGCTGTCGGCAAGCGCTTTGGCGGCTCGACCGGCGGCGGCCAGCTTTTCCCGTACCGGTCCGGCCTCCAGCACCGCCACTGCCGCCTCGGCCATGCTCGCCAGCGTATGGGTCAAAGGGCTTTGACCGCCTCGAGCACGGCTTCCGCATGGCCCGGGACTTTCACTTTGCGCCAGATTTCGCGAATGACGCCCTTCTCGTCGATCAGGAAGGTTGAGCGCTCAATACCCATGAATTTCCGGCCATAGAGGGTCTTTTCGACCCAGACCCCGTATTTTTCGACGACTTTGCCGTCTTCATCAGATCCGAGCAGCACCTTTAGCCCGTGTTTTTCGCGGAATTTTGCGTGCCGGTCGGTGCTGTCGCGAGAGACGCCGATGACAGCCGCGCCGGCGCGCTTGAATTTCGCCAGATGATCGGTGAAGGCGATCGCCTCCTTGGTGCAGCCAGGCGTCAAATCCTTGGGGTAGAAGAAGAGAACCACCTTTTCACCCTTGAAGTCCTTGAGCGCGATTTTGCCGCCTATATCGCTGGCAAGAGTGAACGCCGGAGCCCTGACCCCCGTTTCAAGGAGTTTCGCCATCATCAAATCCCGTTTTTTGCGTTATAGTCGCAGGGGTATACGCGGGAACGGCGCGCGAGGCCATATCGCCCAAGCGTGATATGGCGGCGCTCTTGCAGGGCGTCTGCGTTGTCTTTACGCGTGTGGGTTGGACGTCTGCCGGGGGCGGGGGCGTTTGTCAGTATAGGGCGGCCGGCGACGGTCTTGAGTTCGGCATGAAAAAACGCGCCGCGAGGACCGCGGTAGTATTACTGGAGATTGCGGCGGTTCTCATCGCCGTTCTCGGCGCGGGCGCGGCGTTTTTATACTGGCGGCTCGAACAGGGACCGGTATCGCTGGCGCTGTTCAAACCAAGCGTCAATGATGCGATTGAGCGGCGCTTGCCGGCAAACCACAAGAGCGACATTTACGCGATCGTACTGGCGCGCGGCTCCGGCGAAGGCGTCTATGCGCTGCGTATCGCGGGGTTGAGAATCGTTGACGGCGAGGATCGCGAAGCGGCGCGCGCCGGGCAGGTCGATCTCGAATTCGCGCTCGGCGATTTCCTTGCAGGCAAACTTGGGCCGCGGCGCATAGAGGCGTTGGGCGCACGGTTCAGCATTGTGCGCGATTCCGCGCAGAATGTGAAAATCCCGCTGGTTCGGCGGAAGCCTGCAAAATCTCCGACGGCATTCCTGGCGCCGGTGTTCAACGGAAAACTCTTTCGAAGCGCGTTCAGCAGCGCCGAAATGAGTGATGCGGAAATCGTCTTTCAGGATGTTGCGTCCGGCCGTTCTTGGACGTCGCAGAATGCGGATGTGTTCATCCGCCGCCGGGCGGCGACGCTGGAGGCGGGTGTCAGGGGCGATATCGATCTTGACGGCGCCGCAGCCTTTGTCGACGCAACCGCGCAGTATACAGAGCAAAGCGGCGTCATCACGCTCGACATCGACGGTGAACGGTTTCCCATCGGCGACCTGTTGACGATGTTCTATGGCGAGGATGCTGCGGTTGTCGACGCGCCGGTATCGGGGAGCGCCGTTATCGCCCTGACGTCGGATGGCGATGTTCTGTCGTCGAGCTTCACGGGCCGGCTTGAGAACGGCGTTGTAAGGGCCGGAGATAAACCAACGCCGTTTCAGTTTATTGAATGGGAAACCCTTTTCGATCCGAAAAAGAACGAGTTCACGATTGAACGCTTCGCATTCGACGCCAATGGGTCAAGCGGCGTTCTCCGCGGCGCGGCGGCGCTGTCGTTCGGCGAGGATGTGCGCGATCCAAAGTCGGTGAGCTTCAGGCTGGAAGGGGAGACGTTGACGGTTGCCGCCCCGGGGTTCTTTGCTGAGGCGTTGCCAGTCGATAAAGCGGCGATCGCCGGGGACTATACCGTCAATGAGCAACGGCTGACGCTCAGTTCTATTGATGTGTCATTGCTCGATATCAATCTTGCCGGTGACTTTTCAATGATGGTTCCCCATCGCAATGAAAAAGGCGAAGCGCCTTCAAGCGAAATTTTTTCCGAACTCGCCGTTGCGGGATCTCTCAATCCGGAACGGCTATTGAAGCTGTGGCCATATGGGCCGGCGCTCGGCGTGCGCGACTGGGTCGAGGACCGCCTCGAGACGGCGTCGATCACAAACATCACCGCAAAAATCGATTTACCGCTTGGCGCCATTAAGCCGGGAGAGGGGCTGCCTGAGGACGGCCTGCTGATTGAATTCGACGTATCGGATGGAAAAGCGTTTTATGTAAAACGCATGACGCCGCTTACGGCCGCGTCCGGACACGGCGTCGTCAAGGGCAACAGTTTTCTTCTGAAAGTCGATCGCGGCCGCATCGGCGAGGTTACGGTTTCAGACGGGGAAGTCGATTTTCCCGTCTTCGTGCCGAAATGGCGGCCGACCTATTACCGCTTTTCGGCTGTCGGCGATTCTGAAGCGATGCTGACGGTGCTCGATCAGGAGCCGTTGCGGCTGTTGTCGAAAATCAACCTCAAGCCGGAGCAGTTTCGCGGCGAGGCGAAGGCCCGCTTCGAGATCATGCGCCCGAACAAGCGCGACGTGCCCGCGCAAGATTATCGCTATTACGGCAAGGCGACATTCGAGAACATGCTGATCTCGGGCGTCGCCGGCGATGTCGATCTTGTCGGCGGCAGGGGTGATGTCGACCTTAAGCCGCGCTCGGTGACGATTTCCGCCGACGCCAGCGTGTCCGACGCGCCAGTGCATTTCGTATGGAAGCAGAACTTCTTCCGGGAAGACGGTCCGTCAAGTTTCGAAATTGCAGGCATGGTCGACGCCTCGACCGCCGATCTGTTTGGCGTTTCTTCGCGCCAGTATCTGCGCGGACCGGTGGAGTTGAAAGCCCGTGCGCTCGGCTCACTCGGCGCCTTCTCGTCTCTTGATGTCGAGGCGGATTTTTCAGCCGCGGCGGCGTCAATTGACGCGATCGGCTGGCGCAAGCCAGCTGGCGCTCCGGCCAGCGGCGGCTTTCATGCGGATTTTTCCGAAACCCGGACGAGCATCGACAGCATCAACATTCAGGGCGAGGGCATAGACATAATCGGCAAAGTGGCGTTTGAGAATGGCGGGATCGCTGAAGCGGCGTTTCCGAAATTCTTTCTCGACGGCGCCGCCGATCTGTCAATCAACACCGGACGCAGTGCGACGGGCGGGTTAGCAGTCACAGCAGTCGGCGATTATTTCAACGCCGGAGCCTTTGTCGAGGAGTCACTCAAGGGAAATGGAGACAAGGAAGGCGATGATAGCGCTTCTCCCGGCGCCGGCGTTAGCATCACCGCGCGAATCGACGCCTTGGCTTTGCGCGAAGGGATCCAGTACAACAATGCGAGCCTCGATCTGTGGCGCGATGCGGGAAGGCTGGAGAAGCTAGATTTCTCGGCGTTCGACGCCAATGACGCGCCGTTCATCGTCAGGCTGGACAATCCCGGCGACGCCTCAGGTGAAGGACGATCGATTACCGCAACAACGAGCGCGATCGGCGATCTTCTGAAAGGCGTGTTCGGCGTTTCTTCGATTGGCGGCGGAGAAGGCGTAATTAAAGTCAACCTTGCTACAGCAGCGGACAAAGGGCTGTCCGGTTCAGTTCTGGCGAAGAATCTTCATGTGTCCGATGCGCCGTTGCTTGCGCGGGTTTTCTCCGCTGGTTCGTTTGACGGCCTGAACAACCTTATGAATGGAGAAGGCATCGATTTCTCTGAGGCCGCCGGAAATTTTGAATTACGCGAAGGCGTGCTTTCAATCGATGAGTTTCGCGCGACGGGGACCTCTGTCGGATTAACGGCGGATGGGGCGATGGCGCTCGGCGCGGGCGGAGAAATCAGTCTTTCAGGCGCTGTCGCGCCAGTTTATCAGCTAAATTCCGTGCTCGGCGCGGCGCCGGTTATCGGCGACATTCTCGTCGGCAAGAAAGGCGAAGGCGTGCTCGCCGTGTCCTACGCTGTCAATGGCCGGCGGACGTCGCCGAATGTCGTCGTCAATCCGCTCTCGGCGCTGACGCCCGGCGTGTTCCGGCAGATCTTCGAGCCGCAAAACGCGACGCCGAAGCCGGTGGAAACATCAGCGCCTGCGGAAACTGAAACGCCGCAATAGCCGGGTGCGCTAGACGATCCGCACAATCGCGTGCTTTTTCTTTCCGATTGAAAGCTTGATTGCGCCGTCCTGAATATCGCCCGTCTCGAACGGCCGTTCCTCGCTGACGGGTTTATCGTTGAGCTTTAAGGCGCCGGCTTTGATATGCCGCCGCGCTTCGCCTTTCGAAGCGCAAAGCCCTGCGGCGATGAACTGATCGATGACGGCCGCGCCCGAGGCGATGTCGCTTTCGCTGAGCTCGATAGTCGGCAGGTCGCCGCCGAGACCGCCCTTTTCAAACGTTTCCTGCGCCGTTGCGGCCGCGCGTTCGGCCGCCTCGCGCCCATGCAGCAGCGCGGTTGCTTCGGTTGCAAGTATCTTTTTGGCCTCGTTGATCTCGGCGCCTTCGAGCGCGGCGAGACGGCGCACTTCATCCATGTGCATGGTCGTGAAGCGCGCCAGCATCTTGCCGACATCGGCGTCTTCGGTGTTACGCCAGTACTGCCAGTAATCGTAAGGCGCGAACATATCGGCGTTGAGCCAGACCGCGCCGTCCTCGGTCTTGCCCATTTTCTTGCCTGATGCGGTGGTCAGGAGTTCGGTCGTCAGGCCGAACACTTCCGCACCGTCCTTGCGGCGGCAAAGCTCTACGCCGTTGACGATATTGCCCCACTGGTCGGAGCCGCCAAGCTGCAGCGTGCAGCCATACCGGCCGTAAAGCTCATGGAAATCGTAGGCCTGCATCAGCATGTAGTTGAATTCGAGAAACGTCATCGGGCTTTCGCGATCGAGGCGCAGTTTCACGCTGTCGAACGTCAGCATCCGGTTGATGGTGAAATGGACGCCGTAGTCGCGCAGGAACTCCACATAGCCGAGCTCCGAAAGCCAGTCGTCATTATTGGCCATCACGGCGTCTTCAGGGCCGCCGCCAAAGGTGAGGAACTTTTCGAAGACGCCCTTGATGGAGGCGATATTGGCGTCGATTTCCGCATTGGTGAGCAGCGCGCGCTGGGTGTCCTTGCCCGAGGGGTCGCCGACCTTGGTGGTGCCCCCGCCCATCAGCGCGATCGGCCGGTGCCCGGTCTGCTGCAGCCAGTACAACATCATGATCTGGATGAGGCTGCCCGCATGAAGCGATTTCGCCGTGGCGTCGAAACCGATATAGCCGGTGATCGTCTCCTTCGACGCTTTTTCGTCGAGCCCTTCGAGGTTGGTGCCCTGGGCGATGAAGCCGCGTTCATCGAGAACGTGCAGGAAGTCTGATTTATATGTCATCGTCTCGGTCTTGCCGCATGCCGGTTTTGGAAAGAGCGCCCCGTAGCATGGCCCGCCCGGATTTCCAATGAATTGCCGCTTTCCGGTCGGGCGATTAAGATTCCCTTTAGACAAGCGGGCAAGGCTTGGCGTTGCGCGAACGCTAGCAACAAGGGAAAGGCGGCCATGGCCGACAGACTGACAGCCATCGGCATGATGAGCGGCACGTCGATTGACGGGGTGGATGCGGCGATCCTGGCAACCGACGGCGAAGATCGGGTGGAGCCCGGCCCGGTTCTCCATTTGCCCTATGACCGCGAGCTCAAGATCTGGATCCGCCGGGCGATCAAGGCGGCGCTGGAAGGCCGTGACGGTGCGGCGGAAATCGGCAAGGCGGCGGGAGAGGTGACGGCGGTCCACGTCGCCGCCGTAGAGGCCCTCCTGGAAAAGGCCGGTCTCAAGCGCGCCGATATCGACGTCATCGGCTTTCACGGCCAAACGATTTTGCATCGCCCCTCGCGCGATCCTTCGGTGCACGGGCGGACCTGGCAGATCGGCGACGGGGCCGTTCTCGCCCGGGAGACGCGTATCGATGTCGTCAGCGACTTTCGTCTCGCGGATGTGGCGGCGGGCGGGGAGGGTGCGCCGTTCGCGCCGATCTATCACCGCGCGCTGGTCGCGGCGATGGCGCCGCCGCCGGACCATGCTGTGGGCGTCATCAATCTCGGCGGCGTTGCAAATATCACTTACGTTCCGAAAGATGCGCGCGGCGTCGACCTCATGGCGTTCGATTGCGGGCCCGGCAACGGACTGATCGATGAGTGGGTAGAACTCAAAACCGGCGAGCATATGGACAAGGATGGCGCGCTGGCGCTTTCCGGCGTTATCCACGAAGACAGTCTACGGATGATGTTGCTGGCGCCTTACCTGAGACGCACGCCGCCGAAATCGCTCGACCGTTACGACTTCAAGCTCGAATATGTAAAAAAACTTACGCCGGCTGACGGCGCAGCGACGCTGACGGCGTTCACCGCCGCCTGCATTCATCAGTCCGAGAAGTTTTTGCCAGAGCCCGTCGGCGAGTGGATCGTGTGCGGCGGCGGCCGGCATAATCCCGCGCTAATGAACGCGTTGCAAGAACGGCTCGACGCGCCGGTCTGCGTCGCTGAAGAAGCGGGGTGGCGCGGCGATGATCTGGAGGCGGAATGTTTCGCCTATCTTGCGGTGCGCAGTCTCAGGAAGCTGCCCTTAAGCTATCCGAAGACAACGAGGACGCCCGCACCGACGCATGGCGGAGTCTTTCACCGCGCGGAAGTATAGACCGCGAGAGCAAAATCACGGTGTCGTTAACCAATACCCCCTTGCAATCGTCCGCGACTGCCCCCAAAGTTATCCTCAGGTATTAGCAATGAAAAGGAGGTGATCCGATGTCTAGCGATTTCATGAAGCCTAATGGGTCTTTGCGAAAGGTACGCGCGTCGGAGCAGCCTCTGCTTGCGGACTGATCGCCGGATTTGACGTAATAAATCTCGTGACCCTTCGGTAGAAGGAATCGCGATCCTTTGAATAAAAGGATTTGGGCCGCGCTTATGCGCGGCCCTTTCCAATTCTACAGGCGGCCGCTTATGGCGAAGCGGGCGCTTAACGGTTTGCCGGTTGAAATATTGTTATTGTTATGGGCGTCGGGGAAGTAGTCCTCGTCAAACAGGTTCTCGATGTTGACCTGCAGGCGAAGTTTATCGCTCACATCATAATAAACGGCCGCATCGACGCGAATGAAATCCGGCACTTCGACTGAATTGTCTTCTGTAACGAAATAGCTGTCCTGATAGGTGGCGCCGAGACCAAGACCCAACTTCTGCGTCGCCTGGAAAATATTCCACACGGAGAACATGTTTTCGGGCGTCTGGCGGGGCTTGGCGCCGTCATTGCCGCTTCCGTCGACGCGTTCAACGCTGCCATCCATGTAACTGTAGCCGGCGGTCACAAACCAATTTTCCGTCACATCGCCCGTCAACTGGAACTCAACGCCCTTTGTTTCAGACCCTTCGATTATGATCAGCTGTTCGGGGGCCTCCGGGTCGACCGAGGTGAAGCTTTGGCGGTCAAGGTCGAATAACGCGGCGGTAAAGCTCAGGTCCGGCGTGATATCCCATTTTACGCCCGCTTCCTTGTTGGTGGTGAATTGCGGGCGCGTGCTTTGGGAATCAAGGTCCAGCGACAGAAACTGATCTCCCGAGCGGGGAAGAAATGTTTTACTGTAACTGAAATAGAAGGAGACATCATCGGCGGGTTTGAGTATTGCGCCGAGGCGCGGCGTGAATTCGGAATCGGTACGGCTGAACCGGCTGCTTCCCACGATGTCGTCTACGTCAATCTCGAAGCGGTCATAGCGAACGCCGCCAACAACTTTCAACCAGTTCGTCAGGTCAATCTGATCCTGCAGATAAATTGACACAAACCGGACGTCGGATCGCCGGTCCCGGACGGGCGTGGAAAACGCGAATTCAGGAATTACAAGCGGATCCGTGAAATCGATGATGATTTGATCGTCGGCGCTGTCGGTGAAATAATTGTCATTGCGCGAATTGGCGGTTTCCTGGTCGCCATATTCGGCGCCGAAGAGAATGGTGTGGCCGACGGGGCCGGTTTCAAATTCACTGATCAGATTTGTCTGGAGAATGAGATTTCGCCGCTGAGTCGCATCCTGATAGCCGTCCAGCGTAATTTGGCTGGGAGTAACGGTGTTGTCGAAATCGGCCGCGTAAATGTTCTGGTACAACTTATCGTAGTTGGCGTATTGCACGGTGAAGTTGCCGCGCAGCGAGTCGGAAAATGTGTGGTCAACCCGCGCCCGCGCGATATGCGCCTCCAGCGTCGTCAAATTGCCGTCAGCTGATCCGAAAAAACTGTTGTCATATCCTTCGAGCGGCCTATCCGGGCCATCGGCGACCGTGACCGAAGGCACGCCCCGGTCAACGGTGCGATCATCGTTCAGATATTCATAGGATAATAGCACTTCCGTGTCGGGCGTCGCCATGAAGGCGAAGGTGGGATTGACGGCGAAACGCTCGCCATCGAAGAAGTCCCGGTGATTGTTCATGCCCTCATACATGGCGTTTACGCGAAATGAGGCGTCTTCACCGACGGCGATATTGGCGTCGCCGCTTATCGAGTGCGCGCCGAACGTGTCGACGCTGACAGCGTAGCCGGTGAAAGATTCATTGAATTCGGGACGCTTGGTGACGCGGTTGACCACGCCGCCGACACCGCCCCGGCCGAATAGCAGCGCGTTGGAGCCGCGCAAAATTTCGATCTGCGAAAGATTGTAGAGGGGGCGATAATACTGAACGTCGTCTCTCAATCCGTCGAGAAAGAAGTCCGCTGTAGATTGGTTGCCGCGGATAATTATCGAGTCCCTATGACCTTCCCCCTGACTGATCGAAAGGCCTGGCGTGTAGCGCAGCACGTCTCCAAGATTCGCAAAAGCCTGGCGGCTGATCTGTTCGCTGTCGATAATCGACAGGCTTTGCGGCACGTTGATAATCGGAGTCGGCGTTTTGACGGCGTTCAACTTGTCGAGCGAAAGATATTTTCCCTCAACGACGATCCTGTCCGCGGATGCGTTCGCAACCGGGAACTGGTTTTGCTCTGGAAAGTTTTCGGGCTCCGCGGCAAGACTCGTCGAAGCGGCGATGATGGCGGCGAGGCTGGCTGCGCCGAGGATGCGGATACGTAACATGGCTGATTGTCTTTCCGGATTCTGGCGAGCGCTCGGCGCCTCCAGTTGAGAATGAGAAGCATTAATCCCGCCTTATTGAATATGAGAATGACTGTCAATTTCATTTCTGTCGCACCGACAACCCGTCTTCCGGAGGGCGGGGCCGGCCGCAGATGCCGGTAGTCAGGCCGCAATCGGGCCGAGGGGAGGGTTATCCTTGCGCCTTGTTGATGGCTTATACTGGGATCGGGTTTTGATTCTGGAGCTAACGATGGTCGAAAAGTTGAGCGAAACCGCGCGGGCGGCTTTTTTTGCTGCCCATCCCGGCTGGGCGCCCGTGGACGGCCGCGACGCTGCAAAAAAAGTCTTCCGGTTCAAGGATTTCAACGAGGCTTTCGGCTTCATGACGCGGGTCGCGCTCGCTGCCGACAAGGCCGACCATCACCCGGAATGGTTCAACGTCTATAACCGTGTCGAGATCACGCTGACCACCCATGACGCCGGCGGGCTGAGCGAGAGGGATGCGGCGCTGGCGGCCTTCATCGATAACGCGGCGGCGGAAGGCCGATGAGCGGCCTGATTATCGTCCGCGGCCATAAAACCGCCCCGGGGGCGCCTTCTATGCGCCCGGCGAAACGCTTAATAAGAATATGAAAGCACGAGGGAATTTGGAAGATGGCGACAATCGCGCTCGTAGATGACGACGAAAACATCCTGACATCCGTATCCATGGTACTCGAAAATGAGGGCCATACGGTCAAAACCTTCGAGGACGGCGCCGCGGCGCTGGACTTCATTAACGCGACGCCGCCGGACCTCGTCGTTTCCGACATCAAGATGCCGACCATGGACGGTATGGAGCTCCTGCGCCGCATTCGTCAGAACTCGGCCTTGCCGCTGATCTTTCTCACCTCGAAAGACGAGGAGATCGACGAAGTTCTCGGCCTCACCATGGGCGCCGACGATTACGTCAAGAAGCCGTTCTCTCAGCGCCTGCTGATGGAACGGGTGAAAGCGTTATTAAGGCGCGCCCAGGCCGACGTGACGCCGACCAAGGAAGACGAGAAGAAGATCCTGCGCCGGGGCAACCTCACGCTCGATCCGCTTCGTCACGCCTGTCTCTGGAAAGAACAGCCGGTGGTGCTCACCGTGACGGAGTTTTTGATCCTGCAGGCGCTCGCCATGCGGCCCGGTTTCGTAAAAAGCCGCGATCAGCTAATGGATGCGGCCTATGACGATCAGGTTTATGTGGACGACCGCACGATCGACAGCCACATTAAGCGCGTGCGCAAGAAATTCCGCGCCGTCGACAAGGAGTTCGACGCCATCGAAACCCTTTACGGCGTCGGCTATAAATACAAGGAAGACTAATCGGCGATGACCGCAGAGGCCGGCAAGACGCGCAAGCGACGCGCGCGTGTAGCGTTATCGCGCCTCACGGTTACGATCGTGCTCGCCAATCTTATCGGTCTCGTCATCCTGCTGCTCGGCTCGTTCGCCCTGACGCAATATCGCGACGGTCTCGTTCAGGCGAAACTGGAGGGCGTGCGCGCGCAGGCGCAGATCATCGCCGACGTGCTCGCGCAAGTCGCCATCGACGAGACGTCGTGTCAGCCGGTCGATGAAGCCGACATCGCCGCGCAAGGCGAGGAGACGACCCTTTGTTCGCTGGCGCTTTCCCAAACGGACGTGCGCGAAGTATTCAACCGGGTCTGGGACAGTTTCGAAGGCCGCGTACGGATTTTCAACGCGCCCCAGACTTTTGAAGATCCGCCAGTCGGCAATGCAAGCGCCTTGCTGATTGAAGACGTTGTCCTGCGCGAGGACAAGATAATCGCGGAAACCCTGCCGCCGATCGATCAGAAAAAAGCCGCCGAGGAATTCACCATGCGCGGCTTCTGGAAATCGGTGCTGCGCTATTTTTCGAGAGACTACCGCGCCCAGGCGGCGCGCCGCACGATCGAAGCGGAACTGAATGAGGCGCTTGCTTCTTCGCCTTTCGCCGAGGAACGCGGTGCGGCGTCGGTGCGCCTCAATGAGGAAGGCGAACTCGTCGCATCGGTAACGGTGCCGATCCGGCGCGTGCAGGCGATTTATGGCATGGTGACGGCGGAAAGCGGCGGCATCGATACGC
>CAJXLJ010000038.1 GCA_913055785.1 uncultured Parvularculaceae bacterium | reverse complement strand
CACCGATGCAAACCGCATTTAATGTATAGTGACGTCCGCAAACATCGATTTGGATTTGCTGACTTTGGGAGGCGAGCCGTAAACGTCGATATCGCCCATGCCTGAGACGCGGGCGTCCACTTCTTCCCTCGCGTACACCGATGCATCGCCCACGCCGGAGAGCGTGATGTTGACGACGCTGCACTCAAGCGCATCCGCATCAAGATCGCCAACGCCCGAAACATGAGCGTCAAACCGACCGCATTCGCCATCGAGCTCGATGTCGCCGACGCCTGAGATATTAACTTCGAAGTCAGCGGAATCGATGTCAGAGATGGAGCCTTCAACAACACCCGACACCTCAAGACCATTCAGCGCCGGCAGTGTGATTACGGCGTCGATACCCTTGTTATTTCGCCACATGCGCTTTTCCTTGCGCGTTTCATCGCGTTGATCGAGATGCAACACGCCGTTTTTAACCGACGCTTCCACCCTGTTCATTTCATGCCCGCGCCCTGAAAGCTCAATTGAAAAACTCGGACCTACGCGCACATCCAATTCGTACACGCCTGACACGTCGATCCGGTCGAAGCCCTCAAGGTCGAGTTTTTTTGTGACAATGCTGTCGTCGCCGGCAAGCGCTGCGCTTGCCGCCGCAAACGCCAGAACGCTCGCCGTAAATCCTGCAAATTTCATCATAGCCGCCTCCCTCATCGTGATGGCCTGCGACTAATGTAACGAAAGCAGACCGCAAGATGAAGGTCGGCTTGTCGCAAAGAAGCTGCGGATCACCGAATTCAGCGCGCTCGCGCCTCTATCGGGGCGGATCAGTTCTCATTTTCAAGTTTTTGCAGCTGCTCTCTATAAACCCAGTCGCGCCCATCGCCTTTCGCGATGCTTGCGTTCAGGGCGTTAGTAAGCGCTTCTTTTGCCTTATCCGTATCCCCGACCGCGAGATAGCCTTCGGCCAGCCCCTCATAAGGATATGGCGAGTCAGGGTACGTGTCCGCACATCTTTGAAAGGTTTCAATGGCTTCTTCAACGCGGTCCTGACCAAGCAGGAAAACGCCCAACTCAAGCAGCACCACCTCCGAAGGTTGAATATCAACGCCGATTTCCTGTTTCATCCAGGCGTAATGATCATCGAGACCGGCAAGCCCATGTCGCCGCCGGAAGTCTGGCGCAAACCACCCTTTAAACAACTCACGCAACCCGTCATACACTGCAATGAATTTGGTCGATGCATGAGTCTCGTTGTTGTAATACTTGGACGCGTAACGCATCTGGGCTGGTTTTAACGCATAGAAAATCGAATCCATATCCGCGAACGGAGCCCGCATACTGTCTTCTTCATTCGAGAGCGTGAAATATACAAAGCGTGCGCTTTCAAGCGTCGGGACGACCTCTTCAGCTTTCTGCACCATCATCCTCTCGCCCCACCACACACTTGGGCTGAGGATCAAGTAGGCGTCAAAGGACTGCTCGTCAGTAAAGAGAACATGCAGGGCGAAAAGCCCGCCGAACGATTTACCCGCCAGTATTTCAAAATCGGTGACTGCGTATTCAGATCGAATATACGGCTTCACTTCAGTGTTGATAAATTTCAGAAACTTGTCTGCGCCGCCGCTATTCGTTACTTCCTTGCGCTTGTCCGGCGTCAGATCGAGACCGCGACTGCGATCATTAGCAATGCCGACCACAAGCATCTCGGGAAGCGTCCCCTGTTCCGCCATGTAATGAACGACTGGCGCAATTGCCTTATAATGTCGTTCCGCATCCAGGAGATACAGCACTGGCAGGGGCGTCTTGCCGTCATAATTCGCGGGCGCGGATACAAAAAAGCGACGATCCTGATCAAGCACTTCAGATGTGATCGTCATTTCAACGCCCAGAGAAACTTTTCCCGCTTCTTTTACCTTGGGCAAACCCGCTGAGTGCGCCGCCCCCGCTCCGGAAAGGCAGAAAACAACCGCAATAAGAAGACAACGCATGAATTTTCCCAACATTTGCTTCGCTATACAGACGTTTGACCGAATGACGTCAGAAACCGGTCTATCCTATAAGACCCTAAACAAGGTTTACACCTCAGCGAGTCAATGAATCAGATGCTTGTCTATGTTGTTTTCGGCGAGCCCGGCTCTATCGGCGGCGCGCCAGACAGGCCGCATGCGCCGGCCGAACTCAAAGGCGGTTACAAGGCTGGACGTCAACACGGCAACGACTGACGAAAGATCCAGCCCGCCCACAAGCGGCAGCACCTTCATGCCGGCGAGACCCGCCGCTGCGACGCCGACAATCGCCGCCGCATAAGGCCAGACATGACGTCGCCTGGATTTTTCAAGCACCCGATGAAGCGGTGTAAGAACTACAACCGATGCGAAAAACCCCACGAGAAATATCAGGAAACCCGCCAACATGGTTTTCAGCACGGCAGTCAACAAGAAATATAACGAAAACCCGCCATGGCTCAGCACGCCAAACAAAGCAAATAAAAATACGAGCGCCGCGCCAGCGAAGGCCCCGGTCAACACCGAAACAATCATGTGCTCAAAGACGAGATTGACGCGAACCTCGTCGAGGATTTGCGACTGCTCCTGAGTCATCGCAACGTTTGTTTATTCCGCCGCCAGCTTGCCGGCGCCGCGCATGACAGCGGAGCATTCCACCATCGTCTTCGACGCTCGCGCAATCGGGTTGGTGAGGTAATAATCCGCCACCGGGGAAACAAACGGCGCGCTGTCCGCCGCACCCGCCTCGCCTAGAGCTGCAAGATTAAACGCTCCTCCTCCGCTGCCAGCCTGGTCTATTTGCCCCAGCGTCGGCGCTTCTTCGAACATCGCCCGGCGAAGGCTGAAAAGGTCGTCATAGGCAAGTGTTTTTCCAACTTGGTCCGACAAGGCGCGAAGGATCGCCCAGTCTTCACGCGCTTCACCTGGCGGAAACGCGGCCCGGTTCGCCATCTGCGCGCGGCCTTCCGTGTTGACATAAATTGCGCTTTGCTCGGTGTAGGCCGCACCCGGCAAAACAACATCCGCATGACGCGCGCCGGCGTCGCCGTGGCTGCCCTGATAAATAACGAACGCATTTTTCAGTTTGGCCGCGTCGATTTCATCCGCGCCGAGATTATAGATGACGTCGATCTCGCCGTTTTGGGCGCCGTCGAGGATCGCGCCGAAGCGCATGCCGCCGGGGCCCGGCAGGAAGTTCAAATCGAGCGCGCCAACCCGCGCCGCCGCCGTGTGCAGCACGTTGAAACCGTTCCAGTCTTCGCGCACAATATTCGCCGCCTGCACAAGCCTGGAAACGTTTGAGAGTATGGCGTGCCCATCCTTACGAGCAAGCGCCCCCATACCGACAATCACTACCGGATTCCGGGCGTTCCTGAGCGCATCAAAGAAGGCGCCTTCGCCATTCGCCAGTGCAGCCAGCGTTTCCGGGCCTGCGCCGAGATAGTCATAATCGTATGAAAGGTCTTTGCGCTCGCCGATAAGGCCGATTTTAACGTTCAGGTTGTTAAGCCACACTTTGCGAATACGCGCATTGATCATCGGCGCTTCCGCACGCGGGTTGGCGCCGACAAGGAGAATAACGTCGGCCTGTTCCAGCCCCGCAACGCCCGTGTTGAAGAGGTAAGCGCGCCTGTCGGCGCCGCCGAGCGCCGCGCCGTCCTGACGGCAATCCATGTGCGGCGTCCCGATGGCTGTCATCAGATCTTTCAACGCCTTGATCGCCTCGGCCGGCGCCAGATCGCCGACGAGCGCGCCAAGTTTATTGGCTGTCGTCGACTGCAGTTTTTCCGCAGCGGCTGACAAGGCTTCATCCCAGCTCGCCGGAACCAATTTGCCGTTTTTACGGACATAAGGCCGGTCTAGACGCTGGCGGCGAAGGCCGTCCCATACGAAGCGCGTCTTGTCGGCGATCCATTCCTCGTTGATGCCTTCGTGCAGCACCGGAAGGATGCGCAGCACTTCGCGGCCGCGTGCATCGACCCGAATATTCGATCCGACAGCGTCCATAACATCGACAGTTTCGGTTTTTCGCAATTCCCACGGCCGGGCGGTGAACGCGTAAGGCTTCGACGTCAGCGCGCCGACAGGACAGACATCAATAAGGTTGCCAGTGAGTTCCGACTCCACCGCCTTTTCAAGATAGGTCGTGATTTCTGCATTTTCGCCGCGATTGACCAAGCCGAGATCATCAACGCCGGCGATCTCGGTCGCAAAACGAACGCAGCGCGTGCACTGAATGCAGCGGGTCATGATCGTCTTGATCAGCGGACCCATGTGTTTTTCTTCAACAGCGCGCTTGTTTTCTTCATAGCGCGAACCATCGCGACCGTACGCCACCGCCTGATCCTGAAGATCGCACTCCCCGCCCTGATCGCAGATCGGGCAATCGAGCGGGTGGTTGATGAGAAGGAATTCCATCACGCCTTCCCGCGCCTTTTTCACCATCGGCGTGTTAGTGAAAATCTCCGGCGGCGCGCCCTCGGGCCCAGGGCGAAGGTCGCGCACATTCTGGGCGCAGGAGGCGACCGGCTTGGGCGGCCCGCCTTTCACTTCAATGAGGCACATACGGCAATTGCCGGCGACAGACAGGCGCTCGTGGTAACAAAAACGCGGAATTTCTTCTCCCGCCGCCTCGCAAGCCTGCAGAAGCGTCAGATTAGAGGGAACCTCGATTTCCTCGCCGTTGACCTTGATGACGCGCGTATCGCTCATGCCCGCTTCTTTCCTTGTCCTGTGGTCGCGGCGCGTTGTTTAACGGCATTTTACGAGGCTTTCCAGCGCATCGGAGCGCGGCATTTAAGGAATATCGCTCGGGCCGGCTCTGGTGAACAGTCAAAGCTTGGCGAGTTTCGCCTCGATCCGAACCAGTTGCTGGCGGATTTCACTGAGCGCCGCCTCCCGGCGCTGCGCCGAAGCCTTGCCGCTCTCAAGGGTAAGCCCCATCCGGTAGATGCTGGTTGAGGTCCGCTGAAACTCCTGGCGCAGGATTTCAAGACGGCTTTCGAGCTTGACCGTACTCGCCAAAGCCTCCTCCTGAGCTTTTTCAATGCGGATCAGACGTTGCTCGAGCGACGGCTGGCGGTCGGTCATGCTTGCTCCCCCCTACTGCCAAACTTCCCTTAGATACCGGATATTGATTTTTCCTCAACTATTTTCTCAAGTTGTTGCGATATTATCCATCGATTTTCAACCCGGCTCCTTTCAAGTCTCGATCATGGACCGGGAAGTCGATTGGATTAAGGCGGCGCTGGGGCGAAATCCGAGCAAGACCAGAAGCGGTCTTGCGAAGGCGCTTGGAATAGACAAGTCCTCGGTGACGCGCCTTTTACGCGGCGAACGGCGCCTCAAATTCAGCGAGGCCCGGCAAGCCGCCGTCTATCTGGGCGTCGAACCGCCGACCGGCTTCGCTGAAGAAGGCGCGCCCTATTCGGGAATGGACGCCGCGGATGCAGGCGCCGAGACGGCGCCCATCTACCGGGGCGAGCCCGGCAAGGATGGTTTCTGGCGGCTTGACCGGACCAAGATCATCGAGCGCCGGCCGCGCGGTAACGCACTGAAGGGCGTTGCATCCGCCTTCGGGCTTTATGTTCCCGACGACGCCATGAGCCCGCGTTTCAAGATCGGAGAGATCGCCTGGATCAATCCCGCGCGCCCCGCCGGACCGGGCGATGACGCCCTGCTCGTCGAATCCGTAGACGGCGGCGGCGATGCGGCGATTTTGCTGTGCGAGGTCGCCTCGATCGCAGACGGCGTCATCATCGCCCGCCAGCATAAAAACGACGCAACATATGAATTCGACCTTGGCGTATGGCGGGTGATGTACGTCCTGCCGCGCAGCTGATTACCGCCGTTTCATAATGAATTCCGGATCGGCGTGATCGCCGACCATGAATTTATATTCATGGATGATCTCAAAACCATATCGCGCATAGAGGCGCTGCGCGCCGTGATTCTCCGCATAAACGCTGAGATAAACTTCCTCAAAGCGCCCCTCGAGCCAGTCAAGCGCAGGCTCGAGAAGCCGCCGCCCAAGACCGTCGCCCTGATGGTCTTTCAAGACATAAAGCCGCCGCAGCTCGCCGGCGCTATCGCCCATGTTCGGCGCCGGCAGATGACACCGGCCCGCCACCGAATAGCCGACCAGCGTCCCGTCATCGACGAAGGCCGCCCATAAAGCGGTGTCGGGATCGGCCAGCAGATAGTCGTAGCCCTCGACCGCATGAGCTTCAGAGACGAAAGCGGCAAGGTCTTCCGGCGCATAAAGATGGCCGAAAGTCTCGGTAAACGTTTCCGCGCCGAGCGCGGCCAGGGCGGGCGCAAATTCCGCGCCCGTGCATTTTTCGATTCTGAAACGCTCAGCGCTCGACATATCGCTCTCACATGAATTGAACCGACATAAACGCCCCGGGCCCGAGATTTCCAGTAAATTTTTGCGCCTTTGATTTATTGCGCGGGCGCCGCCAGATTATGACCGCTCAAGCTACAGGCGCGCATGACCCAATCCCATGGTTCCTATCTCGAACGCAAATATTTCGACGGCCTCAACGGCCTGCGCGCGGTCGCGATCATTGCGGTCATCTGGCACCACGCCGAACGCTCTGATGCGCTCGCGATGTTCGACCGCGGCTTTGTCGGCGTCGATCTCTTCTTTGTGTTGAGCGGCTTTCTGATCGCAACGCTCCTCATCCGTGAAAAGGCGCGCAAAGGGAAAATTTCGTTGAAGGATTTCTGGATGCGGCGGGTGCTGCGTCTTGTGCCGGTCTACTACCTACTGCTGTTCGGTCTGCTGGCGGCCTATCTGGTTTTGAAACCGGGGGATCCGAATACTGAAAAGCTGATTCACGGGTTTCCCGTTTATGCACTCTATCTGTCAAACTGGTTTCACCCCGGCGCCGACAACCTTGCGATCACCTGGTCGCTGGCGACCGAAGAACAGTTCTATCTTGTCTGGCCGCTCTTCGAAGCGTTTGCGACGCCTTTCCTCACCGCAGGGTTCTGGGTCGCGGCGTTGATCGTCAATCAGCTGATCAATTTTGGCGTCCTCGACCCGGCGATCCAGTCGGTCTTCGGCGCCGACCCGGGGCGATACGAAATCCTCGACTCCACGTTCACGCCCATCCTTCTGGGCGTCGGGCTGGCGCATGTTTTAAACGCCGAACGCGGATACAGCCTCGCAATTAAAGCCGCCGGTTTCCGCTACGCGCCTTACATTTTCGGCCTGCTGCTGATTGGGCTTTTAAATATTCCGGCGGGCGATATCTCCGGCGCATTGCGGCTTGCCATGCACGTCGCGATGGCTTTGTGGCTCGCCAGCGTTATCCTTCAGCCCCGCTCCAAACTGACCGCAATGCTTGAATGGAAGCCTGTCTATATCATCGGCGCCGTCAGCTATGGCATGTACCTCTACCACATGTGGTGCATTCACATCGTGCGCGCCATCCTCGCCAAGATCGGCGCGCCGCAGGTCTGGCTGCAGTTTCCGCTCGCGCTCGCACTGACGGTCGCCGTATCCGCCGCGAGTTTCTATCTCTATGAAAAACGCTTTTTGAATTTGCGCTCGAAATTCCGGTAATAAAAAACCGGCGTCAGTCGCCTGACGCCGGTTCGGAATGGATAAAGGCCAAAGCCCTTAAAGGACGCGTTCCTTGAGGTCTTTCGACGGACGGAATGCGACTTTCTTCGACGCCTTGATGCGGATCTTTTCGCCTGTCGCCGGGTTGCGGCCCCAACGGGCGGCGCGATTGCGAACCTGCAGAATGCCAAGGCCGGCGACGCGCAATTTCTTGCCCTTCTTGAGGTAACCGCCCATGCGGTCGATGAAGTCAGCCAGCAATTCTTCCGCCTGCTTTTTCGGCATTTCGTGATCGATCGACATCTCGGCCGCGAGGTGCTTGATCGTCAGGACCGGCGGCAGCGCTTTGGCGGCGACCTTCTTCTTGGCGGGGGCTTTTTTCTTAGCCGGCGCTTTCCGCGTAGCTGTTTTGCGGGTCGCGGTCTTCTTGGCTGCAGTTTTGCGGGTCGTGGTTTTCCGCTTCGCCGGGGCTTTTTTCGCCGCGGCCTTCTTTGTCGTTTTGCGTTTAACGGCCATGTTGGGGTTCCTTCAGTATTATAATGTTGACGCAAGTAGCAGACGGAATCGTCAGATTCGCCGCAGCAACAGCACTTAGGACGAGATTCGCGTAAAGGTCAAAGCGCAAACCATGAAAAAACGCCCATAAAATGGGCGTTTCTTAATGACCGCCGTGGCGCTGAAGCCCGCCCAGCGTTCAAACCATATATCTTCTTCCCGATAATTCAGCTTGTTTCAGGGGCGGTGTGGGCAAAATTATCAAGGTTATTCTTGGCCCGACAACCCTGTGTCTATCTCCAGAAAGGTTCGAATGAGGAGAGAAGTGCACAGATTCGCAAGTGCGTATTCGCCATCCGGATTGGTGTGAAGCACCCATAGGCCAGACTCGCCATCCGACCAGCCTGTGTCGCAAGTGTTGGTCCTGACAGTCCTGCGGCAGACCTCATCGAACTCAATCTGATCTCCAGCCGTTACGACGATTTCGTCGGGGACAGAGCCTTTCAGCACGGTCTCAACCTTAATCACAGCCGTTCCGGAAGGGTTGAAACTCGAACTCGGCTTTTCGTAGGAACTCTCACACCCTGTGAAAGGCGCCGGCGACGCGTGAATGACACCAAAAACAACGATCTCAGCACGCGCAAACGCCTCAACGGCACGGGCATGGGCCTCGGTATCGTTGGCGCCGAAGTAACATGTGCACGCAATCGCTAATGAAGGCGCTGCGGATACCATCGTTGCAATGGCAAGAAGCGTCCAATGTCGCTTGTTCACATCATCACCTCATACAGGCGAGCATTACTCCGCGGCGACGCCGGCCATCGAAACGGCGCCGCGATCGGCGCGGTAAGAGTTGATCCGTTCCTCGATTTCACCGCGGAAATGGCGGATCAGCCCCTGCACCGGCCAGGCGGCGGCGTCGCCCAATGCGCAGATCGTATGACCTTCGATCTGGGTTGAAACCTCGAGCAGCCGGTCGATCTCCTCAGTCGTCGAGTCGCCTTCCGCCATGCGTTCGAGCACGCGCCACATCCAGCCCGTACCCTCGCGGCAGGGCGTACACTGGCCGCAGCTTTCATGCTTGTAGAAATAGCTGATGCGGGAGATGGCGCGGACAATATCCGTCGACTTGTCCATGACGATCACCGCCGCCGTGCCGAGACCGGACTTCACATCGCGCAGCGCGTCGAAATCCATCAGGATGTCGTCGCAGATATCCTGAGGCAGACACGGCACCGACGAGCCGCCCGGAATGACGGCTTTGAGATTATCCCAGCCGCCGATCACCCCGCCGCAATGCTTGTTGATCAGCGTTTTCAACGGGATAGACATCGCTTCTTCGACATTGCATGGACGTTCGACATGGCCGGAAATGCAGAAGACCTTTGTGCCGTGATTGTTCTCGCGGCCGAATTTGCGGAACCAGCCGGCGCCGCGTCTTAAAATCGTCGGCACGACGGCGATGGATTCAACATTGTTGACCGTGGTCGGACAGCCATAAAGCCCGGCGCCCGCCGGAAAAGGCGGCTTCAGGCGCGGCTGGCCCTTCTTGCCTTCAAGGCTTTCGAGAAGCGCCGTCTCCTCGCCGCAGATATAGGCGCCGGCGCCGTGATGAACGTAAAGATCAAAATCCCAGCCGGAGCCGGCGGCGTTCGGCCCGAGCAATCCGGCGGCGTAGGCTTCGTCGATCGCCGCCTGCAGATTATTGCGCTCATCCACATATTCGCCGCGGATATAGATGTAACAGGCGTGCGCCTTCATGGCGTAGGAAGCGATGAGGCAGCCCTCGATGAAGAGATGCGGGTCGTGGCGCATCATCTCCCGGTCCTTGCAGGTGCCGGGTTCGGACTCGTCGGCGTTGACCACGAGATAATGCGGCCGCTCGCCCACTTCCTTCGGCATGAACGACCATTTGAGGCCGGTGGGGAAGCCCGCGCCGCCGCGGCCCCTGAGCCCTGAATCCTTTATCTGCTGGATGATCCAGTCCGGTCCCATTCGCATGAGCGAGGCCGTGCCGTTCCAGGCGCCGCGCTTTTTCGCCGCTTCCAGCCGCCAGTCCTGGAGGCCGTAGAGATTGGTGAATATCCGGTCTTTATCTTCGAGCATTTATTTTCTCTCGCCGCGCGAGCCTTTCTTTAATGACGCCATGGCCCAAAAGGCAATGCCCGCCACAGCCACGCCCGCGGCGCTTGCCAGAGTGACAACCTGTTTTCCTGCAACTAGCCCAATGGCTATTCCAATAAGACCGCCAACAAGTAGGTAAAACGCGGACACCCGCCCAACATCAGATACGCCTTCATCAGAGCCATTTCGGTAAGGGTCCAGTTCAGGTATGTAATGCGGGCTCTGCATTCGCTCCTCAGCCATCACACGCCTCCCAGATCAAACAGCCGCGCGGTCTGGGTCGCGGCGGCGATTTTCTTGCCGCTTTCCGTATAGAGCGCCGCGCGAGTGAAGGCGGTGGTCTTGCCGATTTCGACGAGCTCGGCCTCGCAGATCAGCTTTTGCGGTTCGGCGGGCCGGAAATACTGGGTGTGAATGTCGACCGAGGCCGGCCCCTTGGCGCCATCCGTCAGGATGACGATCATCGAGCCCATGGCGTCGTCCATCATGGCGGTCAGGATGCCGCCCTGCACGCCGCCGCGGGGGTTGCACATTTGCGGCGTTCCCTCGAACGCGACGCGGATCGATTGCTTTTCACGATCAACCGACAAGAGCTGATAGCCGAGAAGCGCAGCGCAGCCCGGCATCTCGATCTTGTCGAGCGCGGTTCCCATTCCATTGCCGAATGCAGGTTTATCGCTCATGGCGCGCCGCTGTCCTTCCGCCTCATCACCGCGCCGTGCTCCCTGAACCAGCGGAAGAACAGCGGTCCGAAGAGTAAGCTGGACCCGATCACGCCCGCGATGAGGTGCATCAATTCGCCGGTCTTGAGATAATAGGCGACGACCGCGATCAGTACAGCCGCTTCAAGCAGCGCAATGTTGATCAGCGCCCGCACAGCTTCTTTGCGCTTTTCCCGATCGATCCCGTTCATAACGCCTCGCAGGCGAGGACGCCCGCCGCCTCGAAGCGCGCCTCAATCGCGGCTTCGTCGGATGCCGGATGGTCAAGCCGGTCGGCGCGCCAGCCCGCCTCATAGGCGAAGGCGGCGACGCGGCCCATGCCGGAAAAGAGGGTTTCAGGAAGCGCTTCGGCGATCGGGTCGGCGAAGGCTTCGTCGGCGGTAATGACTTCCCAGCCCGCCCTGCGCAGCCCTTTCGCCAGATCGTCGGCGAACATCGCGGCGAGATCGTTTTCATGGAGCAGCATCACCTGCGCCGGCGCGCGGCCGAGCGTTTCCCGCGCCATCTGGTCGAAATGCTCCGCCGCCGCGACCAGCATCTCCACATAAATCTCGCCGACCCCGTCAATGTCGATGCAGTGGCCGCCCGCTTTCGCCTTCGCGACCACCCGGTCCATATGCCAGTCATAGGTGTCGACCGTCACATAGCCGCTCAATAGGCCGCGCTCCGCGAGCGCCGCGCGCACCGCGTCGCGTTTTTCAGACGCCTTGCCCTCGTTGAGAAAAGGGAAACGGAACCATGGCCGCCGGTTTTCGAACTCTTCGAGTTTTTTCTCGGCGAGGTCGATATCCGCCGCATAGGCTTCCGCCGTCATCCGGTTGAGCCATTCATGGCGGTCGGAATGATTGGCGATGACATGGCCCTCGCCCGCATAGTCGCGCACGCGCTGGATCGACGTTTCGTCGGCGAGGTGTTTCGTGGTGATGAAAAACGCCGCCTGCTCGACGCCGCCGACCCGCAATGCGGTGAGAAGCCGGTCCGTCCGCTCAGCGCCGGTGAAGAACGCGCCGTCCGGTTTTGGCCCGTCGTCAAAGGTGAGCGCGATGCGCTTGTCGCCGGCGTGCGCCGCGCCGATCAGCGCGGCCGTCATGATCAACGCAAACACCAGGCGCATGGGCCGCTACTCCGCCGGCGCGGCCGGTTGCGAATTCGGGATTTCTCTCAAGGGCTCGCCCGCCGAGCCGTCATAGAGCGAGGGATCGGTAAGCGTCGTGTTGTCGCCTTCGGGATCGGAGGTGTGGCGCTTCGGGTTCTGCGTGCCGGTTTTCACCGTCTCACCGCGGCGCAGTTTCGCCAGCAGATCCTCGAAAATCGCCGGCGTCAGGTCTTCGTAATAGTGATCGCCGTCTTTCGTCGAAATCTGCACCATCGGCGCGTTGCAGCAGGCGCCGAGGCATTCGACTTCAAGCCAGGAGAACTTGCCGTCGCCGGAGACGTGGTTTTCGTCGCCGATGACTTTCTTGCAGACCTCGCGCAACTCGCTCGAGCCGCGCAGCATGCACGGCGTCGTGCCGCAAAGCTGGACGAAATACTCGCCCACCGGCGCGAGATTGAACATCGTATAGAAGGTCGCGACCTCGTAGACGCGGATATAAGGCATATCGAGCTGGCGGGCGATCGCCTCCATCATCGGGATCGAGCACCAGCCTTCCTGCTTCTGGCCGCGCCACAGGAACGGGATCACGCAGGAGGCCTGGCGGCCTTCCGGGTATTTCCTGATCTGCGCCTCACACCAGGCCTGGTTCTCGGCCGTCCATGTGAAAGAAGCGGGCTGGTCTTTCGCCGGGCGTCTCGCCGCCATCGTCAATCCTCCGGTCAGGCCGGATTCCGGCCCGATTCCTCATTTTTGCGCATTCCCGGCCTCTCATACTGCATTGCGCGCGAAACGGAAGCGTCGTTTCGCCACGCGCGCGGCACGAGGGGGACTTCCCGCAGAGCATAGGCCCGAACCGCAGGGGGGCGGATAACTATCCTCATTTACTGGGCTTCAGGGCCGAATACCCTCCTGGGGTTGAATTTCCAGGCCGCGCGGTTCGCGCTATTGGGGCGCTATTCGCCGTCGAGGTCGATCTCGTTCAAGGCCGCCGCGTCTTCAAAGCAGCCGAGACAGATCACCTTGATGTTGTCCGGCCCCAGCGCCTCAAACGCTTCCTGCGAGAGGTTATTGCATTCGGTGCAGACCGCGTCCCAGACGCCGTCCTCGCCCCGCGACCACCAGAAGCCCTTCGGCTCGCCCTCGCGCAAGGCGTCGACGATATGCACGCAGACGAAGGTCTGGGGCTGTCGCCCATGCGTGCCGCAGGTGACGGAAGGGACTTTCATTGTTCCAATCGAAACGTGATCGTTGTTTCCAAGTCTTTACCGCCAGAGTCAGAAGGCTCGTAGCGCGACCTTATGACCGATGTCCATGCTTCATTCTCAAAGCATTCATTCGTGGTCTCTTTCAGCCGGATATTTTGGACCGCTCCGCCCGGGGATACGTCGTGAAGAAAAGTAACGGTTTCGACAGACTCTGCTTTGCCAATGCACTTTTCTGGATATCTGAAAACGCCTCGGCAACTCACTTTCAAATTTGGGTATGTCATAGAGGAAGCCTCTGAAATATCGACGGGTAAACAATCAGGACCATTTAAGACTTTCTTTTTTCGATAAGTGAAGATCGCGCCAATATTTTGATATCCCGCTTTCGTCGCCGCGTACTCGCGTCTTTCAAGAGATTTTGCGGCGCGATCAGCGAAGCATTCTTTTTTAGCCTTCAGAGTTTCGATATTTTGCACATCCCCGTCCGGGGATACATCAAACCTCAGCACAACCATCACAACACTATCCGAAGGTTGCTTGCACTCGACAGGATAGACTGCGTTGGATTTACAGGAAACGCCGAGACTGGCGTCAGCGCTAACGCTTTTCCAATCATGTTTTGAAAGGCCGAAGATAGTACAATTCGCATCATACTCGTTATGATACCCTACCCCTTCGCCTTCAAGTTGGTATGTGATTGTCGTCTCAACCCCCTTGAGCCCCTCCGGGACGCAAGAATATTTCCATCGCGCCACTGAGCGAACCGCAGAGCGGCTAAAACAGCGATTTGTGCTGTAAATAGCTTCTATTCGATCCGTAACGCCATCCGGACGCACATCGAAACGAAGCGCAACCGTTTCGCTTGGACGGGCCGATGCACTACATTTGTTGGGATATGCTTCTTGGTGGCGCTCAAGCGGAACTCGATCCCTATCAGGCATATCAGCAAGCGCCGGATCGCAATACTCTTCCGACACTCTATCTTGCAATGAAGCGCCAGCCGCCGACTCCGGCGCCAAAGTCATGAATAAGGCGCCGCAGATTCCCGCAAATGCATGCATCAAGGGTTTTAGCATCGACCTCCCACTCCCTGTCATGAGAGCGTAATAACAGGCTCGACCAGTCTACTCTACTCAACCTTCACCGTCAGCTTGTCGAGCTGTTTTTGCGCGTTCTCGATCTGGCGGCGGAGCGAAGCGCGGCGATAGGCTTTCACCTGCGGACCCAAAAACGGCAAGCGCCCGATCAACCCGCGGCGCAGCGCGATGATCAAGGCCAGCATGCCGAAGCCGGAAAGCCCCATCATCTGCGGCGGCAGCTCGCCCTGCATCAGCACCATGCGCATCGGCACGATCACAAAGCCGATGATGGCGCCGAACACCGCGCCGTAGATCGCCGCGCCGAAATGCACATGCCATGCGGCGGTATCGCGGTGGCGTTCTTTCAGGCCCGCCAGCGACATGACCACGAAAACCGCCATGATGGTCACGGCGACCGCGGTCTCGATGTAGAGATTCATGCCGGTAGGATATGCGGCGCTGTAATCGTACACGATCTCCTCAATCCAATTCCCTCATCTTGAGGGGGCCCTCTGAGTTCTATCCGTTTGCGGGGGTTTTATTCAATTAGGCCCGAATTAGCTTCTACCGTAAAGCTCAAGTCTCGCGCGCCAGACCTGCTTTCTTCAAAGCGCCATCCGTAAACCGAAATAGCCACTGCGCTGTTAACGCACTCATGCGTCGTGTGTTTTATTCTTACGTTGCCAGGCTTGCCGTCGGTGTTGACATCGAAAAGCACATCGACCTCGGCCATCCAATAATAATTGGAACATTTGTCCGGGGCGTAAACATAACACTTATAGATCAATTTTGGAAAACCTGAATAATCATCGACATATTCGCGATAAGTTTCAGGGCAGATTGGCGCTGTTTTCACGGGGGAAACGAAAGGCGGATCATAAGTAATAAGTTTCTGCGCATCCGAAGTTACGCACGAAACCAAAACACAAAATGTAACGCATATCCGAGTGAGATTGAGCGAAAAGCTCACCGGTCAATCTCGCCGAAAACAATGTCGAGCGAGCCGAGGATCGCCGAGACATCGGCGAGGAGATGGCCCTTGTTCATCCAGTCCATGGCCTGAAGATGCGGGAAGCCGGGCGCGCGGATCTTGCAGCGATAGGGTTTGTTGGTCCCGTCGGAAACGAGATAGACGCCGAACTCGCCCTTCGGCGCCTCAACGGCGGCGTAGACCTCGCCCACCGGCACATGGAAGCCTTCCGTATAGAGTTTGAAGTGATGAATGAGGGCTTCCATGTTCCCTTTCATCTTGTCGCGGCGCGGCGGCGCAACCTTGCCGTCGGTCGTCATCACCGGGCCCGGCGTTTCGCGCAGTTTGGCGATCGCCTGCTTCATGATCGAAACCGACTGATACATCTCTTCCATGCGGCAGAGATAACGGTCGTAGCAATCGCCGTTCTTGCCAATCGGGATCTGAAACTCGTATTCGTCATAGGATTCGTAAGGCTGGGCGCGGCGCAGATCCCACTGAATGCCCGACCCGCGCACCATCACGCCGGAAAAGCCCCATTCGAACGCTTCTTCCTTGGTGACGACGCCGATATCGACATTGCGCTGTTTGAAGATGCGGTTGTTCGTGAGAAGGCTTTCGATATCCTTCATTTTCTGCGGGAACTGATCGCACCAGGCGTCGATGTCGTCGATCAGCGCCTGCGGCAGGTCCTGATGAACACCGCCGACCCGGAAATAGGCCGCGTGCATGCGGCTGCCGGAGGCGTGCTCGTAAAAGATCATCAGCTTTTCGCGTTCTTCAAATCCCCAAACCGGCGGCGTCAGGGCGCCGACATCCATCGCCTGCGTCGTCACGTTGAGAATATGCGAAAGGATGCGGCCGATTTCACAGAAGAGAACCCGGATGTGCTGGGCGCGCTTGGGAACCTCGATACCGAGCAGCTTTTCCGCCGCCAGGCAGAACGCGTGTTCCTGGTTCATCGGCGCGACGTAATCGAGACGGTCGAAATAAGGGATCGCCTGCAGATAGGTTTTATGTTCGATCAGCTTCTCGGTGCCGCGATGGAGCAATCCGATATGCGGATCGACGCGCTCGACGACTTCGCCGTCAAGCTCCAAGACGAGACGCAAGACGCCGTGGGCCGCCGGGTGCTGCGGCCCGAAATTGATGGTGAAGTTGCGTTCCGATGAGGCGTCGGACGTTGAGTCTTCGGGAGAGACGTGACCATCCGCCATCGCTAGGCGCCCTTCTCTTCTGCTTTTTCATCGCCGGGCAGCACATATTGCGCGCCTTCCCACGGGGACAGGTAATCGAAATTGCGGTATTCCTGAACGAGCTTCACCGGCTCGTAGACGACGCGCTTCTGTTCGTCGTCGTAACGCACTTCCACGTTACCCGTGAGCGGGAAGTCCTTGCGCAGGGGATAGCCCTCAAACCCGTAATCGGTGAGGATGCGGCGAAGGTCCGGATGGCCTGAAAAGACGACGCCGTACATGTCGAACGCCTCGCGCTCGAACCAGTCGGCGCACGGGTGAACGCCGGTGATGGTGGGGATCGTCTCGTCCTCCCCGAGCTTCGCCTTCACGCGGATGCGCATGTTGTTGTGCATCGAAAGCAAATGATAGACGATGTCGAAACGCTGGCCGCGCTCCGGGTAGTCGACGGCGGTGAGGTCGATCAGCACCAGGAATTTCGCCAGCGGATCGTCCTTCAAGAATTGCATCACCTGCACGATGCGGTCGGCGCGAACCTCAACCGTCAGTTCGTCATGCTCGACCCGCCAGCTGCGCATGTCGCTGTCAATGCTTGCGGCGATATGCGCGCCCAGTTCTGTCAGTTCTTCAGTCATAATGTCCTATCTGACAATCGACCCTTCGCGGCGGATCTTCTTCTGCAATTGCAGAACGCCGTAGACCAGCGCCTCGGCGGTCGGCGGGCAGCCCGGCACATAAATGTCGACCGGCACGACCCGATCGCAACCGCGGACCACCGCGTAAGAGTAGTGATAATAGCCCCCGCCGTTCGCACATGAGCCCATGGAGATAACGTAACGCGGGTTCGGCATCTGGTCGTAGACCTTGCGCAAAGCCGGGGCCATCTTGTTGGTGAGCGTGCCCGCGACGATCATCACGTCCGACTGGCGCGGGGACGCGCGGGGCGCGAAACCGAAGCGCTCGAGATCGTAACGCGGCATCGACGCCTGCATCATCTCGACCGCGCAGCAGGCGAGGCCGAAGGTCATCCACATGAGGCTCCCTGTCCGCGCCCAGTTGATCAGCGCGTCCGCCGGCGCGGTGAAGAAGCCGCGGTCGGCGAGCTGGTCGGAAAGCTCCCCGAAGAATGGGTCCTTGGCGGTCGGATTATAGCCCGGCGCCCCAACCCGGGCGGCGGTCCCGTAAGGAAGCGGCGATACGGTCTTGTTTTCTAACGCCATTCAAGCGCTCCCTTCTTCCACTCATAGAGGAAGCCGATAATGAACACCCCGAGGAAGACGAACATCGACCAGAAGGCGAAAATCTGAAATCCGCGGTCGTGGCCAAGCTCGGGATTGAACAGCATCACCGCCCAAGGGAACAGAAACGCGACATCCAGATCGACGATGATGAACAGGATCGCCACGATATAGAACTGGACGTCGAACTTCATGCGGGCGTCGTCAAACGCGTTGAAACCGCATTCATAGGTCGAGAGCTTTTCAGGGTCCGGGTCTTTCGGCGCGATGACGATCGGCGCGATCAGAAAGACCAGCGCAAGGAACCCGGCGATACCGAAGAATACGATGATCGGCAGCCAGTCGAGCAGGAAATCAGGGGTCGCCAAGGGACCGCTCCTTTCGAGACGAAAACTGGCCGGAAACTAGAAAGCTGCGGGGAAGAAGGCAACGCGCAAATCGCCCCTCCGGGGTTCAAAACCGCAGTTTTTCGAGCGGGACCCGGGGCTTATTGCAGGTCTTCTTCGGATTCGGGCGTTTCCCCGTCGGGCTGGCCCTCCTCCTGGCCGGAGCGCAGGAAGTCGTCCCAGTCCTCCATTTCCCAGAACCGCTCGTCGAGCAGCCCGCCCCGGATGGTTTCGGGCAGATCGTCGATCGAAAGGACTTTCTGGGCGTCGCGGTCGGCGGCGAAGGCCGCGAGATTGGCGATGTCGTCGGCTTCAAGATAGATCGTGTAGCCGAGCTCGATCGACTGCAGCTCGATCATCGCCGGCGCGCCGCGCCACATGCGGGCGGCGAATTCAAGCGGATCAATCGCCGTCTGGCCGACATCGGCGTCAAGCGCCGGCGCGGCCTTGCCGCCGACGCCGTTGACCGCGTGGCAGATCACGCACCCCTTGTCGATGAAGAGCTGGCGGCCCGCCGTCGCATCAGCCGGATGCCGGGCGAGCTTCGGATCGCCGAGCGCTTCGGAAGGCGGCTCGTCCTTGGCGCCGCCGCAAGCGGCGAGCAATGCACTGAGGCTGAAAAGCGCGACGGCCTTTTTCATAACCGGCTCTCCCATCAAAATCGGAGCTTTAGATCAAAGAGGATTGTCGCGCTGTTTATAGCGATCTGCAACGGCGGGTTTGAATTTGGGAGAAATTTGAGAATGGCGCGAGTGACGGGACTCGAACCCGCGACCTCCGGCGTGACAGGCCGGCGCTCTAACCAACTGAGCTACACCCGCAGCCCATGACGGCCTCGCGCCGCCCGGGAGCGCGCGGTTTATGATAGCGGGACTTCCGCGTCAAGCGGAAAACCGGCCGCCCGGGCCTGGCCTCCTCCTTATGAAATCAGCCAATTAACTGTCTGTCGGCCCCTTTGCGGGATTGAATGAAGGCCGGCAAAGGAGTTTGATAGGGGCATAATAAACAGCCAAGGCGAGGCCGATCTCTATCGCGCCCCCAAGAGCCGATGAGATCTTCGACAGCCGCGGCGCGCGATGCGCCTCGCCGAAAGGAGGAAATCGGCCATGCCCCATGCGAAAGGCTCCATAAGATGCGCGGTTCTCGTCGGCCCTCAGGGCGGCGGCAAGACCGCGCTGTTAAGAGCGCTCATCGAACGGGCCGGCGGCAAAACCGCCGGCTTTGACACTTCTCAGGAAGCCAAAGACTTCTCCATGACGACGGAGCCGAATTTCGCGCGCTGCGATTATCTCGGCGAGACTTGGAACTTCATCGACTGCCCCGGCTCGATCGAACTCCTGCAATCCAGTCTCGACGCGATGCGGGCCGCGGACATCGTCATCGTCGTCGCCGAACCGGACCCCGAGCGCGCCGCCAGTCTCGGAACCTATTTCAAGTTTCTCGACGATCACAACATTCCCCATGTCCTGTTCGTCAACCGGCTCGACGAGGCGCAGCTTCGCGTGCGCGATCTTCTTCAGACCCTGCAGGCCTATTCGGAACGGCCGCTGGTGCTGCGTCAGGCGCCGATCCGCGAGGGCGACACGATTGTCGGCGCCATCGATCTCGTCAGCGAACGCGCCTGGAAATATCGCGAAGGCGAACAGTCCGAACTGATCGAAATTCCCGCCGCCGCGAAAGAACGCGAAGAAGAAGCGCGCGAGGCGATGCTCGATTCCCTCGCGGATTTCGACGACCGGCTGATGGAACAGATACTCGAAGACAAGACGCCGCCGAGCGAGGAGCTTTACGAGCTTGTCGCCAAGGAACTGAGCGAAGACGTGGTTGTGCCGGTGCTGCTCGGCTCGGCCTCGCACGGGCACGGCGTCACCCGGCTGTTAAAACTCCTGCGCCATGAAACGCCCGACGTTTCGCGCGCCGCCGCGCGTTCGGGCGTCGACAAGGGCGGCGCATCGGTTGGCGCGGTCCTGCGCACCGTGCACGCGCCCCATGTCGGCAAGATTTCCGTGACGCGGATCTTCAAGGGCGGCCTTAAAAACGGCGACACCATCAATGGCGCGCGCCTTAGCGGCATCCTTTCCCTGAACGGCGAGTCTCGCGACAAGCTCGACGAAGCAAGAGAAGGCGAACTCGCCGGTCTCGCGCGGGTCGATGAAATCGCCACCGGCGATCTCCTGATCGACGGCAAGACGAACAGGGGCGATTTCGCCGAGCCGTCTCTCGCCCCGGTGTTTTCGCTCGCGATTCACGCGAAAAACGAAAAGGACGACGCGAAACTCTCCGCAGCGCTCGCGAAACTCAGCGAGGAAGACGCCTCGCTCATCGCCGAGCGGCGCGCCGACACGCGCGAGCTATTGCTGCGCGGTCAGGGCGACATGCATCTGCGCCTCGCCATGGCGAAGCTCAAAAACCAGTACAATGTGGAAGTGACGTCCGCGCCGCCGAAATCCTCCTACCGGGAGTCGATCAAGGGCGCCGCCGATCATCACGCGCGCCACAAGAAACAGAGCGGCGGGCACGGCCAGTTCGCCGACATCAAGGTGAAGATCAAACCGATGTCGCGGGGCGAAGGCTTCAAGTTCGACGAGATCATTCACGGCGGCTCGGTGCCGAAGCAGTTCATCCCGGCGGTTGAAGCCGGCGTTAAAGAGGAGCTCGACCGCGGGCCGCTCGGCTTCCCGGTCGTCGACGTGGCGGTGACGCTTTATGACGGCCAGCATCACCCGGTCGACTCCAACGAGATGTCGTTCAAGATGGCGGGGCGCCAGGCGATGCGCGACGCCCTCCCCGATTGCGATCCGGTATTGCTCGAACCGATCTTCGAGACCCGGATCCACACGCCGAGCGAACACACGAACAAGGTGCACGGCGTCATCTCCGGGCGGCGCGGGCAGATTTTGGGGTTCGATGCGCGCAAGGGCTGGCCCGGCTGGGATACGGTAACGGCGATGATGCCGGAATCCGGCCTTTCCGATCTCATCATCGAACTGCGCTCTTTAAGTCAGGGCGCGGCGACCTTCGAGACGAAATTCGATCACTATCAGGAGCTATTCGGCAAGGACGCCGACAAGATCGTGAACGAGCGGAAGGCGGAGCTGCAGGCGGGGTAGACGATATCCTGAAAAGTCAGGCGGACATCGGTCGTTGTTTTTCACGGATGAAAACGCCTCAACGTGGAATCGCGTCCTTACGTCGTGCATTCTCGTGAAATCTCTTGTGCCGTGAACGCCTCATGATAAGCCGCCCTGTGACTACAAGCGTAATCAAAGGGGCGGCGTATCATGAAAGCAGTTCATTCTTTTGGCGTCGTAGCGGCGGTAATATCCTTAGTCTCTACCGCTTTTGCGCAGGAAACTCCGTTCGATAAAGCGGAAGCGCTTATCGACGCCTATGCGTCGAGTGATCAGTTTCAGGGAACGGCGCGTCTCGACACCCCGGAAATCGGATCAGAAACGATATCCAGAGGCATGGCGAATGACGCAGAGCGCCGGCCCAACACGGAAGATACAAGTTTTCACATCGCCTCCATCAGCAAGGCCTTCACCGCTGTCATGGTTCTGCAAATGGCGGATGACGGCCTGATTTCACTCGATGATCCGGTTTCCACCTGGCTTCCCGAGCTCAAGGAAGATATCGGCGACAACATCACGGTCAAACACCTCCTTAATCACACAAGCGGACTGCCTCGCGATTATGCGGAAGCGCTCGACTGGGACGGCGAGTCCGCATTAACAATCGCTGATGTCGCAACAGCGGTTAACGCCAGCGGCCTTCTTTACACGCCGGGCGAAAAACGAACCTACTCGAATACCGGCTATCGCATTTTGGCGTATATTCTGGAGGCGGTAGAAAACGCGTCTTATGTAGAAATTCTGCAAACACGCATTGTAGAACCGGCTGGTTTAACACACACGCAGCTTGGTCCGGATGAGGACAGCGCAACCGGTTACGACTCTCCCGATACGATCACGCTTGTGCCCGCGAAAATGGATGACCCCAACAAGAACCGCCTGTTGGGCGCCAGTGGAATTTATACGACGGCGGGTGATTTATCGCGCTTTATGGGAGCGATAAGCAGCGGTGCGCTTTTGAACGACGACACCAAAACGCTGATGCTCACCGCGCCGGGCGCGGCCGGAGCAAACGGAATTTACGGCATGGGCTGGGATATGTATCCGATGGATGGCGGCGGTCGAATAATTTTTTCATCCGGCCGGTCTGACGGATTTCTCTCTTTTATGACCTGGGTTGAAGATAATCCGGGAACCCGCATTGTGCTGCTCGCGAATGACACAAGATTAGGTCAGAGCGGATTCTCGCTCTTTGTAGGTTTATTGGAACATGCGCTCGGCGAACCAAGCGAAGCGGCGGCGCCGCCCGCCCCAGTTCACACCTTCCTTAGTACGCTTCTTGAGAAAGGCGAAAAGGCGGCCTTGGCTTATGCGGACACGCTGGATATGAGCAACGCCCCTCTCGGCAACGCCTCACCTAGCCAAGCTATAGGAGAGCCGAATGGAGGGGTCGGCGAGTCCCGCCGCGCATGGGCGCCGGCGACAGCGGACGCCGGAACGGAATGGCTCGCCTTAACATGGCCCTCACCAATTCAGGCTTCCGAAATTTTCATTCAGTTCACACAAGTCTCTGAAAGCCTCAACGCTGTAGCGTTTAACGGAAAAGAACACGCGCTAACTTCGTTGGACCATGAATTTTTAAAAGCGGAAAATGGCGCACCGGCAGTCAGCATCAAACTTGAAACGCCTGTAACGGTGAATAACGTCAGACTTGTTCTTGACACATCCAAACCGGGCTGGCCGCAAATCGACGCTGTCGCTCTTATCGATAATGAGGGGACCCGTCATTGGGCGCAAAAGGCGACGGCGTCAACAAGCGCTTTCGACAAGGGCTCCGTGAATATGAGCGATTACCCGACGACGGATGTGCTCAACAAGCTTGCGCGCCGTCTCGAAGAGAACGGTAAGAACAAGGCGGCCCGAAAGGTCCGGAAAATTATTCCGAAGTTGTAGCTTTGGCGCACACAGAAAGGCCGCCGGAAATTTGGCGACCCTCTTCTATAGTTCGCATCAGGTTTACTTTCAGTTTTTCAAAACAAATTACGCCTTGTCGGGCCCAACCCGCACCACCGCCTTGCCGAAAGTTTTCGCCTTCAAAAGGCTTCGGAAGCCGGCTTATCAGCAACCATGCGCCTCGAGTTCGATTTCGATCATGAATTCCGGCAAGGCGAGACCTTTGACTTCCAGCCACGTCCCGGTCGGGTAGTGCTTCGTGTAAATTGTGTTACGGAACCCTGCGACTTCCAGAAACGCCGCCATGTCGGTCGTGAAAACATTTTCAACGATGACATCGTCGAATGTGCAGCCATAATGCGCGAGTACTTTTTCAAGATCGCCATAGACGTTCTTCATTTGCTGTTCGATATCGCCGACAGCGGTTGGGTTGCCCGCATCGTCCATGCTCACCGCGCCGGAAATCGTCACAACGTCGCCGATCCGCACGCCATGGCTATAGCCGTAGGCTTTCTCGACTTCCGGTCTCAACAGGAACCACTCCGGTTCCGCTGTCGTAACCGCGGTCTGCGCACCCGTTTTGTCGCCGCCGCATGCCGCCGCCATGCCGGCGACCGAAACCGCCGCCGCAATCTTCAATGACCTGAACATTCGTCCCCTCCTGAAAAGTCCGCCCGACCCTACAGCTAGTTGCTGTCCGGCCCGACCCGCACCACCGCCTTGCCGAAATTCTCGCCTTTAAAGAGTCCGATAAAGGCTTCGGGCGCTTTCCCGAGGCCGTCATATTTCGACTCCTGGAACTTGATCTTGCCCTGCGCGAGGAGCGGCGCGACCTCCATCGCAAACTCCATCGCCTTCGCGATATATTCAGACACGATAAAGCCGCGGATGAGGACGCCGCGCCCGACCACATTGACGAGGTTCGGCGGGCCGGGTTCGGGCTCGCGATTGTTATATTGCGAGATCATCCCGCACCACGCCATGCGTCCGCCATTGGCGATGCAGTTGAGCGCAGCTTCGAGATGCATGCCGCCGACATTTTCAAAGTAACAGTTGACGCCTTTCGGCGCGGCCTCGGCGAGCGCCTTCGTCAATTGCCCGGCGTTCGCGTAGTCCTTGTAGTTGAGCGCCACGTCGACGCCCGCTTCTTTCTCGAGCCATTCGCATTTTTCCGGCGAACCGGCCGACGCGATCACGCGGCAGCCCTTCACCTTGCCGAGCTGGCAGACGACCGACCCGACGGCGCCCGCGGCGCCCGAAACGAACATCGTTTCGCCTTCGGCCGGTTTTAAAATCTGCGTGACGCCCGACCAGGCGGTGAGCCCCGGCATGCCGAGAACCCCGAGATAGGCGGAAAGCGGCGCCATATTCGGGTCGACCTTCTGGGTCTGCTCGGCTTTCGAAATATAGTAATCTTTCCACCCGCCGGTGAAATCGACCACATAGTCGCCGGGCGCGTAGCCCTCGATATTCGACTCGATCACCTCGGAGACAGCGCCGCCGGAAAGCGGTTCGTCGAGCGAAAACGGCGGGATGTAACTCTTGATGTCGGGCCGCATGCGCCCGCGCATGTAAGGATCGACCGACATCCACACCGTGCGGCAAAGCATTTCGCCCGGCCCGGGCGCCGGCAGCTCGATTTCCTTCAGGGCGAATTGCGACGGCTCGGGCATGCCCGCCGGATATTCGTTGAGAAAAATCGCGTTTGCTTTTTGCGCCATCGGTCGGCCTCCCGTTTCAGTTTGCGCGCCAGCCTAGAAGATCGCGGCGCTCTCGCAAGGCTGTGATGCAGCCGGCCCAATTCGGACAGAAGCCCGCCTCATTCTCGCCTTGGATGGCGGCCATCGTTTCCCCCAAGGCGGTGGGAAAGCCGTCGGCGGGAAAAACACTCCCGCCAACAAGGCGAATTCCTCATGGAAGGAAATTCCTCATGGAAGGACAAGGGCTATGAAAAATCTGATACTCGCCTCCGGCGCCATGCTTCTGGCGGTCACGGGATGTCAATCAACCGGCGAAGGCGCGCTGACCGGCGCGGCCATCGGCGCCGCAGGCGGCGCGATCGCCGGCGAAGTGTTCGCCGGCCGTCCGGGCCGCGGCGCAGCTTACGGCGCGCTGATCGGCGCCGCCATCGGCGCCTATGAAGGCTGCTCGCGCGCCGGTACGTGCTGGGGCCGCGCCCGCGATCACGGCGACCGCTATTACGACCGCCGCTCGGGCCGCTACTATTATGTCGATCCGCAATATGGCGACACCTATTGGGAAGACGGATCGTTCCGCGGCTATGCGGACGACTACCGCCCGCCGCGCCGGAATAATCGCCGCTACTAGGAGTTTTTTGGGGGAATCGTCACGATGTGCAGCCCGCCTTTCGAGGCGGGCTGTTTTCGTACGAATGTTTAACATCCCGTTCTGCGAATATCCCTGACAGAGGCCGCCGGCTTTGGTAGTTTCATCAAGGCTGGGCAGGCAACGAAGGGAGAACTTCATGAAGATCGTCATTCCCGCTACTGGCTTGATGTTTCTCGCCGCCGCATGTACGGCGTCGGGCACCGCCGAACGCAACGCCGCTTACGGCGCGGCTGCGGGCGCGGCCGCGGGCGCCGTCGCCGGCGAAGTGATTGCAGGAAAACCGGGCAAAGGCGCGGCGATCGGCGCCGGCATCGGACTGATCGGCGGCGCGATCGCCGGCTGCGCGCGCGCAAAAGACTGTTTCGGCCGGGCGCGTGACACGGATGAGCGTTATTACGACGACTACGCGAACCGGTATTATTATGTCGATCCCGCCACGGGCGACACATGGTGGGAAAACGGCGACTTCCGCAGCTATGGACCGGGCCGGCCGTAAGCCCGGCCGCGCTCAACGCATGAGCGCACAGAATTCAGCCCGCGTGATCGCCAAGATCGCTGCGGGCTGATCTTTTTGAGCCCTTGCCCATCTGACTGAGCGCAATCAGCGTCAGGGTCGGGACGAAACCGTCGATCTGCCCGGTTGGATCGCCCACTTCCCAGAACGCGATCAGTCCCGGCAGCCCCCACATGGCGACCGCCGCAACGCCGAGAATGATGTCGAAGGCGATTTCAAAACCGGGAATACGCCCGATCGTGAAATCGAGAATGTCGAGCACGATGGCGGCCGCCAGCTTTGCGCTTTGCGCGTTCATTTCACCCTGTTCAAGTTGAAGCGGCCCCGGATGAACGCCGCCGTCTGCCGGATCGTCTTCATCGATTCCGGCATGGCGCCGACAAACAGCGGCCAGATATGCGCAAGGCCCTTTTCCACGACCAGTTTCGCTTCAACGCCCGCCGCCACGAGTTTTTCGTGGAGCCGCGTTGCATCGTCGAGCAGCACCTCGCTGGCGCTCGCATAGGTCAGGATCGGCGGCAGTCCGGCGAGCTCGCCGTAAAGCGGCGACGCCAGCGGGTTTTTGGGATCGGCGCCGTTCAGATATTGTTTGGCGCCCTCGACAATATAAAGCTTCTTGAACATGACGTCTGTCGGTTCGTTCGTGTCGAGAGACGCGCCGCTCACCGCCATGTCCGTCCACGGCGAATAAAGAACCGCGCCGGCCGGCATCGGCAGCCCGCGCTCCCTGATCGACAACATGAGCGCCATCGCCAGACCGCCGCCCGCCGAATCGCCGGCGAGAAAGAGCCGCGAAGGATCCCGCCTTTCCGCAAGCAGCCATTCATAGGCGGCGACGGCGTCGTCCACCGCGGCCGGGAACGGCGCTTCGGGCGCCTGTCGATAATCGAGAGAGAAAACCTCCGCATGGCATTCCTGCGCCAGCGCGAAAGTCAGCTTGCGGTATGCTTTCGGCGAGCCGAAATAATAACCGCCGCCGTGGAGATAAAGGATCGTGAGGCCAGCAGCGGACTTGTCTGCGCGATGCCATTCGCCCTTGACCGGACCGTCGTCGACCGAAGTCATCGAAACGCCCGCCGGCGGGTGTTCTGGCGCGGGTTTTTCGAAATTCGCCCGCAGCACCTCCGCGGGCAGTTCATGAAGCGGCTGGCTTTTCACCGTCCGTTTCAAATTCCAGTTGACCAGCATGGCCCGTAAACTCGGCACGCGTCACTCCCCTGATTGATTTTCCGCGGACGCTAGAAAAATCGGCCGCCCAAGGAAAGCTTTTTCAGCCGTTAGCGGCGAAAGCGCAGGCCGAAGCCGAGCGTGCGCCCTTCGCCGGGGAAATACCGGTCTTCCCCGAAGGCGTAATCGGCCCGTTCCGCATAGAGCGCATTGGCGGCGTTTCTCAAGGTCAGGAAGGCCGAAAGACCGTCGGTGATGTCGGCCTCCCCGCGCAGGTTGAGAAGGTTATAGCCCTCATAGGCGTGGTCGTTCGCCGCATCGGTGAAATAGGACCCGACAAACGTCCATTCCGCTTCGAACCGGAACCGCGCTTCCGGACGCCAGGCGAGGCGCGTGTTCGCCAGCACCCGCGGCGCCGTATCGACGTCGTCGCCTTTTCGAATGCTCTCCGAGGCGTTGCCGGTGATCCGGTCAAATCTGTACGTGTGGGCTGCATAAGTCATCGCGCTTTCAAGGCTGAGCGCTTCGGTGAACGAAAACCCGACCTCCGCTTCGACGCCCAGATGCCGGGTCTTGCCGTTCGCGACATTAAAGCCGTCGGCGTCCCTGAAAAAGAAATTGCGCTTTTCCATGTAATAACCGGCGAGATCAAGCCTTACTGCATCGCCAAGCCGCGCGCGCAGGCCGAGTTCGGCCGCATCGATGAATTCCGGCGCGGCGCGGTCGCCGGTCTGGTTGATCTGCAGACGATAAAGATCAGTCGTCTGCGGCGGGCGCGCGCCGCGCGCGTAACTTGCGTAGGCGCTGACGCTCTCGGAAAATTCATGACGCAGACTGACTTTCGGGCTCGCCGTTAGAAAACGGTCGCCCCGGTCATCCGGGCGAAGAAACCGCCCGACAACGCCGCTGTCGGTGAGATTGTCGTAGTCGTAAACCGTTCCGTCGACACGCACGCCCGCTGAAACCACAGTCCGGGGCGACGCCTGATAGTCGGCCTGCACGAAACCGGACGCATTCACTGCGCGCACGTCGTAATCGTAATGAAGCCCTTGCGTGTAGGAAAAGACGGTCGGGTCGCTTTGATATTCGCGAAGCCAGCCTTCGGTATAATCCGCATCGACCCCGGCGATCAGCGAAAGCCTGCCCGCCGTCCGATAAAGCGCAGACTGAACCCCGACGCTCCAGTGGCCGTTCTCTTCCAGCGCGTTCGAGGGCAGAAAATGTTGCGGGAATTGCATGTCGTTCCAGCGCGCATAGGGCGTCACTTTCAGGGTCGTATCGTCGGCGACCGCCGTTTCGAACGTCGACTGGAGACGCGCCGACCTGGCGTCGCGATAGGCGTCCAGGAAGTCGTTGGTTCTGCGCGAGGCCCGGTCTTCCAGCGCCGCGCGCCCGAAAATGAAGCCCGCGGTTTCCTGTTCGAGATTATCGAAGGAAAAGACCGTATCGATGCTGACCGCGCCCTTGCGAACATGGCGGAACGTCAGCTTCTGCTGATCGAGGCCGGCGCTTGCGCGGTAACCCGCTTCGCTTGTCACGGACGCGCCGGCGAAAAAACCGTCATCGCCCAGCGTGCCCGACAGGGTTCCTTTCCATTTGTAACGGTCTTCAGTGTCGCCGAACGCTTCGGTAAAAAGCGACAGCGCATCTTCAGGCGACGGGGTCAGCACATTGACGACGCCGTGAATGGCGTTGGCGCCGTAAAGCGCGCCCGAAGGCCCGCGCACAATTTCAACGCCGCCGGCGATTTCGTAATGCGCGTCGAAGAGCCCGTTGATATTGGCGAAGCCGGGCGATCTTATGGGGACGCCGTTTTCAAGAAAGAGAAACGAACCGGCGCCGGCGCCCGAGGTCAAAACCGGCGAGCGGATCGCGGTCAGGTGTTCGGCGCCCGATCCGCGATGCAGGCTGACGCCCGGCGCGCGGGCGAGGATTTCCGAAACATGGTCGGCGTCGATGAATGCCAGCGCCTCGGCGTTGACAACGCTGACGCTCTTTGCGGTTTCATCAAGCGGCCTTTCGCGGCGTTCCGCGGTGACGACGATCCTGTCCGCCGCCGCCAATGGCGCCGCAGCCGATAAAACCCCCGCCAAAAACAGACTGAAACTCACCAAGACACATCCGACATTACAGCGGATGAAGATTAACCCGCGGCCCGGCCCGACGAAACCCGGACCCGAGCAGCGGCGATGGCGCTATCGTTGGTATTTTGCGACCTTCTGCGAAATCGAGCCGAAAATCGAATGGCCCGTCGCGTCTTTCATCTTGATCTCGACCGTATCGCCGAATTTCATGAAAGGCGTTTTCGCCGCGCCGTCATAGATCGTCTCGATCATGCGAATCTCGGCGATGCAGGAGTAACCGGCGCCGCCTTCCGAAACCGGCTTTCCGGGACCGCCGTCAAGCTTGTTTGATACCGTGCCGGAGCCAATGATGGTTCCGGCGCAAAGCGGCCGCGTTTTCGCCGCGTGCGCAATCAGCCGCGGAAAGTTGAACGTGAGATCGACGCCGGCGTTCGCGCGGCCGAACGGCTCGCCATTATAATTGACGAGTAGCGGCAGATGCACGGCGCCGTCTTTCCAGGCATCGCCCAGTTCGTCCGGCGTAATGGCGCAAGGGCTGAATGCTGAAGACGGCTTCGCCTGGAAGAACCCGAAACCTTTCGCAAGCTCGGCGGGGATCAGCCCGCGCAGGGAAACATCGTTGACCAGCATCACGAGACGAATGTAATCGCCCGTCTCTTCAGGCGTGACGCCCATCGGCACGTCGCCGGTGACGACCGCGATTTCCGCTTCCATGTCGATGCCGAAGCCTTCGTCCTGCGGCATCCCGATGTCGTCGC
>CAJXLJ010000037.1 GCA_913055785.1 uncultured Parvularculaceae bacterium | reverse complement strand
CGCATCGCCGGTCAGGCTGTCATTGTTGGCCGAGCCGGTGACGTTCTCGATCCCCGACAGGCTGTCTCCCTGTGCGTCGCCGCCGCTATGCGTGTTGGTCGAGAGATTGACCGTGACGCCGGCGGACGAAGACGCCTGCGCCGACCAGTATGAGATCGCGCAGGCGCTGACCGAAGCCGTGGGTCTGCCCGCCTATGAGATTTCCAATCACGCCGCGCCGGGAGAGGAATCCGCTCATAATCTCATCTACTGGCGCTATCAGGATTATGTCGGCGTCGGCCCAGGCGCCCATGGCCGCCTCACGATCGGCGGCGACAGGCTGGCGACGGAGACGCATCTTTCGCCTGAGGCTTACCTCGAGGCCGTCGAGCAAACCGGCGCCGGCGTACGCCTTGCCGAACCCCTCAGCGCCGAAGCGCAGCTCACGGAACGCCTGACAATGGGGCTGCGTCTGATAGAAGGGGTGACGCTTTACGCAGATGATGTCTTCTATGAAGACGAGCCCCGCGTCGACCGGCTGCGCCGTCTCATCGAGGACGGGTTCATCGCCGACAATTGCGGAAGGCTCTCCGCCACCGCGAGGGGGCGCCCGGTGCTGAACCGGATCTTGTATGAATTGCTGAGTTAAAAGCGGCGATTAATCTTCGACAATCTCTTCCGCATCGATCCGCTCGATATCGGAAAAGGTCTGCCGGGAATGACTCTTGAATGACTTGAACATGGCGCTGCCTTCGGCGGCGCTTTCACTCGTATGCAAGAGGGCCGGACCGCCTGCTTCGGACAATCGATATGTCTGCACTTGTGACATCGTCTCGATTTTCGCGACCGAAGCGGGCTTGAACGGTTTCAACGATCTGACCTCGATGCGCGAGACATGACCGCCTTTTTTATCGAGCGTCACATACATTTCGAGCGCGCCCTCCGGTAGATCGTCATCGACAACCGGAGATGAAAAGACCGCCGCTTCTTCGGTTTCGGAAATCAGCGCGAATGTGGAAAGCTCTTCACCCAGCTTGTCGTAAACGATCGCATCGTCGGAAAATTCCGACTTTCTGATCTTTTTGAAGACTTTCTTTTCTTTCTTGCTCAGTCCGTCATCGCTTGCGCCGAGAAGACGCCACCGATCCTTCTCAGGCTCTCTCGGGTCATACCGTAACTCAAGCGATACGGTTTCTTCCTCGTTCGACTGTTCGAGGCTCACCGTGAAAGCAAAACGGTCGCCGGCATGGGCGAACGCTGTTTCAATCGCTTTTTCCAGCAAGGCGCGGGCTTCGCCTGTTTCTTCGGCGTGCACGGCGAGAGTGCTTGCGAGAACCGACAACGCAACCGCGCAAACACGCAACAACAACTGACGCATGACTGCTTTCCGCTTTTAATAGCTCGGCATGAAGCTGCGCGGCGCCGGATCGACGGTCTGAATGCCGCCGGGCTGGATTTCGAGTATGGCGAGACCGCGCTCGACCGAGCCGTCAGGGTTGAGCCGGAAGAGGCCGTCAGCGCCGAAATACCCGTTGGGGTCGGTGATCGCTTCCGCCGAGAACCGGCGGCGGCGGTTGCTCTCCCTGGCGAGACGCGCGGATAGCAGCGTCGCGTCATAGGCGAGAGAGGCGAGCCGCGGCGGCGGCGCGCCGAAGGCGCCCGCATAGCGGTTTTCGAAATTGCGGGTTATCTCCGGATCGGGCGCGGCGAACCAGCCGCCGCGCAAGGCCGGCTCACGCGTCAGGCGCGGGTTCTTCCAGGCGGAAACGCCGAGCAGTTTCACCCGCGTGATGTCGACATTGTAATAGGGAAGGAGCGGTGCAAGCGCGCGCAGGAGCGTGCCCTGTTCGGGCATCAGCACCGCCTGGTAGCCTTGCGTATAGCCGGCTTCCTCACTGGTCTTCGGCTCAACCGGCGGCTTGCCTTCATAACCGTGACGCAATTCGACGGGCACGATTTCCTTGGAATACTGGGCGAGCCGTTTCGCCGGCGCGAGCATCGCGTCGGGATTTTGCTCATAGCGCTCTTCGTGAACGATGACGCCGCCGCGGATGAAAACCTCTTCCGCAAACGCGCTGGAGACGCGATCGCCATATTCGGTCATCGGCGCGAGCACGCCGAAGCGGGTCATTTCCTGCGCGACCGCGAACTCGGTGACCCGCTCAATTTCAAGTTCCGGCGGGAAGCTCAGGAGATAAACGCCGTCGCCGCCGGAATTGAGGTCGGAAGAAAAAGCGATCATCGGCGTCTCCGCGGCGCGGGTGACCACGGCGGCCGCCTCAACCGATTCGGAAAACAGGGGGCCGAGAATGATTTCCGCCCCGTCGGCGAGCGCCGAGCGCGCCGCGGCCGCAGCGCCGTCAGGCGAGCCCTTGGTGTCTTTAGGGATCAGCAGGAAACGTTGATCGCCGGCGTCGAAGGCGGCGAGCTGCGCTGCGTCGAACATCGCCGAGGCGACTTTCTGCGCGGCTTCGCTGGGCGCGGTAAACGGCAGCAGCAGACCGACCCGGACAGGCTCGACGCCGCCCATATGACGCGGATCGACATATCCGCGGCGGTCGTAACGGCGCGCCTCGCGCTCCCTGTCGTATTCGTAGTCCGGATAAGACGGTTCGACGGTTTCCGCCGGCGACGACGGTTGCGGCTGGGCGATAACCGGCCCGCTCTTGGACGGGGTCGATCCGCAAGCCGCCAGCGCCATGAAGACCGCCGCGACTGCGCCGGACTTAACCGTTCTGCCCAATGCCCATTGCATAAAATCAGCCTTTTGATTGAGAATCCGCCGGCGAGACTAGCCCCCGCGAACTCCGCCGTAAACACATCCGCTGCGCGGAGATCGCCCGGACTCGATTGACGAGGCCGCCGCCCGCGCTCAAACCTCCCCTAGATGATTGATACGACGAAAACATTAAAACCCGGCCTTTATGTGACGGCGACGCCGATCGGCAATCTCGGCGATATCACCTATCGGGCCGTGGAAACGCTCAAAGCCGCCGATCTCGTTTTGTGCGAGGATACGCGTCAGACCGCCAAGCTCTGCGCCGCCTACGGGATCGAAACGCCGCGCGCGCCCTATCATGAGCACAACGCGGCGCGCGTCCGCCCGGAAATCATGAAAAAACTGAAAGGCGGCGCCGCGATCTGTCTCGTCACCGACGCCGGCACGCCGCTGATCTCCGACCCCGGCTACAAGCTGGTGCGCGAGGCGGCCGGGGAGGGCGTCGATGTTTTCCCCATTCCCGGCCCCTGCGCCGCGATCGCCGCGCTTTCCGCCGCCGGCGCGCCAAGCGACGCGTTTTTCTTCGCGGGCTTTCCGCCGAGCAAATCCGGCGCCCGGGAAAAAGCGCTGACCGCCCTCAAGGAAACATACGGCACGCTGGTTTTCTACGAGACCGGCCAGCGCCTCGCCGCCAGCCTCGCCGCCATGGCGGAAGCGTTCGGGGACCGCGCCGCCGTCGTCGCCCGCGAGCTGACCAAACTCCATGAGGAATTCCGGCGCGGCAGCCTTCGCGACCTTGCAGACCATTACGCGGCGTCGCCGCCAAAGGGAGAGATCGTCATTCTCGTCCACCCGCCCGAACCTGCGCAGGCGGACGAAGGCGCGCTCGACGCCTATCTCACCGATGCGCTTCAGTCCCTGAGCGTCAAGGATGCGGCGCGTGAAGCGGCGAGCGCGCTCGGCGTTCCGAAACGGCAAGCTTATGAGCGGGCGCTTGAACTGAAAGAAGGGACATGACCGGCCGCCGCGCCGAAGACGGCCTCAAGAAAAGACGCAAGGCGGAAACCGCCGGACGCCGCGCGGAATGGATCGCCGCGCTACTCTTGCGCGTGCAAGGTTTCGCCATTCTCGAGCGCCGTTTCAAAGCGCCGTCCGGCGAGGTCGATCTTGTTGCGAAAAGAGGCCGTCTCCTGGTTTTCGCCGAGGTGAAATCCCGCGAACGCATGGACGACGCGCTCGCCGCCGTCACCCCGGCGGGCCGGCGCCGGGTGAGCGCCGGCGCAGGGATGTTTCTCGCTCGCCGTCCCGACCTTGCGGCCTGCGATATGCGTTACGATATCATTGCTGTTTCCGGCTGGCGTCTTCGCCACATAAAAGCCGCATGGATCGACGACGCCTGAGCCCTCTCGCGAACGTCATCGGCGCCATGGTTTTCATTCGCGGCGAAAAAGCGCATATGAAACGCGCCGGATACGGAACAGGTTGAAGGAATATCGCTCATGCTTTCATCGTTCTTCCGCTTTGCATTCATCGCACTCGCTGCGGCGGGCGCCGCCGCCTGCGCTTCGAGCCGGTCGCTCGACCAGAGCCTCTCGGATATCGGCGGCGACGCGCAGATCAAGGGCGTTCTCCTCGCCGACCGCAGCCACGATTATTCCGATATCGATCTCACTCTCTATGAAGGCCGCCTGCTCCTGACCGGCACGATGCGGAGCGAGACAGGCCGGGAGAAACTGATCGCAAACGCCCGGAAGGCCGAAGGCGTCGAAGAGATAATCAACGAAGTCCTCATCGATGATAAAACCTCTTTCGGTCAGGGGTTCGAAGACGCCCGCATCGACAAGGTTCTCCGCGCCAAGCTGATCGGCGACAACAATGTTACAAGCGCGCGCTACAAGATTGCGGTGTCGAAGGCGGTGGTTTACCTGATCGGCGCCGCCCCGACCCAGGCCGAGCTTGACCGCGCGCTGAAACTCGCTGCGGAAGTTCCCGGTGTTGAGAAAGTCGTCAGTCATGTCGCCGTGGCGCTGGCGAGCGGCGCGCAGTCGCCCCGGTAATCGAGGAAACAATGCTCAAAATCGCAATTCAGATGGACCCGATCGAGGCTGTCGACGTCAACGCCGACACCACTTTCGACATGGCCCTCGAGGCTCATGGGCGGGGACATGAAATCTGGATCTACGCGCCGGGGGACCTGCAGCTCCTGCACCACGATGTCAGCGCGCGGGCGCGGCATGTCATCGCCATCAACCGGCGCCAGGGCGACCACGTCTCGCTTTCCGAACCCCAGATCATCGACCTGCGCTCAATGGATGTGGTGCTCATCCGCCAGGACCCGCCCTTCGACATGGCTTACATCACGGCGGCGCAGATCCTTGAGCGTCTGCAGCCCGGCGTCCTTGTCCTCAACGATCCGCGCGCGGTGCGCGATGCGCCGGAAAAGCTGTTCGTCACCGAGTTTGAAGATCTCACCCCGCCGACGCTGATCACCAGCGACCGGGCGGCGATCAGAAGCTTTCGCGAGGATCACGGAGACATCATCATCAAGCCGCTCTACGGAAACGGCGGCGCCGGGGTCTTCCGCATGAAACCGGACGATGGCAATTTCAACGCCCTCCTCGAACTCTTCGGCCAGGCCTTCCGTGAGCCGATCATCGCGCAGAAATTCCTGCCGTCGGTATCGAGCGGCGACAAACGCATCATCCTGCTCGACGGCGAAGCGGTCGGCGCCATTAACCGGGTGCCCGCCCCGGGCGAGACCCGCTCCAACATGCATGTGGGCGGCAGGGCCGAGGCCGTCGAAATGAGCGAACGCGATCAGGAGATTTGCGACCGGATCGGTCCGGTGCTTTCCGAGCGCGGGCTGGTCTTCGCCGGGATCGACGTGATCGGCGACTATCTGACCGAAATCAACGTCACCTCTCCCACCGGCGTTCAGGAAGTCCGCCGCTTCGGCGGGGCGGATATCTCCGCCCTTTTCTGGGACTGGGTTGAAGGCCGGGCGGAAAGCGAATAAAGCACCGCGTTCGCCGGGCTGATCTGAACCTGACCAAAAGCGCGCTCGCCGGCGGCGCCGCGGCGGCGATCATGATCGACACTTCAGCGACGGTTCCGGCGCAAGATGACGCCGCGCAAAAGCCCCCCGGACGCAAGCTCAGGATCGCGCTCTTTTCCGGCAACTATAATTACGTGATGGACGGGCCGGTGCGCGCCCTCAACAAGCTCGTCGCCTATCTTGAAGAAGAAGGGCACGAGGTCCTGGTGTTCGCGCCGACGGTGAAGGAACCGGCTTTCAAACATTCCGGCACGCTCGTTTCCTCGCCGTCGGTCGCCCTGCCCGGCCGCAGCGAATACCGTCTGGCGCTCGGCATGTCCGGCGAAATCAAACGCCGCCTTGAAGAACTGAAACCCGATCTCATCCATCTTTCGGCGCCGGACTTTCTCGGCTATCGCGCGCTTCGGTACGGATGCAAGCGCGGCATCCCGGTCGTCGCTTCGTTCCACACACGCTTCGACACCTATCCGCGATATTACGGCGCGAAATGGCTTGAGAAATATCTCACCAATTACATGCGCTGGTTCTATGCGCGCTGCGAGCAGGTCTACCCGCCGTCGCAAAGCATGGTCGACGAACTGAAGCGCGACGGCATCGGCCGCGATTTGAGGATCTGGACGCGCGGCGTCGACAGCGCGCTTCTCAACCCTGACAAGCGGGACATGACGTGGCGGCGCTCGATGGGCTTTAACGACGATGATGTCGTGGTCGCCTTTGTCGGACGTCTTGTCCTTGAAAAAGGCATCGACGTATTCGTTGAAACGGTCGCGCGGACAAAGGGCGTAAAAGCGCTTGTGGTCGGCGAAGGCCCCGAACGCGTGCGCTTTGAAGCCAAGCTCGCGGACGGGCGTTTCACGGGACATCTCAAAGGCGCCGACCTCGCCCGTGCATACGCCAGCGCCGACATCTTCTTCAATCCGAGCGTTACGGAAACCTTCGGCCAGGTGACGCTTGAAGCCATGGCGAGCGGTCTGCCGGCGCTCGGAGCCGACGCCGCCGGCAGCGCGTCGCTGATCGGCCATGAAGAAACCGGGCTCCTCGCCGAACCCTCGACCGAAGCGTTTTCACCGGCCCTTGAACGGCTTGCCGGCGACAGGGAACTTCGCGCGCGGCTCGCCGCGGAAGCGCGCCGGCGCAGTCTCGACTACGCCTGGCCGGCGATCCTCGGACGGCTGGTCGACGACTATCACGAAGCGATCGCAAACTACGATCCCGCCGCCCCGGGCGGCGCCTGAACGCCAATGCTGAACTGGCGCAAAATCGGCGGCGACCTCAATCAGCGATGGATCACCATACGCGAACGCGACGACGTGCAGCGCGCGCTCACCATCGCCCGCTATACGCTCTTCGCCGGCGTTGTCGCCTATCTTGTCTATAAACTCAGTCAGGTCGGGTGGCTCGACGTCGCGCAATCGCTGCCGACAACGCCGTGGTTTTATGTCTTCTTCGTCTTGCGCTTCCTGGCGCTTCCGGTGTCGGAACTGGCGATCTATGAGATCGTCTGGTCGACGCCGCTGGTTCGGCACTTCTTCGTCTTCATCCGCAAGCGCGTCTATAATTTCGCGGTGATGGGCTATTCGGGCGAGGCCTTCCTCACCCTGTGGGCCCGGCGCCGGCTGCATCTTTCCGACAAGACGATCATTGTCGGCGTCAAGGACAACAACCTGCTTTCCGCCTTCGCATCGAACGCCGCGACGGTTGTGATGATCGTCGTCCTTGCAACCAATGGCGGTCTGCAGGCGGGACTGGACGCCTTTCCCGGCGCCGGCTGGCTGTTCGCCCTCGCCTTCATGACCGCCTCGACGCTCGCCGTCCTTGTCGCCGTGTTCCGGGAAAAGCTGATCGCGCTGCCCCCGGGCGTCATGCCACGCCTGCTTTCCGTTCACGGCGCGCGGCAACTGCTGATCATTCTGCTCCATGCCGCGATGTACGCCTCGGCGCTCCCCGGCGCGCCGCTGATGGCCTGGATCACGTTTATCGCCCTTCAGCTCGTTTTGAGCCGTATTCCGTTCCTCCCTAATCAGGACATTGTCTATCTGACGGCGGCCTTAACGCTTTCGCCGATCGTCGGCGCGCCGGAAGCGGTCGTCGCCGGCATGCTGGTCGCCGAGGCGGGCCTTTCCCAGCTTTTTAACGCCCTGATGTTCGCGGCCACCGCCCAATATGCGCGCAGCACCTACAAGACCGCCGAATAACTGAAGGAATCGCCGCCGCCGACTTCCCGACTGGTCCGGAATTCGCTACAGACCCCGGACGCGTCATTTCCAGCCAATTTCGACGCACGGTAGAACAGCCGGTGAGTACGCGCCGTTAATGAACCTCGTTGACCGCTATATCTTACGCGCCATTGCAACGCCGCTCATCCTGGCGCTGTGCGTCGCCGGCATGCTGCTGCTGCTCGAGAACATGCTTCGCCTGTTCGATTTCGTTCTCGCCGAACAGGGGCCGGTGGATGTCGTCTGGCGGATGCTGGCGAACCTCGTCCCGCATTATCTCGGCCTGTCGCTGCCGCTCGGCACCTTTCTCGGCATCATGCTCGCCTTCAGAAATCTTTCTCTCTCAAGCGAGCTCGATGCGTTAAGCTCCAGCGGCGCCTCGTTCGGCCGGCTCCTGCGACCGGTTTACGCGATGGTCGCGGTGCTGATGGTCGTCGATTTCCTGCTCGTTTCCTATATTCAGCCCTTCGCGCAATACGAATACCGCCAGATCAGTTTCGACGTGACCAGCGGCGCCCTCGGCATCAAGATCCCCCCGGGCGAATTTATTCAGATTTCCGACAATGTGACGATCCGGCTCGGCGAGATCAACGCCGACACAAGGGATGCGAGAAATATTTTCCTTGAGCGGATTAATGATGACGGCGGTAAAACAATCGTGACGGCAAGGCGCGCGTCAATCTCGACAACGCCCGAGATCACTTCGTTGCTGATGAAACTCGAGCAGGGCCGGCAGGTGATTATCGATCCTCTGGGCGAACGCATTCACGCGCTCAACTTCGACAGTTTCGATCTCGAGGTGGCGCTGCCGTCAATCGAGGTTTTCCGCGCCCGCGGCGGCGACGAGCAGGAAGCGACCTTCAACGAGATCATTTCCCTGCTTTCGCAGGAAACCGCGGAATCCTCGCCCTTATATGTCGATTACCGCGCCGGGCTTCACTGGCGCATCATCCATCCGCTGACCTTCCTCGTCATGCCGATCCTGGCGATTGCGGTCGGCGTCACCGGCCGGCGGCGGACATCGACCCTCAAACCCATTCTCGGCGTCGCCATCCTGATCGTCTATCACGAGCTCCTGGAAGAGTGGGGGATGGTGGTCGCCAGCGAGGGGCGTATCTCGCCATACATCTCCATGTGGGGAATCTTCGCGATTTTCACTTTCGTTTCGATCTTTTTCTACACCGGATCGATTGATCAGGCGCGCTCGGCGAAAGTCATGGCGCGCCGCCAGGAACAGCCGCCGCGACTCGCCGGCGCGCAACCGGGCGGGGCGTCATGAACGCAGCGCGCGGCGTCTTCACGCTTTATGTGGGCCGGATGTTCCTGATCCGGTTTCTCGGCCTGTTGCTGTTTTTCACAATCCTGCTGCAGATGCTCGATCTCCTGAACGAGTCCACCGAGATCCTCGCGCCGCAGGGCGCCGGCGCCGACGAAATTATCCGCTACATAAAATTGCGCACGCCGCAAATCATCAGCCAGTTCACGCCGTTCGCCGCGCTGCTCGGGATCGTCGTGACGCTCGCGGGCCTCAGCCACACCAGCGAAATCACCATCATGCGCGGCGCCGGCATGTCCGTTCACAGCGTACTTTTTCCTTTCGGTTTCGTCTGCGCGCTGGTCGCGCTCGCGCATTTCACCTTTCACGAACTCGTCACGGTGAAATCATCGGAAGAACTCGATTACTGGGTCGCGAACGACTACGCGCTCGACCTGCCGGAGGACGCCGGGACGCGCACCAACATCTGGCTGCAGTTCGACGGCGAGTTCATCTCCGCCGAGAGCGCGGCGCGGTTCGGCGAGGCCGTGCTCCTGAGAGATGTCAGGATCTACGATTTCGACACGCCGGGGCTCATTTCGAATTACATTCAGGCCCGCGCGGCGCGGCATGAAGACGGCGTATGGCGGCTGTTTGGCGTGAAGCGGCTGAACGTCCAGAGCCTCGAGGCGACGCAAAGCCCGGACGCGTTGTGGACCAACAGTCTCAATCCCGAACTCCTGTTCGCCCTCACCTTGAAACCCGACCAGACGTCGCTCGGCGAGCTCGTCCAGAAGATCGGCCAGCTTCGCGCCGATAACGCCGACACCCGCGAAGCGATGACCTCTTTCCTTTCCCGCTTCACCAAACCCATGGCGACCCTCGTGATGCCGCTGCTCGGCGCCATCGCGGGCTTCGGCGTCCACCGGCAGGGCGTGCTGCTGGCGCGCACCGTGACCGGCGCGGCTCTCGGCTTTACTTATTTCGTGGCGGAAAACCTCGCCCTTGCGCTCGGCAAGCTTGGCGTCATTCCGGCGATCATCGGCTCGTTCTTCCCCTTCGTGATTTTCATGGTGGTCGGGTTCTCCATTCTTCTGGCGATGGAAAACTAGGCGCCGCCGCTTGCGTGCCCAAACAAACACAATCTATGATTGTAATTCCTGACGGATTTCCCGTGAGGCGTTAATCTGGCGGAGCGCGCCATGGCTGGCCTCGTTCTCAAACTGCGCCCTTATGAGCAGCTGATGATCAACGGCGTCGTCATCGAGAACGGCGACCGGCGCGCCTATCTCCGGGTGAAAACCGACGGCGCGAAAATCCTGCGCATGAAGAACGCCCTGACGCCCGATGAGGCGACAACACCATTAAAGCGCGCCTATTTCATCGCCCAGCAAGCCGCTTCCGGTCAGCTCGCCGCCCCTGACGCCGTGGCGGCCCTGAAGCGCGCTCTCGCCGGCTGCGCGGCCGAGATGTCCGACGGCGCAAGGCGGGACGTGGAACGCAGCCTCGCCGAACAGGACTATTATGCGGCCATGCGCCGTTTCGGCGATCTTATCAGAACCGGCGGCGCCGCCTGACGAGCCTCGCTCCGACCCGCGCCCTGCGGGCTTGTTCCGTCGCCCGTCATGGCCCAAATAAGCGCGCACCATGACAGCCGCGCCCGACATCATCTCTCTTGGCTGCCGCCTCAATGCGGCGGAAGGCGAAGTCATGCGCCGCCTCGCCGGCAAGGCAGGCCTAAGCAACACGGTCGTCATCAACACCTGCGCAGTCACCAACGAAGCGGTGAGAGGCGCGCGACAAAGCATCCGCCGCGCCAGACGGGAAAACCCGCAGGCCCGCATCGTCGTCACCGGCTGCGCCGCCCAGACCGCGCCGCAGGACTTTGCCGCCATGCCGGAAGTCGACGCGGTGCTCGGCAATCAGGAAAAACTCGAAGACCGCGAATGGCGCGCGCTTGCGGAAAATCCGGCGGAGGCCGTGCGCGTCAACGACATCATGTCTGTGCGCGAAACCGCCGGCCACATGATCGACGGCTATGGCGACCGCGCCCGCGCATTCCTGCAGATCCAGAACGGCTGCGATCATCGCTGCACCTTCTGCATCATCCCGTTCGGCCGCGGCAATTCCCGCTCCGCGCCGGTCGCCAACGTGGTCGCCCAGGCGCAACGGCTGACCGAGGCCGGCCATCGCGAACTGGTGCTCACCGGCGTCGACATCACCTCTTACGGCGCCGACCTTGAAGGCGCGCCGAAACTCGGCGCCCTCGTTGCGGCGATCCTCGACGGCGTGCCGGACCTTTACCGCCTGCGGCTGTCATCCGTCGACGGCGCGGAAATCGACGAGCAACTCTTCAAACGCATCGCTGAAGACGAACGGGTCGCCCCTTACCTACATCTCTCGCTGCAAGCGGGAGACAATCTCATTCTCAAACGCATGAAACGCCGGCATACGCGCGAGCAGGCGATCGCGCTTTGCCATGAGCTGCGCGCGCGCCGCCCGGAGATCGCCTTCGGCGCCGACATCATCGCCGGGTTTCCGACCGAAACCGAAGAGATGTTCGCCCGGAGCCTTTCAATCGTCGACGAGGCGGGCCTGCAATATCTTCACGTCTTTCCTTTTTCTCCGCGCGAGGGCACGCCCGCCGCGCGCATGCCGCAGCTCGGCCGCGCCTGCGTCAAGGAGCGCGCCGCACGGCTGCGCGCCAAAGGCGCCGAAGCGCTGGCGAATTTTCTCGACGGGCTGGTGGGAAGCGAAAAGGACGCAATCGTTGAAAGCGGCGGCCGGGCGCGGCTCGGCAATTTCGCCAGCGTCAAACTCGAGGGCGGCGCCGGTCCGGTCGGCGAGGTCGCTCGCCTGCGCCTGACGGCGAGAGAAGGGGATATGCTGCTGGGAGCGCCTTTGTGAGGGAAGCGGGAGACAGAAAAGCCGCCCTTTTAAGGGGGCGGCTCTTTTACGTAACGGAACCGTTATTTGCCGGTTTTGCCTGCCGGCTTGCCAGCCGGTTTGCCGGCGGGTTGAGCAGCCGGTTTTTTGTCAGCAGGTTTGGCTTGGGGTTTGGCGTTTGCCATAAGAGGCTCCATAAAATGGGCTGAATGATCTCAGCCGCACCCCCTAGATTATACCGTATAGAAACTTTTTAAAGAGGACGTAGCCCCGGTGGCGAAAAATTTTTTATCAGGACTGTTCGGCAACCGGAAAACCGAAACGGCGCCCGACGAAACACAGCCCCAAAACGAAACCGAAGCCGAGGCCGTAGTTTCGGAACCGGCCTCTCCGGAAGAGACCCCGCCGCCCGCCGTGACAGAAGAACCGGCGGCGCGCCCTGATCCGGCGCCTGAACCTTCTCCCGAACCGGCGTCGCAACAACCGGAAATGAAAAAGAACTGGTTCTCCCGCCTCACCCAGGGCCTTTCGAAATCATCCTCTCGGCTTGGCGATGGCGTCGCCTCGATCTTTACGAAACGCCGGCTCGATAAAGAAACGCTCGAAGAGCTCGAAGAACTCTTGATCGCTTCCGACCTCGGGGTCGCCGCCGCCGAGCGCATCACCGACGCCCTCGCCCAGGACAAATTCGACAAGGAAATCAGCGACGAGGAAGTACGCGAAGCGCTCGCCGGCGAAGTCGCCGCGAGCCTTGCGCCCCATGAAAAACCGCTGGCGATCGACCGCGCCCGCAAACCCCATGTGATCTTGATGATCGGCGTCAACGGCGCCGGCAAGACGACCACCATCGGCAAGCTCGCCCAGAAATTCAAAGACGACGGCCTCAAGGTGATGCTCGCCGCCGGCGACACGTTCCGGGCGGCGGCCATCGAACAGCTTTCCGTCTGGGGCGAGCGCACCGGCGCCGAGGTCGTCGCCAAGGAGATCGGCGCCGACGCCGCCGGGCTCGCTTTTGACGCGGTTAAAAGGGCGCAGGAACAAGGGACCGATGTCCTGATTATCGACACCGCCGGGCGGCTGCAGAACAAGTCGGCGCTGATGGACGAGCTCGCCAAGATCGTCCGCGTCGTCAAGAAACTCGATGAGACGGCGCCCCATGACGTTGTGCTCGTCCTCGACGCCACCGTCGGCCAGAACGCCCTCAGCCAGGCCCAGGCGTTTTCCGACATCGCCGGGGTCACCGGTCTCGTGATGACCAAGCTTGACGGCACCGCGCGCGGCGGCGTCCTCGTCGCCCTCGCCGACAAGTTCGCCCTGCCCATTCACTTCATCGGCGTCGGGGAAAGCGTCGACGATCTCCAGCCCTTCCAGGCGGAGAGTTTCGCCCGCGCCCTTGCGGGAACCGCCAACTAGCCTTTACCTCTCCCGTTTTGGTTCAGGAGTCATGATGAGCGAAACGCCCACCGCCGCACCGCGCCTTAAAGGCGGCGCCAAGCTCGCCGTCGACATGGGGCCGCTGCTGGTTTTCATGGTCGCCTACTTTTTCGGGGGCAGGCTGGTTTCCCTCGCGGGCGGGCTGAGCGGCAATGAATGGTGTCTGCGCGAAGGCGCGGAAATGTACCTTGCCGTCGCCGGTTTCATGCCAGCCTTCGCGGCCGCTTTCGCCTACAGCGTCTGGAAGGAAAAACGCGTCGCGCCGATGCTGATGGTCAGCGCCGTCATCATCGGGGTGCTCGGCACGCTGACGCTGGTTCTCCACAACAAGACCTTCTTCTATATGAAGCCGACGGTCGTCTATCTCCTGTTCGCGGTCCTGCTTTACGGCGGCATGCGCAGCGGCCGGAATTTCCTCCGCACCCTGTTTGACGGAGCGCTGCACCTGCCGGAGCCGGTCTGGCGCACGCTAACTATTCGCTATTCGCTGTTCTTTGTGGTTCTGGCCGTTCTCAACGAGATCGCCTGGCGCTGGCTCACCCGCGACTGTCCCGCCGTCGCCGCGCCGGTGACCGGCGCGGACGGCGCCTTCAACTGGCTGCTCAGCGAATGCGGCGGCGCCGACATCGCCAAATGCGCGGGCGAAGCCGCCTGGGTGCAGATCAAGGTCTTCGGCTTCACGCTCGCGAGCCTCGTCTTCACCGGCCTGCAGGCGCCGCTGATCGCCAAGCACATGCAAGAGGACGACAAAGGGGAAAAAGACGAGACCTAAAGCCCGTCGACGGGATTTGCGAAGGGCGGAAAATCGGTTTTCCCCAGGACTTCGCGATAATGCCGAAGCGCCCAGCCGACGGAGGGAAAGGCGAGTTCGGGCCAGGGGACGTCCGCCCAGTCGAAAAGAGCGACTTCGAGCGATTCAGGACCGGCGGCGGTCTCTTCGCTCAATAGTCGGGCGCGATACATCAGCTGCACCTGCGAAATCCGCGGCACGGAATAGACCGCCATCAGCCGGTCGAGTTCGAGGCGCGCCCGCGCCTCTTCCCACGCCTCGCGAAGCGCGCCCTCCTCCGCGCTTTCATGGAGTTCGAGATAGCCTGCCGGTATCGTCCAGAAGCCCTTGCGCGGTTCTATGGCGCGGCGGCACAAAAGTATTTTTCCCTCCCATGAAGCGACGGAGCCGACGACGATTTTCGGATTTTTGTAATCGATAAAGCCGCAGGTGGCGCATACGGCTCTTTCCCGATCGTCTCCGATTGGCGTTTTTTGCTCAAATGAGGGCTGTCTTTCGTAATTTTCACTCATAAATCTCGTCTCACTTGCGCAAATAAGGCGCCCCGGCGCACGCCATTCGTCCGTCTAAGGTTTATACACACAGGATTGTGACAAGTGTGACAATTTTATGCGTGACGCGCACGACGCGCGCCCTTAACAACCGCTCAAAAAAAATCGTCCGCGTCGGACCTATTTTTTGCAAATCGGGAGGAATTGTCCTATCCACGCTCTGGACAAAGCGCCGTTCTCGGATCATCAGAGTCCGGCGCGACTTCAAGTCGAAATACGCTAAAGCCCCTAAACGGAGAATTAAATGGCTTACTCGCTCAAAAGCTCACCAGGCCACCTGCTGCGCCGCGCCCAACAATATGCGCACGATCTTTATTCGAAAGATGTCGGCGCGTCGGGCCCGACACCCCGCCAGTTCGAAGTCCTGCATGTGGTCTCCCAGAACCCGCAGCTGAGCCAGACGGATCTCGTGCATCACACCGGCATCGACCGCTCCACCCTCGCGGACATGATCGCCCGGATGATCAAGAAAGGGCTCCTGTCCCGCAAGCGCACCAAGGAAGACGCGCGCGCCAACGCCGTTTCCATCACGCCGGCCGGCAAGCGCATGCTGAAGTCCGCCGAGGCGAAGGTGAACAAGTCTGACCGCGCCGTGCTTTCGGCGCTGCCGAAGACCCAGCAGGCGGCGTTCATGAAAGCGCTCAAGGCCTACGCCGACGCCCTCGACAAGATGGAATCGGGCGCCGCGGCCCCGGCCAAAAAGACCGCCCGCAAAGCCCCGGCGCGCAAGACGACCAAGAAGAAAGCCAAGCGCAAGACCAAGCGCCGCTAAGCTTTAGATTTCGACTGATGTTGAAAACGCCGCCGGTCTTCCGGCGGCGTTTTGCTTTGCGAACGACTCAGCGCGGGCGAACCGGCCGCCACCCTTCCACGGGATCGGGCGCCGCCTGGCGCGGTCCGCCGGGCGAAACCGGCCGCTCGCCGAAACCGCCCATGGTCAGCATCCGGTCATACATCACGATCGCCGCCGCCACTGAAAGATTGACGCAGAAATCGGTCGGAATTTTCACGATATGCGCGCACAGGGCTTTGGCTTCCGGCGAGAGGTCGCCCTTTTCGGGACCGAGCAGATACGCCGCGTTCAAAGGATGACGGAAACTCGGCAGCTTGACCGCGCGCTCGTCGAGTTCGACGCCCACAAGCACGCATTTTTTCGGAAGCCGCATCTCGTCGAGCCGCGCCCATTCATATAGCGGCAGATGCGCCGCGCTTTTCGCGGTGTCGGAAAGATTGATCTCCCGCGCGCGGTGATGGGCATTGACCGTAAACGCGAAGCTCGCCCCGAAGGCGTGACCGGTGCGCAGGACCGCGCCGAGGTTCATCGCCTTTGAAATGCGCTCTGCGCCGATGCCGAAATAACCGCGCATGGGCCTTGTCTCCGCTTGACTTTAAGGCGGTAGCGGGTCTTCGCCTAAGGGGTCAAGTGGACGGGCGGCGCCGTTTCATTGCATGCTGGGACCATGAGCGAAGAAACTCCCGATAACACGGACGAGCGCATCAAGTTTCTGGTAGTCGCATCGGACTGCCCGGAAGCGCGGCTGGCGGCGTTTTTTTCCGGACGCCGGGCGAAGCGATCGAATGCGCGCGTCGTGCTGTTGCATGTCATCGAGCCGCCGGAGTTCGGTCACTGGGCGACGGTGGCGGAAACCATGCGCGCCGAAGCCCATGAGAACGCCGAAGCGATGCTGCGCGAATTCGCCGCCGAGGTGAAAGCGCAGTCCGGCGAAGACCCGGAGGAAGTCATCCGCGAAGGCGCCGTGGTCGATGAAATCCGCAAACTGATCGAGGAAGATCCGCAAATCGCCTTTCTCTTCCTTGGCGCATCAGTCAACCCCAGCGGGCCGGGGCCGCTTGTCTCGGCGCTCGCGCAAAACCCCGCCTATCTGAGCGCCCGCCCGATCCCGGTTGTCGTGGTGCCGGGCGCCGTCACCCGCGACGAACTCAGAAAACTTTCAGGCTGAAGAACGGCATGCATCGAGAACGATTTCACTTTCCGTGCGACCATTATTTCCTGTCGCATTCGGTCGGGGCGCAACCGAAAACCTACGACGCCGCATTGGCGGCAGGCTACGCCGATCCGTGGCGCAAGGACGGACTCGGCGTCTGGGACGGGTGGTTCGAAAGTCTCGACAGGTTTCGCGCCGGGCTTGCGCCGCTGATCGGGGCCGGCGCCGAGGATATTTCGCTGCAACCGAATGTTTCGGCCGGGCTCGCCAAAATACTGTTCTCGCTGCCCGAGCGCGCCCGCCGCACCAAGATCGTACTCACCGAAGATGATTTTCCGACCGTCGGTTTCGTGCTCGCCCAGGCGCGCCGCGCCGGTTACGAGCTTGTGTTCCTGCCGGGCGGCGAACGGCTCGCCGATCCGGACGCATGGGCGCCGGCTTTTCAGGACGACGTGCAGCTCGTGCTCGCAACGCAGGTTTTTTCAAACAGCAGCGTCTTAAGCCCGTGTGCGGAGATCGCCCGGCGCGCAAGGGAGCGGGGCGTCTTTTCCGTCCTCGACATCGCCCAGTCCGCCGGCGCGGTTCCAGTAAGGCTTGACGACTGGGCGCCGGACTTCGCCATCGGCACGTCCCTTAAATATCTCTGCGGCGGCGCCGGCGCCGCCTATCTGTGGGCGCAGAAGGACGCCGCCGACCGCGCGGCGCCGATGGATGTGGGCTGGTTTTCCCATGCCGACCCGTTCGAGTTCGATATCCACCATTTCGAATACGCCGAAGGCGCGGCGCGGTACACGGGCGGCACGCCGTCGGTCGCGCCGTTCGCCGGCGCCGTTGCAGGCCATGAGATTCTCAACGCGGCGGGCGTCGACGAGATTTACGCCCATAACCAGTCGCTGCTGACCCGGCTTTTCTCCGCCCTGCCGGACGGCGCCGTTTTCTCCATGACGGCGGAAGGCGCGCGCGGCTCGTCAGCGCTGATCAGGGTCCGCAATTATGACGCCGCCGCTTCGGCGCTCGCCGAAGCCGGGATCGCGCATGACACGCGCAAGGGCGCGGTGCGCGTCTCAGTTCATCTTTATAATGACGAAAGCGATATTGATGCGCTGACCGCGGCGCTCGAACCGCACCTATAAGTCGAGCTTCAACGACACCGGCGCATGATCCGACGGGCGGTCCCAGCCGCGCGCATCGTCATGGATGCGATAGGCCGCCCGCCCGCCGGAAAGCGCGGGTTTTTTGAGCGCCGGGCTCACCCAGATATGATCGAGACGCCGGCCGCGATTCGAAGCGCGCCAGTCGCGGGCGCGGTACGACCACCATGTATAGAGCTTCTCCGGTTCGGGAATGAGTTCGCGCGCCACATCGACCCACTGATGGGCGTCAATGACATTGTTGAGCTTTTCAACCTCGACCGGCGTGTGGGAGACGACCTTCAATAGCTGCTTGTGCGACCAGACGTCGTTTTCGGTCGGCGCCACATTGAGATCGCCGACCAACACCGACTTCGAGCGAGCGCCCAGTTCGGCGAACCAGTCGCGCATCTCGTCCAGAAAATCGAGTTTGTGGGCGAATTTGTCGTTCTTCTTCGGATCGGGCTCGTCGCCGCCGGACGGCACATAAAAATTGTGAATACGCACGCCGGAAACGCTCGCCGCGATATGGCGGCAATCGCCTTTCTCGCAGAACTCACGCTTTTCGATTTTCGTCAGCGGCTGCCGCGAGGCGATGGCGACGCCGTGATAACCGGCCTGCCCCGAGATCGCGAGATGTTTATAGCCCGCCTGATGAAACGCTTTCGCCGGAAAATTGTCCTCAAGGCATTTGATTTCCTGAAGGCACAGCACATCCGGCGCCTCTTCTTTCAGAAAACGCGTCACCAGATCGATACGTAGACGGACGGAATTGATATTCCAGGTGGTGATTTTCATGGGATCAGGCTCGAAGTCAGGATTGGCGGTGGCGGAAGCAGGTCCAAGGCCTATGCGCGGGACAGGGAACCGTCAAGCCGATTGCGGGCGCAGCCGGGGCGGCCTATGAGCGGCGCCATGGAAACCGCCGCCGCCCTCCTGCCGAACGCCCTGCCCCTATGGGCGGCGCTCGCCGTTATCGGCGCGTCGTTTTTCACTTCCGCGCTGACCGCCGCTTTCGGCCTCGGCGGCGGGCTCGCCCTCCTTGCCGTGATGAGCGCCGTCTTTCCCCCGGCGGCGGTGATCCCGATCCACGGCGTCGCACAGCTCGGCTCCAACGCCGGGCGGTTCTACCTGCAGCGCCGGGATATCGTCTGGCCGATCGCCCTCTGGTTCACCGCCGGCGGGCTGATCGGGGCGCTCGCCGGCGGCCGGCTCGCCGTCGAACTCCCGATCTGGGCGTTACGGGCCGGGGTCGGGGTGTTCATCCTCTATACGGTCTGGGGGCCGAAGCCGAAGGCGTTCTCCCCGGGCCCGCGCACCTTCTTCGCCACCGGCGCGATCGGCTCGTTTCTGACGATGTTTTTCGGCGCGACGGGCCCGATCGCCGCGACCATGCTTTCGGCGACGAAGCTCGACCGGCTCAATATCGTCGCCACCCATGCCGCCTGCATGACCGCCCAGCACGGGCTGAAGATCGTGATATTCGGCCTCTTGGGCTTCGCTTATGCGGAATGGGCGCTGGTGATCACGGCGATCCTGGCGTTCGGTTTCGCCGGCGCCTACGCCGGCACGCATTATCTGCGCCGCATGCCGGAGGCGACCTTCAAACGCGGCTTCCGCATCGTGCTGACCGCGATCGCCGTCTATCTCCTCATCGCGGCGGCGGCGAGCGTCAAAACAGGTTGAACGACAGGCCCGAAATTCCGACCGGCCAGCGGCCGAATTCGAACAGGCGGAATTTTGCGGCGAAAGCGTGATCTTCAACCTCAAATTCCGGATCGGACGATGCAAGCAGCGCAAGCGCCGCGCCGTTCGCCGCCTGCACCGCCGCGCCCACGGCGAGATTGCGGGACGGCTCGTCCTCGATGTCGAAAATCACCGCCGCCTGCTCCATCCCCTCCTTCGCCGGTTCCGTCACCTTGTCGGCGATCAGCGCCATGCCGATCCGCAGGGCTTCCTCCGACATGAAGTCCAGCGCCCGGGCGGAAAGGTCGGCCCGCAGGAGTTCTTCCGCCTCCCAGGCCGGGCTGTGCCAGTCCATGCTCTCGGCGGCGGCCGCGGCGTCCTCCCAGTCGATCAGGATCGCGACGCCGGCATCGGGAAAGCCCAGCTTGTCGGCGTACTGCTCGGCCGCCGCGCGGGCGCCGGGGGTCAGCGGCTCGCCGAGATTGGCGAACCAGGGAATCCGTTCGAGCGTCCTTGCAAAGCGGGTCAGGGCCTTCAGGCCCGGCAGTTCCCGTTCGAGCGCTTCGAGCTCGTTTTCATCCATGACGCGCACACCCTTTCGCCGCCCCTCTAGCACGAAAAAAGGCGTCCGACCTTTTTCAAGATCGGACGCCAAGCTGCGCTGTTGCGCCTACGCCGGGAGGGGATATTCCGGCGACGCGACTGGCTTTCCGGACCTGCAAGCGGGGGGGCAACGCCGGTCCGGCCTGTTTGCCCATCGCGTACTGTTACATTAACGCATCACAGGCTGGTTTTTCAATAGGGGGTGCAAAAAAAAGCTTGCGTGTGACGTGGTAACAAATTGTCTCAAATTGCTGCTATAAATGTGGCGGCGCCTAGTTTTTGAGGAAACCGCCGCCCGCATCCGGGATTTCGAAAAGCCGGTTCGCGAGCCGTTCGCCCTCCTTAACATTGGTCAAGGTAACGACCGTAATGCCTTGTTCGATATCGCGAACGATCCACCGCGCGAGCGTCATCTCCGGCGCCTTGACGATCAGGGTGATCTCGCCCTCGGTCTCTTCCTTTTCCGACGCGAACGTCACCGCCGCATTGTCGATCCCGCGATCGACGCCGATCACTTTCGCGTCATCGAAATCGATCTTTTTACTCAATAGAAATTTAAGCGGCGTTTTGCCGACCGGATAGGAATCGGTCGTCTCGAGCGCCTCGTCGCGCACATAAACCATGCCGCCATTGGCGACGATCAGAAGCGGCGTGGGCGGCTCGTATTCAAACCGCAGAAAACCCGGCCGCCTCAGATAGAACTTGCCGGTTGAGACCGTGCCGGAAGGCGAAATCTGGGAGAAGTCGCCGGTCAGGGTATCAAGCCCTTCCACATAGTCGACAAGCTTGTCGACCACCGCCTCATCGCTCAGATCCTCAAACGCCAGCGGGCCGTCATAAGCCTCCCCGGCCGGAATATATTCACCCTCGGGCGCGGTCGTGGCGACCGGCGCGACGTCTTCTGCGGGCGGGGCTGCAAGATCCGCCGGCGCCGCCGCTTCTTCCTGAAGCGCGACAATCGCCGCGGCGTCGGCGGCCGGCAAGGCCGCCGCGGGCAGCGGACGCGCCGCCATCGCCGCATCGATGCAGATGAATGAAATCGCCGAGAGCATGCCAAAGCTCATGGGTGCGTCCTTTAATCTACGGAACGGCAATCCGCCCCAACCGACGTCATAGCTAAGCTCGACCGGCGGCGAAAGGAGGCCGGGAACATGGCGGGGCCGTGGCGAGCCCCTCACGATGGCGTTATTTCATCAGCGAATAAGGCCCGCCCTTGTCGAGGGCGCTCTGATAGGCGGGGCGTTCGTGAATGCGCTTCAGGAAACCCGCGATGTTTTTATAGCGGCCCAGGTCGCCGCGCACCGCGAACCCTTCGAAGGGGAAACTCATCATGATGTCGGCGGCGGAAAAGGCGCCGCCCGCGAGCCATTCGGACTTGCCGAGCACATCTTCAGCGTAGTCGAAATGAACTTTCAGCGCCTGATCGGCGTAGCCGTCGCGCAGCCCCTTGGCGATGCGGCGCGCAACCGGCTTGACGAAAAACGGCGCCGGCGCCGTTTCGATCCGGTTGATCAAGAGCGCGATCAGCAGCGGCGGCATGTAGGAGCCTTCGGCCGCGAACATCCAGTAGCGGTATTCGAGATGGGCGCTGCTCCCTGGCGACGGGCGAAGCCGTCCTTCCCCATACTGATCGATCACATATTCGAAGATCGCCCCGGTCTCCGCCAGGGCGAGCCCGTCGGCTTCAAGGATCGGGGACTTGCCGAGCGGGTGAACCTTTTTCAAGGCCGCGGGCGCGAGATTGGTTTTCGCGTCGCGCTCATAGCGCTTCAGCTCATAGCCGAGGCCGAGCTCTTCTAGCAGCCATAACAGCCGCTGCGATCGGGAATTGTTGAGGTGGTGGACAGTGATCATCATTCTCTCCAAGCCGGAACAGTCAGGGGGGACCCTAAGCGAGGCCGCCCCGAAACGCACGCCATCAACACATCGGAAGGCGGCGGTGGCTTTCCCCTTCCGGTTCAGTATATAGGCGCCATGAAATTTCTCGATCGCGCGAAAATCTATATCGAAAGCGGCGCCGGCGGGCGGGGATGCCTTTCCTTCCGGCGGGAGAAGTTTGTCGAATTCGGCGGCCCGAACGGCGGCGACGGCGGGGCCGGCGGCCATGTATGGGCGGAAGCGGCGGACAATCTCAACACGCTGATCGACTATCGCTACCAGCAGCATTTCAAGGCGGAAGCCGGCCGTCCCGGCGAAGGCTCGAACCGCACCGGCCGCGACGGCGGGGACATCGTGATCAAGGTGCCGGTCGGCACGCAGATTTTCGAGGAAGACGAGGAAACCCTGATCGCCGATCTCGACGAGCCCGGCGAACGCGTGCTGCTCGCCAAGGGCGGCAATGGCGGCTTCGGCAACGCCCGCTTCAAATCCTCAACCAACCAGGCGCCGCGCCGCGCCAATCCCGGTCAGCCGTCCGAAAAACGCACGATCTGGCTGCGCCTCAAACTGATCGCCGACATCGGCCTTGTCGGCCTGCCCAACGCTGGCAAGTCGACCTTCCTGGCGGCGGTCTCCGCGGCCAAGCCGAAAATCGCCGATTATCCGTTCACGACGCTTCATCCCAATCTCGGCGTGGTGCGCGTCGGCGAAGGTCAAAGCTTCGTGCTCGCCGACATTCCCGGCCTGATCGAAGGCGCCCATGAAGGCGCCGGGATCGGCGACCGCTTTCTCGGCCACGTGGAACGCTGCGCCGGTTTGCTTCATCTGGTGGACGGCACGCAAGACGATGTCGCCGGCGCCTATAGAACCGTGCGCGGCGAACTTGAAGCCTACGCTCACGGACTGGCGCGGAAACCGGAAATCGTCGCTCTCAATAAAATTGACGCGCTGAGCGAGGACGAAATCAAAGCGAAAGCCGAAGCGCTTGAAAGCGCCGCCGGCGGAAAGGTCCGCCTGATATCCGGCGTCAGCGGCGCCGGCGTCACGGAACTCAAAGGCGAACTCCTTGCGCTCTCAAAAGCCATGCGCGCGCCGGAACGCGCAACCGAGCCTGAAGATGCGGGATGGAGCCCGTGAGGAGGCGGTTTCAATTTGCCTTTGCGGTCCCTATGTAGGGCGCTTGCGATGAGACATCGAGGACGTTGAGACCGCTTGACCCCGCCGAAACCCTCATATCGCCGCCGCATCGGCCTTCTTGGCGGCTCATTCAACCCGCCTCACGAGGGACACCGCGAAATCTCGCTGGCGGCCCTTGAGCGCCTCAGGCTGGACGCCGTTTGGTGGCTGGCGAGCCCGGGCAATCCGCTGAAAGACGCGAAGGATTACGCGCCCTATGACGAACGCATGGCGCTCGCCCGGCGCACCGCCAACCATCCCGACATCGTCGTCAGCGATTTCGAACGGCGACACAATCTTCAGTGTACGGTTGATACGCTCGAGCGGATTATCGAACTCAATCCGGACACCGATTTCATCTGGCTGATGGGCGCCGACAGCCTCGCTTCTTTCCACCGCTGGAAAAACTGGGCGCGCATCGCCGAGCTTGCGCCGTTCGCCGTTTTCAGCCGCCCCTCTTACGGAGAGGCGGCGCTCGCCAGCGAAGCCGCTACAACGCTCGCCCCGTTCCGGCTCGAGACCGATAACGCGGGTGAGCTTGCAGGTATGGAGCCGCCCGCCTGGGTGTATTTTTCCGATATCGACAATCCGCTGTCATCAACAGCGATTAGAACCGACCGAAGCTGACCCATGGAGAACGCCGACACTGTGACCGATCTTACCGCCCCGATGGGGCCGCTCGCCTATTTTCTCGACCTTCACCCTGACCTTGGCGACTTTCGCGCCGATGCGATCGAAGGACTGTCAAAGCCTGAAAAATGTATATCGCCCAAATATTTCTACGACGAACGCGGTTCGAAACTGTTCCAGCGCATCACGTCGCTTGAGGAATATTATCCGACCCGGACCGAACGGTCTGTGTTCCTCGATAACGCGCGCGAGATTTGCGATGCGATCGGCGACGGCGCGGCGATTTTCGAATACGGCTCCGGCGCCAGCGAGAAGATCGCCTGGCTTTTGAAGGGCCTTAAAGATCCCGCCGCCTATGTGGCGATGGATATTTCAAAAGACCATCTGATCGAGAGCGCATCGGCGATTGCAGAAGAAACGCAACTGCCGGTCGCCGCAATCTGCGCGGATTTTCACGCGCCGGTGCGGCTCCCCGAAGGCGTTCTTCCCGAAGCCAAACGCTGGCTCGGCTTCTTTCCGGGCTCGACCATCGGCAACATGCTGCCTGAAACCGCCGTCGCGTTCCTGACCCGCGCCAGCGAAACCCTTGGACCGGATGCGAAATTCCTGATCGGCGTCGACCTTGAAAAAAACCCGGCCGTGCTGAACGCCGCCTATAACGACCGCGAAGGCATCACCGCCGAATTCAACTTCAACCTCCTAAGGCGCATGCGGCGCGAACTCGACGCCGTCCTTAAGATCGAGGATTTCGAGCATTACGCGTTTTACAACGAGGAGTTGAACCGCATCGAAATGCATCTCCGCGCGCTGCGACCGACGACCATCACGATCGACCAGCACGAATTTTCTTTTGCGCAGGGCGAGACCCTGCACACCGAAAACTCCCATAAATATTCCATGGACCGCCTCAACGCCTTGTTTGCGCAAACCCCCTGGCGGCTGGAAGCGGCCTGGAAAGCCCCGCAGGACTGGTTCGCAGCGTGCCTTTTGAGCAACGGTTAATTTGCGCGCCCGCGCTTGGAGGGGCCGGTGAACGGTCTTATATTCTGCCTGTGAGGCTCTAGGCCTCGCGCCTGTAATGGAGGAGAACGCTGAATTCACAGCACGGCGCCGCGGCCGCTGGTAAAGCCGCGTTAAAGCTTGTCGCCAACCGCGACAATACAAGTCCCGCCCCCGAAACGGTCCGGGGCGCTCTTCAGGGGATGACCCCCGAAGAGAGGAGCCGGGAAATCCTGTCCCTCATTCAGTCCGAACTTGACGACGACAAGGCCGAGGACATCGTCACGATCAGCCTCGCTGGCAAGTCCGACATCGCCGACTACATGGTCGTCGCCTCGGGCCGGTCCCAGCGTCACGTCGGCGCGATGGCGGACAAAATCCTGCGCCGTCTCAAGGACGCCGGTTTCGGCGCGCCCCGCATCGAAGGGGCGACCTCCTGCGACTGGGTGCTGATCGACGCCGGGGACGTGATCGTTCACCTCTTCCGCCCCGAAGTCCGGGAATTTTACAATCTTGAACGGGTCTGGTCGGAAACCGCCCACGCGCCGGTGAAAACCGACGCCTGACGCTTTTCGCCCGGGCGCGGCTCCAGCCTTGCGGCAGCTCTTATGCGCCTTGTCATCGCCGCCGTCGGAAAGATGCGCGCCGAACCCGCCGGCGAGATTGCGCGCGATTACGCGGCGCGCGCCGCCGCCATCGGCCGCAATATCGGCTTTTCAGGTCCCGATATAATCGAAGTCGAGGCGCCCCGCGCCCTTGCCGGCGCGACGCGTCAGGCGAAAGAACGCGACCTGCTCTCGGACGCCGCGCCCGACGGCGCAAAACTGGCGCTGCTTGATGAACGCGGCAAAAATCTTAACAGCGAAGACTTTGCGTTAACGCTTGCGCGCTGGCGCGACGACGGCGCGCCCGCCGCCGCTTTTCTGATCGGCGGCGCTGACGGTCATGATGACGTTCTGCGCAGGAAAGCGGATCTGTTAATCTCTTTCGGAGCGGCGACATGGCCGCATCTCCTTGTCAGGGCGATGCTGACCGAGCAACTATACCGCGCCATGACGATCCTCACCGGCCACCCTTATCACCGCGCATGACATCACCCCGCCTCGCCGTCTCAGTTCTGCTTTCGCTTTACGCGCTCGGTCCGGCCGGCGTGGCGATGGCGCAAACCGCGCCGAGCGAACTGCAGGAAGTCGAGCGGCGGCTGAAAAACCGCGCCGAGGAGGAAAAACGCCTGCGCCGCGAAGCCAAGGAGCGCGAGAAGGAAGTCGCCGCCCTGCGCCACCGCCTGATTGAGACCGCCGACTCCCTGCAGGAAGCGGAACGCAAGATCACCGATGTCGAAAACTCGATCGCCGATCTCGAAACGGAAAGAACCGAAGCGGAAAAGGCCCTGCGCGCTGAAAGCAGTAATCTGAGCGAGCTTCTGGCGGCGTTGCAGTCGCTAGAACGGTCGAAACCGCCGGCGCTGCTGGTGACGCCCGAAGACGCCAACAAGGCGGCCCGGGCGGCGATGTTGCTCGCCGACGCCGCGCCTGCGGTGGAAGCGCGGGCGGCCCGGCTGAGGGCGGCGATCGAGCGTCTCGCACAGCTCTCGGCCGATCTTGCAACCGAGCGCGCCGCCTATGAGGAAACCAACGCGCAGCTCGCCGCCCGCCGGGACGTGCTCGCCGAGCTGATGACGCAGAAGGAAAAGGAACGCGACGTCGCCGAAAGCCTCGCCGCCGCCGCGCAGCGCGAAACCGCGCGGCTCGCCGAAAAGGCGACCACCTTGCGCGAACTGGTGCGCCGCCTCGAACGGCTTGCGCATTCGATCACCCCGCGCCTCAAACCCCCGAAGCCGCGGGAAGCCGAGGCGCGCGTCGAAATCGCGCCGCCGACCATCAAGGAAGCCACGCCGCGGACCTACGTTCCGGCCAACAGTTTCGCCGAGGCGGCGGGGCGCCTGCGCGCGCCGGTCGCCGGAAGGTTAACGGGGGAATTCGGCAAACCCCGGCCCGAAGGCGGGGTTTTTGAGGGAATGCGCCTTTTCGCCCGCGATCAGGCGATTGTGACCGCGCCATTCGAGGGGCGCGTGCTTTTTGCACGGCCCTGGCCCCCGATTGGCAATATCGTCCTTCTGGACGTGGGCGGAGGCTACCATATACTGTTGCTGGGCGTCGGCGACATTCTGGTGGATGAGAACCAGCAGGTGGCCGCCGGCGAACCCGTCGCCAGAATGACCGGAACTGGCGCTGACGGGGGTGCGACTCTGGATCTTCAGATCCGAAAAAACGGCGAGCCTGTTAACCCAGCGTTGTGGCTCTCGAGGAAAAGTAGGGATGAGCTGGCGCAGTAGCCGGCGTTAAAGGTGTCGAATATGAAATTTTTGTCTGCCCGTACCCGCCGTCCGTCCATCCGGAAGGGCCATTCAACTGCGGCATTGATCGCCGCCGCGTTCGGCGGCGCGGCCGTCTTCGGCGCGCTCTCAAGCGTCGTCCTCGCCCGCGCCTCGATCTCCGCCGACACCTTCCGCCAGCTCGATCTGTTCGGCGAAGTGTTCGAGCAGGTCCACGAGAATTACGTTTCCGAGCCGGACGACGGCGAACTCGTCAAGGGCGCCATCGACGGCATGCTCTCGACGCTTGATCCGCACTCGAACTATCTCACCGCCGAAGACTTCCAGACCATGCAGGAACAGACCCGCGGGTCGTTCGCCGGCATCGGCATCCAGATCGTCATGGACAATGAAGGCCCCGACAAGGGCTACGTCAAAATCGTCGCGCCGATCGACGACACGCCCGGCGCGCGCGCCGGCTTGCAGACCAACGACCTGATCGTCGAAATCGACGGTGAGCCGGTGCTCGGCATGTCGATCGACGAAGCGATCTCCAAAATGAAGGGCGAGAAAGGCACGCGCGTCGATCTTAAAATTCTGCGCGACCGCACCGCCGAGCCGTTCGCGCTCACCATCGTCCGCGACATCGTCAAACTGAAATCCGTCACCCACCGCGCGGAAGGCGATTTCGGCTATATCCGCATCTCCACCTTCAGCGAGCAGACCGACCAGGGGCTGAAAGAAGCGCTGAAGAAGCTTTCAAAAGAAATTCCCGGCGGACCGAAAGGCCTCGTGCTCGATCTCCGGGCCAATCCGGGCGGCCTGCTCGAACAGGCGATCGCCGTTTCCGACACCTTCCTTGAAGGCGGCGAAATCGTCTCGACACGCGGCCGCCGGCCGCGCGACACGCTGCGCGAAATGGGAACGCCCGGCGACAGGATGAACGGCAAGCCGATCATCGTGCTGATCAATGGCGGCTCCGCCTCGGCGTCCGAAATCGTCGCCGGCGCGCTGCAGGACAGAAACCGGGCGCTGCTGCTCGGCACCAAGTCGTTCGGCAAGGGCTCGGTGCAGACGGTGATCCCGCTGCAGAACGGCCTGCAAGGCGCGCTGCGCCTGACTACCGCGCGCTACTACACGCCTTCCGGCCGCTCCATCCAGGCGACCGGCATCGAACCCGATATCGACATGCCGGTGATCTATCCCGGCCAGGACGCAAGCGCGGTTCGCCCCAAGGAACGCGACCTGCCGGGCGCCCTCGACGTTACTGAAGCGGACGCCGGCGCGGCCGAAGAAACCGCAACCGAAGCCGCCACAGAAGAAGCCGACGCCCCCGAAGGCGTGCAGCCGGTTGAATGCGGCTATGAGGAAGACGGCGAAACCATCAATGACTGCCAGCTCGACCGGGCGCTTGAAATCCTCGCCGACGCCACCGCCTACCGCCAGATGCTGGCGGACGCCGGGGCCGCGCATCAATAGTATGCGATAACCAGCAATAAGGCGGGGCGGGGGCGAAATGCGCCCGCCCCGTTTCCAATTGGTTAACCCTATTCTTTCTATCTATGGCGGGTAGCAGCCACCGGGCGCATCAGCGCCCAGAGCCGATATGAGAGCCATCCGCCGCCGTTTCCGCCTGCCCGTTTTGAGCCGCCTCACCATCGCCTGGATTGGGGCGTTCGGCGTCGTGGCGCTGGTCGCCGGCGGGGTTGGATTGATGTTGGCGAGCGGCCGCGGGCCCGCCCGCGTCTCCTTGCCCGTCGACCGGCTCGAAGTGACGGCCCGCCCCGAAGCGCCGGCGGCCGATCCCGAAAGCCCCCGTTACGGCGTCAAGCTGGCCGCGCCGGGCCTGCGCGAAGGCGATGCGCCGGCGCAGCGCACAGCGGACGCCGGCGAAAACGCCGAAGAAAACGATCTTCTCGCCTATCCCGATGAATTCGACATGGCGGCTTACAGCGAGGACGAAACCGGCGGCGATATCGTCATCACCATTCCCGGCACGGAAAAACCCGCCGCGGCGGCGATCGCCGCCTCGCCCCCATCCTTGAGGAACGGCATGGTTGCCAGGTCTTCCTGCCGGATGGCCCGAACCGCGGCGCCGGTCTTCCGGCCATTGGCTGTCACCAGGACATATTCCTCGATATAGGGCGACACGCTGGAAACACCGTCGATCAGGCTGATCGTCTCGGCAATCTGCTCGGCCTCTTCTTCTGTATACGATGCGACAACCCCATAGACATGCGGCTGGCCACCGAGAAGCGCGTCCAGAAGGGTCGCCCGAAACCCGCTCATGATCGACATGGTGATGATCAGGGCCGCAACGGCAAAGAAGATGCCCACAAAGGAGATCACCGAGATCAGGCTGGCGCCTCCGTGCTCTCTCTTGGCCCGAAGATAGCGCCAGGCGAGCGTGCGCTCCAGCTTGCCGAAAGGCGCGGCGGCGGCAGGAAGCTCACTCATGCGGGGCGAACCCTGGCGAGGGCGTCAGCGAGCGGCATTTCCTCTTTCTCCCCCGTCTTGCGGTTCTTCACTTCCACGACCCCATTCTTCAGACCGCGCGGTCCCACAACGATCTGCCATGGCAGACCGATCAGGTCCATACGCGCGAACTTCGCTCCGGCCCGGTCCTCGGTCTCGTCATAAAGCGTATCGATACCGGCCAGTTCCAGGGCGGCATAGGCCTGGTCGCAAGCCTCGTCGCAGGCTTCATCGCCGACCCGCATATT
>CAJXLJ010000036.1 GCA_913055785.1 uncultured Parvularculaceae bacterium | reverse complement strand
CCAGCAGGGCGACTCCGTGCGGATCATGTATGTGCATGTGCCTGCCGCCTGGATGGCGCTTTTTTGCTATTCGGCGATGGCTGTCGCGTCCGCTGTCGGCTTCATCTGGAAGCATCCGCTCGCCGATGTGGCGGCGAAAGAGACCGCGCCCCTGGGCGCCGGGTTCACCTTTCTGGCGCTGGTCACCGGCTCGCTCTGGGGCAAGCCGATGTGGGGCGCATGGTGGGCGTGGGATGCGCGGCTCACGTCGGTGCTGATCCTGTTCTTCCTGTATCTCGGCTACATGGCGTTGTGGCGTTCGATTCCGGACAAGACCCGCGCGGCGCGGCTGGCGGCGATCCTTGCGATTGTCGGTTTCGTCAATATTCCGGTGATCAAGTTTTCGGTCGAATGGTGGAATTCGCTGCATCAGCCGGCGAGCGTCATGCGTGCGGGCGGGCCCAGCATTGACGGCTCGATGCTGACGCCTTTGTTCCTGATGATCGGCGCCTATATGAGTTTTTATGGAGCGATGCTGATCGTCTCCATGAAGAACGAGCTTATGGCGCGGCGCATCGCCCGGCTTGAAACGGTTGAAGGCGAACGCATGACGGTGCTGGTGGAGCGATGACGAGGAAACAGAAACGGTTCGCGCTGGTGGCGACGGTTGCGATTATCGCAGCGGCGGCGGTCGGCCTGACACTGAAGGCGCTGTCGAGCACGATCACCTATTTCTACACGCCGAGCGATCTCGCCGGGCTCGCCGCGCCGCCATCGAATGCGATCCGTCTTGGCGGACTTGTCGAAGTCGACAGTCTCGAGTTCGACGGCGCGGCGGAGAAGGGCGAAGTGCATGTCGCCTTTACGATCACCGACGGCGATGCGGCGACCCGCGTTATCTATAACGGCATACTTCCCGACCTTTTCCGTGAAGGGCAGGGGGTGATCGTGCAGGGGCGTCTCGGTTCCGACGGCGTTCTCGTCGCGGAAAACGTGCTCGCCAAACATGATGAAAACTACATGCCGAAGGAAGTTGCGGACGCCCTGAAGGAAAAGGGCCGCTGGAAAGAAGGCGAGGCGCAATAGGTATGGCGGCGCTCCTCGATATGGGCGGCTACGGGGCTTATGTCTGGCCCGCCTACGGGATTTCCTTTCTGGTGCTCGCCGGGCTTGGCGGCGCGATCTGGCGCCGCCGAAAAACCCTTAACGCGAAGCTCGCAAGGCTGTCCGAGAACGCCGCGCCGGCTGGCGAAAAGGCGTCCTGAGCCGCGGCGCGGCTTTTTCGTCCCGCCGATTTACAAGCCCGAAATCGTCCGCTATTCGAGGGCGCTTCGACGAGCCCATAAGTGCCGCCTTAGCTCAGTTGGTTAGAGCGCTAGATTGTGGATCTAGAGGTCCCCCGTTCGAACCGGGGAGGCGGTACCAGTTCCTATCCCACCGGCTCGTTGATATAAATCAATATATTAGAACATAATCGCCGTAAGGTGGGAGGATGGACATGAACGATCGCCCGGAGGGAACGGGGCGCGGCCTCACCATGGACGCCCCTTGGCGCTGGCTCGGCGCCGGCTGGCGCGACATGATGCGCGCGCCGCATCTCAGCATCGGTTACGGCGCGCTGATTGTCGGCGGGGGCCTGCTTATCACCTGGCTTTTATGGCGCATCGGCGCAGTTGCGCTCATCCCCGTCGCGCTCGGGGTCTTCGCCCTTGCCGGTCCGCTGCTCGCGGTCGGGCTTTATGAAATGAGCCGCCGAATTGAGACTGGCGAGCCGCCGGCGCTGGCGCCGGTGAAATTCGTCGGGCCGCGCGCGCCGTTGCAGATTTCCTTTATCGGTTTCTTCCTGATGTTCGCGGCGCTCGTATGGGTTCTGGTCGCGATGGTGATCTACGCGATCTTTACGGTGGGCGCCTATGTGCCGTTCGACCAGTTCATCACCTATGCGGTGTCGACAAACGCCGGCATGATGATGGCTGTCGTCGGCGCGCTGGCGGGCGGTTTCATCGCGTTTTGCATTTACCTGCTGACCGTCGTTTCGGTCCCGATGCTGATGAATGAGCGGACCGATGCGTTTTCAGCGATAGCGACCGGGCTTAACGCATTTCGCAAACATCCGGGGCCGATGCTGCTCTGGGCATGGTTGATCGCTGTCTTCATCGGGGCCGGGGTCGGGACGTTTTTTATTGGTCTCGCATTCGCCTTCCCGCTGCTTGGCCATGCGAGCTGGCACGCTTACCGGGACATTTCGCGCGCCGTCTGATCAGTCGTCCTGTTCTTCAAGATCGTCGTCGAGGAGAATGCGTTCGGCCGCGCCTTCGGGGTCGTCGAACTGGCCGGATTTCAGGGCCCACAGGAACGCTGCAAGCCCAAGCCCGCCCATGAACAGGGCGATCGGGATGAGGTAGATGAGAACGCTCATGGGGCGGCCTTGCGCCGGGCGTTCAGCCGCAGCGCGTTCAGCGTCACGATCATTGATGAGCCGGACATGGCGATCGCCGCGATGAGGGGCGTTACGAAGCCGAAAGCCGCAAGCGGCACGGCGCAGAGATTGTAAAGCGCGGCGAAAGCGAAGTTTTCGAGGATCCTGCGGCGCGCGCTGCGCGAGACGTCGACCGCCTCGAGAATGGGCGCGAGGTTTTCGCCCTGATAGACGAAGTCCGCGGCCGCCTGGCTGGCGTCAGCGGCGGCGCCCGGGGACAGGGATACATGGGCACCTGCCAGCGCCGGGGTGTCATTGAGCCCGTCGCCGACCATCGCAACCTTCGCGCCTTCGTTTTTCCGGGCCTCGAGACAGGCGATCTTTTCCTGAGGCGAGACTTCGGCGCGCCAGTCGTCGACGTCAAGAGTTTCGGCGACGCGTTGCGCAGCGGCTTGACGATCGCCGGAAAGGAGTTCGACGGCGAGGCCGCGCGTTTTAAGCGCGGCGATCGTGTCGGCGGCGTCGGCGCGCAGACCGTCCTCGAACTCGAAGCGTATGGGCGCATCGCCGCCGCGGCGATACCAGGCTTCGGTAGCGCCAGACCCGCCTGCGTCGGCGCCGACCCAGGCCGCCTGTCCGAACCGCGCCTTCTCCCCGTCGACCGTTCCCTCAATCCCGAGACCGGGGTGCTCGATTGCATCGGCGGAAGGCCTGCCCGGGCCTGCTTCGGCGACAACCGCGCGCGAAAGCGGATGCCGCGAAAGCCGCGCCAGCGAGGCGGCGGCCGCAAGCATGTCGCCGGGGATAGCCGCCCGGTTGGCGAGGCGCGGTTTGCCGTAGGTGAGCGTTCCGGTCTTGTCGAACACGATCCTGTCCGTTTCTGCGAGCCGTTCGAGGGCGTCGCCGGTTTTGACCAGCACGCCGGCGCGGAACAGTCTGCCGGTCGCCACCACCTGCACGGCGGGCGCCGCAAGGCCGAGCGCGCAGGGACAGGTGATGATCAGCACCGCGACGGCGTTCAGGATCGAAACGCGCAAGCCGCCGTCCGCCAGAAAGAACCAGGCGAGGAACGTCGCCAGCGCCACGGAATGAACCACCGGCACATAAAGCGCCGCCGCCCGGTCGGCGAGGCGGATGTAACGGCTCTTCGATTGCTCGCCGGCTTCGATCAGCCGCGTAAGGTCGGCGATCAGGGAGTCGTCGGTGGTCTTGGTTGCGCGCATCACGAGACGCGCCGAAAGATTGAGAACGCCGGAATGAATGCTCTTGCCTGCTTCTGTCTTTTCCGGCGCGCTTTCGCCGGTGACGAGCGAAACGTCGACTGTGGACGCGCCGTCGGTGATGACGCCGTCGACCGGGGCGCGGTCGCCGGGTGAAAGAACGATCATGTCGCCGGGCGCGATTGAATCAGCGCGCACCGCTTCCAGCGTTCCGTCAGCGTTCAGCCGGCTCGCCGTCATCGCCTGCAGGGCCAGCAGATCGCGTGCGGCGGCGCGGGCGCGCTGGCGCAGGCGGTGATCGAGATATCGCCCGATCAGCAGGAAGAAGAGCAGCATCACGGCGGCGTCAAAGTAAGTGTGCTCACCGCCAGCGAAGAACTCAGAGATGCTGATGCCGAGCGCCAGCAGCACCGCCAGCGAAATCGGCACGTCCATATTGGCGTTGCCGCCCTTGAGCGCCCGCAAGGCGGACGCGAAAAACGGTCTTCCCGCATAAAGCGCCGCCGGGATCGCAATGATGGCGGAGATCCAGTGCATCAGGCCGCGCGTGCCGGGTCCCATTTCGCCGCCGCCGGACCAGACGGAAACCGAGAGCAGCATGATGTTCGCCATGGCGAAACCGGCGACGGCCAGCGCTCGCAAGAGGCGTTTTCCTTCGGCGTCGCTTTCCTGCGCTACTTTTTCCGGATCGAAAGGCGCGGCGCGGTAGCCGAGCGCCGTCAGTCTTTCCGGAATGACGCGCGGTGTGAATTCATCGCCCCGCCAGACCAGCGAAAGTCTTCCTGTCGAAAGATTGAGCCGCGCGGTCGCCATGCCGGGAAGGGACTGCATCGCGCTTTCGATCTTGCGGATGCAGCCCGCGCAGCTTGCGCCGAATACGGCAAGCTCCAGCCGTGCGACATCGCCGGCGCGCCGCACGAAGGGCGCGGGATCGATAATGGCGCCCTCAGCCGGCGGCTCCAGTCCGCTCGGACATCCTTTCGTCTCGTCAAAAGTCGCTGCAACGCTCATTCAAAAAAGAGTTTCGTTTCAAACTCGAAAGTCTCGCCGTGACGGCTTTCCGCGTTCGCTTTCAACCGCCAGGCGCCGGCGGCCATGCTGTCGATCGCCGTCTCATAGCGGCCGCCGTTCAGATGAGAAAAGACGACCGGCTGATCGTAGTCATCATCTGCCGGCCGCGAAATGACGCCGGTGATTTCAAGGTCGTAGATAGGCTCTCCGGCCTCGTTTTTAAAGGCGAGTTCGATCCTCGCCGTATCGTCCGAGAGCGCCGCCTTTTCGATCTCGACTGTCCAGCCATAAGCGGCCTGCTCTGCGCGGGCTTTCAGCGTGTCGTTGAAGCGAAGGCCTTGCAGATAGGATTTTTCTTCCTGTTCGCCGGGAAAAGAGCGCACGGCGAGCGTGATGAAGATAGCGTTCACCACGACGATGACGAGAAAAAACCCGACCATTCCCGCCAGCACATGACGGCCGGTGATGCGGAAGGGGCGGCTCATCGCCGGCGCTCCGCGAGGAAGACGGTGGGGTTTGTCGCCGTTTCGCCGGTTTCGGCGTCCTCGATGGAGATGACGACCGGCTCCGAGGCGCGGGTGACGGCGTCGCCGGGAAGGGTTGCGAAAAGCCGGACGGAACGGACCGAGTCGCCCGGCGCGGTGAGCGTGAGGCTGCCTTGATCAACGGTTTCGCCGACGGCGCTGACCTCGAGTGCGGCCGGTCCGTCGAGCGTAAGGATGAAGTCGCGCGCGCTGTTCGCCTTGTTGATGATCTTCACTGTATAGGCGTTGCGGATCGAGCCGTCCGAAAGCTGAACGAAAGGCGGCGTGCGGTCGCGAAGGACATTGACTTCAACGGTCGCGCGCGAGGCGAGGCCGAACAGCATAACCGCCGCGACGACGAGCCAGACGCCTGCATAGAAAAGCGTCCGTGATCTGAAGAGCTTGATCGTCGGCTTTTCGCCCTTGGCGCGACGCTCCATGTTCTTGTCGGTGTCGTAGCTGATAAGGCCGGCCGGGCGGCCGACTTTCTTCATGATGTCGTTGCAGGCGTCGATGCAAAGGGCGCAATTGATGCATTCGAGCTGCGCGCCGTCGCGGATATCGATGCCCATGGGGCAGGCGGCGACGCAGGCCCGGCAGGAAACGCAGTCGCCCCGCCCTTCCCAGCTTTCGCCTTTCTTGTGGGGCCCGCGCGGTTCGCCGCGGTCTTTCTTGTAGGTCACCTGCAGGGTTTCGGCGTCGGTAAGCGCCGCCTGAATGCGCGGCCATGGGCACATATAGGTGCAGACCTGTTCGCGCATGGAGCCGGCGAGTATGTAGGTCGTGAAGGTCAAAATACCGGCGAAGAGGTAGGCGGAAAACGGCGCGGCGCCGGTGAAGAGCTGCGGGAAGATCGTCGGCGCGTCGTGGAAATAAAACACCCAGGCGCCGCCGGTGGCGGCGGCGATCGCCAGCCACAGCGCATGCTTGATGGTTTTCTTGGCCACCTTCTCGCCGCTCCAGGGCGCTTTCGCGAGTTTCATGCGCTTGTTGCGGTCGCCTTCGACCATGCGCTCGACGGCGATGAAAAGGTCTGTCCATACGGTTTGCGGACAGGTGTAACCGCACCACACGCGACCGAACAGAGCGGTGGCGAGAAACAGCCCGACGGCGCCGAGGATCAAAAGCCCCGTCACGTAATAAAGCTCATCCGGCCAGATCTCGATGAAGAAGAAGTAGAAACGGTTGCCGGGAAAATCGACCAGCACCGCCTGGTTCGGCTCGCCCGGGCCGCGCTCCCAGCGGATCCACGGCAGGACGTAGTAAACGCCGAGCGTGGCGAACAGGACGATCCATTTCAGGAAACGGAACTTGCCGTGCACGAGCTTCGGATAGATCGGCTCGCGGGCCTTGTAGAGCTGGCGCGAAACGGCGCTGTTGACCGCCTGTACTTCGACGCGTTCGACGCTCGATCCTGCTTCGGTGACTGACATGAGTCCTAACTCAGCACTAACGGACGTCCGCGCCAATGGCGCCGGCGCCGCGCGTCCTTTCGCCGCCGGGTCGAGATTACTCGCCGCCGCCCAGCGTATGCACGTAAATCGAGAGCGCGACGATCTGCTCGTTGGTCAGGCGATCCGTCCAGGCCGGCATCACGCCGCCACGGCCGTTTGTGATCGTTTCCTGAAGCGTGACCCTGTCGCCGCCGAAAAGCCAGATGCCGTCCGTGAGGTTTGGCGCGCCCTGAGCCTGATCGCCCTTGCCGTCCGCCCCATGGCAACTTGCGCATTGTTGCGCGAACACCGGTTTGGCGCGGCCGACTGCGGCTTCGTTCGCCTCGCGGCCCGACAGCGCGGTCACATATTCGACGAGGTCCGAAATCTGGTCGCGGGACAACACGCCGCCATAGGCCTGCATCATGTTGTAGCGGGTCTCATCGTGGTCGGACCGGACGCCATACCGAATGGTCTGCTGAATGGCGGTCAGAGAGCCGCCCCACAGCCAGTCGTCATCGACAAGCGCCGGATAACCCGGAAAGCCCTGACCGCCGGAACCATGGCAGGTGGCGCAATTGTCGCCGAAGATCGAACCGCCGGCTGTCGTTGCGTAATTCAGGAGCTCCGGGTCGTTCTCGATGGCGGCAACCGACTCAACCTGTAAAAGCTGCTGCATCTGCAGACCGCGTTTTTCATCAAGCGCGGCCAGGGCGATCGCCACGTTCTCGCGCTCGGAGTGATTGCGCGTGCCTTTGAGATAGCCTGTCAGTCCCGGCCATGACGGCATGAAGATCATATAGACAACCGACACGGCGATGGTGATGTACCATGTGATCAGCCACCAGCGCGGCAGAGGATTATTCAGCTCCTTGATGCCGTCCCACACATGGCCGGTTGTCTGAATGCCGCTATGCTCGTCGATTTCTTTCTCAGCCATTGTGAATGTCCTCATCCTCGAGGGGTATGCGTCTGGCCGCATCGAATTTTTTCTGGTTACGCGGGTTGAGCGCGTAAACCAGCACCAGCAGGAAAGCGATGACGAAGAGCACGAGGCCCCAGGTTTGCGCGACTTGTGAAAGCATTTCGTACATGGCGCTTACCGGTAGTTTTCTTCGGGTTCGTAAGTTGAAAAATCGACCATCGTGCCGAGCACCTGCAGATAGGCGATGATTGCGTCCATCTCGGTGATGCGCCTGGGATCGCCGTCGAAGTCGCGCACAAGCGCGCCGGGATACCGCGCCATGAAGGCGTCGTAATTTTCAGAGAAAGGGTCGACCTGCGCCGCAAGGTCCGCGCCGGCGTTCTCAACCATCTCGTCGGTGTAGGGCACGCCGACGGCGCGATTGGCTTTCAGCCAGTTCTCGACCAGCGAATAATCGAGCGGCTTCTCATCCAGAAACTTGTAAGGCGGCATGATCGATTCCGGCACGACGGAGCGTGGGTCGATCAGATGCTGCCGCTGCCAGCTGTCGGAATACTTGCCGCCGACCCGGGCGAGGTCGGGTCCTGAACGTTTCGAGCCCCACTGGAACGGGTGATCGTACATGCTTTCGGCGGCGAGAGAGTAATGGCCGTAGCGTTCGACCTCGTCGCGCAAGGGGCGAACCATCTGGCTATGGCAGACATAACAGCCCTCGCGCACATAGATGTTGCGACCGGCGAGTTCGAGTGGCGTGTAGGGGCGAACGCCCTTCACCTTTTCGATCGTCGATTCGAGGTAGAAGAGCGGCGCGATTTCGACAATACCGCCAATGGCGACAGTGATGAGGATTGCGACGGTGAGAACCAGTCCGCGCTTTTCGAGAAATTCGTGACGGTCAAGCATGGTGTTCTCCTTACTCGGCCGGAACGGCGGCGGCTTGCGACGGAACGTATTCTTTTGCGCGGATGTCGCCTTTCGCTGTGCGCCAGAGATTGTAGGCCATGATAAAGGCGCCGGCGAGGAACATCAGGCCGCCAAGCATACGGATGATGTAGTAGGGGTGCATCGCCTCAACGGTTTCGACGAAGGAGAATTCGAGGAAGCCGAAATCATTGTAGGCGCGCCACATCAGCCCCTGCATGATGCCCGAGACCCACATGGAAGTGATGTAGAGAAGGATGCCGATGGTCGAGATCCAGAAATGCCATTCGACGAGCTGTTTCGAATAAAGCTCCTTGCGCTTCCACAGCCACGGCACGAGACAGTAAAGCGCGCCGAAGGAGATATAACCGACCCAGCCGAGGGCGCCGGAGTGAACATGGCCGATGGTCCAGTCGGTGTAATGCGAGAGCGAGTTCACCGCGCGAATGGACATCAGCGGCCCCTCGAAAGTCGACATGCCGTAGAAGGCGACCGAGACCACCATCATCCGGATGACGGGATCTGTGCGAAGCTTGTCCCAGGCGCCGGAAAGCGTCATCAGGCCGTTGATCATGCCGCCCCATGACGGCATCCACAGCATGATCGAGAACGTCATGCCCAGCGTCTGCGCCCATTCGGGGAGCGCCGTGTAGTGCAGATGGTGCGGTCCCGCCCAGATATAGATGAAGATCAGCGCCCAGAAGTGAATAATCGAAAGCCGGTAGGAATAGACCGGCCGTTCGGCGCGCTTCGGGATGAAGTAATACATGATGGCGAGGAAGCCGGCGGTGAGGAAGAAGCCGACGGCGTTATGGCCGTACCACCATTGCGTCAGTGCGTCCTGCACGCCTGCGAATAGCGAGTAACTCTTTACGCCTGTCAGCGACACCGGCATCGAAAGATTATTGACGATGTGCAGCATGGCGATCGTCACGATGAAGGCGAGATAGAACCAGTTTGCGACGTAGATGTGCGGTTCCTTGCGCTTCAGGAGCGTGCCCAGGAACACCAGCAGATAGACGACCCAGACGATGGTCAGCCAGAGATCGGCGTACCATTCGGGCTCCGCATATTCCTTCGACTGGGTGACGCCCATGAGATAGCCTGTCGCCGCGATGACGATGAAGAGGTTGTAGCCCCAGAATACGAACCAGGGCGCAAGGCCGCCCCAGAGCCGCCCGCGGCTCGTGCGCTGCACGACATAGAAAGAGGTTGCGATCAGAACGTTGCCGCCGAAGGCGAAGATCACCGCTGATGTGTGGAGCGGCCGCAAACGTCCGAAATTCGTCCAGCCGAGATTGTCAAAGTAAAAAATGTTCGGAAAAGCAAGCTGGGCGGCGATGATGACGCCAACCAAGAATCCGGCGATTCCCCAGAAGACCGAGGCGATGACCCCGGCTTTGACGACGTCGAATTCGTAAACGTCGCTCGAAGCGCCACGGCCGCCATAAATAACGCTGCCGAGCGCGAACCCGCCCGCTGCGAAAGCCGCGGCGAACATCAGCGCATGGACTTCCATGAGCGGATCGACGGCGCGGGCGGCGATGAAGATCGCCATCAACAAGCCAACAGCAAGAAAAGCCCCGATGAGGGCGATATCGGCGCCGTTCTGGTTGGGTTGGGTAGCGGGCAGACCTGTGTTCATGGCGAATTCTCGTTCGGTTCGGCGCCTTGTTAGTGACCAGCGTCAATAAATGCTTTGATGTGGATCAAGACAGACAGGCAAAACGATGACAGGACTTATTTGTCGCAGTCGAAGCAACAGTTTGATTTTATGGGATTTCACAGGGCCGCTCAAATCCTCTCATCAGTGCTGGTTGTCGCGGCTGGCGCGCCTGCCGGGGCGGGCGCTTTCGTTCCGGTCTGCGAGGGCGGCGCTGTCCGATACGTACTGATTGATTTCGAAAGCGAGACGCCCCCGGCGCCAGGCGGCGATGAGGGCGCTTGCCACGGTCCTTGCGTCAATGCGCGGCGCGATCTTCTCAAGCCGGAGGGCGGCGTGAAATAAGCATGCTGTGTCGGCCCGCTTCGCGGATAACGCCTTGCTTCTTCAAGGCGCCCATGATCCGGCTCAACGTTTCCAGACGCAGGCCCAGATAGTCGGCGATGTCCTGGCGGGACATTGGCAAAGGAACGAAACGCGTGTCCTCTCCGCCGTCCTCGCCAATCGCCTTGTCGAGCATTTCGATAAAGGCGGCGACGCGCTCTTGCGCGGTTTTGCGGCCGAGCAGGAGAATATGGTCCTGCGCTTTGTGATATTCGGTTTGTCCGCGTGCGATCAGCCTGTCTTTGACCCCAGGGGAGTCGGCGGCGATGGTGTCGAGGAAGCTGTGGGGGAAAGTACAGACAAGGCTGTCTTCCAAGGCCTCAGCTGCGTAGGCGTTCGCGGGCGTAGGGCGCAGACCGGCGAAATCGCCGGGGAAGAGAAAGCCGGTTACCTGCCGGCGGCCGTCTTCGAGATGCTTGGTCAGTCTGAAACTTCCCTGCACGACCACGAATAGCGCGTCATTGGGTTCGCCTTCGGACATGAGCGCGCGATTCTTGGGAGCCGCCCTTCGGGCGATGATCTTCTCAACCAGTGCGAATTCCCGAGGCAGCAGGTCGGCGCAGATCGACTTCTCGCGGACGCTGCACAGGTCACACGCTTTTGGTCGCGCCGGCGCGTCATGATCGCCGGCTTCGGTATCGCACAGGCTTTTCAAATCATTAGCCCCGTTCCCGCGTACGCCCGCCATGACGCCAGCATAGGGCCGGCTGGCGGCTCAGCGCCAGTCCTGAACGCAATGCAGCAGCGTCGCAGGCCGACGCCGGGAGTCAGCGGCGTGGTTTTGTATTTTTGTTAATGCTTTGTAATTTAATGAATATTTCAACCGTAACGGCAGGTCAGCCGAGCCCGATCAGAAAACATGGTGGGCTGGATCGGGCGGGCCGTGTCGTTAACAAAAAGTTGCATGAAACCTGCCAACGTGTGAGCCATTGGCGCGGCCCGCGTCATTTGCGTCGAATTACAGCTATGAAGATCGCTTTTTACTCGCCTTTCTGGCCCGTGACGCGCGCCCAAAACGGGATCGTCACCTATGTGGACATCATGACCCGAGCCTTGCAGGCGGCGGGACATGAATGCGTCGTGATCACCCCCCGCATGCTGGATGAAGGCGCTGCAGACGATAAAACGCTTTATGTTATGGACCCGGCGCCGAAGTCTGGCGTCCGAAGCTTGTGGCCGCGATTGTCGGCTGGCGTATTCGGGGCCGGGCGTCTGATCGGGCGAAGTCTCGCCGCAAGGCTTGAAAGGGCGCTGGAGCGCGCTTCAACGGCTGCGCCGGTGGATATCATTGATATCGAAGAGTCCTTCGGAATGGCGCGTTTCATCAAAGGAGCGCCGACTGCTGTCCGGCTTCATGGTCCTCATTTTCTTGGCCATGTTGGCGACAGGTCGGAAGAAGACCGTCGCCGCATAGCTTCGGAAGGGCGCGCGATCCAATCCGCAGGCGGCGTCACCAGCCCTTCGCCCGGCCTTCTAGCGGCCACGAAGGACTATTATCGCGAGGTCGCGCCTTTGAACGCGGCGATCGGCAATCCGGTTGAATTTCCCCCTGACGATCAGTGCTGGCGGCGAGAGAATTGCGATCCGAACCTGATCCTGTTTGTCGGACGGTTCGATCTGCGCAAGGGCGCAGATGTCATGCTCGAGGCGTTTTCACGGCTTGCGAAAACACACAAATCCCTCCGGCTCGTTATGGCCGGCAAGGATTCCGGCATACCGCTCGATAGCGGCGAAACGCTCGCTTATGAGGCGTATGTAAAGCGGTTGTTCAGCGATGATATCAGGGAGCGGGTGAGATTTCTTGGGCCTGTATCCCCGGCGAAGGTGAACGAGCTGCGCCGTCAGGCGCTGGTTTATGTATCGTCCTCACGGTTTGAATGCTGCGCCTATGCCGTCACCGAGACTCTTGCAATGGGATGCCCCGCGGTGGCGTCCTCGACATTCGGTCCGCCGGAATATCTCAAGGTCGGCGAGGAAATCCTCGTCTTTGACATTGGCGATGCGGATGGCCTTGCCGCACAGCTCGAGATGTTGCTTGGCGACCCGCGCCGGGCGGAAGAGCTTGGTGCGGCCGGCCGGTATGGCGCGCGCGCTGCATTTGCACCCGAGAAGATTGTCACTGACATGGTGTCGTTTTACGGCGACGTTATCGCCAGAAAAGCGTCAGCCTCATGAACGCAGCTCTGGTCAGTATCATTTTTACCGCCGTCTCCGCGGCGGGGGCGTTCGTAGCGGCGCCGAGAAAAGGCGCATACGGGCTCTTTAAAATTCTTGTCTATTGGCTGCTGGCGGCGGCTTGCGCATTCTTGATCGCTTACAAGCTCGCGGCCTTCGCCTTGCTTGCTGTTCTGATGCTGGTGCTGGCGCCGGGCGCGCCGGCCCAGCGCGCGGCGTTTTTCGTCGCCGTCTTCGCCGCCTTGCCGGATTACTATCGCGTTCAGGTGCCGTTTCCAGGTCTGAATTATCTGATCGAACTCAATCACGTAAAGCTCGCCGCAATTATTATTCTTGGCCCGTTGTTTGTTGCGAAACTTTTTGACAAGACAAACCGAACATTGCGCGCCGTCGACAGCATGCTCCTTATCTATGTTCTGTTGACAGGTTTTATGAGTTTGCGCGACTTGCCGATAACTTCCATGCTGCGCGTGACGATCGATCAGTTCCTGCTGATTTTCATTCCGTATGTCGCGATAAGCCGCAGCATTAAAACTCAGGACGATATTGATACGCTCCTGAAAGCATTCTTTACAGGACTGCTGGTGATGGCGTTAGTCGCCGTAGTCTCGGTCGGAGTGAAGTGGAATTACTATGTTTCGCTTGACCCTGCGCCGCTGGGCAAGGCGTTCCTGGAATATCGGAACGGTATTTTGCGTATCTTTTCGACAGTGAATACGACGTTGCTGGCTTTTCTTATGGGCGCAGCTGTCATCGTAAGCCTCTATCTCAGATACGTGAAGTCATACCCTCGAATTTACGGTTATGGATTCATCGTTCTGTTTGGATTTGTCGCCTTTGCAACGGGATCCCGCGGCGGCTGGCTGGCGGCGTTAATCGCAGCGGCGAGCTACGTAATATTCGTCAACTTCGGAGCCGCCGCGCGCCGGGCGGTTTTGTTTGCGCTTTTAAGCGGTGGGGCGTGGCTGATATTTCTTGTTTTTCAAGACGGTTCATCCCTTAGCGATCAGTATGGAACCATTTCCTACCGGGCGGATTTTTTGCGAACCAGTATTCCGCAGATTGCAAGCCGTCCGTTGTTCGGGTCTTCCACTTTTATGGAGTTGCCGAGCTTTCAGCGTTTGCGTCAGGGCGAGGGGATTATCGACCTTGTGAACGCCTATCTTCAGGTGACGTTGTTTTACGGGCTCACCGGTCTGGGGCTGTTTTTAGGGTCTTATCTCGCCGCGCTGAAGTCCGGTCTCGGTGTTTTGAAAACTCTGCCGTCGAAGCGAGAAGCGGAAGGCGAGGCCGCTTCGGCAAGGCGTACGCTTAGCCTGCTGCTCGCTCTTCTGCTCGGGTATCTGGCGATGCTGGGAACGGTGAGCGGGGTTTCTTACATCTGGAATATCGGATTTATGCTTCTCGCTGTACTGACGGCGCAGGTTAGGCTGTGCAAATCGCCCGGTTTCGCCCGCACAGCCGCAGTAAGTGAAGCGCCGCTAGATCCTGCTGAAGAGATACCCGAAAGCAAGCCTTCCGGCCCGCAGCGATTACCATATGGAGCGCGTTTTGTTCGCCGTCCTGAAAGCTAAGCGCGCCTACGCAAAAGTAAGGCCGATGCTGGGCGACGGTTCGAGCGTCCTGATCGGTCTGCATGTGACGACGACGTTTCTAAGGCTCGGCAGCAACCTGATCCTGACGCGTCTCCTGGCGCCTGAAGTCTACGGCATTGTCGGGATTGTGACCTCGGTATCCTATATTCTGACAATGGTTTCTGACATGGGGCTCAGAGCCTATGTGACGAGGCATCCGACTGCAGACGAACGGGTTATTCAGACGATCTGGACGGTTCGCCTTCTGCGCAACCTGGTGCTTGCAACAATCATGTTTCTTGGCGCCGGCGTGTTTGCGCAACTTTACGCCGCGCCGGAGGTGACCGGCGCGATACGCATTGCTTCGGCGCTTTTTCTCGTCGACGCCATGGCGTCTATGTCTTTCCTTACCGGCGAACGCGACCGGCGCGTGATACGCATCAGCGTAATCAGTTTTATCAGATTTCTGTTTATAACTGCGGTTACAATCGGGATGGCGGTCATCCTGCGCAATTATTGGGCGGTCATAATCTCGATGTTCGCCGGATCGCTCTTCACGGTGTTTTCAAGTCACATGCTGTTGCCGGGGCACCCCGTGCGATTGCGTTTCGATGTGAAGAGCGCGATCGATTTGTGGAAATTCAGCCGTTTCGTCATTCCGGCGAGTATGATCAGTATCGTTCTGACGCAAACCGATAAGTTTGTGATTGCGAACTTTTTTCCGCTGGCGGAGCTCGGAAAGTTCATGCTGGCGACAACCGGCGTTGTGGCGCTTAACGCTCTCGTCAGCGAATATATCATGAAAGTATTCTACCCTAATTTCGCGCAGGCGGTTCGCGCGAATGCCGATAACCTGTTGCGGCTCTATTACGATCCGCGTACTCGCGTGACACTGATGCTGGCGTTCGGTATCGGCGGTCTGATCGGCGGTGGAGAACTGGTTGTGCGGTTGCTGCTCAACGATCTTTATCTCGGTACAGGATTTTATATTTCGATCCTTTGTCTGCAGCCGCTCGCAAGGCTGAGTACGGCGCCGGCCGAAGTGGCGCTGATCTCCAAGGGGTTCATTCGTGCATCGCTGACGGCGAATGTTTTGCGCTTGATATGGGTCGCCTGCGCCGGTACGGCGGCGTATTTTCTGTGGGGGCCGCTGGCGGTCGTTATCGCCATGTGCCTTACGGAAGTTGCGCTCTTGCCGTTTTTCCTCTGGAACCAGCACCGCCACAGGATTTTCGGCCCTTGGGACGAACTGAAAATCGCAGGCGTCGCCGTTGCGGGATTTTGGATCGGCTGGGCGTTCAATGCGCTTGCGATCTGGCTGGTCGCGGCGGGGTACCTTCCATCCTTTTAGCGGTTAAACAGCTTTCTGGTTGCGCGTGCGCGGCAAGGCGCGCCCTGTTCGCCGCCGGTGGGAATTTATTAAAAACCGATTAAAAGCCCGGCGTCCGGGTTTTAACATTATTTCATGCCCTGCCTTACGATCGGCGCGTTCACGAACGGCGCGGTTAAGTCTTTGTCAGGGATCTGCGCCTATCAAAGAAACGTTAACCTTAACGCGTGACAGCGGCCGCTGGCGCGCGGTGAAACGCGAAACCGGGCGGCAGGATTTTCATGGTCGGGCGTAGAGTAAGACTGTTTTTAAGCGCTTCCGTTCCGCTGGCGATACTGTCGGCGCCCGCCGCCGGGTCTGACCCGTCAGTCGCCGGCTCAATTTATCCCGCCGATCTCGTGCCCGCCATGCAAGCGGCGGCGAAGCGAACCAGGAGCGGCGATGTCAGCCCTGTCAGTGTCGCTGCGCCGGATACAGAACTCGCCGAAGCGCTTGGGCCTGCGGGTTACATTCTTGCGGATATAGGGGCGGCGGAAAACTTCCGCGCGCTTGTTCGAAACGCTGTCGGCCGGCATCCCGCCTATCACCGGCAGGTAACGACTCTTGATCAGAGTCGCGCAGGAAGCCGTCGCGCGAAATCGGCGCTCTATCCGCAGCTTTCCACATCTCTCTCGGCTGATTATTCGCTGGCGCGCAATTTTGACGACGATACCGACAATGTCGTCGAATCCTTACGGCCGAACGATCAATATTCGGCCGGGATCTCTGCCTCGCAGCTTGTGTTCGACGGCGGCGCGACTTTCCAGCGGATCAAAAGCGCAAGGGCGCGTCATTCCGAATTCAAAAATGCAATCAGTACGCGCATCAACAATCTGTCGATTGCGGCGCTTACCGCCTATCATGACCTTCTTACCCATCAGGCGCTGCTGGCGCTTGGCGACGCCTATATCAAGCGCCATCAGAAAATTCTCGAAGATGTTAAGGAGCGCGAACGCCTTGGCGCCGGTTCCCGCGCGGATGTGATGCAAGCGACGGCGCGTCTCGCCGCTGCTTCCGCGCGCGTTGCGGAAATTCGCGAAAGCGAGCGCATGGCTGAAATTCGCTATGAAGAGTTCTTTTCTGAAAAGCCGATGTCGCTCGCGCGTCCCTCGTTTGAAGCCTTGACGGTCAACACGCGCGACGCTGCTTCTACGGCGGCGCTGCGGCACAGTCCTGAAATCGCCGCAGCGACAGCCCGGGCCGACGCCAGTCGCGCCGATTACAAGGCCGCGAAAGGCGCGCGCCTGCCGGAAGTGCGCGTCAATGTCGACGCGGTCAAGTATGACGTTTTCAACGGCGGCGACGACTACGATGTCCGCGCCGGCGTCAATTTGAATTATAAGATTTTCGGCGGCGGGGCCCGCGCAGCGGATATCGCCGAAGCCGCGTCGCTCGCCCGCCAGGACAAGTACGGTGAGGAGCAGGTCAGGCAGGAAGTCGCGCGCGACGCCGCCATCGCATTTGAGCGGCTTGAGGGCGCGAAAGACCGGTTGAATTCTTTAGAGACCGCGGTGATTGCGCATAACGAGACACGCGAGCTGGTGCTTGAGCGTTATCGCGTCGCCAGGGGTGATTTGATCGACGTGCTGCAGGCGGAGAACGATTACTTCGAAGCCGGCGTTGCCTATCTGACCGGCCTCGCCAATCGCGATATGGCGATCTACGCCTTGATGGAACATACAGGCGATCTGTTGCGCTTCTTTTCGCCGAGCGATGATTACGCCGGGGACGTGAGCGAGGCCGTCGATGGATAAGCGCGCCGCCTTCATGAAAACATTGATTCCGACACGGCACTGGCTGTTCGGGCCAGTGCGCGACAATTTCAAGATTTACGCGCAGACCGTTCTCGCAGCAGCTATCGTCAATCTCCTTGGGCTTGTCTCGTCCTTCTTCATCATGACGGTTTATGATCGCGTACTACCCAATCAGGCCGTCGAGTCCCTCATCGCGCTGACCATAGGCGTCATTATTGCGCATGTTTTCGATTTCACTCTTAAATCCCTGCGCGGCTATTTCATCGATATCGCCGGGCAACGCCTCGACGCCAGCGTCGGCTCAAGTGTTTTCGATAATCTGATGGCGATGCGCCTCGATGCGCGGTGCGGTTCGACCGGCGCGCTTGCCGGGCTCGTCAAGGAGTTTGAAAATCTGCGCGACTTTTTCAGCTCGGCGACGCTGGCGGCGATCGTCGACCTGCCGTTCATTTTTCTTTTCATCGCCGTGATTGCGATGATAGGCGGCCCGATTGCGTTCGTCCCGCTGATCGGCGTGCTTGTTGCGCTCACCGCGGGCGTGATCGTGCAGCCGCTCATCATGCAGCGTACGCAGCAGGCGATGAACGAAGGGCATCAGAAAAACGCCATCCTCATTGAAACCCTTGCCGGGCTTGAAACGGTAAAGAGCGTCGATGCGAGCGAACTGATGCGCGCGCGCTGGCGCTCCGGCGTCATGCGTCAGGCGAAGATATCCACCATTGGCCGTTTTTTGAACCAGTTCGCCGTCAACGCCGCCGGTTTCGCCCAGCAATTCGCGCAAGTCGGCGTCGTTGTGATTGGCGTATTTCTGGTCGGGGCGCAGGAGATCACCACCGGCGCGCTGATTGCGAGCGTCATCCTCACCGGTCGCGCCATGGGTCCGCTGGCGCAGGTCGCCTCGCTCTTAAGCCGGGTCAGCGGCGCGTTCGCGTCGTACAAGTCGCTCAATGATTTGATGACGGCGCAGACGGAAGTCGACCCATCGCGGGATTATCTATCGCGTCCCCTCCTCAAGGGAAAAATCGAGTTCCGCGAGGTCAGCTTTTCCTATCCGGGACAGGCGGGCCGCGCCCTTGATGAAGTCTCTTTCACGATTGAGCCCGGCGAACGTGTCGCCATTCTCGGCAAGAACGGTTCAGGCAAAAGCACCATCGCCCGGCAGATCACCGGCGTCTATCAGCCGGCGGAAGGCTCGGTGCTGATTGACGATACGGATATAAGGCAGATCAGGCCGTCCGATCTCCGTGCCAATATCGGCGCCGTTCTTCAGGACGTTTGTCTCTTCTCCGGCAGCATCAAGGAGAACATCGCCCTCGGTCTCAGCAAGATTTCCGATGAGGATATCCTTGAGGCGGCCAAGGTCGCTGGCGTGCATGAATTCATTGGCGCTTCCGCAGGCGGTTACGACCAGCGTCTCGCCGAACGCGGCGAGGGCCTTTCCGGCGGTCAACGGCAGGCGATTGCGCTCGCAAGGGCGCTTGCGCCCAAGCCCTCGGTGATGCTTTTAGATGAACCCTCAAGCGCGCTCGACAATCAAGCCGAGGCCGCGCTTATCGCGCGTCTCGACAAGGCCACGCGCGGCAAGACGCTCATCGTCGTTACCCATCGCATGTCGATGGTGCGTCTCGTCGACCGCATCATCGTCATCGACAAGGGCCGGGTGATCGTTGACGGGCCGCGCGACACGGTGATGCGCGCCATGTCTTCCGCGCGTCAGTTGAAGGCGCGCCAGATTGACAAGCCCGAACTCGTGTCTTCGACGAGGGCGGCGTAATGACGGAAAGCCGTGATCTGGTCCTTAGCGATGGCGATATTGATGAGGCGATGCCCATCGAGCCCGCGCGCGCCGCGCAATATCTTCTTTATGCGATCGCCGCCCTGTTTCTGATCACGTTGCTCTGGGCCTCAGTCGCCCGGCTCGACCGCGTGACCAGAGGGCAGGGGCGGGTCATCACCTCGAACCAGCTTCAGGAACTGCAGTATCTTGAGGGCGGCATCGTCAAGGAGATTCTCGTTTCCGCCGGCGATCAGGTTGAAGCGGGTGAGGTGCTCGTTAAACTCGATCCGACCCAGATCAATGTCGAATACGCGCAAGGCCAGGAGGGTTATAACGTCCTCGCTGCGCGCATCGCCCGGCTTGAGGCCGAGGCCGCGCTTTCCCCTCTTCTCTTTCCGCCGGAACTGACGGCCGCCTCGCCGCGGGTGGTCGGCAATGAGCGCGCGCTTTATGAGGCGCGGCAGGCGGAACTGGATGCCTCGCTCGGGGTTGAAGAAAAGAAGCTCGACCAGCGACGGCAAGCGAACCGAGATGCGAGCGTCGCCTACGAGACCGCAAAGGAAGCTTTTTCGCTCGCGACCCAGGAAATGGAAATGATGCAACGGCTTGTCGATAAGGGCATTGAGCCGCGCGTCGAGCTTCTGCGTGCGCAGCAGCGCGAGGCGACCGCTCGCGGCGATATGCAGCGCGCCGAGATTGCCGTCAATCGCAGCGCGCTGGAAGTAAGCGAAGCGGAAGGCGAAATCGACCGCATCAAGAAAACCTTCGCCGCCACTGCGGTTGACGAGCTCAACAAGGCGAAAGCTGAATTTGAAGAGATGAAAAGCGAGCTGCCGGCGCTGCAGGACAAGGTCGCCCGCACCGATGTGCGCGCACCGGTCGCCGGTACGGTCAACCGCGTCATGGTTTCAACGATCGGCGGGGTTGTCGCCCCGGGCGAGACAATCGTCGAACTTGTGCCGAGCGAGGATTCGCTGCTGGTCGAGGCGAGGATAAAGCAGGCCGATATCGGCTTTCTCCGCATCGGACAGGACGCGAAAGTGTCGATTACCGCTTATGACTCTTCGGTGTACGGTTCGCTTGAAGGAAGCATCGAGACGATCAGTCCAGACGCCATCGAGGATGAGAAAACCGGCGAACGTTATTTCAACGTGATCGTCCGCACCAGCGCCGACGCGCTTCAGAGCAAACGCGGAACGCTGAACATCATGCCGGGCATGGCGGCGGAAGTGGCGGTTCTAAACGGCAAGCGTTCGGTTCTCGCCTATATCATGAAGCCGCTCGCGGATGTCGGCGGCAAGGCGCTTCAGGATAAATAACAAGAAATCGCGCCGCTCCCGCCCGTCTTGCGCCACGATTGTGGCGATAAGAAAATCCGGTATATAGGGCTCATATTAAGGAGCGGCGACCCATGTGCGGCATTGTAGGTGTTTTAGGAAATTCGGACGTCGCCCCGGCGATCCTGGAAGGGTTGAAGCGCCTCGAATATCGCGGCTACGACTCGGCGGGCGTGGCGACCCTCGATAACGGCGCCCTCTCGCGCCGGCGGGCGGCGGGCAAGCTTTCGGTGCTGGCGTCCCTCCTGAACGAAGCGCCGCTCGCGGGCGTGACCGGCATCGGCCATACCCGTTGGGCGACCCACGGCGCGCCGATCGATGAAAACGCCCATCCCCATGCAACCGAGCGGCTGGCGCTTGTTCATAACGGCATCATCGAGAATTTTGCGGAACTGCGACAGGAACTCGCCGATCAGGGTTATCGCTTTACATCGCAAACCGATTCGGAAGTTTGCGCCCAGCTGGTCACCGCCTATCTCGAGAAAGAAAACCTGAAACCCCGGGAAGCATTCGCCAAAGCGCTTTCGCGCCTGTGCGGCGCATTTGCGATTGCGGCGATTTTCACCGGCGACGACGATCTCATCATGGTGGCGCGACGCGGCAGTCCGCTGGCGATCGGCCGCGGCGACGGCGAGATGTTCATCGGCTCGGACGCCTTCGCGTTAGCGCCGTTCACCAACAAGGTTACTTATCTTGAAGAGGGCGATTGGGCGGCGGTGACGCGCGCCGGTTTCGAAATATTCGATGAGCATGGCGCTCCCGTAAAACGCCGCGAAGTGATATCCTCGGCTTCGAATGCACTCGTTGACAAGGACGGGCACCGCCATTTCATGGCGAAGGAAATCCACGAGCAGCCGGAAGTTATTGCTCACACGCTGTTGCGGTTTGTCGATCCTGAGAATCGGACAGTGAAAGAAGCATTTTCGGGATTTGATTGCGCAGGGCTCGACAGGCTCACGGTTTCGGCATGCGGCACTGCTTATTACGCCGGGCTGATCGCGAAATACTGGTTTGAAAGCTGGGCGAAGCTGCCAGTCGAAATCGATATCGCTTCGGAGCTGCGCTATCGCGATATTCCTTACGGAAAAAACGGCGGCGCGCTGTTCATCTCCCAATCCGGCGAGACCGCCGACACGCTTGCCGCGCTGCGCGATGCGAAAGCGCATGGTCAGAAGGTTGCGGTGATCGTCAATGTCCCTGAATCAAGCATTGCGCGCGAAGCCGATGTGATCTTCCCGACATCGGCCGGGCCGGAAATCGGCGTTGCGTCGACAAAGGCTTTCACCTGCCAGCTCGCAACGCTCGCCTGTCTCGCGATTGCGGCGGGCCGCCAGCGCGGCGAACTGAGCGAAGACGATGAAAAGCGTCTTGTCGGCACGCTGCTTGAAACGCCGCGGCTGTTGTCGGCGGCGCTGGGACAGGAGCATGAGATTGAAGCGATCGCCGGGGACATCGCCAAGGCGCGAGACATTTTATACATCGGCCGCGGCGTCAGCTTTCCGGTCGCGATGGAAGGCGCCCTCAAGCTCAAGGAAATTTCCTATATTCACGCGGAAGGCTATGCGGCCGGCGAATTGAAGCATGGGCCGATTGCGCTGATCGATGAGAACGTTCCCGTCGTCGTCGTGGCGCCGAGCGACGGGCATTACGAAAAGACGGTCTCCAACATGCACGAGATCATCGCCCGCGGCGGCAAGCCGTTATTGATCTCGGACCGCAAGGGGATCGAGGCGGCGGGCGAGGGCGTCTGGAAATCGATCGAAACGCCCGTAACCGATCCGCTGCTTGCGCCGATTGTTTATGCGGCGCCGATCCAGCTTCTTGCCTATTACACGGCGACGGCCAAGGGCACGGATGTAGATCAGCCGCGCAATCTGGCGAAATCGGTTACGGTTGAATAGCGACATCCGCGTTCGCCTCGTAAAACATTTTATGAATACATCGCCCGGAAATAACAAAGCAGAATTATCGGCTTCAAAACCTATTCCCGGCGGGCGGCTCGAGATTGATCTCGCCGCTATCCTTGAAAACTACAGCTTGCTTCAGCGTCTCAATCCCAACTCGGAGATCGGCGCTGTCGTAAAGGCTGACGCGTACGGGCTTGGCGTGAGCAGAATAGCGCCGCTGCTGGCGGGCGCCGGCGCGCGTCATTTTTTTCTCGCGCAATTGCAGGAGGCGTTGACCTTAAAACCTCTGCTTCCGGACGATGCGGTTTTTTATGTCATGAACGGCCTTTCTCCCGGCGAAGAAGATGTTTGCGCGGCGAGCGGTTGCGTTCCGGTGTTGAACACGCTGTCGCAGGCGAAAGCTTGGGCGGCTGCGGCAAGGCGCGACGAAAAACTGCCCGCGGCCCTGCAGTTTGAAACAGGGATGTCGCGCTTCGGGCTCTCGCCGGCGGACATCGACGCGATCATGGTGGGTGGAGCGATCCGCGCCGGGCTCGATATCAAGATGGTGATGAGCCATCTCGCCTGCGCCGATGAACCGGCGCATGAAGCCAATGACGATCAGGCGGCGCGTTTTCTCAAGATGGCGGAGCGCTTTCCGGGCGTTCCAACGTCGCTTTCCAATTCAGCGCCAGGTCTCCTCGGAGACCGACCTTGCGACGTGATAAGGGCCGGTCTCGCGCTGTACGGCGCTGAACCGCTCAATGACCGTACGATAAGCTTAAAACCGGTGGTGAAACTTTTCGGGCGGGTCATGCAAGTCAAGAAACTAGAGCCCGGCGCGGGGGTCGGTTACGGCCTCACTTACGTCGCTCAATCGGCTACACGCATCGCGACCATTGGCGTCGGTTACGCTGACGGCTGGCCGCGCGCGCTCGGCAATCGAGGCGCTGCCTATATGGGCGATGTTCGTTTGCCAGCTGTCGGCCGCATATCCATGGACAGTTTTTCCATCGACATATCCGCGGCGCCCGAGGGCGCGCTGAAGGAGGGCGACCTCGTTGAACTGATCGGCCCGCACCAGTCTGTTGAACAGGTTGCGGCGGCGGCGGATACGATCAGCTATGAAATCCTGACGCGCCTGGGCGCGCGTCTCGAGCGTGTTTATGCCGAGGTCTGACCCAGTCGTAAGTTTAAAGCGCGTTTTGATCGAGCCGCGGGCGGATATCACCGGCGCGTTTCATGACTTTTAACGGCGACCATGTGACCGCGCACGCGATTTGCATGACGCTTGCCTTGCGCTCGCGTTGGCGGTTTTTCCGTTGCATCCATTTTTCCGGCAAGCCTTTTGCGGCATCTTTCATGGCGCGCAAATAAGCGCCGCCCCCGCCGGCGATAGCGTAACGGCCAAGCAGATAGACATTCGCCATCAGATGAAACGGCAGCGTCAGCAACAGTAAAGGTAAGGGCATGTTGAGGACGTAGGTCCAGATGCGGTTACGGTGTCCGTGATAGATCGTGAAGTCGCTTTCCTTGCCGGTGACGCCGGAACCTTCATGAAGCACCCCGGCTTTCGGCACCTGCATTGCGCCGCCGCCGGCCAGGCGCAGCCGAAAGCCGAGATCTATGTCCTCGCCATAACAGAAAAAGCTTTCATCAAAGCCGCCTAGGCGGTTGAAAACGTCTTTGCGATAAAGCGCCGCCGCGCCGCAGGGCGCAAAACATTCGCCCTCTGGGGGCAGTTTTTCGCGCGGCCAGTGGTAACAGCCCCGGTAATAGACGCCGAACGCATGAAACACATCCCCGGCGCCGTCGATGCGCTCGCGATGCATCGCATCCAGTTGCGTCGAGCCGAAGGCGCCGATGCTGGGATGCCGCTCTGTAGCGGCGAGTAGTTCCGCAAGCCATTGCGGCTCCGCATAGGCGTCGGGGTTGAGAAAGGCGAGCCATTCGCCCCGGGCTTCTTTCGCGGCAAGATTGTTGGCGGCTGCGAAGCCGAGATTGGCGCCCGCATCAATCAATCTGACGCTGCCGTCGTTTTCGATGAAAGCCGCAGAGCCGTCATTCGATGCGTTGTCAACGACGAAGATTTCAAAGTCCCGAAAGCTCTGGGACTTGAGGCAATCGATGCAGCGCCTGAGGCGCTCGCCCGAATTATAGTTGACGATAATGACAGAAACCTGCGGCGTCATGGGGGTGATGTACGCCAGCCCGCCCAGCGGGGCAATCGGCCTCACGCCGGTTTACCTGTTGCGGGACGCCCTGCTCAGCAACTGCTCCAGCAGAGCGAGGCGCGCGCGCAGCATACCGATTTCTTCTCGCTGATTGTGCAGATGTTCCAGCGTGGTGTAGCGGGTATATAAAAGCCCTGCGCCCACGCCCAGCAAGGCGAGGAGGCACGCCCCGGCAAAAATAGCGAGCGCCGCCTGCGGCTTTAAGAAAAAAAACCACGCCGCGAATGCGATTGCGGCGAAAAAAACGGCGATCCCGCATTTGGCTCCATAGGCGCCGACAAAAGCGGCGAAGCGGTCGCTTCGCGAGGTTGCGGCTTTGGCGAGGCTGGAAAATCTTTCCGGCGTTTCTTCGGCGGGCCGCGCCGCGTCGCCGCCGCTGAGGAAGGAGAGCAGGCTGACGAAAGGAAAGCAGCGCACGGCGGAGTTTTCGTTGCCGTTATAGATGCGGACATCCGCCATTTCGAGGACGCCCGCGACGCGCCGCCAGGCGTTCACATGCAGATCGGGCCGCGGGTTAGGCAAATTGAAACGGTCGCCCGTCTCCTGATAGCCGTCGAAATAATAATTGGGATTGGCTCCGTCGCGGACTATTTCGAGTTCGGTCCCCTCGCGCCGCGCGGCGCCTTCGACGACTTCTTTGTAATTAGCATCGACCCCAAGAAGGACGATCTGGTCATAACCCAGTTCGGCGCCCCAGAGCGCGGCGTGGCTGCCGGTTGTAACGGGATCTATAGCCAGAAGCGGCGCTGATGCTCGCGCCTTGTCAAAATTAATGACGCGCGGGTCTTCGCCGGTATCTCCCAAAGCGTCGATCAGATTGCTGCGCAGAAGAAAACGTTCGATGCGCCCTTCTTCGATCAGCTCGGCGATGGCGTCCTTATGAGAAAGCCCGACTACCAGGTCGAGGCAGGCGTAATAGCGCGGCCGCCAGTCGATCGTGCGCCAGTGCCGGTAGGCGGCGTTGAGACCAATCGTTGCGTAACCTGAAAGGGCCGTCAGGTCGGTTTCCGCGAGCGAAGGACCGTTGCCGAGAACAAAGACGGTTTTCTCATCCGCATGAACCGGCGCTTGATCAGGCGGCGCAGGCCGCGCGGTTGTCGGGTTGAGGCTCATTGGAAGAGATATGGCGCCGCTCGGGGCCTGAGTCTATCATCTCAGGCGTGTGTGAAACGGACGGGCTCGGCTAAGCGGTTTTGCCGGCGTTCCGGAAGCGCTCCAGACCTTCTTCCGTGGCGCCGTCGAACCTGATCTCGCCCTGATCAAGCCAGATTACGCGTTCGCAGAAATTTTTGATCGCCGCTTCCGAATGCGTGGCGAGCACAAGAAGTCCGGCCCCCTCAATAATGGTTTTGATCCGTTCATTCGCGCGTTTTCGAAACCGGACGTCGCCGGCGCCGAACACTTCGTCGATGAGCAGGATTTCCGGTTTTATTGACGTGGCGATAGCGAAACCGAGGCGCATTTTCATGCCCGCCGAATAAAGCCGTACCGGGAGATCGATGAATTCTCCAAGCTCGGCGAATTCTATTATGTCATCTCTCACTGCAGCGATTTGCGCGCGCGACAAGCCGAGCGTCCGGGCTGAGAGAAATATGTTCTCCCGGCCGCTGGCGTTATTCTGCATGCCGACGGTGGCGGTGAACAATGTTGAAATCTTGCCTTGCGCTTCATAAGCGCCTTCTGTCGGTGCGTAGATCCCCGCCAGTACGCGCAGCAGCGAAGACTTACCGGCGCCGTTGACGCCGATCAGCCCGACTTTCTCCCCCGAATTTATTTCAAGGTTTATATCTTGCAGAACCTTGCAGACTTCGCCCTGAACGCGATGTCCCCCTCCGGGGTCGGATGCCGGGGCGGGCTTGCGCGTGAACAATGACTTCAAAGATTTTACCCCGACGGGGAGGTCGAGATTGACTGAAGTAAGGCGAATTACGCTCATGTGATTTGTCTGCGTTTTAGTGTTGAATTTTCTAGAGCGAGTAGATCAAGCGGTTGCGATATCTGGATTGGACCCAGAAAGCGACGAACAGTGCGCCGAAAGATATGGCGCTGACGACGATCCAAGCCATTGAAGACGGCGCACGCCCTTCCACAGGCGCGCGGATCAATTCCAGAAAATAGGAAACGGGGTTGTAGACCGAGATGGTTTTGCGAAGACCTGCATCTCCGCGCCACAGGATCGGAGAGGTAAAAAGAAAAAACCGGACAACCGCAGGCATAAGGAAGGGGATATCGCGAAACTGCGCGCCGAGAACGCCAAGAATGACGAGGCCGGCATAGGTAAACACCGCCAGCAGAAGAGGCAGTGGGATCAGGTAGAATAACAGGGCGGGATTAGTGACCTCGCCAAAAATCAAGATAACAGCGATGGGGACCGGTAATTGAACCAAACTTCGAAACAGCAAGAATGCTATCTTCCTGACGGTGAGATAAGATAAGTCGACGGAGACGTTTTTGATCAGACTTGCCTGCGACGTAAAATGCGTAGGTCCCTCATTGAGAACCGAGGATAAATATTCCCACATGTACAAGCCGAGACCGAGGTAAACTACATAAACGTTGAATTCCTCGCCAAGCGCATCGTGAAAGATAAATGCAAGCGAGCCGATCCATAGCGTTAGCTGAAACGGCGCCCAAAGCGCGCCGAAGAAAGACCGCCGGTAGCGCGTCGTGAAGTCGTACCAGCCAAGCTCCACGGCGCCGCGATACTTCGCAATTGCCGAATAGGCGCGCGCGAAACGTCTTTTTTTCAGGGTGTCCAGGCTGCCTGTAACCACGTTTTTCTCACTTTCCAGCCCCTTGCGAGCGGGCCGCCATCACAATCAGGCGGCCATAACACGCGCTCAAATCCGGCCTGTGCCGGCGGGGCAGTCTCTGAGCGTCTTACCAGTTAAGATCATCTGCATAGCCCAGATCAATCAGCGCCTGTCCGTAACGCTCCTTGAAGACCTCGCGCAGTCGCGGCGTAAAATGCTCCTGCCAGGCGCTGCTTTCAGGATTGGCGAAGGTGCGCTCAAGGTCGATCCCGGCGATGTCAGGCGCCTGCAGGTGTTGGGCGATCATCTGCAGATTGCCGGAAGGGTCCCGCCCGAAATCCTCAATCTTGATTGTGAGGACGCGTGGGTCGGCGAACGGCGCCAGCAACTGCTCTTCAATGATCTGCTTGGTGATGTTGTCAAGTTCGTAAAGAAGGCCTTCTTCTTCAGGAAGTTCGCGCAGGATCGGTTTGTCATGCGCGAGCTGATCCCACACCCAGCCGCCGAATTCGAAGTCATGGTCTCCCTTGTGATGGAAATAATCCGACACAAGCACCTGACGGGGGTCTCGAATGACGCGCAGCGCCTTCCAGTTCTCTGTGGATTCGCCGATGCGTTTTAAGGAGCGTTGCGTGGAATTGGCGAACACAACAACATCGCGCCCGTCATCGCCAAGGCCGGAGAAGTCGATATTATGAAGGTCGAGTTCGTCCATCTGGGTGTAGTGGAAAGGCGGATTCTTGATTTCGTAATGACGCAGCCGCGATCCGGTCATTTCTGCGATTGTATCGAATACCTCGCGCCGGAAAAATCGCGATGCGCATTTGTGGTGACCGAAAAAGACAAGGCAAGTCGGCGCGTCCGGATAGCGAAGCGCGCCGATTTGACGTTCGCTGGCGGCGATGCGTTCACGCAGATGGTTTGCGAGGTCAGATTGCTGTTCAACTCTGCTTTTCAGGCGCGCTGTGGCTTCGGATTGCCGGTCAATTCTGTCTTTCATATGCGCCGTTGCTTCGGAATGCGCATCCAGTCTTTCCTTCATGTGCACTGCAGCTTCAGATTGAGAGTCCAGCCGTTCTTTCTGGCGCGCAGTCGCTTCCGACTGGTGTTCAATCCGCTCTTTTAACCGCATGGAGGTTTCCGTTTGAGCGACGATCTTGTCTTGCATCTGCTCCGCGTTGTGGCGCAGAGCTTCAACATTTCCTGACAGGCGCGCGTCGCCGGCGATTGCGGCGATCAAGGCGTTAGAGGTCGCGGCACGGGTCAGGCTGGTTGTTTCTGAAAACCGGTGTTCGAGTTGTACCAGTTGTTCGCGCGTGATCGCATTCTCGTCTTTCGACGCCTGGAGCCAGGATGAAAGCGATTCAATGGATGTTGATTGTTTGGCGATTTGCCCCTGCAAGGTCCTGTTTTCCGCCGAAAGGGTATTCACCAGCTGGTAGACTCTTAAAGCGAGGTAGAAAACAGCGAACATCGCGATCGCAAAAGCTGTAGCCCCCCATATGAAGCCTCGATAACCGGCGAACGCTGGTAAAAAGCCGAGTAAGGGAAAGAGGGCAATCAACCCGAGAACAGGCAGCCATATCCGCCGGCGCAACAGGCCAGACATGGCGCGCCGAAGAAACTGCGCAAGACCGAAAAGCCGAGGAGAGCGTTTTTTTAACCACTCCCCTGCCTTGGCGTAAAAAAGCAGGTTTTGTTGCGAGCGCTGGTCGCCCCCTTTGCGAAGTGTTGCCGCATCTGATGCGTTCTTTCCAACGCCGACGCGGGTCAGCAGGTCATAAGGGATGTAAAGCCATTTGCATTCAGAAGACTGAACAAGTTCGATATCGCTGAGAATATCTTTCTTGTGGCGGCTTAGGATTCTTTCGAAATATTCAAGCGCTTCGCCCTTTTGCTTATCCACTTTGCGCCGGAAGTTTTCGAGAATGATCAGATTACGCCTTGCTGCTAGGGCGTATTCTCGCGGTGTGGCTGAAACGGAGCGGAGAAATGCGTGGGTGTCTTTCCGCATCATGAGCCAGCCGTCGAGATGCATGCGCGAAATGGTTTTGCTCAAGGAGTTTGGCCGCTGTCGCCAGTGATAAATATAGCTGTTTATGTAGCTGTGCTTTGCATTGCGCATGACCTTGTACGAGAAGAAAAGGTCTTCATGCGGGGTGCGCTCAGGGAAAACAATGCCCGCGCTTAACAACACGCTTCTGCGATAAAGCCGCGCACAGGCGACAGATGGTGTCAGGACGCCGAGAACGCGTTCGTAATCGGTTAGGGGAGGAAAGAATTTTGGCTCCTTGTAGCTGGGCGGGCGTTCAAGGATTGCGCCGGCATCCGACATATGTTCGAGCTGCCCGGAAACAATATCGAAGTCGCCTTTACGCTGGCGACGGCGTAACGCCGAGACAAATTCGGGAGTGACGATGTCGTCGCTGTCGACAAAAATAACAAACTCGCCACGCGCCTGCTCGATGCCTGCGTTTCTGGCGCCGCCGAGTCCCCGTTTCCCCTGCCGATAGAATCTGATTTTCTCGAATGCGCCGGCTTTTTGTCTTGCAATGTCGATGCTGGCGTCCTGGCTGCCGTCATCAACAACAAGGACTTCAAAATTATCGTCGTCCTGCCTCGACAGTGAATCGAGACAGTCGCCAATATAAGATTCGACATTGTAGACCGGCAGAATGATTGTAACGAGTCCGGGTTCGCTGGGGGCGACCTGGCGCGGGCTGTTCCCGTCCGCTTTTCGAGGCGATTGCCGGTTCGGCGTATCATCGGCGTCAGGACCGTAAACCGGGCCGAT
>CAJXLJ010000035.1 GCA_913055785.1 uncultured Parvularculaceae bacterium | reverse complement strand
GGCCCCGCCCGTCACCAGATCATCGCCGAAGCGCCCGTTCAGCGTGTCATCGCCGTCGTCGCCCTTCAGGCGGTCCGAACCGCCGCCACCGGTTAGCGAGTCATTATCGTCATTGCCGAGGAGCGTGTCGGCCCCGCCGCCGCCGAACAGGCGGTCATCGCCGTCAGTGCCGCGCAGGACGTCGTTGCCGCCCGAGCCGTTCAGCAAGTCCTTGCCGTAACCGCCACGCAGGTCGTCATTATTGTTCCCACCATAGAGCGAGTCATGGCTGCCATAACCGTGCAGAAAATCATCGCCGGCGCCACCCACAAGCGAGTCGCGTCCGGAGAACCCCTCAAGGCTGTCATTGTCTGCGCCGCCAAGCAGCGTGTCATCCCCGGAGCCGCCGTCGAGCGTATCTTCACCAGCGCCGCCATTAAGAGAGTCAGTTCCGCCTTCTCCAAACAGCGCATTACCCGTCGCATCGTCACCGGTGAGCGTGTCTGCAAAAGTCGACCCCACTATGTTTTCAAGCGCCGCATAGCTGTCGCCTTCCGCATAGCCACCGCTGGCGCTGTTTGCTTCAAGATCGACTAAAACCGCATCGGGCGAGCTTGCATAGTTCGCCTCGTCGATTCCGTCGCCACCGTCGATCGTATCTTCGCCGTCGCGTCCATAAAGCGTGTCGTTGCCGTCATTGCCGAAAAGCGGCGAGCCGAACTCGCCGGCGGTCAACTCATTATCATCTCCATTGCCGACATTGGCGGCGATCCTGAGATCGAGCGCCTGCCCCTCGGCGAGGTAGTGCTCAAGCCCTGTGTCGTAGGTCATCGCGTCAACCGCCGCCTGCGCAGCCGGGTTCACACGCAGATAATACGCCTCGTTGAAATGAGGAACGCCGGATGATGCGGGATCAGTATAGTCCGGGCCAGTCGAAATCGGTGTTGTTTGACGTACGACGTTGTATGAATAACTAGCGCCATCGAAAGGCCCCTGAAAATAATTTAGCGGGCCCGCTGATCCCGGCATAGGGCCTACATATGCGTAACCCGCAAATGCAGGCGGCTGCAAAACAGACTCATCCGCGGCGGTAAAATATCCTTCGCCGTCATTAATCCAGAAAAACGGCGTACGGTTATCGGGAACTACGTCTGCGTAGCCGTCGCCATTTACATCGAGCACAAACAATTCAGTTAAGATTTCGTCGCCAAAAATTGAACCATTGAGTCGCGATTCAGTCTCGTTTGAAAACGTTCCGTCGCCATTGCTTACATAGACTTGAACGACGTTTTGGCCGTCACCCTCATAGCCGACAAACAAGTCGGTATGACCGTCATTTTGAAAGTCAAAATATTTAAGAGAGACTAGGGAGTAATGCGCCGAAATACTTGGCGGCGGTATCCTGTATGTATTTTGTTCGGTGAAATTGCCCGCCCCGTCATTGTAAATGATCAAACTGTACCCGCTATCGGGATTGACCCCGTTCCACCCAGGATCAACTCGTTCTGAACCAAGAAGGAGATCGTTAAAGCCGTCTCTGTCGATATCAAAGAAGCCCGCCCATGTGTATCTGCCGTAGGTTGCCAAATCCGTGAGGTGACCGGGCAGTCGCGACGTATTCACTGCAAAGTTTCCGACGCCGTCATTTATGAGGAGATAGGAAACCGGAGTGTTGTCCGCGTTATTTGCGATGAAGATGTCAATGTCGCCATCATTGTCGATGTCAGCGGCCGCCATATTGTGGCTGAAGTGGTTATATCCAGGCAAACGATCGCTGGCGTCTTCCAGCTTGCCGTCCTCGTTGGAAAGATAAAGTACGTTCGGATGACCGGCAAAAGGCGGCTGTTCTTGACCGTTGTCGGAGATGAATACGTCTTTGATACCGTCGCCGTTGAAATCTTCGAAGACGAAATATCGCGGGTGGACGTTTGTCGCCAACGGACCGCTAAAGACTTCGCTATTGCCAGTCATAAAACCGCCGGCGCCGTCGCTCAGAATAACCCACGGCTCCTCTTCCACAAGCGGGCTTCCAGGTATTGAACCGTTGCCGAACCAGATGTCCCAAAAACCGTCCTCGTTCCAATCGAAGAGGAATGGGGTCATCAGTGTATTTTCCTGATGCGGATAGGTGTCACCGGCGATTGGCAATGAGAACTCGTGAGTAAAAAAGGACATAGTCGTTCAATCCCGTTGCGAAGTTAAAGACGACACCCAACCGCACTACGCACTAAGATGGATGAACCGAAAATGACGCGCGTCGTCGATTATATCTTTACACTACTGCTATATCAGTACACTGCCGCACAATCCAAAAAAAAGATCATTATGTCAATTAACAGTTAGACTGCACTTGCGAACATGCGCCCACAAGAGCGGGTTCAGATTAAAAAAGAAACGACGTGGCAATGTTATTCGGCGTCGATACTATTCGAATGAAGACGTCAAATTTATAAAATCACCCAAACACGAAATCATCCTCATGAAGATCAGCGACGACGACGTTGAGAAGAAGGATCGAATCCCCGCCGCCGAAGTCGATGGTCGTGTGGTTTCCGTTGTCACTCGCCGCCGCGATCACTTCCGCGAATGTATCGAACGCCGCACCGAAGGTGATCAGCCTGATCGCGTCGTCAGTTCCCGCCCCCGCGACGAAATCATCATAGGTGTCGGCGCCATGACCGAGACGGAACTCGAAGAGATCGTTCCCGGCCCCGCCCGTCACCAGATCATCGCCGAAGCGCCCGTTCAGCGTGTCATCGCCTGCGTCGCCCTTCAGGCGATCAGCGCCGCCGCCGCCGGTTAGCGAGTCATTATCGTCATTGCCAAGCAGCGTATCATTACCGGCGCCGCCGAACAGGCGGTCGTCGCCTTCGAAGCCGCGCAGAATATCATTATCGCCCGACCCGTTGAGAAGGTCCTTGCCATAGCCGCCGCGCAAATCATCATCGCCAACGCCGCCGCCAAGCGTGTCGTGGCTGCCGTAGCCATATAATGTGTCATTGTCAGCGCCCCCATTGAGGAAGTCGCGACCAGCCGCGCCTTCAACGCTGTCGTCGCCGGCTTCACCCAGCACTGTATCATTGCCGGGGCCGCCGTAAATCATGTCATCGTCGTCGCCGCCAGACACGATGTCATCGCCATTTCCGCCGGATAGAAAATCGAGACCGGCCCCACCTTCGACAGTGTCATTGCCGTCGTCACCGAGAAGCGTGTCATTATCCGCACCGCCGTCCAGCGAATCGTTTTCGCTCTGGCCCAGGAGAAGATCTGCGCCGAATCCGCCGATTAAGGTGTCGGCACCCAATGAGCCTTGCAGCTCGTCATCGCCCTGGTCTCCGCTCATCATGTCGTCTCCAAGGCCGCCATACATCAAGTCGTTACTTTCACCGCCTTCGAGTTGATCATCGCCGCCATTTCCGATGAGCGTGTCCTCGCCTGAGCCGCCAATCAGCGTATCCGGCGCATTGTCGGTAACGTAAGCTTCGCCGTTCAGGTAATCGTCGCCGGGACCGCCGGACATCCAGTCGCCGTCGCGCCCGCCAAAGAGCACATCGTCCCCTGACAGGCCATAGATAACGTCTACGCCGTCATTTCCGTATATGGTGTCACGCCCGCCGGCGCCTGATAACGTATCGCCGCCGTCATCGCCCGCAATGGCGTTGTGATCGTAAGCTCCCGATATTGAATCCGCGCCGGCGGCGCCGACATAGATACCGAGCAACGCATCGGTAAATTGAATTAATTCGACATCGTAGGTGGCAAAGATGATCTCGTTGCTGATCTTGAACGTTTTGGCGTTCAATGCGATCGGCGCATTGTGTTCGACTTCAAAGTAAATAGAAGCCGGATATGGCGCATCGACAATCAGCGTATCGAAACCGGTTCCCCCGCTGATGTGTTGAGTCCCGACGTCATAACCGGGATCCAGAATGTCATCGCCTTCATTCCCGATAAGATCATCAAGACCCGCGCCGCCGACAAGCGTATCGTCCCCGCTTGTGCCGTTTAGCGTATCGTTCCCGTCTGTGCCTTCAATCAGCATAAATCCAACATTATTTTTGCTTTATTTCGGCGACGACTTGCCCGTCCCGCAACTAAACTGAAATATTGTTAGTTTCGCAAGCAACCCTTTTGTTACGCGGGCCTCCTGCCGAGGCCCCTCTTCCCTTTCCTGAAGTTCGCACTATGTTCTGGTCTCTACTGACCGGAAAACGCCAAGCCATGCCCGCGCCCAGAAAACACCGCCCCGGATACGACCCGAAGGCGAAACGCCCGACAAGCCAGCCCGTCACCGCGAAAACGGAAGTGACGCCCGGCGGGTTTTCGGAAGCCGTCTCGACCTATCATGACCGGCTGGCGGCGCCGCTGGAGACATGGGTTCCGCACCGCCCCGAGCGCCCCGCAACGAAACTCCGGAAGCCGCTCAAAGTCGTCTCGGAATACCAGCCGGCGGGCGACCAGCCGACGGCGATCAGGGACCTGTCGGAAGGCATCGGGAACGGCGACTGGGATCAGGTGCTGCTGGGCGCCACCGGCACCGGCAAGACCTTCACCATGGCGAAAGTGATCGAGGCCGAGCAGCGCCCGGCGCTGATCCTTGCGCCCAACAAGACCCTCGCCGCGCAGCTTTACGGGGAGTTCAAGGCCTTCTTCCCTGACAACGCGGTCGAATATTTCGTTTCCTACTACGATTACTACCAGCCGGAAGCCTATGTTCCGCGTACGGACACCTATATCGAGAAGGAAAGCTCGATCAACGAACAGATCGACCGCATGCGCCACGCGGCGACCCGCGCGATCCTCGAGCGCGACGACGTGATCATCGTCGCGTCCGTCTCGTGCATATACGGCATCGGCTCGGTCGAGACCTATACGGCGATGACATTCTCCTTAAAGCTCGGCGAAAGCATCGAGCGCAAGAAGCTGCTCGCCGATCTCGTGGCCCTGCAATACAAGCGCAACGACAACGCCTTCGCTCGCGGCTGCTTCCGGGCGCGCGGCGACACAATCGAGATATTCCCGGCGCACTATGAAGACCGCGCCTGGCGCGTGTCGCTGTTCGGCGACGAGATCGAACAGATCGTCGAGTTCGATCCGCTGACCGGCCAGAAGACCGACGATCTTGAGGAAGTGACGCTCTACGCCAACTCCCACTACGTCACGCCGCGCCCGACGCTGACGCAGGCCATCGCCGGCATCAAGAAAGAGCTGAACGAGGTCCTCCCGGTCATGCGCGAGGAAGGCCGCCTCCTCGAAGCCCAGCGCCTCGAACAGCGCGTGCAATTCGACCTTGAAATGCTCGCCGCCACCGGCGCCTGTCACGGCATCGAAAACTATTCGCGCTACCTCACCGGGCGCCAGCCGGGCGAGCCGCCCCCGACGCTCTTCGAATATCTCCCGGAAAACGCGCTCATCTTCTGCGACGAAAGCCACGTCACCGTGCCGCAGATCGGCGCCATGTTCCGCGGCGACTTCAACCGCAAGCGCACCCTCGCCGAATACGGCTTTCGCCTCCCTTCCTGCATGGACAACCGGCCGCTGAAATTCGAGGAATGGGAGAAGATGAGGCCCCAGACTTGCCACGTCTCCGCGACGCCGGGCCCGTGGGAGCTCGACCGCACGCAGGGCGTCTTCGTCGAACAGGTGATCCGCCCCACGGGGCTTGTCGATCCGGTGGTCGAGGTGCGGCCTGTCACGGGCGATAAGTCCAACCAGGTCGACGACGTCATCGCCGAATGTAAGGCGGTCGCCAAAAAAGGCGGGCGCGTGCTGGTGACGACGCTCACCAAGCGCATGGCCGAAGACCTCACCGAATATATGCACGAACAGGGCGTCAAGGTGCGCTACATGCACTCGGACATCGATACGATGGAGCGCATCGAGATCATCCGCGATCTTCGACTCGGCGCTTTCGACGTGCTGGTGGGCATCAACCTGTTGCGCGAGGGGCTCGATATACCCGAGTGCCAGCTTGTGGCGATCCTCGACGCCGACAAGGAAGGCTTCCTGCGCTCGGAAACCTCGCTCGTCCAGACCATCGGCCGGGCAGCCCGCAATGTCGACGGCCGGGTCATTCTCTATGCGGATAACATCACCGGCTCGATGGAGCGGGCCATGGGCGAAACCGAGCGGCGGCGCGAGAAGCAGCTCGCCTATAACAGGGAACACGGCATCACGCCCGCCACCGTGAAAGCGAAGATCGCCGACATCGCAAACTCCGACGACGAAGGCGCGAAAGCCGCCATGGGCCAGACGTTTGTCGGGCATAAGGGCGTGCGCGCGGCGAAACCGGGTTCGGGTTTCGGCGAGGACGCGGAAGAGTTCATGCATCCAGGCCACAACCTCAAGGCCCATCTCGAGCATCTCGAAAAACAGATGCGCGAGGCGGCCTCCAACCTCGAATTCGAGGACGCCGCGCGCATAAGAGACGAAATCAAGCGCCTTCAGGAGGTGGAACTGGCGGTGGCGGACGATCCCTTCGCGCGTCAGGAAGCGCTCGAAGCGCGTGTGGAAGAGGCCTCAGAAGGCCGGATTAAAAAGAGCGAGGGAACGGTGAGTAATGTGAGGAGTAAGCCGCGGGGGCGTAGAAAATAGCAGCATTCATACCGGTATTGAAGAATTTCATGGCTTCATCACCACGCAACTCTCTAATGCGACATGAAAACATAGAAAGAGGCCTCATTAGAGTAAGCGGCGGCGACCGATTGGCGAATATCTCAATCATCAATACAAAATGTTCCGCGATCTATGAATCGACTCCCAGCCTTTATTCACGTTCTGCAACTTCGCGCAGGCAATAATGAATTTGCTGAATTTCTTCTTTTGCAAAAATTTTCGGTTGTTTTTCGACCCACTTGTCGAAAGCTTTCAGCTCCAAAACCCATGGCCCGCCGCGCCCAGCGCCACGCCCTTCGATGTACCACCCTGGTATGATTACAACTGGTTGAACACTAACATTAAAGCCTTTGTTTTTTAAAAACCGCTGCAGATCGGACGCGCAAAGCAAAGATTGAGCGACGGGATCGCCCCTCATTTTTCTGCCATATAAATAAAGCCCGTCCGCTTTGTATTCAATTTTTGGATCTAGCCCTTCACTTTTAGATACATATTTTGTCTCGATAGCAAAGACACCCTCTGGCGCGACAAGCACATGATCAATATTGAATTTCTTTCCGTTCGCTCCCACGCCTGGAAAGTCATGAACAACGCGGCAACTACTTCGCTCAAAGTTGTCCAGACGCAGACCGACTTTTCTCTCTGCAGCGGCAGCGTTCGCGTGCCGTTCCATGCGTTGCAGTAGAAAAAATGCGCCCCCAACACTAACTACGAACCAGACAGGAACCAGAACGCGCGTCGGCAGGCCAAGTTTTTCAATTGCGCCCAACACCATCAATGTAACGGCGCTGGCTAACGCCGCTGCAGCACCAACAAAATAGAGAATGAACCGTGTGCGCTGTCCTGCACCAGGCCCGCTCTTCATGGCCAAGCGAAAAGGCTCGCGGCGTTTGCGCAAAAATGTCGGCAGCTTCATCAGTGCCTCCCCTAAAGCACTCTTACCACGAAGCAGAAAGCGTGGATAGCGCACTGTTACTTCCCGCAGTCTGGATAGCCGCTTGCACGAGGATGAGCGGGGTTAGATATTCAAACTATCTCTTCATCCGCTCACCCCGGCGAAGGCCGGGGTCTCTCGAAATGAAAGCGCATGGCCTGCCGCAGGAGCTTCCGGCTTTCGCGGGAATGAGCGGCGGCGAGGTTACTTGCTTCCTCATCCTGAGGTGCGAGGCCGCAAGGCCGAGCCTCGAAGGATATGCCGCAAGCGCTCCGCTTTTCTCTCACCCTTCGAGGCTTTCACTTCGTGAAAGCGCCTCAGGATGAGGGACTAGTCATCCCGGACGCGATGCGGCGTGAAACGCCGCTTCGCAGATCCGGGATCCAAGGCGCTGCTTCTCAACCCAAGATGCCAGTTGCAGGTTCATTCCATGGATTCCAGGTTCCGCCCCTTCGGGACGCCGCCTTACGGCGGCTCCTCAGGGTGAAGGGCGGCCCCGGAATGACGCAGTAAATTGTAACAGGCCTTCTCCTCACCCCTTCTGTCGCGGCCTTTGCTTCGCCGACACCGAGCGGATGATGAGCTTGCCCTTGCCGGTTTCGGGCATCGGCGGCTCGCTGCGCTCTAAAGCCTGCGCGATCAGCGCCTCGACATCCGGTTCTGAAATCACCTCCGCCGAGGGGAGCCGGATGAAGCGCGTCTGCTTGCCCGAGCCCTCTAACCGCTTCTTCGGATCCTTCAGTTTCGCGCCGTGGATGAAGAAGAGATTGATCCCGCTCGCCCGCGCGCCGATGGAGAGCGGCGCGTCGGTCGGCTTCTCGGTCGGCGAATAGCCGATGACGAAGAAGTTGTAATTGTCCCAGACGAGTTCGTTGGCGGTCGGCAGGCGCTTCCTCATTGCGGCGCGCACCGCGCGGATGAGGCGCCGGTCCTTCTCGTCAAACTTGTCGATGAAGCTTTTGAGTTGCGCCGCGGCGCTTTGAGGGTCAGCCGTCTTCTTCGTCGAGCGCTCAGCCATCGCGCCTCCTGACCTGGCGGCCTCCCGCTCTACGCAGCAGGTTTGCGCGGGAAGGTCCAGCCGAGAAAGACGAGGACCGCGCCGATGACCAGCCCGGCGATCGCCAGCGTCCAGTCGGAATACTGCGCGAAGCCGAGCACGGTTTCCCGCCAGTGATCGGTGGTTCCGTAGGTGTGGTAACTGACATGCATGATCAGCGCCGACGCCGTGGCGAGGATGAACGGGGTCAGGGGTTTTTTGCGGCGCGCGTCATTGACGATCAGCGCCACGCCGATGAGCGCCGCCATGACGAAGGAGATGTTCAGCGCAATGCCAAAATTCGGCAGGTCTTCCGGCGCGCGAATGGCGACGCCCGGCACATAGCCGGTGAAGATGCGCGCAATCGACGGCGCCAGCAGCGGAAAGATCGTCGCCAGCATGAAACGCGAATGAAGCTCCACGTATTTCCGATTGCGCAGCGCCAGAAAATAAAAAAGCGCGAACGCCGCAACGGAAACGAAGTCAGCGAAGGAAAGTCGTATCGCGAACATTTCCGTGAAGGGCGACGCCTTGATCGCCGTCATCTTGGTGACCAGGAGGCCGCCGGCGATAAAGGGCGGCGCGAGGAGAAAACTCATCCGCCCGCCCCATCTGTGCAGCGCGAAACTCCGTTGACGGATCGACCAGCTCTGCCAGATCAACAGCAGCACCCATGCCGTCGCGGTAACGCCATGGACATGATGAGCGGTTGGCGCTTTTTCAAAAATACTGAAATAGCTCGGCCAGAAAGCCAGGATCGTAACCGCCAGAAAGGCGGCGACGTAATAGTGCGCGCGCGGAAACGGCATTCATCTCTCCCCTGTCAGTTCCCGGACGGACCATAACCGGATGCGCTGCGCAAGGAAAGTTGCGGCCGGGCGCTTCCCGCCCCGCCTGAAGCGCCGGCGGCGGGCGCCATGATAACCCCAAACGCCAGGGGGGCGGATAAAATTTAATATATTAAATTTCGTCCTCCCCCCGCCCGTTCGGCCCTATGATGCGCGGGACTGGAAACCGGCGGGCCGGCCCTCGCGATTTGACTTCGGTCAAGCCGCCGGAACGCTGACCGGCTAGGTTCCAATGAAGCATCAGGGAGACTGCCCCATGGCCTATGTGAAAAAGACGCTCGCGCCCGGCGAGGAGTATCTTTACCGGGCCCATTTCAACTGGACCTACGATTTCCAGAGCTGGGGCTGGCTCCTCCTCGGCGCTGTCCCGGCGCTGTTCTGGATCCTCTCGCTCAGCCTCGCCGACGGACAGGCGATGGGGCGGACGTTCTGGTTGTTCGCCGGCGCGGCGCTCGCCGCCGGAACGGTCATCTGCCTGACGCGTTATGTCCACAAATGGACGACGGTGATCGCCGTCACTTCGGTGCGGATGGTCCTCAAGACGGGGATGATCGCCCGCGCCGCTCATGAAGTGATGCTCGACGAAATCGAGGAAGTGCTGGTGCGGCAGAGTTTTCTGGGGCGCATTCTCGGGTACGGCGTGATAAAAGTCCGCGGCACCGGCGAGGCGATCGTCGAATTTCCGGTGATCGGCAAGCCGATGCGCGTGCGCCAGGAAATCGAGACGGCGGTGATGCGCGCCCGCGACGCGGCGAAGCAGAAATAAAAGGCCCGCCGGAAGGGAGAGAACGGAACATGAGGATTTCACTAATCGCCGCCGCGGGCCTCGCGGCGTCCGCCCTCGCCGCCTGCGGCGAAAGCCAGCCGACGCTTGCCGGCGAATGGTCTAGCGCCGAATTGCGGCTGCAACATGACGGGTTTGACGAGCTTTACGTCTTCACCCTGACGATCGGCAGCGACGAGAAAACCGGCGTGATGGACATTGTCTATTACCCGACCGACGATCCTTCCTCGGAGCGGCTGATCCGGCAGGATTTAAGCGTCACGAAAACGCAAACCGAGATAACCCTCGCCGGCGTCGATCCGCATCTTGTTTCCGGTCCGGCGGTGGTCGGCGTTTACGCCGCCGACACGCTTTATTGCGACCCGTTGACGGCGCAGAGCAGGAATGTGCTGACCTGCGGCTGGGGCAGCGACGCCCATGGCGACGGCCCGCAAGTGCGGCTCGACAGGAAAGAAGGATGATCATGAACAAGCCTTTTGCACTCGCCGGCGCCGCAGCGCTGATGCTCGCCGCCTGCGGGGGTGGCGCGGAACCGGCTGCGACCGGTTTCGACCTCAACTCCTACGAGATCGTCGATCTTTCCCATGGCTACGGGCCGGAGACGGTCTACTGGCCGAACGCGCCGACGCGGTTTGAAAAGACGCCGATCTTCGAAGGCGAACGCGACGACGGGATGTTCTATTCGGCGTTCACCATTTCAACGCCGGAACATGGCGGCACGCATATGGACGCGCCCTATCATTTCGACCCGGACGGGGATTACGCCGCCGACGTGCCGCTGACGCGGCTGATCGCGCCCGCCGTCGTCATCGATGTGACGGACAAGGCGGCGGCCGACCGGCTTTACCGGCTGACGGCGGAGGATGTCGCTGCGTTCGAGAAGGCCAATGGCGAAATTCCCGCCGGCGCGATCGTGCTGATGCGCACCGGCTGGTCAAAATTCTGGCCGGATGCGGAAGCCTATCTCGGCGGAAGCGATCCGGCGGCCCTCGCCTTTCCGAGTTTCGGACCGGACGCCGCGCGGATGCTGATCGAGGAGCGCGGCGCGGCGGCCCTGGGGCTCGACACCGGATCGACCGATTACGGCCCGTCCCAGGACTTTCCGGTTCACCGCATCATGGGCGCGGCGAATACGCCGGGGCTTGAGAACCTCACGAATCTCGACCGGCTGCCGGCGACCGGCGCGATTGTGATCGCCCTGCCGATGAAGATCGAGGGCGGCTCAGGCGGGCCGCTGCGCGCTATCGCGCTCATTCCAAAAGCGAAGTGATTTGCAGAATAATCGCTAAAACGTATCCAGGGCGCGGCAAGCGGCGTTTGCCTCCAACGCTTACGCCTTAAGCTATGCGAAAACCGTGGAGCCGACCATGAAAACCCTCACCGCCGCCGTCCTTAGTACATTCGCTGTTCTTGGCTGTCATACTTTCGCGGCGGAAGAGGCAATCGTTTATACATCGCCATTCATGACCGAGGCACGCGTATATGCCGGCGACCTCAACGGCGGGTTTCACGTTCTCGACCGCGCGACTGGCGAAAAAATCTGGTCGCGCCAGTTCGAGGGGCCGTCTATTTTTCCCCCAACTGTCACCGACGACATCATCGTCGTTCCGGTTTTGAGCGGCCGAATGGTCGGGCTTGATCCCGAAACCAGCGAAGAGATTTGGTCCTTTGCAGTTGGAAAAGTCGAGCATGATATACGTGATCCGCTGGTCAATGCGGACGGCGAAGTCGTCGGTGACGGACTGCTCTTCAGCAGTGAAGACTTCAATGTTTATATGCTCGATATTGCAACCGGTGAAGAACGCTGGCGAGTCACGCTCGGCGAAGAAACCCAAGCGCGCGATATTCCCGTAGTCGACGGCGTCGCCTATATCGGCGCATGGGACGGCTACCTCTATGCAATCGATATTGAAAAAGGCGAGATCATCTGGCGTTCGGACACCGAAAACGACCATATTGGTGAAATCCGGTTCACCCCCGAGCAAGGCAACCACTTCGTCTCGGCGAAAGAGAACGGCGAAACCCGATCGAAACAGCTTCCCTTTGTCTCAGCGGCGCCGGTCGTCATGGACGATCGCGTGATCTTCGCCGATTCCGCCGGCAATCTACTGGCCGTCGCCAAGGAGACGGGCAAACAGCTCTGGTGGTTTCGGCCTGATAATGTCGCCAATGTACGCTTTGCCGGGCCACGCTATTTTATCGCCGAGTACAAAGGCGTTGCCTATTATTCAACTGTTGAGGACAAACGCCTTTTCGGCGTCGATGCTGAGACAGGGAAAGAGGTCTGGCGCAACGCCGCCGATGTGACGACCTATGGGCCGTTACAATTGGTTGATGGAATCGGCATGTGGGTCTGCGTGCCGGAAAATGACTGGTCGAAAGCCGAAGTTCGCGCATTCGATATGAACACACGCGAAACGCTCTGGACCGTTTCAGGCGTTTCCGGATTGCGCCCGCATCTTGAAGGAAACGCAGCGTATTTCAGCTTATCGGACGGCTCGATGCGCGGGTATGACCTGCGCACCGGCAAGGAAATATGGAAACTCTCGAACGGACCGAACTAGCTGCGTCAAACGCTGTAGTAAAACTCTTCGCGGACAATTTTTCCGTCCTTGACGGTATAAACGCCGAGTTCCTTCATCTGCATCCGCTGGCCGGATTCCTTGTTGGTGACGTCCATTTCGAAAATCACGCCGAACCGGTCGCCCCCGTGAAAGAACGGTCCTTCGACATTGCCGCCATGCACTTCATGCGCGCCGAACCACCATTCATGTTTGCCCTTGATGCCGTCGAGCCCTTTTGTTTCCGCGCCGGTTCCGCCCATGTCGGCGGCTTCGACCGAAACGGCTTCGGGCGCATAAAGCTCGTTCAGTCCCTGCGCTTCCTTGCCTTCGCGGCAATAGGCGACAAGCGTGTTGGCGGTCTTCATAAGGCCTTCGTCGAACATGATGTTTCTCCCGTTTTCGCCCCGTCTGTCTCGCGCGGGCGAGCTTACTCCGCAAGCCGAAGACGGCAAGCGGATTTCAGTAAATCCGTCCGGTCAGGTGCGCCGGAAGACGATTGCGGCGAGCGCCCCCTGAAGGAGCCCCCAGCCGATCCCGCGCGGCGCCACATCATAAACCGCCGGCGCGCCGCCTTCGGGCGCGAGGAACCACCACCAGTGAGCGGCGTAGCCGCCGACGCACACGAAAAGGCCGGCGACGAGCGCAAGTGCTATCGCCGCAAACGGCCGGCGGCTCATCGTTCGCGCCGCCGCCAGCGATGCGAGATAAGGCGCGACCGCTGTCGTCAGTACAAGGAAAGCCGCCGCCGGAAATCCCGACCCTGCGGAAGGGTCGCCGAATTTCCAGAAAGCATAGCCCGCCAGAAACACCGCATAGATGGCGAGCGCGATGCGTCCGGTCGACATCGGCGTTCTTGCTGTCACAAAGCCTCTCCCGCTTCCGGGCTCCGCGCCCGGGACGAATGCCGGCTGTATAGCATGACCGCCGGCCCTTGCACCCCGCTGACCGCGCAACAAAAGTCGCATTGCCGTGATCGCTGCTGAGGAAGATTGCCTTGGCCGCAACGGCTGATACCGTCTTTCCTCCATTCACAGGAACAGATCCGATATGACCAGCATGCAGGACGACATAAACGCCGGCGCGTTCACGGCCGTGGGAGAAGGCTTTCTCCCCGGCCTGCTCGGCATCCGCTTCCTTGATGTCGGCCACGGTTTCGCCGACGCCGAACTTGAAATACGAAAGGAGCTGATGGCGCCGAACGGTTTTCTTCACGCCGGCAGCGTCGTGACGCTCGCCGACACCGCCTGCGGTTATGGCTGCGTTAAATCCCTGCCCGAGGGCGCGAACGGGTTCACCACCGTAGAACTCAAGTCGAATTTTCTGGGCACGGCGCGCGAGGGCGTGATCGAATGTCGGGCCGACGCTGTTCATTTAGGCCGCACGACGCAACTTTGGGATGCGACGGTCAAACATCGCGACACTGGAAAAACCATCGCGCTCTTCCGCTGCACCCAGATGGTGCTCTGGCCGAAGACAGCATAAGCTCGCGCCATGCCTGAACCCCTCTCTTTTGACACAACCCGCCTCGCCTCGCCGCATATGGGCGAGAGTCATGACGCCTGGCGGCGGACCGTGCGCGCCTTTGTCGAGAAGGAAATCGCGCCTCATGTCAATGACTGGGACGAGGCCGGCGCCTTCCCGCGCGAACTGCACAAACAAGCCGCGGCGGTCGGCCTGATCGGGCTCGGTTTCCCGGAAGAATATGGCGGCGTCAAAGAAGGCGTCGATGTCTTTCACTCGATCATTTCATCGGAGGAACTCGCGCGCGCAGGCTCGGGCGGACTGGTCGCCGGATTGATGACCCACGGGATCGGCTTGCCGCCGATCATCGCGCTGGGGTCCGATGAGTTAAAAGCGCGCATCGCGCCACCGGTCCTCGCCGGCGACAAACTGATTGCCCTTTGCGTCACCGAACCTTCAGGCGGGTCCGATGTCGCCAATATCAGGACAAGAGCGCGCCGCGAAGGCGATCATTACATCGTGAACGGAGAAAAGACGTTTATCACCACTGGCTGCCGCGCCGATTATCTCACCGTCGCCGTGCGCACTGGAGGAGATGGCGCCAGCGGCCTCTCCTTCCTGTTGATCGATGCCGGCAGCGACGGCGTGACGCGCACGCCGCTCAAGAAGATGGGCTGGTGGATGTCCGATACGGCGAGCATTCACTTTGATGATGTAAAAGTGCCGGCAGAAAACCTGATCGGCCAGGAAAACGCAGGCTTCGCCGGCATCGTCGCCAATTTTAATATGGAACGCCTCTCCATGGCGGCACAGGCGATCGCCTTTGCGCGCGTCTGCATTGAGGACGCTGCTGACTGGGCGCGCGAAAGGCAGACCTTCGGCAAACCACTCGCGAAACACCAGGTGATCCGCCACAAATTTGCGGAGATGCTTCGCCATGTGAATGCGTCAACCGCCTATCTCGATCAATCTGCATGGAGCGTCATGAATGGCGCCGCGCCGGTTTCAGACCTGTCGCTGCTCAAGGTGCAGGCGACGCGCGCCATGGAGTTTTGCGCGCGGGAGGGGATGCAGATTCTCGGCGGCGGCGGCTTCATGCGCGGATGCCGGGTCGAGCGTATCTATCGCGAAGTGCGGGTGATGGCGATCGGCGGCGGCTCGGAAGAGATTATGAACGATCTGGCGATCCGCCAACTCGGCGTCTAGCGTTACGGGATCTGCTGCGCTTGCCCGTTGCTTTTGACCTGCGTTGGCGCTTAGCGTCCGAACAGCTGACAGGAGTTTTTCATGCCGACCATTGCAGAAATCAAGGCGCGCCTCCGCATCCCCGTTATCGGGGCGCCAATGTTTATCGTCTCAACGCCGAAGCTTGTGATCGCGCAATGCAAGGCCGGCGTCGTTGGGTCGTTCCCGGCGCTCAACGCGCGCCCTGCGGAAATGCTCGATACATGGCTCACGGAAATCAAGGATGCGCTGAAACGCCATGACGATGAGAACCCCGATCGGCCGTCAGCCCCGTTCGCCGTCAACCAGATTGTCCACCGCTCCAACGACCGGTTGATGCATGATCTTGAAGCTTGCGTAAAACATGAGGTTCCGATCGTCATCTGCTCTCTCGGCGCGCGCGAGGACGTATATCAGGCCATCCATTCCTATGGCGGTATTGTACTGCATGACGTCATCAATGATTTCTTCGCCCGCAAGGCGATTGAAAAAGGCGCAGACGGGCTGATCCCGGTCGCCGCCGGCGCCGGCGGTCACGCGGGGGTCCAGTCACCCTTCGCTCTGGTGCAGGAAATTCGCGAGTGGTTCTCCGGTCCCGTCGCCCTATCGGGCTGTATTGCGCGCGGGCAATCGGTGCTTGCAGCGGAAGCGATGGGCGCCGATTTCGGCTATATCGGCTCGGCGTTCATCGCAACCGAAGAAGCCAACGCCGACGGCGCCTACAAGCAGGGCATCGTCGACGGATATGCGGACGACATCGTCTATACAAACTACTTCTCAGGAGTGCATGGCAACTACCTCAAACCTTCAATTCGCAATGCCGGACTGGACCCTGAAAACCTTCCCGACGCCGATCCTTCCAAGATGGATTTCAAATCCGCCGGGGAAGGCGCGAAAAAAGTCTGGAAGGACATATGGGGCTGTGGACAGGGCATTGGCGCGGTGAAGGAAGTCGTATCCACGGCTGCGTTCGTTGATCGCCTCGAGTCGGAATACAATGAAGCGAAGGCTCGGATTTGCGGGAATTAACCGGTAGCCCATTGCAATGTCGGCGCAACGCGGGCTCTACTGAAGCCTAGCCAGATAGCCACCCGCGAAAGCGTTGACAGATGAGAAACAGGCTCTGCAAGATCGTCGCGACCATCGGTCCGGCGAGTTCCTCCCCTTCCATGCTTCGGTTGCTCCACGACGCCGGCGTCGATCTTTTCCGGCTCAATATGAGCCACGGCCAGCATGACAAGCTCGAACAGGTCATCAAAGCCATTCGCGATATCGAACGGGATAAGCAGATTCCTGTCGCCGTGTTCGCGGATCTGCAGGGGCCGAAAATTCGCACCGGCGCGTTTCCGGGCGGTTCCATCAAGCTGAAATATGGCGCGCAGCTTCGGCTTGTTCTTGCAAAAGAAACAGCCGACGAAGATACGATCCCGATCCCCCATGCGGAGCTTCTCGATGTTTTACAGCCGGGCGACATTTTAAAACTGGACGACGGCAAGCTGCAGATCACCGTCGAGAGCCGGCATGCGAACCACCTGATCGCCCGCGCCGATACGCCCGGCGACTTAAAAGACCGCAAGGGCATCAACGTACCGGGGCGCGCCTTGCCGATATCCGCCCTCACCGAAAAGGATCGCGCCGATCTGGAGTTCGCCCTTGGCATTGGGGTCGACTACATCGCGCTTTCCTTCGTGCAAAAGCCCGGCGATGTTGCGGAAGCCAAGGCGCTGATCGACGGGCGCGCCGGGATCATCGCAAAAATTGAAAAGCCGGCCGCTGTCGATCATCTCGAAGAAATTATCGATCTCTCCGACGCCATCATGGTTGCGCGCGGCGACCTTGGCGTCGAATGCGCGCCGGAGGACGTGCCGCTCCTGCAGCGCCGCATCATCCGCACTTGCCGTCACGCCGGCAAGCCGGTGATCGTCGCCACGCATATGCTGGAATCCATGGTCGAGTCGATTGCGCCGACCCGGGCGGAGGCTTCCGACGTTTCAACCGCCGTCTACCAGGGGGCCGACGCTGTGATGCTCTCGGCGGAAACCGCCGTGGGCCGGCATCCGCCGACCGCCGTGGCGATCATGGATCGGATCATTATCGCCACCGAAGCGGACGATGAATCGGGCGGTTACAAGATCGACGGGCGCGACGACCAGGTTTACACAACCGCCGACGCCATGACGCTCTCCGCCCGCCGCATCGCCGAAGTGCTCGACTGCAAATTCGCTGTCGCTTACACAAAGACCGGCTCGACGGCGCGGCGTCTATCCCGCGACCGGCCGCACTGTCCGGTTATCGCCGCAACGCCCGACGAGAATGTCGCCCGCAATCTCGCCCTGTTTTGGGGCGTCCGGCCTGTCGTCACCGAGGACATTTCGCATTTCCATGAGATGATCGAAAAGGCTGATATGCTCGCCAAAGCCAACGGCGGCGAAGATGGCGATCGAATTATTATTCTCGCCGGTTATCCTTTCGGCCGTCCGGGCAAGACCAACACGCTGAAGATCAGCCGGATCGGCGCAGTCTCCGACTAGAACGGCGCCGCAGATGAAATTGCACGACTCTTTTGTTATGATTGGCGCAAAGGAGAATACGCCATGACGATCGACACCCGCCCCCTTTCCTACACGATTGACGGAAATGAATACGAAGCCGTTGTCGCCTCAAGCGGCGGCGGTCCGAAGCCGGGAGTGCTGGTCTGTCACGCCTGGGCGGGACGGTCGGGTTTCGAAGCCGGAAAGGCGAAAGCGCTGGCCGGCCTTGGCTACACAGGCATCGCCATTGATCTTTACGGCAAGGGCGTTCTTGGATCATCAACCGAAGAAAACCAGAAGCTGATGACGCCTTTCGTCGAGGATCGCGCCATGCTGCAATCGCGCCTCCTCAATATCATCGGCATCGTAAAGGAACAGAAGGAAGTCGATGCGGCGAAAATCGGCATCATCGGTTTTTGTTTCGGGGGGCTTTGCGCGCTCGATATCGCCCGAACCGGCGCCGACATCGCAGGCGTCGTCAGTTTCCATGGCCTTTTCGGCGCGCCGGGCAATACCGGCGGCCGCAAGATCAACGCGAAAGTGCTAGCGTTGCACGGCTGGGACGACCCGATGGCGCCGCCCAAGGATGTCGAGGCGCTCGGCAAGGAACTCACCGAAGCCGGCGCCGACTGGCAGATTCACGCTTATGGCGGAACCATGCACGCCTTCACCAATCCGGACGCGAACGATCCCGGCTTCGGGACAGTCTATAACGAAGCGGCGGATAAGCGTTCATGGGCGGCGATGGAGAGTTTCCTTTCGGAAATATTCGGCTAATCGCCAGCAGGTCGAAACAGCACGTCCCTCGCTTCATTGATTTTAGAAGCCAGATAATCCGTGCCCCCTTTATCGGGGTGGATTTGCGCGATCAATTTTTTATGCGCCGCCTTTATTGTCGCCGCATCCGCATCGGCGGAAACGCCGAGGACTGCGGCGGCTTCCTCAACACTCATGGACTTTTGCAAAGTCTGCGGTTGCGGATTGGCGGCTTCTTCCTCGGCGACGCGCTTGTCGCGCCAGGCTTCGATCCCCATGACGCCGCCGGCGGCGAGAAGCACCATGAACGCCAGCGGCCAGAGCTTGACGGCGAATAAAGCGGCGGCAAGCCCCAGCCAGATCACCGCCTTCAGGATCGTCATATTGCGGTCGCCGCCAGTCTCTCGTCCGCGCACCAGACGCAGAAGCAGCCACCCGGCGCCGGCGCCAGCCAGCAAAAGTGCGATAAAACCAATCGACATACGCGGTCGCCCAAAGCTCTGCGGAAAGCCCGCACAGTTAGATAGCACATATGGCGATAAAACCGGAGGCGCGAGAAATTAAGCGGCCTCTTCGTGAATTTCCGGATGCGGCAGGTTGAGCGCCGCCACAAGCGAACGAATTTCGATCCGCGCCGTCACATGGCTCATGGTGGATAGACGCACCGGCGAGTTCCTGCCGCCGAGGTCCAGCAGCGTCAGTCCCATGGGAAACAGCTCGCGGTAAATGACCCGGTCGCCGAAACCGCGCGCATGACGAAAACCGATTCGTCCGGCGAGGTCGTCAAGTTTGTCGCCGACATTTTTTTTGTTGCGCGCGCGTGTTGCGGAGAGACGGTTGCGGATCACGACCCAGTCGATGCCGCCCTGAACGCCGGTCATAGCGCGGCGTTTCCGCGCCTCCCAGACCATCTCGCTGTAAAGGCTCGGTCCCGCGATGCGACCGGTTTCCGGGTCGATCCTGGCAAGCAGGTCGAAATCGACGAAACTGTCGTTTAAAGGGGTCACGATTGTATCCGCATGCAAATGCGCTAGCCGCGACAGGTGCGTGTTCGCACCGGGACAGTCGATGACCACATAATCGCAGCCTTCAAGACCCGTCAGAGCGTTTTGAAAGTTCTGGGTTTCCTGATCTCTGGACTCCTCCCGGCTATCGAGAGAAGACGCCTCGACTTCGGAAACGACCGGAAACGGCAAGTCTTTCCCCTTGATATCTGAAAACTTTTTCCGGTTCTCGAGATATCTGGAAAGACTGCGTTGACGGAGGTCAAGATCAACCGCACCGACCTTGTTTCCCGTTTTCAGGAGGGCCACGATCAGGTGCATCGCCGTAGTCGACTTACCGGAACCGCCCTTTTCATTTCCTAAAACAATGACATGGGTCATCATATTTTCCACAGGATTTCACGCTTTTTGCTTACCTAAGGGAAAGCAGCGCGCAGGTAGCATTGACCATGACCCGATTCTCAGAGGCCAGGCGAAATTTATGTGCCTTATCAGAACAACCCTGATCGCTTTTGTCCTGTGCTTGATGGCGCCTGCAGGGGCCCGGGCGGATATCGTGCTGAGCCCGTTGCGCACGGTTCTGACGGCGGAAACCCGTGAAGGAGCCTTCACTATTTCCAATCCGACAAGGCGGATACTGGATGGTCGGGTCAGCTGGATCGATCTCAGCGCCACCGCCGCCGGCTATGAGCCCGCCGCCTCAGAAGTCCGGGCGGGCTTAAGCGCGGCTCCCTATCTTTCCGTATCGCCCGCACAGTTTCGCCTGAAACCCGGCGAACGCGTGACGGTCACCGTGAAGCTCCGCGACGGCATCGCGCCGCCGCCGGGCGAGAAACGCTCGCATCTTCTGATCGAAACCGGCGCCGCGCGAACGCTGATCCGCAAGGCGTCAAACGGCTTGCAGGCCGATATCGGAGCTGGCGTTTCAGCGCCGGTGATCGTCAGAGGCGACGGCGCCGCTTCCGCCACGATTGGAGAAACCAAACTCCTGCGCGACAGCGAGGGCAGACTGCTTCTGTCTGCTGCAATCACGCCTCATGGAAGTCATTCCGCCTATGGTAGGCTAAAGGCGACTTTCACCCCGAAAGATCCCCGCGCATCGACAAGTGGCGTGCTCGGCGTGCGTGAGAATGTCGCCGGTTATCTCGATACGGAAAAACGTATTGTCGAAATACCCCTAGACCGGTTTTCTCTCGGCGAAGGGGAGCTGACGTTATTGTATGAAGGCGCCGGGGAATATGAAGGGCGGCTGTTCGATAAGCGCAGTTTCGACATCGCGCCGCCGAAGTAGACCCTAAAGCCCTTCCGCAAGTGAGAGCCGCTCGCCGTTAAAACTGGTTACAGTGCAATAGAGGTCTTTCGCTTCCAGCTTGGCGCAGAGCGAAGCCGCCTTTTCTTTCGATGACAGCCCGCCGCCGATCAGCCGCAAATAACCGCCCTTATCCTGGATTGTGATGGGCTCGATCCTCGGCTCCAACAAACCGAGTTCGTCCGGATTATCGCGTTGCAGCTTGCGCCAGCCCTCGCGAGCGTTTTCGATTTTGCGATAAGAGGCGAGATGCACGCCGTACATGACACTGGCGGTTTCAATTTCGCCCTCATCATCAGCCTCGTTCTCAAACACTGCATCAGTCGAGGCGAATGTGGGCTGCACAAGCCGAGGCGCCGGCTCGACAGGCACATCGTCCTTCTTGAGATCCGGCGCCATATCATCGACCACCGTTATCGTTATTTCAGCGGGTTCCTGGGCATCCGGCGCGCTTATGGTTGGCTGATCCGGAAGGCGCGCCGCAGCGCCGTCACGCAACGCAAGGTCGTCGGGGGCCGGCGTCTCGTCTGCGAGGGCGACCTTGCCGCTCAGCCGTCTGGCGGTTTGCAGCTCTTCCGTAAGCCGGGCGTTTTCGGACTCCAGCCTCGATACCTCGTTCTCAAGCACGGTGAGCTGCGATTGCGCTGCCGCATAGCTTTCCGGATCAACATTCGAAGCGGAACCGCCGAAAGTCGAACATGCCGATACGAACAGCAGCGAACACAAGGCGAATGGTAATTTAACCGGCGGCGCCACAACTTTCTCCTTTACGAATCAGCATGTGCCCGAGAGCCAGTATGCATCATAAAAGTCAAACGCACTAACGCCAATCCTGAGGCATTGATCCGCCGATTATCGGCGCGCTGACAATTGGCCTCTACAGCACGCATTTGAATTAGAAACATCATTTAGAAACAGCATACTAGACCTTCAAGGCAGTTCATAACAGTCCAAGTTCCGCCAGTTCTGCGCTGAGTTCCGGGGGCGGCGCCGTTTTCGAACGTTGCGAAAGGTCCTTTGGCGCGTCTGCCTCGGCCAAGTAACGCCAGCCCTGAAACGCCCGGCGCGGGGCCGGTTCGGTGAGAACGAGCGCCGGATCCAGTAAAATCGCCGTTCTTTCTATCTCATCAGCACCGGTTCGTCTCTCAAAGCCCAGAATCCGCTGACGAACGAGGATGACGCCTCTTATCACCCAATAGATCGATCCGCCCGCCCCAAGCTCTGATTCGCGGCGCGGATGCATACGTGTCAAATGATCGTGAACGCATCCCTTGCCGGCCTGCTCGTTGCGCCTGGACCGGCGCGCCACCCATGCCTCGAGATCGCCGACGCTCTCCGCGCCGACGCAGAGCTTTACAAGATGAACAGTCATGAATGTCTTGATAGAGCGAGTCGCGATCAGTTATTCGGCGACACGCATTCGCGCCAGATCCTGCGCCCGCTGACGTTTCAGGTCATGGCGCGCGCTGCGTTTCACGAGAATATAAAGGATGAAATAACACATCGCCGCGCCGACCGCCGCCAGCCACATGGGCAGATACTCGAAAATCGCAGCGAAGCGTTCATAGCTCAGGCCTAGCGACTCAGCGAGAGCCGGCGCCTCCTGACCGAGAAGGAGGAGAACGCCAATGCCGGTCAGTCCGAACGCCAGCAGCCCGGCAAGCAGAGCGCCGAAGGTCACGCCCATATCGGCGTGCTCTTCGGCCTTGGAAATAATCATCTTCGACGGATCGCCGGACAGCGCCTGGGTCGCCGCAAACAAGGCCCGCGTGCGTGCGGATTTTTCTTCCGGCGTCAGCGATTTTTTGCGTTCCGCCCTCACCTCCTGGATGTTGATCGCAGGCTTGGCGTTGTAGACCCGATCCGAAATATATTCCGGCTCGCATTCAGGCGCAGGATTAACATCCGAGGTCGGAACAACCAGCGAGGCTTCGGTCGGCATCAGGAACAGGGACTTCTCCGCCGCCCGCCGCCGCACGAGACCGTCGAGTGTGACGAGTTCGTTGTTAACGTATGCCTTGGTCCAAAGTTCGAAAGCGTTCGCCGCGCCGATCTTGTCGCCGGCGTTCAGCTTGCGCAGGACGGTTGAGCGTTTCCAGTTTTCCTCGCCGATATTGAAAATCAGCGAGACGAGCGCGTCGTGTTCGTTTTGATTAAGGGGCGCCCGGACAGTGTCGCTTATGAGTTGTTCGAGGGGGCCGACGTCGTCGCGAAGCAGCCGTTCGGCGTCTCCTTCAGTGACCGCCATGCCGTGACGGGCGGTGGACGTATGACCGTAACCGACAGTCCACTGCTCGCTCGGCGCATAGTGCGCCGACATCCTCAGGCCTTCATAGCCCTTGATCAGATTTAGGCCGGTTTCTCCCGTCCGCATCAGACCCAGAACCCCTCTACCTCTACCCTTGCGGCGGTTGCCGCCCAACTCCGCTCACAGGCCCCCAAAGGCTCGCGTTAACCCAATAATTAGCACGCTGCGGCGCGGATGGGTAGGCGTCGGCGCGCCCTCAGCGGCCCTCGCCAGCGAATGTGTCATATCTGCACAATTTGAGAAAACGGCCGGATTCAGGACACTTTTTGCAAGCGCGACATCGCGAATCCGCAGTGCGAAAACCGGCTGATTCTCATACAATTATTTGAAATTCCTAGAAAATTCTTCCCGTTCGCCCCCCACGCAGCTTGGCACGGGACTTGGGTGAAAGAACCTGGCGCAAGGCCTCTCGCACGCTCCGGGGCCAGGCGGACCGGCATTTTTAGAACCGGGGGAATCTGGAGCGTTGAGGGCATCATTATGATGGGCAACGGGATAGCAAACGTCGTCGCCGCGTTGATCGTGGCCGGGGCGATTCTCTGGGCCGGAGGCTTTGGCGACCGGCGCGGCGGACCGACAGACGAAGAATTCGACGCGCTTTACGCGCGCGCCGTCGGCGATATTCGTAACGATATCGTCGTCAACTGCGGGTGTTGCGGCGAAGAAGAAGGCCAGCGGAGGGCCGCCGCCAAGTCTTTTTGACGTCCCGCCCCGTTCCGCAGCGGCTCGCCGGTTACAATCCGGCGCCGCCAGTCGAAACCGGGCGGGTTCCGCCAACGACGCCAGGCGAACAGCCGCCTGTTCCTGAAACGCAACCGCCGACGGAACAGCCGCCTTTGTTTCCACCCTGGTCGGGACCGCCGCCGACGCATATTCCGCCGGTGATCATTCCGCCGCCGCCATGCGACGATGATGACAAGGAGTGTCCGCCGGAAGAACCGCCGCCGGATGCGCCTGAACCCGGCACGTTGATTCTGCTGATGACCGGCGCACTGCTTTACCGGTTCTACACCAGCAAACCAAAGCCGGTGAAAATCAAAAGCTGATTACGAAAACGGGCGCTTTAAGCGCCCGTTTGTTATGCCGCCGGTAAAAGGATAATCGCGGCCAGTCCCAAGAATACAAAGAAGCCGACGATATCGGTAACCGTCGTGACAAACACAGCCGACGAGACGGCAGGGTCCGCGCCGGCGCGTTGCAACCCAATCGGTACGAGAATGCCCGCAAGGCCCGCGCACAACAGGTTGATGATCATTGCTGCGCCAACCACAAGCCCGAGACGCGTCGCATCCGCCTGATCTCCCCAGCCAGACGCGAAAAACCAGATGCCCGCCAGCGCCCCCATAATGATCGCGAAAATAACGCCGTTCAAAAATCCGACGACCGTTTCGCGGTAGATAATGCGCAAGGCGTTCGAGCGCGTCAGGTCCTTGGTCGCCAGCGAACGCACGGCGACGGTCAGTGTCTGCGTGCCGGCGTTGCCGCCCATGCTGGCGACAATCGGCATCAGGATGGCGAGGGCCACGATCTGACCGATGGCGCCGTCAAAAAATGCAATCACTAGCGAGGCGAGAATTGCAGTCGCAAGGTTTACGGCCAGCCAGGAGAACCGTGACCGAACCGTTTCGAAGACCGTGTCGGAAAGGCCGGTATCGGCCTCAACGCCGGCGAGCGCCAGCATGTCTTCCTGAGTTTCTTCACGGACCATTTCGACCACATCGTCGACCGTGATCATCCCGACAAGCCGGTCGGCGGCGTCAACAACGGGAGATGAGATGAGGTTGTACTGTTCGAAGAGATAAGCGACCTCTTCCTGGTCGAGGTCCACGGGGATCTTGCGCATCTCCCGACCGACCATGATGTCGCCAATCACGGTTTCGCGCTGGGACTTAAGGAGGACGGCCAACGGCACGGCCCCGATAGGCTTGAAGGCCGGATCAACGACGAATACCTCATAAAATGAATCCGGCAGATCTTCTGTTCCGCGCAGGCGGTCGATGATCTGCCCCACCGTCCAGTAGGCCGGCGCAGCGAAGAACTCCCGCTGCATGAGGCGGCCGGCGGTTTCTTCCTCATAGTCGAGGGCCGCCCGCAGCGCGAGCCGGTCTTCGAGCGGCACTTCGGCGAGGATTTCAGCGCGTTTTTCCTCATCGAGATCTTCAAGGATGAAGGCGGCGTCGTCCGTATCGAGTTCCGAAACGGCTTCAGCGACCTTCGCAGGCCCCATCGCCTCAACGACGTCCTCGCGCAAATCGTCATCGAGCTCGGCGAGGACATCCGGCGCGATGGCGCCCCCCAGCATTTCAATCAGGACGTCGCGTTCCTCCACCCGCAACAGGCCGATCAGGTCGGCGATATCGGCTGGGTGAAGGTCCTTCGTCAGATATTCAAAGCCGAGCGCATCTCGCCGATCGATCGCATCGGATATCGAATCGACGAAGTCCGGCGACAGGGTCTGGTCTTCGCTGAACTGCCCGTCTTCAGCGTCACGCGCGATCTCATCCGCATCGGGAGCTTCCGGCGGACGTTCGGGATTCTCGACGGGCGTGGTTTCGTTCATAGAAAACCCCTCGCCTGAGACAGCGAAGTCGAATTACAGTGGACGGTCTATCTGCTAGGCCAGAGATATTGGCTTTGCAAGCGGGGCGATGAATTATTCGCGAAAATTAAAAACGCCGCTGATAATAATCGCAACGGTTACCGCCCATAGGGCGAAGGCGAATTTCGTCGCAAGCCAGGCTTTCTTCCCTATCTCAGGCTTTACCGGCGCGCCGGGATCGGCGCCTTTAACGCCGTCATCCTTGCTTTCCCAGCGCCCTTCGACGCCTCTCGGCAATACAGCGAGAAACGAAACCCACCACCAGATGATAAAGATCACGATAGCGCCGGCGATATTCATCGTTCCACTCTCGCGACCAGCGTTTGTATGACCGGACGCTTGCCCCAGTTGCGATCGAACCAGATGCGCGCGGCGCGCTTGACCGCAAGTTCGACCGCCTCGTCGTCCTTTCGCTTCGAGGGCGGGAGATCAAGAATGGCGTCCTCAATCTCTACGGAGATATCCTCTTCTTCCTCGGTGAAATAAACGCCACTGCCCATGACCGTGATTTCGCCGGCGATCTCCTGACGCTTATCGAGAACTACGGCGACCGACACCAGCCCGGCGTAACCGAGCTTTTTCCGTTCGCGCATGGGCGCAGCCCCGTCCGGCAACAGGACATCGCCATCAAGATAAACCCGCCCCGCCGGCACCTCGTCAATCACTTCCGGGCCGTCCGGCGCAAGGCGGATGAGGTCGCCATTGCGAGGCGCAAGCGCCTCGGCGACGCCAAGTTCATAGGCGAGTTCTGCGTGTTCCTCGAGATGACGCGCTTCTCCGTGGACCGGAATTGAAATATGCGGCCGCGCCCATTCATACATGGCCTTGAGCTCATCCCGGCAGGGATGGCCCGACACATGGATGAATTCGTCCTTTTCGGTGATTACCTTGACGCCGCGATCGACAAGATCGTTCTGAAGCGAATAAATCTCCCGTTCATTGCCGGGAATGACCTTCGAGGAGAAGATCACCGTATCGCCGTCGCCGAGGACCAGATCGCGGTGATCGTCACGCGCGATGCGAGCGAGCGCCGCGCGCGGTTCGCCCTGAGACCCGGTGCAAAGATAAAGAACATTGCGGCGCGGCAGATGTCCGGCGTCTTTCGGTTCAACGAAAGCCAGGTTCTTCGGGAGCAATCCGGTTTCCCGCGCGGCGTCGACAATTCGCAGCATCGACCGGCCAAGCAGGCAGACGCTGCGATCGGCGGCGGCGGCGGCTTCGCAGATCGAAACGACGCGGCTCACATTGGAGGCGAAGGTTGTCACTGCAACCCTTCCCTCCTGCGCATCGATCAGTTTCGTCAGGGACTCGCGAACGCGGGATTCCGAACCGGATTCGCCGGAAGAGAGTACATTGGTCGAGTCGCAGACCATGGCGAGGAGCCCGTCGTCGCCGAGTTTCTTGATGGTTTTGACGTCGGTGAGCGGGCCGAGCGTCGGCGAAGAGTCGATCTTCCAGTCGCCTGTATGCAACACGGTTCCAAGCGCCGTGCGCAGCACAACGCCGCTCGGTTCCGGGATCGAATGGGTGAGCGTGACGTACTCAATATCGAACGGACCGAGCTCGAACCGTGCGTTCATGTCGATGATGTTGAGATCGACGCCAGTCTCTTCCCACTCGTCGAGTTTTCGCTGCACCAGGGCCGCCGTGAAGGGCGTTGCGTAGACCGGGCAGCCCAGCTTCGGCGCGAGCAGCGCAACGGCGCCGATATGGTCTTCATGGCCATGGGTCAGGAGCAATCCGTGCAGCGCTTCCTTTTCTTCAAGGATGAACGCAGGATCCGGGCAGATGAGATCGACGCCCGGCGTCGAAAGATCACCGAACATGACGCCGCAATCGATCATCAGCCACTGGCGGTTCGCCGGCGTGCCGAAGCCGTAGAGATTCATGTTCATGCCGATCTCGCCGGACCCGCCAAGCGGCAGGAAGACCAGTTCCTTGCGCGACATCAGTTGGTCTGCCCCGCGGCTTTGACGCGGCGGTGGATTTCCAGAAGACCGCGAATAGTGAGATCAGCGTCGAAAATATCGACGGCGTTGGTCGCGCCTTCGAACAGCGAGGCGATGCCGCCGGTCGCCACCACCTTCATGGGACTTTTATATTCAGCCCTGATGCGGGCGACCAACCCTTCGATGAGACTCACATACCCCCAGAAGACGCCTGTCTGCATGGCGCCCACCGTGTCGGTGCCAATGACCTTGTCCGGACATTCGATGGCGACCCGCGGCAGCCGCGCCGCAGCTTCATGCAGCGCCTGCATGGAGAGGTTAATACCGGGCGCGATCACGCCGCCCTCGAAAGCGCCGTCTTCGCCGATAATGTCGAAATTGGTCGCCGTGCCGGAATCGACGACAATCAGCGGTCCGCCATGGGCGATAAAAGCGCCGACGGCGTTGACGAGGCGGTCGGCGCCGGCCTCCGACGGTTTCGGGATACGCACCTCGACGCCCGGAATATTGTCCGGTCCGACAACGAATGGTTCGCAACCGAAGTAGCGACGGGACAGATTGCGGAAATGGAACAGCGATTGCGGGACCACGTTTGAAATCACGCAGTCGGAAATATCTTCAAGCTTGTAACCGGCCATGCCCATCAGCTGCGAAAGCCAGACGGCGTATTCATCCGCGGTCCGCGACGTCGATGTCGAGGTGCGCCAGACAGCCGTCGGCTGACCGCCTTCGGAAAGCGCGATCACGGAATTCGTATTGCCGACATCGATGGCTAACAGCATGAAACGCCTCTTTCAGTCAGTCCCGGCTCAGGCGCCGAAAAACACTTCGCCGGCGCTGATGATCCGACTTCCAGCGTCAGAGCGCAATATCAGGGCGCCGGTCTCATCCAGCCCTTCGAAAACGCCGGCGATCTCCTCATTCGGCAGGCGGACGGTTATTTTTCGCCCGAGCCCCTTCGCCCGTTCGAGCCACATGGTTCTGATCTCGGAAAACCCGTTCCGGACCCATTCCCTATGACAGGCCCAGAAATGGCGGTCGATTTTTGCGGCCAGGTCTTCGGGCGACGGCACGGCCCCGGCATGATCGACAAGCCGTGTCGTCGGATAGTCGACCCGCGTCGGCGCGGAAACGATATTGACGCCGATCCCGATAGACAGCATCGGCGCGCCGTTATCATCAAAGCGTTCCAGCAGAATTCCGGCGATCTTTGCGCCGTCGATCAGAATGTCGTTGGGCCATTTCAGGGAAATCTTCTCGGGCTTCGCGTACTCCCCGAGGGCGGAGGCGACTGCAAGGGCGGCGATAAAGGAAATCTGGCCGAGCCGATCAGCGGGGCCATCCGGCCTGAACAACAGCGTGCCGGCGAAATCGCCGGCGTCTTGAGCCCAGGCGCGCCCGCGCCGGCCATAACCGGCGGTTTGTGTAAGGGCGATGATCCACCGCGGACCGGCCCTTCCCGTACCGGCGCGCCGTTTCGCCTCAAGGCTCGTTGAATCAAGCGTTTCGAAAATGTCGACGGATGCGCCTGAAGGAAGACTGTTCATGATTTAGAACAGAGAGGCCGCCGCCTTTTGGGCGGCTTCCGCAAGCGGCCGGATAAAGATCGTGAGAAGCGGAAACATCAGGACGGCCGAACCCCAGGCGGCGAATCTCAGAGCCGCGCCGGAATCCCGCTCGAAGGCCGGCGCCGGATCGTCGAACCACATGAACCAGACAACCCGCAGATAATAAAACGCGGAAATCGCGCTGGCGATCACCCCGGCGATTGCGAGCCAGACAAGCCCCGCATCAACGGCGGCGAAGAAGACATACCATTTGCCGAAGAAACCGGCGGTCGGCGGTACGCCCGCCAGCGAGAACAACAGCACTGAAAAAATAAGCGCCAGCGGCATGTTGGTTTTGGTGAGACCTGAGAGATCGCTGATATTCTCCGTCATCCCGCCGCGCCGGCGCATCATCAAGATGCACGCGAAGGCGCCGATGGTCATCGCCACATAGATCGCCATGTAGATGAGAACGGAGCCGACTCCCTGCGCCGTGCCCGCCGCAAGGCCGATCAGCGCATAGCCCATATGCCCGATCGATGAGTACGCCATCAGGCGCTTGATGTTCGTCTGGGCGATCGCCGAGAAAGCGCCGATCGCCATGGAGGCGATGGCGATAAGCGCGATGACCGGCCGCCAGTCGTCAATAATACCGGGAAACGAAGTCACCATGGCGCGTGTGAAAAGCGCCATGCCAGCGAGTTTCGGCGCGGCGGCGAAGAACGCCGTCACTGGCGTCGGCGCGCCTTCATACACATCCGGCGTCCACATATGGAACGGCGCGGCGGAGACCTTGAAGGCGAGGCCCGAGATCATGAAAACAAGACCGATAATCAGCCCTACCCGCGCGCTGCTGTCAGCCGCTTCTTTCGCAACCTCGGCGATCACCTCGAACGAAGTCGCGCCGGTAAAGCCGTAAACCAGCGAAGCGCCGTAAAGCAGCATGCAGGACGAAAGCGCACCGAGAACGAAATATTTGAGGCCCGCTTCAGTCGAGCGACGGCTGTCGCGGTTAAACGCAGCGAGAATATAAAGCGCAAGGCTCTGGGTTTCGACGCCCATATAGAGCGAGATCAGATCCGTCGCCGAAACCATCAGCGACATGCCGAGCGCCGCGAGCACGATCAGCACCGGATATTCAAAGCGCCCGAGCTGTTCGCCCGCGAGATAGCGGTCCGACATCAAGATCGCGATGGCCGCCGCGGCGAAGATGATGACTTTCGAATAAACGGCGAAGGCGTCGATCCGGAAAGCCCCGCCGAAGATCGAAACGCTTTGCGCATGCGGTGCAATGACGGCGAGAACAAGCGCCGCGATCAGCAGCAGCACGGCGCCGTAGGAAATCTGCTTTGCAGCCTTCTCGCCAAGATAGACGCCGGCGATCAGCAGCGCCATGGCGCCGATGGCCAGAACAAGTTCGGGCCACGCATAGCCGAGGGTTTCGAAGATGCCGAGAGTCTCAGTAACGCCCATTACCGGCCTCCGGCGGCGAGCGCCGCATTGTAGTTTTCAATAAGGAGATCGACCGAAGGGCTGAAGACGCTGAGCGCCGGCCCGGGATTGAAGCCGAGATAAAGCGCAAACGCCATTAACAGCGCGAGCGATACGAATTCACGCCGGTCGACATCGGGAATGCTCATCAGCGCCTGTTTGGTGAGATCGCCGTAAATCACCTGCCGGTAAAGCCGCAAGGCGTAAGCCGCCGACAGGATGACGCCAAAAGCCGCGAAGAACGCGACCCATGTATTCACCTTGAAGGCGCCGGTCATGGAGAGAATTTCACCGACAAATCCGCTGGTCCCAGGCAACCCTACATTTCCCAGCGTAAAGAACA
>CAJXLJ010000034.1 GCA_913055785.1 uncultured Parvularculaceae bacterium | reverse complement strand
GGTTCGCCCGCCGTGTCAGCGCCGGCGCTTAAACGCCTGAGCAGCGCGCTCATTGATGGTTTGGTTTCTTGCGCCATGCATTCGGTTCCGTTCCCGCACTATAGCTTATCCGGAGCGTAGCGTCAGGATTGAAGTAAAATCTTCAGTTCGCCCCTGTTCTTTGCGGCGCCGGCGGCATTATGCTAGGCGCGGAGCGCTTAAGAAAGGACTGCGCTTAGCGATATGCCCTTCGAATCCGCGATTTTCCCTGATCGGAACGCCATTCTCACGTCATTTTCAAAGGCGCGCGCGAACAGCGAAAAGCTCGCTGCGCCGTTAAGCGCGGAAGACTGGATGCTGCAGTCGATGCCGGACGCCAGCCCCGTGAAATGGAATCTCGCGCATACGAGCTGGTTTTTCGAGACGTTTATTCTCGAGGCTCACGCGGATGACTATGAACTCTTTCATCCGAAATTCTGCTACCTCTTCAACTCCTATTACAATCAGATTGGCGAGATGCACCCGCGGCCCCATCGGGGCATGCTGTCGCGGCCGTCCGCGCAGGACATTCTCGATTTTCGCGCGCATGTGAATGAGGCGATGACGCGGCTTGTCGAGACCGCGCCCGACGATGTCGTTGAAAGGATCGCGCCGTTGGTCGCGCTTGGCTGCGCGCATGAAGAGCAGCATCAGGAACTGTTGCTTACGGATTTAAAGCACGGTCTATATCAAAACCCGCTGCTTCCGGCCGTCTATGAAGAGGCGCATCGTGAAACGAACGCGGCGCCGGCGCTCGAATGGCGCGAGATGGAAGGCGGATTGTGCGAAATCGGATGGGGCGGAAAGGGCTTCGCCTTCGATAATGAGGGGCCGCGCCACAAGGTCTATCTGCATCCGTTCCGGCTCGCGAACCGACCGGTGACGAATGCGGAGTTTATCGAGTTCATCGAAGACGGCGCCTATCAGGATGCGCCGCTCTGGCTGTCGGACGCCTGGGATCTGATCAACCGCGAAACTTTACGCGCGCCGCTCTACTGGCGAAAGGACGGCGGCGAGTGGCTGGAATACACGCTGTTCGGCGAACGGCCGGTCAATCCGCATGCGCCGGTTTGCCATATCAGCCAGTATGAGGCGGCGGCGTACGCTTATTGGGCCGGCGCGCGGCTGCCGACGGAATTTGAGTGGGAAGCGGCGGCCTCGTTGTTCCCGGTCAGGGGCCGCTATCTTGAGAACGGGGCGGCGTCTGCGCCGTCCCCGGCGGCGGCGGAAGACGCGCGTCTGCTGCAGCTTTACGGCGATGTCTGGGAATGGACGGCGAGCCCATATGTCGCCTATCCGGGTTACGCGCCCGCGAACGGCGCCATCGGCGAGTATAACGGCAAGTTCATGTCGGGTCAGATGGTGCTGAAAGGCGGATCCTGCGCGACGCCGGAGGGTCATATTCGCGCCAGTTACCGCAATTTCTTTCCCGCGAGCGCACGCTGGCAATTCGCCGGACTGAGACTGGCCAGGGACTGCGATTGAGGCATGCATCACCGCGCCGCCGGGGGTAGAGTAGGGGGCGAACGGGCGAGGAGACAGTAAGATGAACGCGACAGCGCAAAAGCCGGAAGCCGTAGGCCATATGGCGGGCTTCAACATTCCGGACCCATTGAGCCTGCCCTCCCTGAAGGGCGAGGTGAGCGACGAGGAGTGGCGCTTGCGCTGCGATCTTGCGGCGACCTACCGTCTTGTCGCGCTTCACGGGTGGGACGACATGATCTTCACCCATATTTCCGTGCGCTGTCCGGATGAAGGCGGCAAGGCGCGCTTCCTGATCAATCCTTACGGCGTCTTTTTCGACGAGATGACGGCGAGTTCGCTGTTGAAGATCGATGTCGACGGCAATGTTGTCGGCGAGACGCCTTACTTCTCGAACCCCGCCGGCTTTACGATCCATTCAGCGCTGCACATGTCGCGTGACGATGCGCATGCGGTGCTGCATGTGCACACGCCCTATGGCGTAGCCGTCTCGGCGCAGCAGGACGGGCTCAAGCGCTACTCACAGTTCGCCATGATCGTTCATGACGATGTCGCCTATCACGACTATGAGGGCATCGCGACCGACCATGACGAGCGCGAACGGCTTGTCCGGGATATGGGCAATCACGGGTTTCTTATCCTGCGCAATCACGGCACGCTGACGGTCGGCGCCAACTGCGCGACCGCTTTCATGCGCATGTATTTTCTGGAACAGGCCTGCCGCGCGCAAATCCTCGCGCAGTCGGACACCAAGGAACCGCGCGAAGAGCCGCCGGCGATGAGCGCCAAGGTTATGCAGCAGGGCGCGCCAGCCTTCGTTGCCGGTCTTGGCGACAATCTCGCCTGGCCGGGACTGCTCCGTAAGCTGAACAGGGAAAATCCCGGCTACGACGTTTAGTCGGCCGCCGGCTTCAGCGTTTTCAGATAGTCGATGATCGCCGCGCGTTTTTCGGCGTTCCGCTCGCCGGCATACCCCATCCTGTTGCCGCGGATGAACATCTGCGGGTTCTCGATAAAGGCGTCGAGATTGTCTTCGGTCCAGACCACGCCGGATTCCCGCATCGCTTTCGAGTAGGCGAAGGCAGGGTCTGCGCCAGCCTGCCGTCCGACAATCCCATAAAGGTTGGGGCCGACCCGCGCCGCGTCGCCTTCCTTCACCGCATGGCAGACCGCGCAGGGCGAAAATAACTGGCGGCCTGAAGGGGCGGCGTTTCCGCTGGCCCCCGCCGCGCTGCCGGCGTTCGGATCAGACTGGCCACAGCCTGCAAGCGCCGACGCCAGAATCAGGATGGAGATTGGATGTTTCATAGCGCTTTTTAACGCAATTGCCGCCAAGCGCCAGCCTCTGGTCAAGCGCGCGGCAGTCGGCTAAGGGACGGCGTTCCAGAGCCGCAATAGCTCAGCTGGTAGAGCACCTGATTTGTAATCAGGGGGCCGGGGGTTCGAGTCCCTCTTGCGGCACCACAAACTCATACTTAATCGTGTCCGACCGTATGCAGGGCATTGTTTTTCTTACCACGAATCGTATTTCTACATAATGCGGCCGGTGCCTGGCGTTTTCCATCAGGCTAATTGTGAGATCGGCTGAATGAGGTATCATTCGCCGCGCTGCGTTCCGCCACTGCTAAATGAAGGTTCATATGGTCACTTGGGTATTCACAATTGACTCATCGTTCTCTTCGAGCGGGATATCGACGAGTGTGCAAAATACGATACTTGGCCTATTCGATGCCGCGGGTGTGGTCTGGTCTCGTTACCTTGGCGATTCCGACGCAGTCATTGAAGTTGAAATTTCGACCGTAAGTCTAGAGGGTTCCGCGCTTGCGCAAGCGGGGCCGAATGAGCTTGTCGACCTATTCGGAATTTACGCATCGAATGTCACATATGAGATCCGTACCGGAATAGACTCAAACGGCGCTGTCTTCGATGCTGGCGTAACGCTTGATTTGGACAGACTGTTAGAGGATGAATTTTATTTCGACCCTGATCCCTATGAGAGGTCGGGGAACATACCTTCTGGCCAGTACGACCTCTTTTCGATCATTCTTCACGAGCTTGGGCATCCGCTTGGATTTATCGACGCGCCAGGCGGTAATATGTCTGAATTTGAAAGCCTTATTTCATTCGAATTCAACGGCGACAGAAAGTTCAATGGCCAAAGCGCTATAGAATTATGGGGCTCGCCGCCGCCTATCGTCAGCGACAGTCCGCATTTCGATATTTACGGTTCTGGACCGATCATGTCGCCTACTATTGGAACCAGGGAACGACAATATATTACGCCGCTCGATGTCGCGGTGTTGGATGACCTGGGAATAAATGTCCCGAAGCCGACGGCTGGCGCAGATGTAATATATGGTTTTGAGGGGATCGGTGGTGAAATCAAAAATCTATTGGCAGGCGACGACTTTTTTCAGGGATTTGACGGTCCGGTAAAAGTCTACGGCGGCGATGGAAATGACAGTATTTTCGGAGGCTCTAAAGACGATTCCCTATATGGAGAAAACGGCTCTGACTCGTTAGAAGGCGGCGCTGGTGCGGATTATCTAAGCGGCGGCGTCGCTGGCGCCGATGACGGCGACGACTCGATTTATGGTGGCGAAGGTAAAGACACGCTTTTCGGTTTTGACGGCGATGACTTACTCAATGCAGGTGACGATGACGATTCTCTTATAGGCAGCGCCGGCTTTGACACCTTGAATGGGGGAGGTGGTTTTGACTTTGTCGATTACTCTGCTTCATCGGCTGGCGTCTCGATAAATTTGGATACTGGCTTTGCGTCAGGAGGTGATGCAGAAGGCGATGTGCTGATTTCTATCGAAGGCATTTACGGCACAAGTTTCGCCGATACCCTGATCGGTAATGATAGCGACAACGAACTACGTGGTTCTACGGACGATTATCTGATTGGCGGCGGCGGCGCCGATAAATTTGTCAAATCCTCCGGAAAATCCCCGTGGATTTCATATATTACATCTCCGGGCGGCGTCCATATCGACCTAACAATGGGCGTCATTCAATTCAACGACGCGGAGGGGGATGATTTCATCGGCATTGATATCATTGAAGGGTCTCAATTCGATGACACGCTAATTGCAGATAGAGGAGAGTTGTACGGAGGGGATGGCGCCGATTTGTTGGCTGGAGATTCTCTCTCCCCGCTCGGTAAGGACACTCTTAATGGCGGTTCCGGGAATGATACGCTTATCGGATATGGCGGATTCGATGAGCTTTTTGGCGGCGATGGCGATGACTCAATCCTTGGCGGTGATGGTGGGGATTTTATCGAAGGCGCCGCTGGAAACGATGCGCTTGATGGCGGCGAGGGCGAGGACACCCTGTCGTTCGCCGCTTCCGGGGCTGCGGTAAGCGTTGATTTCGCCAATAGCCTTTTTTCCGGCGGAGATGCCGAGGGCGATGTCATAATAAATTTTGAAAGCGCATTTGGGTCAGGCTTTGATGACACGCTTATCGGGGATGATTCAGATAACAATTTAAGTGGCGGTGCTGGTGTTGATTCAATATCAGGCGGGCAGGGCGATGATGTGATTGCAGGTGGGGCTGGCGCCGACATCCTTGATGGTGGAGACGGTATTGGCGACATACTCTCTTATGACGAGTCTACGGCCGCAGTTGTGGTCAATCTGGCCACGGAGGTTGCTTCTGGCGGCGACGCAGACGGAGATGTCATCTCAAATTTTGAAGGCGTTAACGGAACAGTATTTGCCGATCTACTGGTTGGCGGCGATAGCGCTGACTCGCTTCGCGGCGGCGGCGGCGATGATACGCTTGTAGGCGGCGCTGGCGCGGACACACTACGCGGCTTATCTGGCATTGATTGGATATCATACGAACATTCAGTTGCCGGAGTGATGATTAATCTGCTGAACAACACGGCAAGCGGCGGTGATGCCGAGGGTGATTACCTTTCACAGGTCGAAAATATAATTGGCTCAGGCTTTAATGATGCGCTGACAGCAAATAGCTCTCGTGGCGTTCTTTTTGGACTTGGCGGCGATGATACGCTGATTGGCAGCACGGCTAGCGGCCTTGGCGGGTCTGGTCGTGATGAACTTTTTGGCGGCGATGGCGACGACTTTATTATGGGTAAAGGCGGTGTTGATTCTCTCGATGGCGGAGCGGGAAACGACACGCTTAATGGTGGGAGGTATGGGGACGTTCTCAATGGCGGAGCCGGTCAGGACTGGGCGGATTACACCTACTCTAGCATAGCGGTTAATGTCAGTCTTTTGACGGGATCTGGAAGCGCCGGCGATGCGGCCGGTGATGTCCTCAACAATATCGAAAACCTTCTCGGGTCGGGGTTTGGCGACGATTTGTCGGGTGACCATGCGGCAAATATTATCGATGGGGCAGCGGGGCATGACACACTGCGCGGCGCGGGGGGGGCTGACGTTTTTCTTGGCGGCAGCGGCGCAGACGTTCACTATGGCGGCGGCGGCTTTGATGAAATGAATTATGCCGCCTCTCCAGACTCTGTTTCGATTAACCTCGGACTAAGCACCGCCAGTGGCGGCTACGCTCAGGGAGATAGCTTCAACTCGGTTGAGAACCTCACAGGATCGAATTTAGCCGATGTGCTTGTGGGTGATGAGGCTGCGAATCGCATAAATGGCGGCGACGGCGCAGACAGCATATCCGGAGAAGGCGGCGATGATGTGCTTGTTGGGGGGCTGGCCGACGATAGCTTGTTGGGCGGCTTTGGCGACGATACGCTTGACGGCGGCGATGATAATGACAGCCTTGAAGGATTCGCTGGACGGGACTCTCTGTTTGGCGGTGAGGGTGATGACTTCCTGCATGGCTATCGCAGTCATGACTCGCTTTATGGGGGCGCCGGTGACGATGATTTGCGCGGCGGTTATGGAAAAGACCTGATTAACGGATCCGGCGGCAACGATATCCTGCGCGGGTTTGAAGGCGATGACCGCATGTTCGGCGGCGGCGGCGACGACACGCTCCTGGGTAATGACGACAACGACTCGCTGACAGGCGGCGGCGGCGCGGATCGCCTGAAGGGTGATGCCGGTGACGACACGTTGAACGGCCGCTTCGGCGCCGACACAGTCACGGGCGGGGAGGGTGACGATATCTTCGAGTTCCGCTTCGGCCACGACGCCGACACCTTTGACGACTTTATCGCTGGAGCGGGCACAGATGACGCAATCATGCTGATCGCTTTCGGGGCGGCGTTCGACACCTTTGCGGAAGTGATTGCGGCGGCGTCGGACAATGGAAACCACACGACCATCGACTTTGGCGGCGGGGATTCGATCCTTCTCCTCAATGTCGTCGTGGGCGACCTCCATGAGGATGATTTCATATTTACATGAATGTGATTGCGATTTTTCCCGATCAATCGAGAAAAATCATTTTCTGGCCGTATCGGGCCGACACTTCTTCTTGCGGCGCAAGGCTTCGCAACTTAGCGAGCATATCGAGGGTCGTGAGCAACTCATCCGGCAAAGGCGAAGACGGACTTGTTCAGGGCTTCCCCCGGCGAGTCCTTCTGCGTAAATAGCGCGCCTTCCAAGGGAGGTAGTCACAACAGCAAAGATAACAGAGCGCCGGGCGAGAAACGTACCCGGCCCGGCGTTGCTTTGATTAGCGATCTTTCGTTACTGCGCGGTCGACCGCAGCATCCAGGCGGTTTTTTCGTGGGTCTGGATGCGCACCGTGAAAAGGTCGGCGCTCGCCGCGTCGCCCGATTCTTCTGCGATGCTGAGGCCTTCGCGGGCGCGCTTGATCAGCGTTTCGTGGCCTTCAAGCAGACGCTCGACCATGTTCATCGCCGCCGGCGGTTCAGCATCGGCGCTGTCGATCGCCGTGCGTTCGGCGAGCGCTTTGCCGCTCGACGGGGCGAAGACGCCAAGGGCGCGGACGCGCTCGGCGATTTCATCGAGAGCCGCCCACATTTCGCGATATTGCTGCTCGAACATGATGTGCAGCGAGTTGAACTGCGGGCCGGTGACGTTCCAGTGATAGGCGTGTGTTTTCATGTAAAGCGCATAGGTGTCGGCGAGCGTGTTGTTGAGAGCGTCGGCGACCGCTTTGCGGGCGTTTTCGTCAAGGCCGATATTGACCGCAGTCATGGAAATTCCTCCTTTTTGGAACATGACGTTTCCTACGCCCCTCATATAGGCGCGGCGGCTCATCAATCAAATAGATAATATCGAAGAAAATGATCGAATATTACGATATTATCTATTTCAGCGATGCGCAGAAACGCTGGATCCGGCCGCAGGCGTCTTCAAGCTGGTCCTTGGCGGCCGCATAGGAGACCCGGAAGAACGGTGAGAGGCCGAATGCGGCGCCGAAAACCGCCGCGACCCCTTCCGCTTCAAGAAGTTCGCGGGCGAAATCCTCGTCGTTTCCGATCAGCGCGCCGCCCGGGGTTTTCTTGCCGATTGCGCCCGCGCAGGAAGGATAGACGTAAAACGCGCCCTCCGGCGTCGCGCAGGAGAGGCCTTCCGCGTCATTCAGCATGGCGACCACCATGTCGCGGCGCTCCTTGAAGGCCGCGTTACGCTCGACAAGGAACGAATGGTCGCCGTTGAGCGCCGCGGTCGCCGCCCACTGGCTGATCGAGCAGGGGTTTGATGTCGATTGCGACATCACCTTCGCCATGGACTTGATGAGCGGTGCCGGTCCGCCGGCGAAGCCGATGCGCCAGCCGGTCATGGCGTAGGCTTTCGAAGCGCCGTTGATCGTCAGCGTGCGGTCGTAAAGACCGGGTTCGACTTGCGCCGGCGTTGTAAACTCAAACCCGTCATAGACAATGTGTTCATACATGTCGTCGGTCATCACCATAACATGCTCATGACGCATCAGAACATCGGTCAGCGCCTTGATTTCCTCACGCGTGTAGGCGGCGCCTGTCGGGTTCGACGGCGAGTTGAAGATGATCCACTTTGTTTTCGGCGTGATCGCCCGTTCAAGCGTCTCCGGCTTCAGCTTGAAGCCTGTCTCCGCCGGCGCTTCGACGATCACTGGCGTTCCGCTCGCAAGATAAACCATGTCGGGATAGGAGACCCAGTAAGGCGCCGGGACGATGACTTCATCGCCAGGGTTCAGGGTCGCGACGAGCGCGTTATAAATCACCGCTTTGCCGCCGGGCCCGACAGTGATCTGCGCAAGGCTGTAATCGAGATCGTTATCGCGCTTGAACTTTGCAGCGACCGCTTCCTTCAATTCCGTAATGCCGTCGACAGCGGTGTATTTCGTTTTGCCGTCGCGGATGGCTTTGATCGCCGCTTCCTTGACAAAATCCGGCGTATCGAAATCGGGCTCGCCGGCGCCGAGAGAAATGACGTTCTTGCCGGCGGCTTTCATGTCGCGCGCTTTTTGCGAGACGGCGAGAGTCGGGGACGGTTTGACCCGCGCGAGCGCGGCGGATTGTTCGATGGTTTTCATGGGGCTTGTCTCTCCTCCCGGCGCAAAGCGTGAACTGTGTAGCCTATGTTGCGATGCAACCAAACCTTTTCCGCGCCTGCGCCGGCGGACCTTCCGAACAGGATCGGTCGGGAATCTCGCTTCTCCGGGATTGGTTAGAAATTTGGAAAAACGCCACAATCCTTTGTTATAAAACAGCAATCTGAATTTACATGCGGTTTTGAGACGCGCCAGCTTTTTGTTTCGGCGCGCGCCGCGATATGGTTTCATGGACAGGCAGGCTGGACCTGCGGCCGATATAGGAGCGGCGATGATTGCGGAATTGCAAACGGCAATTTCGAAAGTCCCTAGCCGGAAGGCGCGCCTGAAAGGGCTGACACGGGTCGAAACCGTCAAACTTAAAGTGGAACGCGCCGCCCTCCTGTTCCGGGGGGCGCCGGTCGGCATTGCAATCAGTGCGGTCAACGCTGGCCTCACGGCGGCGATCGCTTGGTCGGAGGTCAACCGGAATGTCTTGCTTGCTTGGACGGGCGCAATTTTATTGCTGTCCTGCATTCGCGCCGGCTTCTGGCTGCGCTTCCGGGCGGCGGGCGCGTCCGGACGGAACATGTCGCGCTTCGCCAACATGCATCTTGTCTTCATGGCGCTCAACGGGGCGTTGTGGGGGGCGCTTGCGCCCATATTCGCGGCGCATGGATTAATCGGTCACGCATTCCTGCCGTTTGTCATCGCCGGGATGACGGCGGCGTCGATTGCATCGGCCGGCGCTTCCTGGCGCGCGGTTGTCGCTTTCAATATACCGGCGCTGGCGCCGCTTGCTGCAGTTTACACTGTCGCGGCTGATTCAGACGGACTGGCGATCGCCGGTATTGTCGCCCTTTACGGCGCGGCGACGATATTCCTGGCGATGGCGATGCAGCGCATGGTCGATCGTTCTATCCTGTTGCATACGCGGAACTCGACGTTGTTCTCCGCTCTGCAAAGGCAGGTCGACGAGGCGCATCTCGCCGAAACCCGGTTCCGCGGCCTTGTTGAATCCTCAACCGATGTGACGATCATTTTCTCGCCGGAGGGCAAGGTGATCTACGCCAGCCCGTCGGTTGAAAAAGCGCTGGGCGCGAAGCCCGAAGAGCTGATCGGCAAGACCACCAAAGAGGTCGTCCATCCCGACGATATTCCGCATTTCCGCGCGGTCGGCGAGAAGTCGCTGTCGAAGCTTGGCGAAGTGATGACGATGCCGCATGTCTGCATGAAAGGTTCCGAAGGCGGGGCTTATGCGGCGCTTGGCGGGCGGCTCACCAACATGCTGTATGTCCCGGGGGTTGAGGGCTTCGTGTTCAGCGGCGGCCCGCTCAACCAGGAGGCCGGGCGGAACATGCACGCGGCGGAATAGGACGCCGCCCGCGATCCACGCCGGTATTTTCTCCAGCCCGACAATCAGTTATGCGAAACGCGCAAACACACAGGACTGCCTTATGACCGGTATAGGCGACACCCGGGGGACGGCCTCAAACGAGCGGGCGCTTTCTTGCCGCGCGCCGTCGGCGGACGGCTGCGCTGAACGGGGCCGCCGGTAATGGACGCCGCTACGCCGAAAAAGAAAAGCATTACTAAAAAACGTCTGCGCACTGAAATCGGCTGGCGCGAATGGGCGGCGTTCCCCGATCTTGGCGTCGAACGCATTAACGCCAAGATCGACACCGGCGCAAAGTCATCCGCGATCCATGCGTTCAAAGTGAGAGAAATCGATATCGACGGCGAGCCTCATGTGGAATTTTTCCTTCACCCAAGACGCCGGCGGAAAAAGCCGGAAATTTACTGCCGGGCGCCCGTGGTCGACAAACGGGTGATCAGAAGTTCCAATGGACAGGAAGAGGAGCGGTATGTCATTGAGACCCGCTTGCGCATGGGCGAACGACTGTTCAAGATCGAACTGACCCTGACGAACCGCGACGCCATGGGATTCCGGTTGCTGATCGGCCGCGACGCCCTTCGCCGGCGCTTCATCATCGATCCCGGCGCCTCATACATGCTGGGCGACAGGCCCGGCGCATAAACGGAGCAATTCCATGAAACTGGCGCTGATGTGCCGAAACGCCGATCTTTATTCCCACAGGCGTATCGTGGAAGCGGCGGAAGCGCGCGGACACGAAATCGACGTCGTCGATCACTTGCGGTGTTATATCAACATCACGTCGCACCGCCCGTCGGTGCGTTACCGGGGCGAAACCCTGCCGCAATATGACGCCGTCATTCCGCGTATCGGCGCCTCGGTGACGTTCTACGGCACTGCCGTGTTGCGCCAGTTCGAAGTGATGGGCGTTTATCCGGTCAATGAGTCCGTCGCGATCTCACGCTCGCGCGATAAGCTGCGTTCGCTGCAGCTTCTTGCGCGCAAAGGCATCGGGCTGCCGGTAACGGTGTTCGCGCATCGCACCAGTCAGGCTGAAGAAATTCTCGACATGATCGGCGGCGCGCCGGTGGTGGTTAAACTTCTGGAAGGCACGCAAGGGATCGGCGTCGTCCTCGGCGAGACCCAGAAGGCGGCGGAATCGATCATTCAGGCGTTCGGCGGCGCCAACACCAACATCCTTGTTCAGGAATTCATCAAGGAGGCGGGCGGGGAAGACATTCGCTGCATCGTCATCGGCGAGAAAGTCGTCGCTTCGATGATGCGGAGGGGCAAGGAAGGTGATTTTCGCTCGAACATTCACCGGGGCGGAACCGCGGAGAAAGCGAAAATCACCCCTGCAGAACGTTCGACGGCGGTCAGCGCGGCCAAGGCCATGGGACTCAATTTCTGCGGCGTCGACATGTTGCGTTCCAATCACGGGCCCGTTGTGATGGAGGTCAACTCATCGCCCGGGCTTGAGGGGGTCGAAGGCGCCACCGGCGTCGATGTCGCTGGTCAACTGATCGAGTTTGTTGAGAAGAACGCGAAATTCGGAAAGACGAAAACCCGCGGAAAAGGCTGACGATCTGCTGACGTTTCGCCGGTTTCCGGTCACCCTTAAGGGTGATTGGGGCGCCGCCGTCCGGATAGCCGGTTGCATCTAGTAAGGCGCCATGATTGGCTCACGCCAAAAGGGAGAGCTTTATGGAAAAGGTCCAGGGCGTCGGCGGGTTCTTCTTTCGGGCCGCCGACACGGAAAAACTTGCAAAATGGTATGAGGACAATCTTGGCGTAACCCGCGTGCCCGACGACTATGACAAGCCAGCCTGGCGGACGGAGGCGGGCACGACGGTTTTCGCGCCCTTCAAGCAAGACACGACCTATTTTGGCGACATGAAGAACCAGTGGATGATCAATTTCCGTGTGCGCGATCTTGACGCCATGGCCGCGCAGCTTCGCAGCAATGGTATCGAGGTTGAAGTCGACCCGGAGGAATATCCGAACGGCAGGTTCGCGCAGCTATTCGATCCGGAAGGCAATCCCATCCAGCTATGGCAGCCGGGCGGCAAGGATCCAGGCTAACGGTGCAAGGCTTAATCGAAAAGGCTTGAAACCGACTCTTCGTTGGCGATGCGCCGGATCGCTTCAGCGAGAAGCGTTGCGATCGAGACCTGCTCGATTTTAGGGCAGGCGACGACGTCGTCCGGCGCTTCGATCGAATCCGTGATGATCACGCGCGAGAGCGCATCGGCTTTCATGATGCGGTTCGAGGCGTGGTCCGAAAGCACGCCATGCGTGATGCAGGCCGATACGCTTTTGGCGCCCTTGTCGATCAGCGCCTGCGCGGCGTTGCACAGCGTGCCACCGGAATCGACGATGTCATCGAAGATAACGCAGTGACGGCCCGAGACCTCGCCGATGATATTCATCACCTCGGACTGGCCCGGCGCTTCACGGCGTTTGTCGACGATGGCGAGCGGGCGGTGGTTGAGGCGCTTGGAAAGCGCGCGCGCGCGCACCACGCCGCCGACATCCGGGGAAACGATTGTGAGCTCATCAAGATCGTTGTGATGGATTTCACGCACCCGGCGTTCGAATTCCTTCACCGCATAAAGGTTGTCGGTCGGGATATCGAAAAAGCCCTGGATCTGCCCGGCGTGGAGATCGACCGTGAGCACGCGGTCGGCGCCGGCGGTGGTGATGAGGTTGGCGACGAGCTTGGCCGAAATCGGCGTTCGCGGGCCGGCTTTCCGGTCCTGACGGGCGTAGCCGAAATAGGGGATGACGGCGGTGACGCGGCTCGCCGACGCGCGGGTGAGCGCGTCGATGGTGATCAGGAGCTCCATCAGGTTGTTGTTGGCGGGGTTCGACGTCGACTGGATGACGAACACATCCTCGCCGCGCACGTTTTCCTGAATTTCGACGAAAACCTCGCCGTCCTTGAAGGTCTTGATCTCCGCCTTCGCCAGCGATGTGGAGAGTTTTCCGGAAATCGCCTCGCTCAGCCGACGGTTAGAATTTCCCGCGATCAGCTTCATGCCCCAACCCCTTCGCGACTGGCTGTTTCCAAGCGCTTCATGACGGTTTCTTGACAACTGCGCAACCCGCCAGCGCGTAATTTTTCAAAGGAGCGCGATCGCCGAAAGATTGCGGCCGTAGTCGGGTTCGTTGAAGCGGCGGGAGGCGCGATAGCTGAAATATTTTTCAGGCGCGGCGAGCGTGCATGCGCCGACATCGCCGATTTCCGTGACGCCGCATTCTGCAACGCGCCATTTGCCGAACCCGGCGAGATCGAACATGCGTTTGTCTTGTGTCTCCGCGGGCGCGAAAAAGTCTTTCGCTTTCGGGTATTTGCCGGTGAAAGCCTCGACCAGGTCGAGGCCGACTTCAAAATTCGGCTGGCGTAGACAAGGGCCGAGCGCCGCGCGGATGCGGCGGCGTTCCGCGCCGAGAGTCGTCATTGTATCGATGGTGTTTTCCACAATGCCGGCGAGGGCGCCGCGCCAGCCCGCATGGGCGGCGCCGATGACGCGCGCCTCCGGGTCCGCAAACAGCCAGGGCATGCAGTCGGCGGCGAGAACGCCGAGGGCGAGCCCGATCTCGCGCGTGACAAGGCCGTCGGCCTTTTGAGGGCCGTTCTCCCACGGACCCTCGACGATGAGCACGTCCGCCGAGTGGATCTGGTAGTTGGTGAGCAGCCTGTCTGGTGACACGCCGAGAACGGAAGCGCAGCGCCGCCTGTTTTCGGCCACATGCGCCGGGTTGTCGTCCGAGCCGACGCCGGTGTTGAGCGCCGCGTAGACGCCTTCCGAGACGCCGCCTTCACGGGAAAAAAAACCGTGCGCGATCCCGGGCGCTTCAAGGGTTGGCGCGCGCTGAAAAGGCGGTGCGCTCATAGTTCCTCGAAACCGGCTGGCGCCGGCAGCGACGGTGAAGACAGGCACAGCACCTTGAATATCTCGCCCATCTTGTCCGGTGCGGCGATGCGATAGGCGCCGGTGCGGATTTCGTCGATTTTTGCGGGGCTTTTGCCTTTGCACAGCATTTCGACGCGGATGTTGAGGCCGAGCCGTTCCAGAAAGCGTCCTTGCGAGACCGGCCCGTGGGCGACCGCGCCGTTGTCGATGGCGATGCGCGAGAGAGCTTCGAAATCAACATGCGCGGTGATGTCGGCGCGTCCGGGCGCGGCAAGCGGCGGCCAGTATTGATGCCGCCGCACGGCCTGGAACGTATCGCCGAGCCCCGACCGCATGTGGCCGTAATCGATAATCAACGCATGGCCGCCCTGTTCGGCGAGTGCGGCGCAGAGCTCAGCCGCAAAGTCGCGTCCCGCGAAGGAAATTTCGAAAATATCGCCTTCCTCGCAGTCCGCGACATCGGGAAGACCGAGCGAAGCGGGCGGCGGCGTCCTGCCGAGCGTGAAGTCGAGTTTCGTTTCATCTTCGCTGAGACCTACCAGCCGTTCGCGCCAGCCATTCTTGACGCGCTGATATTGATGGATGGGCAGGCAGTCGAAAAACTCATTTGCGATGATCAGCGACGGCCCCGGCGGGATGTCGCTGAAGGCGTCCGCCCATTCGGGTTTGATTTCGCTTGCGCGCAGGCGCTTTTGCTGTTCGACGCGCATGCGGCCCGAGGTTTCGACAAGCCAGAGATGGGCGGCGCGGGTGAATTCCGGTCGCAGGCGGGCGGCGCGGAGCATGTCTTCCATCATCACGCCTCGGCCCGGTCCGAGCTCGATCAGGTTGAAACTTTTCGGCGACCCCATGCCGCGCCAGGCCTCGACCAGCCACAGGCCGATCAGTTCGCCGAACACCTGGCTGATTTCCGGCGCGGTAGTGAAGTCGCCTTCAGCGCCGATTGGGGCCGACGACATGTAATAGCCGTCATGGGGGTGGCCGAGCGCGTCGGCCATGTAGTCGGCGACGGTGATCGGGCCTTTCAGCTTGATGAGTTCGATCAGCCTGTCTTCAAGCTGTGTCCGGTCCGCGGCTTCGGCGCGTTCGTTCATGAAGCCGGCGCCTCTTTCGGCTTGTTCCGCGTTCGCCAGATCAGCCACAGACCGAGCAGCAGCATCGGGACCGAAAGCATCATGCCCATGGTGAGACCGAGCGGGAAGTCCGGCATATGCGAGTCCGGTTCGCGGAAGTTTTCAACAAGGATGCGCGAGAAGGCGTAGCCGGTGAGAAACAGTCCAATCATCGCGCCCGGCCGCTTCAGCAGTTTGAAATAGTGGCTGGCGATGCGCAACACCGCGAACAACACGATCCCTTCAAGCATCGCTTCATAAAGCTGGCTCGGATGACGGGGGACAGTGTAATCGATAATCTCGCCCGCCTGATCCTTGATCGGAAAACGCATCGACCACGGCCCGTCCCACGGCCGGCCGTAAAGTTCGGCGTTGATGAAATTGGCGATGCGCCCGAAGAACAACCCGATCGGCGTCGCGCAGGCGAAAAGATCGCCGAGGGAGAGCGCGTTGAGTTTATATTTCCGGGCGAAGAAAAACCCCGCGAGGGTGACGCCGATCAGCCCGCCGTGAAACGACATGCCGCCATGCCAGAGCATCAGCGCCGGCGGGAAGGGCAGGAAGCCGAAGATCGGCTCCCAGGGTTTGATCAGGAGAGAGGGTTCGTAAAAGAAAATATAGCCGAGCCGCCCGCCGGCCATGACGCCGATCGCCACCCAGAAAATCACGTCGTCGAGGAGCGCGCGGGTGATCGGCGGTCCGGACGGGGTCCAGAGCGTCTTGTTGTTGATCAGGCGGGTCAGGTACCACCAGCCGGCGGCGAGCCCGCCGATATAGGCGAGGGAGTACCAGCGGATCGCGAGGGGGCCGATCTGGAGGGCGACCGGTTCGATATCGGGAAATGGGATGCTCATGTTTCGCCGCCGTTTTCCTGCCAGTTCGTGCGTCTCAATAGCGCGGCGACGCGCCCCTGTCGCCCCCGCCGCGCCGGCCTATAATGGGCCTTCGAAAGGATTACCCTCATGCAGACACAAAGCGCAATCTTTGACGAAATCGCCAAGCTGATGACCGAAGCGGCGGGGGCCGCCGACGGCGTGCGCCGGGAGGCCGAAACGGTTTTCAAAAGCCGGCTGCAGCGGCTGGTCGCGGATATGGATTTCGTCAGCCGCGAGGAATTCGAGGCGGTGCGCGACATGGCCCGCGCCGCGCGTGAGGAAAATGAAGCCTTAAAAGCGCGAATCGATGCGCTCGAGAAAGCCGCCAAAAGTTAACGGCTTGCGGAAAACCAGACTTATCGAATCATTTCGTGCGTTGGCGAATCGCCGCGTCATGGCGCTCGCCTGATCGGCGAAGTCCGTCGGTCGGCTGCAACCCAGCGGCAACAAGGAGCGCCGATGTCGATCGAAATCATCCGCAAGCCCGCAGAGAAACTCGACCCGCTCGCCTCGCTTGAGACGGCCGCGGAAGGCTTGGGCTTCGACATGGACCGTGTCGCCGACACCGAGCTTCACGTGATGCTGCCGGGCGTGTGGCGCGATATCGGTCTCTGGTTCACTTGGCGGTCCGAATTGATGACGCTGCAGATGGGCGCCCCGATCGACCTGAAAGCGCCGGTGGGACGCCTCTGCGAAGCGGGCCACCTCGTGACCATGGTCAATGAACGACTCTGGATCGGTCATTTCGATCTGTGGGCGGACGATCACAGTATCGTTTATCGCAACGCCGTTATTCTGCCTGAAAGCGGCGTTCTTGAACGCTCGCAGGGCGAGTCGCTGATTGCCGCCGCGTCGGAAGCGGTCGACCGGTTTTATCCGGCCTTCAACTTCCTGATCTGGGGCGGCAAGGATCCGGAAGAAGCGCTTAAGGCGTCGCTTTTCGAAACGGCGGGTTGCGCCTAAACTCTCCTGATGACGGAAAAACCGAAAGTCGCATTGATCGGCGCCGGCGCCATGGGCGGCGCGCTTTTGCGCGGCTGGCTGACGGCGGGGGCGATTGAGGGGGCGGGCTCAGCGGTGTTCGATCCCGGCGCGCCCGAAGAGATCGGGGCGCTGTGCGCGGAACACGGGCTGGCGCTCAATCCGGCCCCCGAGACGGTCAAGCCGGACGCGCTCATCATCGCTGTGAAGCCGCAAATGGCGGCCGCGGCGTTGCCGGCATTCGCCGAGCTGGCGAAAGACGCGGTTGCGATCTCGGTGATGGCGGGAAAATCGATCGCCAGCGTCTCGAAGGCGCTTGGCGGCGCTGCGCGCGTCGCCCGCGTCATGCCGAACCTGCCTGCCGCCATCGGCCGGGGCGTATCAGGGCTCTATGCGCCTGACAGCATCGATGCGGCCGGTCGCGCGCTGATCGAGAAGCTGATGCAGGCGGCGGGGGAGACCGTATGGGTGACGAGCGAAGAGGCGATCGATTTCGTCACCGCGGTTTCAGGTTCGGGGCCCGCCTATTTCTTTCTCCTGGCGGAAGCGCTCGCCGAGGCCGGCGTCACGCTGGGGCTTTCTGAGGATGCAGCGGCCAAACTCGCCCTTTCAACGCTCACCGGCGCCGGCGCCCTGATGGAAACGGAAACGCGAAGTCCCGCCGACATGCGCCGCGCCGTAACTTCGCCCGGCGGCACAACGGAAGCCGCGCTCAACGTGCTCGACGGCGACAAAGCAGCGCTTCGCAATCTGATCGATCAGGCCGTCGCCGCCGCGGCGAAACGGGCGGGCGAGCTGACGGATTAAACCGGCAGTTTCACGGTTGCACGCAATCCCCCATGCGGCGAGGCGCCCAAGGTCACGTCGCCACCATGGGAACGCGCAACATCGCGCACCACCGTCAGGCCGAGCCCCATGCCGCTTTTGCTGAGTTCGCGCCCTTCCTCGAGCCGCGTGAACGGCTTGAACACTTCCTCATACACGGAAGGATCGAGACCCGGCCCGTCATCGTCCACATGGATTTCAACGTGACGCTCGAGACCGCGCCCGGTCACCCAGACATGACCGCCATGGCGCAGGCCGTTATTGACGAGATTGGCGATGGCGCGTTTGAGCGCGCCGCGGCGGGCGATGATTTCAAGATGCCTTGGAATGCCGGTTTCAACGCGGCGGCCGGTGCGTTCGGCGTCGCGGGCGATTTCGCCGACAAGCGCAGCGAGTTTGAACGGCGTCGGTTCTTCATCGGCGGCGTCCTCGCGGGCGAAATCGAGATAGGCTTCGACCATGCGCTCCATTTCCAGGACGTCATTGCGCAGTTCCTCGATTTCGGATGTGTCGGGCTGCATGGCGAGGGCGAGCTTGATGCGCGTCAGCGGGGTCCTGAGATCGTGGCTAACGCCCGCCAGCATGGCGGTGCGCTGCTCGAGCTGGCGCTTCAGCCGTTCGCGCATGGCGATGAAGGCGTAGCCGGCTTTCCTTACCTCGGTCGCGCCCGAGGGACGGTAATCGGGTGCGTCGCGGCCGCGGCCGAACGCTTCGGCGGCGCTTGCAAGGCGGAGGATCGAGCGCACCTGGTTGCGCAGAAACACGATGGCGATCGATCCGAGGAGGATCGACGTGCCGACCAGCCAGAACAGAAAGATCGGCCCGCTGGTGGCGAACACGCGGTCGCGGTAGATCAGAAAGACAAGCTGGCCCTCATCCAGCCTTACGCGGATCTCCACATAGGCTGGCCAGTTACGCGTCGAGAACCAGTAGGCGCGCTCGCCAAGAGCGTCGTCGAGACGGCGCGTCAGCGTGCGGTCGAAAAGATTGAACGGCGAGAGTTTTTCCCGCTGCGGCAACGCCTCGCGATCATCGAAGCGAACGCTCATATCGAGGTCGTCGAGAGCGAGCTGCTTGATATGATTGCGCGCCTCGACATCTGTCTGTTCTTCGTAAAGGCGCGCCACCAGTGCGATCTGTCCTGCCGCGCTGGCGGAGAGGTTGGCGGTGACCAGTTCCCAGTGGCGGTCGAAAAACACATAGGTGATGACCGACTGCATCAGGAAGATCGGCAGAATGATGATCAGCGCCACCCGCGCATAGAGACTTTTGGGGAAGTAGCGCCGCAGCATGGCGTCAGTCCGCCATCAACACATAGCCGACGCCTCTGACGGTTTGCAGATAGATCGGCGCGCGGGGGTCTTCCTCGATCTTCTTGCGCAGGCGCGTCACCTGCACGTCGACGGACCGCTCCATCGCCGTCGATGTCTGCTTGGCGAGGGCGGTGCGGGAAATCGGTTCGCCCGGCTTCTGCGCGAGCGCTTTGAGAAGGCTCGCCTCGCCTTCGGTGAGTTTGACGATTTCGCCGTTGCGCCGCAACTCGCCGCGTTTTGCTGAGAAGGTGCAGGCGCCGAAGGTGAGTTCCTGCCGGCTCAACTCGCCAGGCCGCGCGCGGCGGAGAAGCGCGTTCACCCGCAAGAGCAGTTCTCTCGGTTCGAACGGCTTTGAAAGATAATCGTCCGCGCCGAGTTCGAGCCCCTCGATCCGGTCTTCGGGGAGGCCGCGCGCCGTCAGGAGAAGGATCGGCACGTTCGATGCGGCGCGCAGGGACTTCGTGAATTCGAAACCGGTTTCGCCGGGCATCATGACGTCGAGAATGAGGATGTCGAAATCGACCGACGCCATCAGCCTGCGGGCTTCATCGGCGTTGGCGGCGACCGATGTGCGGAAACCGTTGTCGGCAAGATAACGTTTGAGAAGCGCGCGGATACGGTCGTCGTCATCGACGACGAGAATGTGGGCCGCATCTTCTTCAATATCCGCAGGCGTCATGAACTCGTTCCCTTGCCGCCGCCCTCACGCAGGAAACGCGCAGCTTTGAGAGCATAGTCGGCGCCGGTCCAGAATGTAAGGACGGCCGCGAGCCACAGAAAACCGGCGGCGAGCGAGCCTATGCCGTCGCCGGCGACGCCGTTCGGCGCGGCGGCGAGGAGCAGGCAGGCGGCGATCATTTGCGCCGCGGTCTTCCATTTGGCGAGGCCGGTGACGGCGAGCGCGCCGCCGCCGCGCGCCACCGCTTCGCGCAGGCCGCTGACGAGAATCTCCCGCAGGATGATGAGGATGACGGCGATGACGTTCAGCCCCTCAATGACGCCGTTGCGCGCGAGGAGAATCAGCGCCGCAGCGACCAGCAGCTTGTCGGCGAGGGGATCGAGCGCCGCGCCGAGCGCTGTCACTTCGCCGCGCGCACGCGCGATGCGCCCATCGAGTAAGTCCGTCAGCGCCGCTATGATAAAGACGGCGAGCGCCGCGTTCATATTCCACGCTGCGTCTGTGAGAAAAAGCGCGACGAAAGGGACGATCAGGAGGATGCGCCCGAGGGTCAGGAGATTGGCCATGGGCCGCTTTTAAGGCGCGCCGCCGGATAGCGCCAGCAGCGCCGGGGATTTGACCTTAAGTGTCCTTCTTGTCCTCGCCCCAGATGCGCTTCCACCACGGTGTTTTCTTCGGCGGTTCGAAGCTCTGGTCGGCGCCCGCCATCTTCTCGCGGACATCCTCGATATCCCAGCCGGTGAGACTGGCGAGGGTCTGAGCCTCTTTTTCGAAACGCTTCGGCAGGCCGGCGCGATAGTCGTCAGCGGCTTCGCATGTCGCATCGCCCGTGTAAGGGTGACGCAGCACATAGCGTCCCTGATAGTTGGAGCGATCCCCCGTCTCCTTGAACATCAGGTCTTCAGGGAAATGCGTCGCGTCATAGGAGACATGCAGGCGCGTCACGAACACGTCCTGCGCTTGCGGCATCGGCCGGCGCGGCTGAATTCCCGGCTCGCCGCCGTCGATCCAGAACACGCCGAGTTCGCGGAGTTCGTCACGGGAAAGCGGGTCGGCGGCGCACGGATCGCACCAGTTCATGTCCCAGGCGTATTCGAGAAACACCGCGCGCTCGTTTTCCTTCTTCACCTGCGTTTCGAACATCGACTTGTAGAACGCGCCGAACTCTTCCTTGACATAAAGCGGAATATCCATGCCGGTCGGCAGTTTGACGGTCCGGTAATTGGTGGTTTCGATGCGGCCGGTTCGGGTGAGTGCGAAAACGAACAGCTCCTGCTTGCCGTCCGCGTTTACGGTCCCGAGCCGGATCGGCAGCATGAAGCGCGGCGATTCAAACGCGATCTGCAGGGGCCGCAGATATTTGAGACCGGTCTTCGACTGTTCCTCGAGATTGACCTTGGCGACGAAAAACTTCGTTCCCTGTTTGATATAGCTTTCAAGAACCGGTTCGGCGCCCTCAGGCAGCTTGTAGCCGTTTTCGACAAGCCACTGGGCTAGGCCGCCGGACTGGTCTGCGGACAGGAGCTGGATATCATATTCGCCGACCGTGTATTCCGCCTCGACTGTGACGCCGAGGCTGTTCTTCTGCCGGGCGCCGCCTACGGCTTCATCAGGCGCAGCGGACATAACCGCGCTTTCCTCATACCGCCGGTAGACCATGCACGGGTCTTCATCGAAATATTCGACAAGGCGCGGCGCCGTATAGGCGTCGAGATGATCGAGGATCGCGTTTTCCGTGACGTGGATCTGTTCTTCTTCAAGCACGACCGGCACCGGGATGACGATGGCGAATTCTTCAAGCTCGCCCTGATAGTCGTTGGCCATCGAAATCACTGTGCGATCGTTATCGCGCACCAGCACGACTTTCGACGCCTTGTTGAACAGTTTGGTGTCGGCCTTGGCTACATAAAAACCGCAAAAGGCGACAGCGCCGCCGGTTAGCGTGAGCGCGGCGACGCTTGCGGCGGCGGCGAAAAGCGATTTCTTGAGCGAACGGGTCATGTCGATCTTCCTTGTGGGGTCTACTCGGCAGGGGCGGGATGCGGAGCGGCGGTCTTCGGTTTCAAACGCACCGGAAACTTCAGCGGCGGCGCGGGATCGCCCCAACGGTAATGGGGGGCGGGATCGAGCCATTCGAGCAACGGGCGCAGGATCGTCATGATAAAGAGCGCGTAGAAAATTCCGTCACTGTTGAAGAAGTTGAAATTCAGGATGAAAGCGATCAGCGCGGCGCCAAAAGCGAAAACCGCACGGGAAATGGCGCCGTCCGGCGTGGTTTTCGGATCGGAGATCATGAAGAAGGAAAACAGGATGAGCGCGCCGTTCTGAAGCCTCAGCAACGGGATGGACAACGGGTCGCCGAGCCACAGGGCCCGGACAATCATGAGAGCCGCGAAACTGCCGAGGAAGATCAGCGGCACGTCGATACGCGCCGCGCGGTAGGTGACGAACAGCCCTGCGCCCGCCAGCGCCATGGCGAACCAGACCGCTGTTCCCCATTGTCCCGGCGTCGTCCAGGCCGCATCGGTCAACAGGATCATCGTCACGATGCCGATATTTGCAGGATTGAAAATGTGTTTGCCGCCCAGACGGATCGAGAATTTCGAAAAGATTGCAATCGCGGCGGCGGCGACAAGAGGCCAGATCGCATCGGCGCGCAGGAGCAGCGTCAGGGAGAGCGAGGTGACGAGCGCGCTTTTAAAGTCGGCGCGGCTGGCGATCAGGAATGAGCCGAGCCATTGAACGGCGCAACAAGTGATGACGACGGCGGCGAACTGTAAGGGGTCGATCTCAAAAGCCCGGGCTGTCCAGCCAAAAGCGAGAACGCCGCTCAGCGCCATAATCTGATAGAGTCTCGGGTCCCTGATGGGGCTCAACGCCATTTCCGCCGCGCCTTTCACGCCAGCCTGACTGGGCTGGCAAGACACCGCAGGACTGTGGCGCCTTCGGGGCGGCGAGGGGATGGTTTGGGGGCGTTTGAGGAATCCGCCGTTCCATAAAGGCGCAATAAAACGCCCCCGCCGCGTTGCGACGGGGGCGTGTTCGCTCAAACCGGCAGGCGGTTTTAGCCTTGCTTGACCGACGCGATCCAGTCGTCGATCCGGCGTTCGAGGATGGTGAGCGGCAGCGCGCCGCCGCCGAGAACCGCATCGTGGAATCCGCGAATGTCGAAGTCGTCTCCCAATTCAGCTTCGGCCTTCCGGCGCAGTTCCTGAATTTTCAGCATCCCGACTTTGTAACTGGTGGCCTGACCCGGCAGGACCATGTATCGCCGGACTTCAGAGCGGGCCTGCTCGCTGGTGATGGCCGAGTTCTGCTGGAAATATTCAACCGCCTGATCTTCGGTCCAGCCTTTGGAATGAAGGCCGGTGTCGAGAACGAGCCGAATGGCGCGCCACATTTCAGAGCCGAGCCGTCCGAATTCGGAGAGCGGGTCTTGATAGGTTCCCGGCATCTCCTTCGCCAGCCATTCCGAGTAAAGGCCCCAGCCTTCCGCATAGGCGGTGAACCCGGCTTGTGTGCGGAAAATCGGCAGCCCTTCGAGTTCCTGGGCGATTGCGACCTGCATGTGGTGGCCCGGCAGACCTTCATGATAGGCGATAACTTCAAGCTCGCGCTTCGGCATCGCCGTCATGTCAGACAGATGGGCGTAATAAACGCCCGGCCGCGAGCCGTCCGGCGTCCCCGGGAAGTAATGCTGGGCGGCGCCGTCCTGTTCGCGGAACGGTTCAACCCGTTTCACGACGAGGTCGGCTTTCGGGAGGATCCCGAAATAGTTCGGCAGTTCCGCCTTGATCTTGTCGATGGCGGCGGTCGCGTCATCGATATAGGCCTGCCGGCCTTCATCCGTATCGGGATAGTAAAGCCGTTCGTCATCCTTGGTGTCCCGAAGGAAAACAAAGAACTCCTGCAGCGAGCCTTCAAAGCCGAACTCATCCTTGATGGCTTCCATTTCGCCGCGAAGGCGAGCGACTTCCGCAAGGCCGATTTCATGGATTTCATCGGCCGTCAGATCCGTCGTCGTCTGGTTGGCGAGGCGTTCGTTGTAAAAGTCGGTCCCGTCGGGCAGCACGCTGACGCCAGTCGCTGGTTCGGACGCGTTGGCGCGGTCTTCTTCTTGCCAGGCGATCAGCCGTTCATAGGCGGGCTTCCATGATTCCATAAGCGCCGTTTCTATATCGGCGGTCAGTTGATCGGCTTTCGCCTGATCGATTTTATCTTCTTCCAGAAGCTTGGCGATTTTACCCTTGGCGTCTGCCCAGATGTCGCTGTCTTCTCCGCTGTCGTCGAAGGGGGCGCCGGTGATGATTTTCTTCGCCTCAAGGATGACTTGGTCAAAAGCGAAATAGGGCGGGTGAACGCCGGTGGCTGCACTCGCTTTAGAAAGCTCGATCAGCTGATCGAGCGCCCGTGCGGACTCGCCGATCCGCGAAAGGTAATTGTCCATGTCCTCGCCGTCTTCGACGCGATGAAAAGCGATGAGAAGTTGCGGGAAAAATCCGTGGACGGCCGACATCTGGTCGAAAACGTAGCCGTTGGTGCGATAGGGAAGCGCCGCTTCGGCGAGTTCAAGCTGGTAGACGTAAATGTCCCAGGACGTTTTGGCTTCCTTGGTGAGCTTGTCGTAATCGAATGTCTCGCGCATTTCCGCGACATTGGCGCGCCGCCAGTCAAGCTGCTCGTCCTGCGCCTCGATTGAGAAGTCGTTGATCTTGTCCTGATCCGTGTCGCGGCCGAGGAAAGTTTGCTGGATCGGGCTGAATTTCAGCCCTTCCTCGAACTTTTCATCGAACCACGCGTTCAGGCGGTCCGTTTCCGCCTGTATTTCATCGGCTGAATAAACGGCTTTCGCCGGTTCGCCCGCGGCGGGCGCTTGCTGCTGGCCGCAAGCGGTGAGCGCAAAAACGCCCAGAAGCGCGGTCATCATGATGCGCATGATCGTTCTCCGTTATGATGTAACCCTGGCGGATATTGAGCAGGTGTCGCCGTTCGGCGCAAGGCGGCGGCTGGTTGAATGTCTCCTGTCATTCCTTGCCGGAGAATGCCTAAGTCTATGAAAAGATACGGACATACGATTGCAGCGGAACACCGTTTGCGCATCTGGCGACATGGTGTACCACCACTTTAAGTGGTGTGTTTCGGGCCGAACACTTGCGGATTTTCCGGATGAATGAGTCGCTATTGAAGTCGGGCGGCGATCGTTCCCGACTTGGAACAGCAGCGTTGATGTTGTTATGGCTCGTGGGGATGACCGCAGCCCTGGTTCTGATTGTGGGCTGGGGATTTGGCGTAGAGTCGGTAAGACAGCTTCACTCTTCCTTTGCCGCCATGGCGCCAAGCACCGCCTTGTGTTTTCTCATCGGCGCCGGCTCACTGATAATTGCAGGCAGGGAAGAGAAGCCGGAAAAACGGCGTATATTGATCGGCGGCGCCGTCATTATCGCTGTGACCGCCGCAGCCGATCTTGCGATTATCATGTCCGGCGCGGCGAATGGCGTCGATATGGTCTTGCAGCCCGGGGCGGCTGAATTCAAAACCGTCAGTATGGCGGTCGCCACGGCGACGTGTTTCTTACTGTTTGCAACGGCGCTCGTCTGCATGACGCGCGAAAGCCCCGGCGCCATATTTGTTTGCGCAGCGACAGCCGGACTGATTTTGTCATCGGTTGCGGTGACGGGCTATGTATTCGACGCGTCGGCGTTGGTCGAGGTATCGGTGTTTACGGCGATGGCGCTGCATACCGCCGCCGCCTTCGTACTGTTGTTCTCCGCCGTGCTGATGCTCCGGCCGGCTACGGGCTGGGTCTTTGTGCTGACGGGCGAGGGCGGCGGCAGCGAAAGCGCCCGCAGGCTTTTCCCGGGCGCGATTATTCTGCCTTTCGCCCTGTGCCTGATCGCCCTGATGGCTACGAATGCTGCATTGTTCGACGCAAACTTTCGGTTAAGCGTTCTGGCGATCGCAATGATGACGCTGTTGTCAGCGGCAGTGTTCTGGTACGCGAATGTGCAGAATAAAGTGGAACACAAGCTAAGAGATGCGCTTGCCGACCGGGATGTGCTGATCCGGGAAATCTATCATCGTGTGAAGAACAATCTTCAGATGACGACGGCCTTGCTGATGACCGGCGCTAATCGCGTCAGCGACGACGACGCCCGCGAGCTTCTCCTCGCTACGACCAAGCGTATTGAGGCGCTCGGCGCCGTACACAGGCTTTTGATCGCCTCGCGAATGCCCTCCAATGTCAGCGCAGACGTGTTTTTAAAAGAATTGTGCGAAAATATATTTACAGGGCAGTCAGACGCCAAAGGCCGGGTCAGGCTTGATCTTGAGGCGGATCAGGCGCCTATCCATATTGACCTGGCTGTGTCGCTCGGGCTCATCGCCAATGAACTCGTTACCAACGCGCTTAAATATGCGTTTACTGACCGCGCCGCAGGCGTTGTAACGGTGAGATTTCGAACCACGGATGCAAATGGAGCGGTGCTGACCGTTGCAGACAACGGCATAGGCGCAACAACGCTTTTTCAGAACGCCGAAACGAACGGCGTCGGCGCCAGAATTGTGCAGGGGCTGGTCCGTCAGCTCGGCGCGACAATGTCGGTCGCTGCAGAGGAGGGGACGGTTGTTGTGATAAATATTCCGACGGATGCGTTGAAAGGGGAGCTTGATGGCTAGAGCGACGGTGATTATCGTAGAAGACGAGTTTCTTATTTCCGACTATCTTTGCGATGTCTGTAAAGACTTCGGCGCTGAAGTGGTTGGCGTTGCTTATAACGCCGATGAAGCGCACAGCATCATTATCGATTCAAAGCCCGATTTCGTGCTCATGGATGTAAGGTTGAAAGGCGATGTCGATGGCGTCGATGTCGCCAAAAGCGTTTACGAAAAAATGCCGGAAGTAAAAATTATTTTCATAACCGGTTCGAATGAGCCTTCTACGATAGAACGCATCAATACCGATCATCCTTACCGTATCCTGATCAAACCGATTAATCCGCTGGAGCTGAGAGAGGCGATTGTCGGGATGTAGCGCGGTTGCTCACCCTGCATGAAAAAAATCGTAAATCCGCTGGGCGAGCGCCGCGGAGACGCCGTCGACGGCTTCGAGGTCCTGTGGCTTGGCGCGGGCGATTTCCTTCGCCGAACCGAAATGATTGAGGAGCGCGCGTTTGCGCTTGGCGCCGATGCCCGGCACGTCGTCGAGCGGATTGGCGCTTAACGCCTTTTTGCGCTTGGCGCGGTGCGCGCCGATCGCGAAGCGATGCGCTTCATCCCGCAGGCGCTGCAAGAAGAAAAGGCCGGGATCGCGCGGCGGCAGCAGGAACGGCGCGCGATCGGCCATGACAATCTGGTCTTCAGCCGTTCCCATGGTGCGGTCGATGCGCTTTTCGCCGCTCTCCGTTTCACGTCTTGCCTTGGAGACGCCGATGACGGCGATGCCTTCCGCTTGCGGATCAACGCCCAGATCTTCGAGAACTTCAAGAGCGACGCCGAGCTGGCCCTTGCCGCCGTCGATGATCACAAGGTCCGGCCGCGCGGCGTTTTCGTCTTTCAGCATGCGGGAAAACCGCCGTGTCAGAACTTCGCGCATCATTGCGTAATCGTCGCCCGGCGTCAGGCTCTCGGTCTTAATGTTGAACTTGCGGTACTGGTTTTTGACGAAGCCGTCCGGCCCCGCGACAATCATCGCGCCGACCGCGTTTGCGCCCTGAATGTGCGAGTTGTCGTAGACCTCGATGCGCTCGGGGCTGGCTTCAAGGCTGAGCGCATCGGCAAGCTGTCGCAAGGCTTTCAACTGGCTCGCCGATTCCGCCATTCGCCGGGACAGCGCCTCGCGGGCGTTCATGAGCGCCGCGTCGACCACGTCGCGCTTCTCGCCCCGCTGCGGCGTATGAATGGCGACCTTGCGATTGGCGCGCAGGGTCAGCGCTTCTGTCAGCAGATCGCATTGCGGAAGCGTTTCCGACACTAGCACCGAGGCGGGCGGCTCGCGCCCGTCGTAAAACTGCGCGATGAACGCTTCGAGAATGTCGGGCGTTTGCTCGTCCTTGTCGTGGCGGGGGAAATAGGCGTGATTGCCCCAGTTCTGGCCGGCGCGGAAGAAAAAGACCTGGACGCAGGCCTGGCCGCCCTCCGCGTGGATGGCGAAGACGTCCGCCTCGGAAACGCCGCCGGTGTTGATGTCCTGCGTTCCCTGCACATAGCTCAGCGCTCTGATGCGGTCGCGCAGGGCCGCGGCGCGCTCGAAGTCGAGCGCTTCGGACGCCGTTTCCATTTGCCTTGAGAGCGTGCGCTGCACGGCGGTGTTGTCGCCGGCGAGGAACGCCTTGGCTTCAGAAACAAGCTCAAGATAATCAGCTTCGCTGATAAGACCGACGCAAGGGGCTGAGCAGCGCTTGATCTGATGCAGGAGACAGGGACGCGTCCTGCTTTCGTAAACGCTGTCCGTGCATGAGCGCAGGAGGAACGCTTTCTGCAGCGTGTTGAGGGTGCGGTTGACGGCGCCGGCCGAAGCGAAGGGGCCGTAATATTCGCCTTTGCGTTTTCGCGCGCCGCGATGTTTCAGGATCTGCGGCGCCGGATGGTCTTCAGCGACGAGAATGAAGGGGAAGGATTTGTCGTCGCGCAGGATAACGTTGTAGCGGGGCTTGAGCTGCTTGATGAGATTGGCTTCAAGCAGCAGCGCTTCGGTCTCAGTTCCGGTGACGACGAATTCCATGGCGCGGGTTTCGGCGATCATGCGCATGATGCGGTTCGAGTGGCCGCCGGATTTGGCGTAACTCGAAACACGCGCCTTGAGGCTCTTCGCCTTGCCTACATAGAGGACGTCGCCCTTGGCGCTGATCATGCGGTAAACGCCCGGCTTCGACGGCAGGCGCGAGACCTCGTCTGCGATCAGCGCCGCCCCGTTCGGGGGCGCGGGTTCGGATGTGATGGGATCGTCAGTGGCGCTCATGGGTCTCAAGGGCTTGGCGAAGGTTAACCGCTCGTTCACCTTGTCGCCGATAGCTTAGTTTCAGCTAGTGCGCCTTCGGCGCAAGGTCAAATCGGGCTGGAGCCATGGAAGATCTTCAACGGAAACGTCTGGACGTAACGGTCGTCCTTATCGTTTTCATCGCGCTGGCGATCGGCGGCATGGCCGCCGCCGGATTTTTCGTGCGCGATTACGCCATGGCACGGGGCAGCGCCTCCTGGCCCGAGGTGACTGGCGTCATCCTGAGCAGGCTCGACAGCGGGGCGCCGGGTCTCAGATACGCCTATTCCTATGAAGGCAGAAGTTACGAATCGAACCGCAGAAGAGTGTTCACGGCGCGGTTCATGAAACCGCAGACGCGCGTACTCGCGCCGGGAGACAGCGTCACCGTTTATGTAAATCCCAAGAAGCCGGATTTTTCCGTGCTGCAGCCGGGCGGCGCCGGCGCGGCGTTCGTGTTCTTTTCGATCTTGAGCGGGCTTTGCGTATTCTTCGGCGTTGGCGGTGTCGTCTGGGCCTTGTCAGAGGCTGCAGCGGAAGAACGCGCGCAAGCCGCGTAGCTCAGCGTTTTGTACGCTGGATTTCGACGCCAGCGGCGTCCGCTTCGTCAATGGCGTTCGGTTTTTCGATCCGCACTCGCACCGCGAGCGCCATCGGATGAGAAAGCGCGAGATCGGCGATCCGTTCGGCAAGGGTTTCCACAAGCTTGATGTGTCCTTCGGCGATGATCGCCTTCACGCCCTGCGTCAGCTTGTTATAGCAAAGGACGTCTTCAAGCCGGTCGCCGACAGGATCGGAAGGCTCGATGACATCCAGTTCGAGATCGATCCGTACCGGCTGGGCGGCGCCTTGTTCGCTGTCATAGACGCCAATGAATACATCGAGCTTGAGACCGCGCACGAAAACCTTGCGCTGCGGCGCATTGGCGGCGCGGGGCAGGGTTGCGATATCCGGAGGCGTCTTCGGTTTCGCCATGCTTTATTCCTTAACGAGAACGTCCGGCGTGCGCCAGCCAAGATGCTGGCCGCCATCGACGGCGATCATCTGTCCGGTCACCGCCTTCGCCGATACGAGATATAAGAGCGCGCCGCAAATATCATCCGGGTCGGCGCCGTGGCCGAGCACCGTCGCCCTGTTCTGGCGTTCCCAGTCCGCATCGGACTGGCGCGGGTTTTTGAGCGTCGGGCCCGGGCCGATGGCGTTGACCCGGACGCCTTGCGGACCCAGGGCCTGGGCGAGAGTCTTGGTCAGGGAATAGAGCGCGGATTTCGAGACTGTGTAGGACAGAAATTGCGGCGTCAGTTTCAACACCCGTTGATCGATGAGGTTGACGACGAGATTGTCTTTCCCGGCCTCGGCCTGTCTTGCGAAATCCTGCGTGAGTTTCAACGGCGCGCGCAGGTTGGTTTCGATATGCGTGTCCCAGCTTTCCCGAGTCATGGCGTTTATGTCGTCATGCTCGAAGACCGAGGCGGAATTGACGAGGAGGCGCAACGGGCCGAGCGCCGCATTCGCCGCGCCGACAAGCGCCGCTGTTTCGTCTTCGAGAGAGAGGTCGGCCTTGAGGGTGACGGCTTTGCGCCCCGTCTTTTCAATCAAGGCGGCGACTTCATCGGCTTGCGCCTTCGACGAACGGTAATGGATCGCGATGTCGTAACCGGCGTCAGCAAGGGCGAGCGCCATGGCCTTGCCGAGACGCGCGCCCGCGCCGGTCACGAGTGCGGCGCCGGAAGTCGCCATGGCCTAAAAAGCTCCCGCCGACTGCGCCAGCATGAAGATGAAAACAAGATAGAAGCCGGCGAACGCAAAACCAGTCAGCCGTCCGATGTCGCGGCGGGTCAGGACGTAGAAGGAGAGCAGCAGGGTTGCGAGGATCATAACCGGAATATCGAACCGCAATGAGGCCGGATCGAAATAGGCGGTGCCGGCCAGGCCCGCTGCGCCGCCAACCGCAAGAATGTTGAAGATGTTCGAACCGATGACCCCGCCGATCGCCACGTCGGACTTCTTGTGCAGCGCCGCCGCGAAGACCGTGGCGAGTTCGGGCAGTGAGGTGCCGAAAGCGACGATGGTGAGGCCGATCAGCTCCTCGCGAATGCCGAGATCGGCGGCGAGGCTGGCGCCGTTGCTGACCAGAAGGTGCGCGCCCGCCGGCAGACCGATCAGGCCGAGGGCCAGAAACGCGATGGTTTTCAGAGAGACGCTGGCGCTTTCGAGATATTCCTCGACCTCGTCGATGACCGGCTCATTGCCCCCGTGGCTCGCGCGAAACCACATATAGCCGACATAAATGATGATGCCGGCGAACAGGACGCCGCCGATCTGCGTATCGATCCTGCCGGCGACATAGGCCGCCGCGATGAAAGCCGCCGTCGCCGCGAGCATGAACACGGCATGACGGCGCAGCCCCGGGACATGCGTGGTGATCGGGTAAATCAGCGCCGGCACGCCAAGCACCAGAAGCACATTGGCGATGTTCGAGCCGATGATGTTGCCGAGCGCGATGCCGTCATTGCCTTTCAGCACCGCCTGCACGGTCACGACCAGTTCCGGCGCGGATGTGCCAAAGGCGACGATGGTGAGGCTGATCAACAAAGCGGGGATCTTGAGCGCTGCGGCGAGGCCCACGGCCCCGCGGACAAGCAAATCTCCCGCGACGAGCAATATCGCCAGTCCCAGAATGATCAAAATCGTCGCTTGAATGATCGCAGCGTCCATGAACGGCCTTTATGGGGAAACAAACAGCTTCAGCGCATATGGCGCGGCGCGGGGGCTTTTAAAGTCCGCGCGAAGGTCCGTTTTCAGTCGATCCGGCCTTTTTCCGCCAGATTAAGGATCGCGAAAATGACGATAAAGGCGATAATGATGGTTACGCCTGTCCAGCCTGGATTCATGAAAACCCCTCCTAATTCGAAACCGCCCCCTTATAAGGCGCGTCGAAAGCCGCGTCACCCCTTGGCGGACGGTGCGGCGACAAGGTTAAACCGCCAATACGCGGCAAATTTTGGACAAGTTGCGGCGGATTCGAAAACCCGGCTTTCATGGACCGCAGGTAGCGTTTTCAGGCCGTTGAACGAGTGCGAGAGGGGCGGGCATGCAGGCGGATATCGAGGACAGGACAAGCGGAAATGCGGCGGGGCGGCTCGGCGAG
>CAJXLJ010000033.1 GCA_913055785.1 uncultured Parvularculaceae bacterium | reverse complement strand
TCAGGCGACTGAATGCAGCATACCTTGAAAGGCGTCATTTACGGTTTCCATGGGCGCGGGTCGCCTGGTAGCAGCCCCATGATGACGGAGTCGCGTATGCCGATATGGGTATCCCAGGCGGCGCGCAACAGCCCTTCGCGCTGGAAGCCGAGCTTCTCAAAGGCGCGAAGCGAGGCCGTGTTGTCAGGGTCGATGTCGGCGTAAATCCGCCGCGCGCCGAGCCTGTCAAAAGCGATATCGATCGCCTGGGCGAGCGCCCCTGTCGCAAGCCCTTTTCCCTGCGCCGAGGGGACGATCATGATCCCGACTTCCCAGACGTCAGGCTGTCCGCCTGAGAACAGCGCGACACGTCCCAGCGCTTCGCCGTCCGGCTCTTCGACGATCGCCCAGCTCGTGTCTTCAAGACCGGTCGTCCATTTTTTCAAATCACGGATCGTTTCTTCGACCGATGCGTTCGCCGGTTTCGTCATATAGCGGCAGCATTCTTCATCGCCGAAAATGGCGTGAAGCGCCTTGCCGTCGCGTTCGGGATCGAGAGGGCGCAATTTCGGCATCGGAAGCCCCAACAATATCTTCAAATCCCGCCCACGCCTGCGAAAGCAGCAATGAGCGGCAAAAGACTTAAAGCGTCCGCGTGATCTTCTCGACGGCGAAGCATTCGATCGTATCGCCAGCCTTGAGGTCTTCGTAATTCGCAAAGCTCATGCCGCATTCCTGACCCATCGGCACTTCCTGCACATCATCCTTGAAACGCTTGAGCTGGGACAGCTCGCCCTCGTGGATGACGACATTGTCGCGGATGAGGCGGACCTTCGCGCCGCGGCGCACCTGGCCTTCGACGACACGGCAGCCGGCGACCTTGCCCCGCTTGGTGATGTTGAAGACCTCGAGAATCTCCGCGTTGCCGAGGAAGGTTTCTCTCAGTTCCGGTTCGAGCATGCCGGAAAGCACGGCCTTGATATCATCGATCAGGTCGTAGATCACCGAATAATAGCGAATCTCAACGCCGTTGCGTTCCGCCTCGTCACGTGCCTGCTTGTTGGCGCGCACGTTAAAGCCGATCACCGGCGCGCTTGACGCCGCGGCGAGAATAACGTCGCTCTCGGAAATCCCGCCGACTCCGTCATGCAGGAGGCGCACGCGCACTTCGTCGGTGGAAAGTTTTTCAAGCGAACTGGCGATTGCCTCGACAGAACCCTGCACATCGCCCTTGATGACGACGGGTAGCTCCTTGATTTCAGCGTTCTGAAGCTGCGCCATCATTTGCTCGAGCGACGTGCCCGAACTCTTGGCGGCCGCCGCCTCGCGGCGCTTGCGCTGGCGGAATTCCGCGATTTCCCGGGCCCGCCCTTCGGACTCGACCACGTGGAATTTCTCGCCGGGATCCGGCACGCCGTTGAGACCCAGGATTTCGACCGGATAGGCAGGGCCGGCTTCATTGACCGTCTGCCCCTTGTCGTCGCTCATGGCGCGCACGCGCCCCCACTCCGACCCGACGACCAGAATATCGCCGCGCTTCAGGGTGCCGCGCTGAACAAGCACCGTCGTCACAGCGCCGCGTCCCTTGTCCAGGCGCGCCTCAACCACGGCGCCGTCAGCAGGCCTGTCGGGGTTGGTTTTAAGGTCCAAAAGCTCCGCCTGCAGAAGAATGGCTTCCTGCAGACCGTCAAGATTGACCTTCTTGAGCGCCGAGACCTCAACGTCCTGCACATCGCCGCCCATGCTCTCAACCTGAATTTCATGCTGAAGTAGGTCGGTCCGGACTTTCTGCGGATCGGCGTCCGGCTTGTCGACCTTGTTGATGGCGACAATGATCGGAACGCCGGCCGCCTTGGCGTGACTGATCGCTTCCTCAGTCTGCGGCATGATGGAATCGTCCGCCGCAACGACGAGGATAATGATGTCGGTCACTTCCGCGCCGCGCGCGCGCATCTGCGTGAAGGCGGCGTGGCCCGGCGTGTCGAGGAAAGTGATCTTGCGATCGTCGCCAAGCGTGATCTGATAAGCGCCGATGTGCTGAGTGATGCCGCCGGCCTCTCCGGCGACGACATCGGTCTGGCGCATGGCGTCCAGAAGCGAGGTCTTGCCGTGGTCGACATGGCCCATGATGGTCACGACAGGCGGGCGCGGCTTGAGATCGGCTTCGGCGTCGGAGGCGCCTTCCAGGCCCTCTTCAACGTCCGATTCCGAAACCCGCTTCACCGAGTGGCCGAGATCTTCAGCGACCAGTTGCGCCGTGTCGGCGTCAAGCACCGCATTCGCCGTCACCATCTGGCCCTGTTTCATGAGTTCCTTGACGAGATCGACGGCCCGCATCGACATCCGGGCGGCGAGTTCCTGAACCGTAATTGTTTCAGGGATCGTCACATCGCGAAGAACGCGCTTGCCGTGTCCCATTTGCTGGCGCGCCAGCTTTTCCCGTTCGCGCGCGCGCTTGACCGAAGCCAGCGAACGCTGGCGCTCGTCATCGTCAAGCGCATTGGCGATGGTGAGCTTGCCCGTGCGCCGGCGCGCCGGCTCCTTGGACTTCGCCTGACGGTCTTCGCCGCCGCCCTTACGCCGCGTCTTGAGGCGGCCGCCGAGCTGGGCGAGCGGATTGTCGCGCTCTTCGCTGGTGGTTTCCTCTTCTTCCGTACGGCCCTTGGCCCGCGCTTCGGTTTTCGCCGCATTGCGCTTTTTCCGCTCGCGCTCTTCTTCTTCAAGCGCCTCGCGCGCTTCTTCTTCGGCGCGCCTGCGTTCTTCGGCTTCCTTCGCGCGCTTGGTTTCTTCTTCAGCCTGACGCTTGCGCTCAACCTCGAGTTTGGCGCGCTCTTCAGCCTCGCGCGCCTCACGCTCGGCCCGCTCGGCGGCTTCGCGCTTCTCGCGTTCGGCCTTGTCGCGCCGGGACTTTGCGAGCGCTTCGGCCCGCGCCGTTCTTTCTTCCTCGGAAAGCGTTTTTAAGACGGCGCCTTTTTTGGCGGAAGATTCGGCCTCAGGCGCAGCCTTTTTGGCGGCGGGCGCTTCTTTTTTCGCCGGCGCATCACCGTCCGCACCGCCCGCGTCCTTTTTCGGCGTGAGCACGCGCCGCCTTTTGGTTTCGACCACGACGGTTTTCGACCGGCCATGCGAAAAGCTCTGCTTGACCGCACCGGTTTCCGTGCGGCGAAGCGTCAATGGCCGCCTCTTCGATTTTGTTTCCGTCTCGACGTCGTCGCTCATTCAATCTCCAATATGCGCTTTTCTAAAAGCGCGCTTTCTTCGCCGGGAATACATAACAGGCCCGGCCCTTACCGAAAGCCGCCATGGACATACATGCCTATGGGGCCGGGGTCCACCGAGAACCCCTCACTTATCAACGCGATTTACGCCGGCCTGAAGCCTTCAAGCCGCCGCGCCGCGCGCAGGAAACGATCCGCCGAGGCGCCTTTTTTGACCCCCGCATGGACCGCTTTTTCAAGCCCCAGCGCCGCGGACAATTCCTCAACGCTGAATAGCCCGACAATCGCCGCCTCTCCTCCGGCCAGCGCCTCCAGCTTGCGCCTGCCGTCTTCCGCGCCGTCACGCGCGGACACCAGCACCGAAAACTTCCTCTCCTTCAGCCCGGCGCGCGTCTTTTCAAATCCGGCGAGAACGTCGCCTGCGCGGCGCGCCAGACCAAGCGCGGAAAGCGCCGCCTTGGCCAGCCCCGCCTCGATGGCGTCCGCGAGGCCGTCCGGCGTCTGCGCCGCCTTCTTGAACGAGCGCGCAAACGCGCCGGACTTGATCGCCTGTGCAAGCGCATCGCGCGTCGGCGTCAGCCAGGCGCCGCGCCCGGGCAGCTTGCCCGAAAAGTCGGGCGCAACAACGCCTTCAGGCGAAAGGACGAACCGGAGAAAAAGTTCCGGCGCGGCGATTTCACCCGTAGCGACGCATCGTCTGGCGCTCTCTTGCTTATGCGGTCGCGTCAGCGCTTTCAGCTCCTTCCGCCTCTTCGGTTTCCGTTTCTTCTTCCGCGCGCATCGCGTCGAGCTCTTCCTGGGTGATCCAGCCGGCTTTCACGCGGGCGCGCATGATCATCTCTTCGGCGTCTTCGGCTTTCATGCCGAAGCGTTCCAGAATGCCGTCATAATGCTTGCGTTCGCCGTCGACGCGCTCGGTCCACCCGACCAGGTCATCGGTGGCGCAGCCGGCGAAATCCTCAGCGGATTTCACATCGTTCTCTCCGAGCGCGACGATCATCTTGAGATCGAGCCCTTCGATTTCGAGAAGGTCATCGGCGACGCCAAGCTCTTTGCGCTTCTCGTCGAGCTTTTTGTTTTCCGCTTCAATGAAGTCCTTGGCGCGGGCCTGAAGCTCCTCGGCGGTCTCCTCGTCGAGACCGTCGATGTCCATGAGCTCTTCAAGCGCGACGAAGGCGATTTCCTCGATGCTGGTGAAGCCTTCCGAAACGAGAAGGCCCGCCATCATGTCATCGACATCGAGGCCGTTCATGAAAGCCTCCGACCGCACGCGGAATTCTTCCTGGCGTTTGGCGCTCTCAGCCTCTTCAGTCATGATATCGATTTCATATCCGGTGAGCTGCGAGGCGAGACGGACATTCTGGCCGCGCCGCCCGATGGCCAGCGAAAGCTGCTCGTCCGGCACCACAACCTCGATCCGCTCAAGCTCTTCGTCGAGAACGACCTTGGTGACTTCCGCCGGGGCGAGCGCGTTGACGACAAAGGTCGCATCGTCCGGCGACCAGGGCACGATGTCGATCTTTTCGCCGCCGAGTTCGTTGACCACCGCCTGCACGCGGGAGCCGCGCATGCCGACGCAGGCGCCGACGGGGTCGATGCCTGAATCGTTCGACATCACGCCAATCTTGGCGCGGCTGCCCGGGTCGCGCGCAACAGCGCGAATTTCAATCACGCCGTCATAGACTTCCGGCACTTCCTGCTCGAAAAGTTTCGCCATGAATTGCGGGTGAGCGCGAGAAAGGAAAATCTGCGGCCCGCGCGTTTCGCGGCGAACTTCCATGATATAGGCGCGGACGCGGTCGCCGTTGCGATAATTCTCGCGCGGCAATTGCTGATCGCGGCGGATGATCGCCTCGGCCTTGCCGAGATCGACAATCACATGGCCGTATTCGACGCGCTTGACGATGCCGTTGATGATTTCGCCAATCCGGTCCTTGAAATCCTCATACTGACGGTCACGCTCGGCTTCGCGCACTTTCTGCGTGATGACCTGCTTGGCGGCCATCGCCGCAACGCGCCCGAAGTCGATCGGCGGCAGCGGCTCGGACATGAAGTCGCCGAGCTCGGCTTCAGGGTTGCGATGACGCGCTTCATCGAGCGTAATCTCGGCGCTGTCGTTTTCGACTTCCTCGACCACTTCGAGAAGACGCCAGAGCCGGGTCTCGCCGGTCTTCGGGTTGATTTCGGCTTTCACATTCGTCTCATGACCGTAACGGGAGCGTGCAGCCCGTGCGAGCGCGTCTTCCATCGCCTCGATCACCAGCGATTGCTCGATGGATTTCTCCCGCGCAACCGCATCGGCGATCTGGATCAGCTCCAGCTTGTTGGCGCTAACGGCGTTCATTGATGGTCTCCATGAGATGTCTCCTGTTCGTCAGCGAGCGCCTTGCCCGCTTTCAGACTTTCCTTGATCAGTTCATCGGTAAGCACGAGTTTGGCCTGCGCGATCCAGTCGAGCGGGAAAAGCGCGGTTTCATCCTCGCCGTCGATATCGAAGGCGACCTTGCCCTCATCCATCCCGGCGACGACGCCGGAAAATCTTTTGCGGCCCTCGACCAGCCGATTGAGCTCGAGCTTCGCCGGCCAGCCGCGCCAATCCTCGAAATCCTTCGCGCGCACCAGCGGCCGGTCGATGCCCGGGGAAGAAACTTCAAGCGTATATTCCCCCGCGATCGGATCCGCGGCGTCCAGCACCGGCGAGAGGGCGCGCGAAAGCCGCGCGCAGTCTTCCGCCGACATGGTCCTGTCCGGGCGCTCCGCCATCACCTGCAGGGTGTTCGATTTCGACCCGGTCATGCTCACGCGCACAAGCTCAAACCCCTCCGCCTCGACGACGGGGGCGATTAGGTCGAGAAGACGATCGTTCTGCAGCGTCAAGCCGTACGGTCTCCAGGGGGCCGAAAGGTAACAAAAAAGCGGGCCCCGCGGGGCCCGCCATCGAAAATCGACTAGCGTTTGGCGGGGTATATAGGGCGCCGAAGGCCTCTTGTCAGCCCCTTAGCATCCCCCGCCCTATGGATTTTAGGGCCGCAATGGGCCAAAATCCCGTTTGGGGTATCAACGATCTTTTTCTGGAGGGGTCTCGTGGGTCGTTTTCTTGCTTTCTTGCTGGGCGTCGCTGGCGCGCTGATTGGCAGCCAGGCGCCGGGCTTCACGCTGCAGTATATGCAGAATCTGCAAGGCCAGGTGGACCGGCTGGCGACGGTTGTCGAGGATTTCGACGCCCGCGTCGCTGAAAAAGGGTACAGCCGCGAAAGCGCCCTCAATGAATGCCGGACCGCCACCGACCTCCTTGACGCCCTGTGCGACGGTTACGCGGAATCGGTCGACCGGCTGGTTGTCCTGAGAGCGCACCTCGAAGAACTCGACGCCGCCAGCCCCTATGTCCGCCCGCTGCTTGTGGCGCGCAACTATGACAAGGAAATCGGCGTCTCGGTCCGCGAGCAGTTCGAACCGGCTGTGCCCGCGACGGTTCACGGCGCGGTCTACGCGGGCGGCGGGTTCGCCGTGGCCTGGGGCTTATCCTCATTCCTGTTCGGCATTCTCGGCGCCATGTTCGGCGGCGGGCGGCGTTACGCCTGACAACATTTTTTCTGCCCGCTCATTCCGGCGAAGGCCGGAATCTCGTAAGGCAGGCGTAGAGCTTGTTGATGGAGATCCCGGCCCGACCGCAACAGCGGTCAAAATATGAATAGCGCGCTTTCGCGCGCGGGCGCCGGGATGAGCGGTGAAAAAGCGTCATTGATTACTGAATATAAAAGCCCCGAACAATCAGACGAGACCGGCGTCGTGGTGATCGGCCGCAATGAGGGCGAGCGGCTGATCGCCTGCCTCAAATCCGTGACCGGCGCGACGCGGCGCGTTGTTTATGTGGACTCCGGTTCGACAGACGGCAGCCCGGAAGCTGCAGCAGCGCTCGGCGCCGATGTCATCAGGCTCGATATGAGCACGCCCTTCACCGCGGCCCGGGCGCGTAACGCCGGTTTCCGGCACCTTCAGGAAACAGGCGCGCCCCGCTTCGTGCAATTTGTGGACGGGGACTGCGTAGTCGCCGAAGGCTGGATCGAAAAGGCGACGCGTTTTTTGGGTGAAACGCCCGAAGCGGCGATCGCATCAGGACGGGTTCGCGAAAAGCACCCCGAGCGATCTCTTTACAACGCGCTCGCCGATCGCGAATGGGCGGCCGCGCCCGGCGAAACCGAGATATGCGGCGGGATCGCCCTTGTTCGCGCCGAAGCGTTCATTTCCGCCGGCGAATTTCGAGAAGGCCTGATCGCCGGCGAAGAGCCGGAACTTTGCGTTCGGCTGCGCGCAAAAGGCTGGCGGATCTTTCGTCTTGATGAAGAAATGGCGCGCCATGACATCGACATGACGTCGCTCGGCCAGTGGCTGAAGCGCGCACGCCGCGCCGGTCACGCGTTTGCGGAAGTCTCTCATCTACATCGCGGCGAGCCCGAACAGATATGGGCCCGCGAAACGATCCGCCCGCTTTTCTGGACCGCGCTTTTTCTGGCGACGCTTTTTGGCGGCGCGTTCATTCACACGGCGATCTTTCTGCTCGGATCAGCCTTTCCCCTGCAGATCGCGCGCATAGCCTTGCGCGACCGACCGCCGACGGCGCAAAGCTGGGCCTACGCCTCGTTGACGATGCTGCAAAAACCCTGGGAGGCAGCCGGCGCCGTTCAGTACTGGGCCGGCAGGTTCGGCGGCGGGCGATCAAAACTGATCGAGTATAAATCATCTTCTACAGCCGAATGATCTCATGACCGCATCCGACCAGCTCTTCGTCGCCGTCATTATCGTCAATTACAACACGGCTGATCTCGTCACCGCGCATCTGGACGCGGCTCTGAAGGCGCTCGCCGGTTTTAAAGCCGCACATGTATTTATCGTCGATAACGCCTCGCCTGAAGGCGATCTTGAGAAACTGCGCGCCCATGTAGCGGGAGAAGGCTTGGCCGGCCGCGTTACGGTAACCGATACAGGCGGCAATCCCGGTTTCGCCGGAGGGAACAACACCGCCTTTCCCCTCGTGCGGGATTTCGGCGCCGACTATGTGTTCTTTCTCAATCCCGACGCACGCCCCGAACCTTCCGCCATCGAGGCGCTCGCCGCGCTTCTGGAGGCGCATCCGGACGCGGCGATCGCCGGTCCGCAAATCCTCGACGAACGCGGCGAAAAATACGCCAGCGAGTTTGCGTTCCCGACAATTCTTCGCGAGTTCGCCGCCGAGGCCGGGATCAAGGCGCTGCAGACAATGACGGGACAATTCCGCGATCATCAGGCGGGCCGGACGACGCCGGTCGAAACCGACTGGGTTTCCGGCGCCGCGTTCATGGCGCGCATGTCGGCGATCGGGGATACGCCGATGGATGACGGGTTTTTCCTCTATTACGAAGAAACCGACATGATGCTGACTTTAAAGCGCGAGGGCTGGTCGGTATGGCATGAGCCCGCCGCGCGCGTCACACATATCGGCGGCGCGGCGACCGGCGTCAGCGGCGCAGCCAATCGCCGGCTCCCCGCACACTGGTTCGCCTCATGGCGACATTACTATCGCAAGAACCACGGCGCCTTTTACGCGTTTCTCGCGGGAGTCGCCAAAACGCTCGGCCTTTTTGTCTATCACGCCAAGCGCATGGTGAAGCGGGAGAGAAGTCAGAAACCGGCGCAGTACACGCAGGACGTTCTGCAACAATGCCTGTTGCGCGTGTTCAATAAGGGCTGAAGGTTTCAGTCTTCCCGCTCAAGACCCTCGAAGTCCCAGACCTTCTCGTCCGCCAAATGGCTGAGGCGCACATGCTGCAGCGCCCTGAACATCACCTCGCGCCGGCCCGGGTGGCGGCGCTCCCAGGTCTCCAGCATCTCCTTCATCAGCGCGCGCTGCAGGCCTTCCTGGCTGCCGCACAGATTGCAGGGGATGATCGGGAATTTCATGCCTTGCGCAAACTTCCCGATATCGGCCTCGGCGTTCAGGATGAGCGGGCGCAGGACGAAGAGGTCGCCCTCGTCATTTAATAGCTTCGGCGGCATCGCGGCGAGCCGGCCGCCGTGAAAGAGGTTCATCATGAACGTTTCGAGCGCATCGTCCCGGTGATGGCCGAGTACGATCGCATCGCATCCCTCCTCGCGGGCGACGCGATAGAGAATGCCCCGCCGCAGCCGCGAGCACAAAGAGCAATAGGTTTTGTTCTCCGGCACCTTGTCGGTGACAATCGAATAGGTGTCCTCGGTGACGATGCGATGATCGACGCCGAGGGCTTTGAGATAGTCCGGCAAGACATGTTTCGGAAAACCCGGCTGGCCCTGATCGAGATTGCAGGCGATGAGGTCGGCCTTGAGCGCGCCCTGCCATTTCAGATCCATCAGCGCAGCAAGCAGCGTGTAACTGTCCTTGCCGCCTGAAAGACAGACAAGCCATTTCTGCGCACCGCCGCTCTTTCCCGGCCCGTCCATGGCGAACCGGCGAAGCGCTTCCTGCGTCTGCCGCAAAATGCGTTTGCGCAGTTTTTTAAACGACACTGAAGACGGCGCGCGCGCATAAACCGCCGGCAAATGCGCGGTTTGAAGGTCCCCCGGATCGATCGTGACGCCGTCGGCCAAGCACTCGCTCCCTGTCTTCCTCAAGGGTGAACCATGAGCGGCGGCGTTTGTCACGAGAGAAATGAAGGCTGCGGATCAGCCCTGCGAGGCCGCCCCGGCGGGAAAATGCGCGTCGAGAAATTCAAAGAAGGCCGGCCAGTCTTCCTTGACGACGCCATGCGTACCGGCGCGGATCCAGAACGCGATATCGGCGTCAGGCTTCCACTGATCAAGGCGGGTCTGTTCGAGCCCTTCCGAGCCCAAAAGCTCGTAAACCGGGTCGGCGCCGATGGCGGCGCGGAACGCGCCATTCGGATCAGACCAGACATCACGCCGCGCATTCCCGACCAGGATCGGGCGCGGCGCAATCAGCGCCAGAAGCTGGTGCTGGTCTACTCCCATGTCCTCTTCATGCCCGGCGTAATCGGCGTAGGCTTGTGTGAACCAGTGGGGGTAAGCCGCCGTGATGGACCTGACGCTCTCGCCCTTCTTGCGCCGGTTTAAAGAGGCGCCGCCGGTGCCGGACTGGTGAGAGATGACGCCGGCGATGCGGTCGTCAAATGCGGCGGCTAACAGCGCTGATTTTCCGTACCGGGAATGTCCCCAGGTAATATATGAGCGCTCCTTCGCGCCGCTCTCTTCCTCAAGAGCGTCGATCATCAAGGAAAAGCCCCAGGCCCAGGCGGCGACCGCGCCCCAGCGTTCCCGGTTTCCGTCCAGCCCTGCCGACATCTCCTTCAAAGCCGGCAGGCCGCGAGTTTTTGAATCCGGCGCAAACTCGCTCGGATATATCGTGGCGAGCGCATAGCCGCGTTGCAGGATCTCCTCGAGCGGCGGCGTCGCGATATAGCGCCCGAAAACATAGGTCATGATCGACGTTCCGATCCCGCCGCCGCCGCAACCGCCCATGCCCTCGACATGCGTGATCGCCGGATGGGGAATGGTGTCCCGGCGCGGACAATAGGTCTGCATCAAGATGACAGGCGCCGCGTCGCGTCCCGAAGGCTCAATCACATCCATATAGAAAACGCGCGTCTCCCGCGTTTCCTCCCCGAATGTGACATCCGCTTTCAGTTTGAACTCAACGAGCCGCCCGAGGCCGTCGAACGCTTCCTCATCGAGAACCTTCCGCTCCAGCACATGCAGCGCATAGCCGTCAGGCATCGTCCCGTAGACTTCGCGCTCCAACGCCTCGCGCAAGGCCGGTTTCCGCGCTTCCCAGTCTGCAACACCAGCGACCGGGCCGCCCCCTTCAAAGGCGCCAAGCGCCGGCGGGACCGCCGCGTCACCATCGGGTTTCAAATCCGCCCAGGCAAGCGTCAGCTTGGCGCAGGACGTCACCGCGAGCGCCGATGCGAGGATCAAGAAGATGCGAAAGAAAGACATGCGCCGCCCCGTTATTGAGCCGCACTTTTCCGGCAAACGCGCAAGGCCGCAAGTCACAAGACGGTAAGGCGGCGATTATTTGCGGCGAAAGACAAGATAAGCAGGATGACGGCCTTCTTTCAGAGATTTCGCCTCATACCGGGTCTGCGGCCAGTCGGCGGGCCGGGTTTTCCAGTCCGCTGCGCGGCGCGCCGTCCACTCGAATGACGGCGCGTTCTGCGCGTGCATCAATGTCCAGCGGATATAATCGGGAATATCCGATGCGACGCGCAATTCCCCGCCGGGCCTCAAAAGCCGGGCCGCCTCGAGAAAGAACCATGGCGAAATCATTCGCCGCTTGAAATGACGCTTCTTGGGCCAGGGATCGGGGTGCAGCACGAACAGGCGCGACAGCGCCCCCTGAGGCAAGGCTTCAAGGAGCGGGCGCGCATCGCCGAAATGAATGCGGACATTCCGGAGTCCCTCATCGTCGATCTGCGCGAGAAGCTTGCCGACGCCGTTGACGAAAGGCTCGGCGCCGATCAGCCCGGCCTCTCTGTTATGCGCCGCCTGCCATGCGAGATGCTCGCCGCCGCCGAACCCGACCTCGAGCCAGATTTCTTCCGTATCAGGAAAAAGCGCCTTGAGATCGATTGGCCCTTTTTCTGGATCGGGAACGGCTATACGCGGCAACAGCGTTTCCATCAGCCGCGTCTGACGCGGCTTTAAGGGCTTGTCCTGACGGCGTCCGTAAAGGCGCGGGATGTAAGCAGGGACGTCCGAGGCCATTACTCGCGGCCGTCTTTTATCGGCGCCCGTGTCATTTCCGACTCAATCAGCGAGAATGGAATGATGTCGGCGCCGTTCAGTTCTTTGAAGAAGTCGGCGAAATTCATCTCTCCGCCACCCCGCTCGCGATCAAACGCGTACGCGCTGATTAGCGCATCAAACTGCGCCTTTCCGGTTATATAGCTCGTCCCGTAGCCGGGCTGGCGCAGATACAAAAGCTGTTCGAACGCGACAAGGTCGCTCTCCGGGTTGGTCCATCCGCGCGGCGTCCAGCGCGCATGAAACTTGCCCGCCTCTTCAAGAGTCATTTCATTCGCCTGCACGTAAAGCGAGGAGAGACCGCGCGCCGCGCGGTTCGCCAGCATGACCCAGACGATCTCTCGCCCGCGCGGATTGTCATCGTAATAACCGGCGTGAAGCAGCAATTCCTCCATCGCCGTCGCCATGCCTTCCGAACGGTCGGCGTAAATGTCATAAAGAGGCGCCGCCGCGCGAATGGGACGCTTGCCCGGCTCATATTTACGGCGCGCCAGTTCGATCCAGTGATAGTCATGCGCGTAAAGCGCCGATGGGTCGCGCGCCATCCCGTGGGCGAAGAAATTTCTGTTTTCAGGCGGCGTATAACCGCCGGTCTTCGCCGCCATGGCGGCGCGATAACATTCCTTGTCTTCGACAAAACCGCTGTCGATGAGAAAGTCCGTTACGCGCGCCATCTTTTCCGCCGCCATCGCCTCCCACGCCTCGGCGTCATCAATCGGCTCAAGCGGCGGCAGGTTGCGGTTCCTGAATTCTTCAAGCGCCAGCGACGCGCGGGCGCGTTCCAGTTCGCGGCGAAGCAACGTCGCCTGCGCCTCCCAGTCATAGGGCGAAAGCTGCACATTCTTCGCGTGCCAGCTGTAGTCCTCCTTGCCGACTCCGGATGGCCCGGTTTTTTTCGGCGCTTCCCCTTTCAGCCACTGGCGGAATGCGTCAGTCGCGGTTTTCGCCTCAGCGATGGCTGACATCAACGGCGCGCCGGCGCCGGTCATGTCGGCGCGGACCGCACCGTCGCGCGTCGAGAGGTCGAGATCGCCGGTCGCAAGCTTTTCGAGCGCCGCGCTCTGGATGCGAAAGGCGCGATCCCCGTAAACCCAGAGATCACGCGCATTCGAGGCGGCGAGATTCGTCCGGGCCTGCTCAAGCAAGGCGGGGACAGCGCCGATGAGGCAGGTCAGTTCTTCCTGATCGCGCTCTGACAGCGGATAATCGTAGCGCCACAGATCGATGACCGGATGAATGGACGGGCCTTCGTTCTCCGGCACGTCTGTCTCATAGGTCCATACCGTTGCGTAATAGCTTGGATCGCGCGCCCATGGTCTCAAGACGCGGAGATCGAAATCCATGCCGTTCATTTCTGCGGCGACGAGTTTCGCGTCAATGAGGTCGCTCTTGCGCCAGCCTTTCTTGTTCATGGCGGCAAGGCGCGTCTTGAATATTTCAAGGTCAGCCGCCTTTTCGGCCATCGCTTCCGCCCCGTAATCCGGAACACAGCTCTCCACCGGCGGCGGCGCGAAGGCGCGCCATTCCTTGAACAGCGCGTTGAGCCGGCGATCGCCGTCAGCCGCGGAAGCCGCGCCAATCTGAAAGACGATCGACAACGCCAGCAACGCCGCGTTGCGCGCGTGTTCCGAATTCCAACCCATTATCAATCCTCCGCAGACCAGCCGCCGCCGTCAGCGTTATATCGACGGAAGATCAGTCCGGCGCGCTGACGCGTGTGAAAACATTATGATTGAACCGCCGCCAGCCGTCACCGGTTTTGACCCAGTCGGTCACCTCAACGCCACCTGAGGGGAGAAGCTCATAGCGGGAGCGTCCCTGCTCGCCCTCGTCAGGCCGCCCCCAATGCGCAATCATGGCGTTTCCTTCGCGCCGGGCCGAGACCGGATGAAGCGAGCCGCCGGTGTCCGCCCAGAAGGCGCGCAGGCTTTCGCCTTCGGCTAGCTGGTAATAGGCGGTTCCGTCGAACACCGGGGTTTCGCCCGTCTCATTTTTAACGTTGATCCGATATTCAATTCGCATGAACTTGCCGCCGAGCGCTTCGGACCAGCGCATTTCGGTCCTTGCTTCCTCATTTTCGGCGACCCAGTCGCCTTCAAATTTCTTCAATAGCAACGAGGCGTCGTCTGCAGCGACGCTCGCCGTCGCCCATAAAGCCAAAATCGCGACAAGAATTCCCCTGGCCATGTTCACTCTCCTCTCCAAGGCTGCACGACACGACGCATGACACGGGGCGCTTTCGACAGTTGCGCAGCGCGCTCAGGCGAGTTTTTCCTTGAAAAACGCAACCGTTCGCGACCAGGCGAGATCGGCGGCTTCCTTATTGTATCGGGCGGTGTTGGTGTCGTTGTTGAAGGCGTGCTGCGCGCCTTCATAGGTGAATAACTGATAGTCGACTTCGGCGGCCTTCAGCGCCGCTTCGTAATCGGGAATGCCGGCGTTGATGCGGGCGTCCTCGCCGGCGTAATGCAGCATGAGCGAAGCCTTGATCTTCGCGGCGTCTTCGGCGGCGACCTGACGGCCGTAATAGGAAACGCCGGCGACAAGATGCGGCGACGCAACAGCGAGGGCGTTGACCATACCGCCGCCCCAGCAAAAACCGACCGCACCGACTTTGCGCTGATGGGTTTTGACAAGCGCCAGTTCGCGCGTGATGGCGGCGAATTTGGCGACGGTCTCTTCCTGATCGAGCGTGTAGATCATCTCCCGCGCCTTGTCCTCGTCCGCAGGCGTGCCGCCGAGCGGCGACAGCATGTCGACGGCGAATGCGTAATAGCCTTCAAGCGCAATGCGCCGCGCCACGTCCTTGATGTGCGGGTTAAGGCCCCGGTTTTCGTGAATGACGATGACCGCAGGAAGGATGCTCTCCCCTTTCGGCCTGGCGGCGTAGGCGTCCACGGCCGGGCCTTCCTGATCGAACGTCGCCGTAAATGTCTCGAGCCGGTCGTCGTCCTCGCTGACTGTTTCAGCCCGCGCGTAATCGTTTTGCAGAACCGATATCAGCGCCGTCGCCGCCACAGCGCCCCCGGCGATCCTTGCCAGGCGTTTCATGAACTCCCGGCGGCCCATGGTTCCATGGGTGAAAGCGTCGTAAAGGTCGATGATATCCTGGCGCATGGCGTTCCTCCGTTTGCCCCTGGAGTTTAGGGCGGGCAGCCGCCAGGCGCCAGATTCGCCCGCCTTCAGACCGCCCCTTTGAGCGCCTCAACAAGGTCGGTCTTTTCCCAGGAAAAGCCGCCGTCCGCGTCCGGCTCGCGGCCGAAATGGCCGTAGGCGGCGGTCCGCGCATAAATCGGCTTGTTGAGATCCAGCGCGCGCCGGATGCCGGACGGCGAGAGATCCATCACCTCGCGCAGCGCCTTTTCGAGCACCGCTTCGTCGACACGGCCGGTATCGTGCAGGTCCACATAAACCGAAAGCGGCTGGGCGACGCCGATCGCGTAAGAGAGCTGGATCGTGCAGCGGTCGGCGAAGTCGGCGGCGACAACATTCTTGGCGAGATAACGCGCTGCATAGGCAGCCGACCGGTCGACCTTCGTCGTGTCCTTGCCGGAAAAGGCGCCGCCGCCATGAGGCGCCGCGCCGCCATAGGTGTCGACGATAATCTTGCGGCCTGTCAGGCCAGCGTCGCCGTCGGGACCGCCGATGACGAACTTGCCGGTCGGATTGACATGCCAGACGCAATCTTCCGCGATCGCGAGCCCGTCGAGCGCATTGCGGATATAGGGTTCGACGACGGAGCGAACTTTTGCGGAATTCCAGCTCGCATCGAGATGCTGCGTTGAAAGCACGATCGATGTGATCTCCGCCGCCTCGCCGCCTTGATAACGAACCGTCACCTGGCTTTTGGCGTCCGGCCCCAACAGCGCCGCGTCGCCTTCCTTCGCGTGACGCGCCGCCGCAAGGTCCTTGAGAATTTTATGGCTGTAGTAGATCGGGGCCGGCATCAGTGACGGCGTTTCGCGGCAGGCGTAACCGAACATGATGCCCTGGTCGCCAGCGCCCTCGGCGTTGCCGTCGGACGCCTTGTCGACGCCTTGCGCAATGTCAGCCGACTGACCATGCAGCAGCACGTCGATATCGGCGGTCTCCCAGTGAAAGCCGTCCTGTTCGTAACCGATGTCCTTGATCGCCGCCCGCGCGGCCTCAACGAAGGCGTCCGCCTTGACGCCGCCGGCACCGTCCATCAGCGCCTCGGGCGCGCGCACCTCGCCGGCGATCACCACGCGGTTCGTCGTCGTCAGCGTCTCACAGGCGGCCCGAACTTCCCAAAGGTTCATGCCCGCCCGTTCCGCCTCGCGGTACATCAGGTCGACAATTTCATCGGAGATCCGGTCGCAAACCTTGTCGGGGTGGCCTTCGGAAACGCTCTCGCTGGTGAATAAGTAAGACTGTCGCGCCATGGAAACAGGTGGTCCTTCCATATAAAGAAATGTTTATATGCGCGGATATAGCGAAAGCTTGGGCCCCTGTCCAATGGCCCCGGGCGCGGACGGTCAGCCTAACTCCCGGCTTTGGTCGCCTCGGTCTCGGCGATGGTCTTGACGAGGTCGAGCACGCGTTTTTTCACCTGCGGATCTTCAATCAGGGAAAAATAGCGGCAGAGCTGCACGCCCTCGGGAGAGCTCACGAATTTCATGAAAGCGTCGCCAGCGTCCGGCTCGGCCATACCTGCGTAGCTTGGCCCGCCGCTCGCAGGATCATAATCATCGTAAAAAAACTGGATTGGCGTATTCAGCAATTCAGAGAGCTGAAACAACCGGCTGGCGCCGATGCGGTTGACGCCTTTTTCGTATTTCTGCACCTGTTGAAAAGTCAGCCCGAGCGCCTTGCCGAGCTTTTCCTGACTCATGCCGAGGATCATCCGCCGCAACCGCACGCGCGAGCCGACATGGATGTCGATCGGATCGGGACCGCCTTTCGTCTTGCGGGGCGGCTTTTCCGTCGCCGCCTTTTTCGCAGGCTTCCGCGTCTTGGCCATTTTCTAACCCTGTTCCGCAGCCGTTCTGACTGGCCAGCGTCATAAGCACTTGAGTTTTATAGAAGCTTCCGCCTCATGCGCAAAGGTTGCAAGGCAGTCAGCCTGCGACCCTACGCCATACCCCTAACGCAAATGCGCCGAGAATCATGACGAAAAATAATCCGTCCCCGACATGTTCGTAGAGCGTCGGCGGTAAGGCCGGCGGCAGCGGCGCGTCGATGCGGCCGCGTTCATAGAGCTTGACCCGCGCCAGAATACGGCCCCTAGCGTCGATCAGCGCTGAAATGCCGGTATTGGCCGAACGCGCCATGGGAAGGCCCGCCTCAATCGTACGCAGCCGCGCCTGATCGAGATGCTGGCGCGGTCCGGACGTGTCGCCGAACCAGGCGTCGTTGGTGACGGTCAGCAACCACTCGGGCCGTTCGCCTTTCGGATAGAGCGCGCGCGGGAAAATCACTTCATAACAGATCATCGGCGCAAAGGAGGGGCCGCCTGCATTCATGACCTGCGGCCCCGAACCGGCGGAAAACCCGGCGTCGCCGTAAGGCGTCAGCTGCGCGAGCCCGACCGCATTCAGGAGTTCGTAGAACGGCAGATATTCGCCAAACGGGACAAGGTGGTGCTTGTCGTAAACGCCGGCGATGCGGCGCCCGTGCTCCGTTTCCACCACCGTCATGATCGAATTGTAATAGCGCTCACGGTCAAGCGCATCGTGCGAGCGGCGCGCAACACCGGCGATCAGAACTGCGTTTTTCGGCAATTGCTCGGACAAGGCGTCCAGCGCCGTCGGCGCTTCATCGAGAAGCGGCGCGCCATTTTCCGGCCAGATCACAAACAGCCGCGCGCCGTCCGGCGCCGCGCCGGTGGAAAGCTCAAGCTGACGGTTGAAATTCCGCCCCCACATGCCCGGCGCGATTTTCTCCCGCTGCGGAATATTGGGCTGAACGATGCGCACGAAATTCTCGTTACTGGTTTGAGGTTCCGGAAGCGCAAGGCGCGCCGCGCCAATAGTAAAGAGCACGGCCGTCCCGGCCAGCATCGCCATCAGCCCCTTAAGAGACGCGCGCGCATTCAGGCCGTAGCCGATACGCGCCGCCGGCGCGGCGGCAAGCAGCGTCGCGACAAAACTTAGTCCGTAGGCTCCGTACCAGGCGGCGGTCTGGGCGCCGGCCGCCGTTCCTGCAAGCGTCTGGCCGGTCAGGTTCCATGGAAGCCCGGTCAGGATATGCCCGCGCAGATATTCGAAAACCGCCCACAGGGCGGCGAAGACGAGGATGCGGCGTACGCCTTGCCGCCAGAACAGGTGGGTGATGAGCGCCGCCATGCCCGTGAAGAGCGCCAGAAAAGCCGGCATCCCTGTCATGGCGAAGGGCGCCATCCAGGCGAACTGGTCGGCCTGAACGAAAAACGAGAACGCCATCCAGTAAACGCCCGCGAGGAAATAACCGAACCCGAAAAACCAGCCCATGACGAAAGCGCTTCGGCGCGGTTTCGCCATCCCGGCGCATTCATCGAGCAGGAAGATGAGCGTCGTAAACCCGACCGCCAGCAACGGCAGAACATAAAACGGCGCCAGCGCCAGCGCCGCCGCGAGTCCCGAAACAAAGGCTGCCGCACACCTTCGCCAGCCGCGCAGGGCGCGGATGCGCCGAGCGCCCGCTTCCAGCGCGTCAGCGAGTTTTCCGAACTGCGCGGAAAGCGCCTTCATCAAGTGTTATTCCGCCGCTTTTTTGGGTTTCGCCGTAGACGGGCGGATGCGCAGCCGGCGCACCTTGCGGGCGTCAGCCTCAACCACCTCGAAATCAAAGCCGCCCTCGCCGGCGATGACTTCGCCTCGCTGAGGCACGCGCCCCGCCATAGAGACGACATAGCCGCCAATCGTGTCTATCTCGTCATCATCAGCCAACAGACGAATACCGGTTTCCTCGGTGAATTCCGCAACTTCGACCCGCGCATCCGCATCCCAGCCGCCTGCGTTGTTCGGCGTAATCGTCGGCGCGCTTTCTTCGTCATGCTCGTCATTGATGTCCCCGACGATTTCTTCAACGAGGTCTTCAATCGTCACCAGCCCGTCAGTGCCGCCATATTCGTCAATGACAAGCGCCATATGAATGCGCGAGGCCTGCATCCGCAACAATAGGTCGGTAACACGCATGGACGGCGGCGCGTAGAGAATGTCTCTGCGAATGCGTTTCAGAACGGGCCCCTCGCCTTCGGGCGGGGTGACGCCGGCCAGCAGCGCCACCACATCCTTGATGTGGACCATGCCCACCGGGTCGTCGAGATCGCCGCGATAGATCGGCATGCGTGAATGGCCCGCCTCGGCGAATAGCCGCGCCAGATCGTCCAGCGCGGTTTCGATATCGACGGCGTAAATGTCGGCGCGCGGCGCCATGACATCGACGACCTTCTTTTCATCGAACGCGATGACCCGCTCAATCATCTCGCGACGCGCATTCGGAATGCGTTGCGCGCCGACGCTTTGCCCTTCGGCGAGCGCCGCGTCGGAACCGTCGCCATTTCGGGAAACGCCGAACATTGCGCGCAGTCGCGCGATCACGCTGTCATCACGCCCGTCATCCCCCGGCCCGGGGTCGCCGCCATTCATGTGTCCGCCTCCAATGCGGGCGCGTAAGGGTCCGCAACGCCCATGGCCTCAAGTATGGCGGCCTCGCGCCGCTCCATTCGCTCCGCCTCGGCGTCGGTTTGATGATCATAACCGATCAGATGCAGCATGCCATGGACTATGAGATGCGCCGCATGATCGCTCAAGGAAATCCCCTTTTCCCCGGCCTCGCGGGCGCAGGTCTCGATCGCCAGCGCGATATCGCCGAGAAAGCCTTCCGCCTCGCCGGACGGAAAGGAAAGCACATTCGTGGGCTTTTCAACCTTTCTGAAGCGGCGGTTCAAATCGGCCATCGCCGCGTCCGCCGTCAGCAGCAGCGCCATTTCCCTCCTGAGCCGCGGCTCGAGGACGCCCGCCGCATCGGCGCAGCGCGCCGCCAGCGCCGCCGCATCGGGCAGCGCTTTTTCCCAGGCGTCGTCCTCAACAATCGTCTCGATCATGAGCGGGGTTTATGCTGGTCGCGCGCATCGTACGCCGCCACGATCTTGGCGACGAGCGGATGGCGCACAACGTCCGCCGAGGTGAATCGCGCCTCCGCGACGCCCTCCACCCCTGCGAGTACGCCAAGCGCATCGGCGAGACCGGAGCGCTGACCGCCGGGCAGGTCGGTCTGCGAGGGGTCGCCCGTCACGGTCATATGCGCCCCTTCCCCCAGACGGGTCAGGAACATCTTCATCTGCTCAGGGGTCGCGTTCTGGGCCTCGTCAAGAATAACCGCCGCGCGTGACAGCGTGCGCCCGCGCATGAAGGCTATCGGCGCAATTTCGATATCGCCGGCGGCGATCCGCCGCTCCACATAATCCGCATGCATCATATCGTGAAGCGCGTCATAGAGCGGCCGCAAAAACGGGTCGACCTTTTCCTTGAGATCACCGGGGAGAAAGCCGATGCGTTCGCCGGCTTCGAGCGCCGGGCGCGAAAGGATGATGCGTTCAACCGCGCCGGACAGCATAAGACCGACAGCGTGCGCGACGGCGAGATAAGTTTTACCCGTGCCCGCAGGGCCCACTCCGAAAATGAGTTCGTGCGCGCTCAGCTTTTGAAGATAAGCCGCCTGATTGGGCGTACGCGCGGTAATCAGCCTCTTTGGCGTCTTGATAGAGGGCGTCGCCATTGGCGCGACAGGCGCAGCCTCCGCCGCGCCGGCGAGACGAGCCGCCGCGCGGACGTCTTCGGCTCCAATCGCCTCGCCGCGCTGAAGCCGGGCGTAAAGCCTGCCAAGCGCGGCGGTCGCAACGGCGCGAGCGCCGGGCTCCCCGCTCACGGCGAAACGGTTGCCGCGCGGATCAATGCGCACATTGAGCGCGTCTTCAAGAATGGCGAGATGCGCGTCGTGTTCGCCGGACAGCTCCGCCGCAAGGCGGTTGTCGTCAAAGTCGACATGATCAACTTCAAGCGCGCTTTTGCGTTCGCTCACGCGGCGGCCTCACCTTTCGTCGTCAACTCGCCGGCGAGCGCATTCGGGGTGACGTCCACGATGCGCGCCGGCGCGATAGACCCTAGCATGGATTCTGGCGCGTCGAGGTGAACGCTTTGCAAATAGGGCGAACGACCGACAAGCTGGCCCTGATGGCGGCCCGGTTTTTCCAGCAATACCGGCAGCACCCGCCCGATCTGGGCCTTGTTGAAGGCGGCCCGCTGCGCTTCCAGAAGCGCCTGAAGACGGGCGAGACGCTCGTCCTTTTCGGCTTCGGGGACCTGTTTCGGCATCGCCGCGCCCGGCGTGCCGGGCCGGCGGGAGTATTTGAAGGAGTAGGCCGAGGCGTAGCCGATCTCTTCGACGAGCGCCAATGTCGCCTCAAAATCCTCACTCGTTTCGCCTGGGAAACCAACGATGAAGTCGCCGGAAAGGGCGATATCCGGGCTCGCGGCGCGAATACGCGCAATCAGGCCAATGTAATGTTCGGCGGTATGACCGCGATTCATCGCTTTAAGGACTTTATCCGAGCCCGCCTGCACCGGCAGATGCAGATAGGGCATTAATTTTTCCTCTTCGCCGAGCGCCGCGATCAATCCGTCGTCCATATCCCTCGGGTGGGAGGTCGTGAAGCGGATGCGCTCGAGCCCGTCGATTTTCGCCAGATGACGGCAGAGTTCGCCAAGGCCCCACCGTTCTCCCGCCTCTCCAGCCGGCGGCGCCGACTCCCATGCATTCACATTCTGGCCCAGCAGGGTGATCTCTTTTACGCCCTGCACGACGAGCGAGCGCGCTTCGGCGATGATGGCGTCGATGTTTCTCGAAACTTCCTCGCCGCGGGTGTAGGGCACGACGCAAAACGTGCAGAACTTGTCGCATCCTTCCTGAATGGTCAGGAAGGCTGTCGGTCCGTCCGCCTGGCGGTCGGCGAGGCGATCGAACTTTTCATCAACGGCGAACGCCGTTTCGAGAATTTCACCCTTCTCCCGCGCCGCTCTGGCGAGCAGTTCCGGCAAGCGGTGATAGGCCTGCGGACCAATCACCATATCCACATGCGGCGCCCGGGCGGTGATTTCGCCGCCTTCGGCCTGCGCGACGCACCCGGCGACGGCGATCGACATGGCTGCGCCGGTCCGGGCCTTCTCGGTTTTCAGCTTTTTGAGCCTCCCAAGCTCGGAATAGACTTTTTCCGCCGCTTTTTCCCGAATGTGGCAGGTGTTCAGAATAACGAGATCAGCCGCCTCCGGGCTTGCGGCCACCCCGTAGCCCAGCGGCTTCAACAGCCCCGCCATGCGCTCGGAATCATAGGCGTTCATCTGGCACCCATAGGTGCGGATAAACACCGACTTCCCCTGATTTGACCGCGATTGCGCCATTTTAACCGACAAACATACGAAACGCGCTATTTAGGCGGCGCGGGGCCGCGTTGCAACAAGCCGCTCCCGGCTTTAATCGCGGGGATTTGAGCAGGATTGGTTTGAAGATCGCCGCCCGACAAGGCACAACGTGCGCTTGAAAGGGACAGGTTGCGTGAACGGGGACACATGCGAAAAGGCGCGACATTGCTGAACCTGACGGCGCTTGCCTGCGCCGGCCTCTTGGGGCTCGCCGAGGCCCAGGACGCCCCGCCGCGAGCGGGCGAGCCGGTGCTTGTCGAAATGTTCCTGTCGCAGTCCTGCGGATCCTGCCCGCCCGCCGCCGAGTTTCTCGCCGACCTCGCCCAGCGCGACGATATTGTGGCGATCGGCTGGCACATCGACTACTGGAACTCGCTTAACACGAAACGCGGCCGCTGGTCCGACCCCTTTTCGGATCCAGCGTATACGGATCGTCAGCGCGACTATAATCGGCAAATCCGTCGCCGGTCTTCCGTCTACACGCCGCAAGTCATCGTCAACGGCGTGTCAGAAACCATCGGCTCCGAGCGCGAACAGGTCGAAGACATGATCGAAACCGTCCGGGCGAGCTACAAACAGATCAAGATCAAATCCTACAGGACGCCCGATCAGGTCTTCTTCGATATAGGAGACACGCTGCTTGACGGCGAAATGTATCTCATCACGTTCACGCCCATTACGGAAACGCACGTCCCCCGTGGAGAAAACGCGGATATGGTGTTTTCTGACGTTAATATCGTAACCGACATGATGCTGATCGGCGCGGTGGCGGACAGGCCTGAACGCGTCTCCGCCCCTGCCCCTGAGGAAGGAACGGATTGCGCGCTGATTATTCAGCAGCCCAATCACGGCCGAATACTCGCGGCCGCCTACTGCGCCGATGAGTGAAAAAACTTATTCCGCAGCCGCCACTTTGGCGCCAAGCGCCGCAACGTCTTCAACATATTCCTGACGCTTGCGCTTGTTGATCTCATCGAATTCTTCGGCGCGCTCATTGTCGCGGGCGGAAAGCGCGCTGTAATCGGTCTGCGCAAAGTCGATGACGCCCATTTCACGATAGGCGGCCTGGATTTTATCCGACCACAACCCAACATCGCGAACGATCGGCACAATGCGCTGGAACAGCATTGACCGGAAATGCTGAAGATAGCCAGATTCGAACTGGGCCTGAATGCATTCATCCGCAGGCAAATCGAGAATTTCGTAAATTTCGCGCGCCTCGAAGCGGTCGCGCATGTGATAGCAGGCCTCCACCAGAAACTCTTCGCGCTCGTCGCGCTCCTTCTGGGTGAGTTGCGGGTAGTACTCTTTCAGCGTCAGGCGTCCGAAAGCCACATGACGCGACTCGTCCTGCATGACATAGGCGTTGACCTGCTGGGCAAGCGAGTTCTTCGCGATATCGCGGATATTGCTGAAGGCGGCGAGCGCCAGCCCTTCAATCACGACCTGCATGGCGAGATAGGTCATGTCCCAGCGGGAATCGCGCAACGCCTGATCGACCAGCGTCTGCAGCGGTTTCGTCATCGGATAGGCGACGCCGAATTTCTGCAGCAATTTTTTATAGGCTTCCACATGGCGCGCTTCGTCCATCACCTGGGTCGAGGCGTAGAACTTGGCGTCGAGATCGGGCACCTGCTGAACGATTTTCGCGGCGCAGATCAGCGCAGCCTGCTCGCCCTGCATAAATTGCGACGTCGTCCATGCCTGGAAATGCTGACGCATTTCGGCTTGTTCTTTTTTGTCCATCCGCGCCCACACGGGCGTGTAGGAAATTCCCTGCGTTTCGTCAGGGATTTCCATCGGGTTTTCGGCGCCGAGCTGTTCGTCCCAGTCGATGCGCGAAAGCGCATCCCACTGCATGTCCTTACCCTTCTGGTAAAGATGCATCATCTGCTTACGGCCGTCGTCATATTCCCAGTCGAAAGCGCTCTCGAAACCTTGCGGCACTGTCCAGCAAGGATCGATGTCGGGAATAGGATAGAGGTCTCTTAAGGATGCCACTGATGCTTCTCCGGAGTAATCCATAACCACGCGTGTTTTAGCTACGCGCTCGCGGTTATTTATCGATTAACCTCAGAAGTACACTGGGCGGTTTACCCGCAAAAATGTCAAGGCGTATAGGCGCCAATTGAAGGAATCTGCTAAGCGATCGTTAATCGCTCTTCTTGTCGAGCGGCACGCCATAAAGCTCCAGCCGGTGATCGATCAGCTTGTAGCCGTGTTCCTCGGCGATACGTTTTTGCAACTGCTCAATCTCTTCATTCACGAACTCGATGACCTCGCCGGAACGCAGGTCAATCAGATGATCGTGATGGTGCTCGGTGGCCTCTTCGTATCGCGCGCGGCCGTCCTGAAAATCATGACGCTCGACGACGCCGGACTCCTCGAAGAGGCGCATCGTGCGATAGACCGTAGCGATTGAAATATGCGGATCGATCGCAACGGCGCGCCGGTGAATCTCCTCGACATCGGGATGGTCTTCCGCTGCGGAAAGCACGCGCGCGATGACCCGGCGCTGCTCGGTCATGCGCATGCCCTTTTCGCTGCAGAGCTTTTCCAGTCTGTCCATAGCCGTCTGTCCTCCGCGCAATCCTTGCGCCTGTTCCCGATGCGTTTCCTTATCTCCCGAGCGCAGCGCCCATGCAACCGCAAAGCGAAACGCCCGCGCGTTTTACAGGAGCAGCTGCATCACCGCGGCGTCCGCGCCGTCCCGGTAATAGGCGCGCCGCTCGCCGATTTTTTGAAATCCCGCCGCGCCGTAAAGCGCGAGCGCGGCCTCGTTGCCGGCGTCCACTTCAAGAAACAGCCGCTCCGCGCCGGCGGCTTTCGCTGCGGCCCGAACGGCCTCGAGAAGCGCGGTCGCCGCGCCGCGCCGGCGCGAGGCGGAAGCAACGCTGATGGTCAAAATCTCGGCCTCCGGACCGAGGTCGCGCCACATCGCAAAACCTTCAGGCGGGCGATCCCCGCGTGTAGCCAACAGGATCGCAACGCGCGGCGCGGAAAAACTCTCGCGCACGCTTGCGGCGCCCCAGCTGCGCTCCCCGAACGCTTCCGCCTCAAGGGCGGCGACCGCAGCTTTATCCGCCGCCGTCGCCAGCTGCACGGTCCACGCATTCGTCATCTCCCGCCCCTCGCTGTTACGCCCTGAGGCGGCTTGGCGTCCGGCGGGCGCAGGTAGAGCGGGGCCGGCGGGCAGGCAGGGGCGGGCGCATGCGCGGCGAGACGTGCAACCGCGACGACGTCTATCTGGGGGTCGCCCTCAGAAACGTCCCAGGACGCGGGCGCGCCCTGCAACAGCGAAGCGCCGGTCCCGATCAATCGGACGGCGCGACCGCCGGCCCCGTGGGTCAATTGTTTCAATGCCTGTTCCGGGGTCGCAATGAATGGCTCAAGCAATATGGCCCCGCCCCGCTCATAAAGACCGGCGTAAACCTGTCCCCGCCTTGCATCGATGACCGGCGCCATGAGGCCGCCTTCGGGCGCATCGACGATATTCTCCGCAAGGGCGGCGAGGCTGGTCACGCCTGCCACCGGCGCGCCGGTTCCGACGGCGAGACCGCGGGCGAAAGAAAGTGCGACCCGCAGGCCGGTAAAGCCGCCGGGACCGACAACGACGCCGATCCGGTCGAGGTCCGGGACCGAGCAGCCTGCTTCCGCCAAGACCTCAGCGGCCATGGGCGCCAACGCCTCCGCATGGCCGCGCTCCATGCCGACAGCTTTGCGCGCCAGCACGCCGTCATTCTCAAGGATTGCAACGGAACACCGTTGCAGCGCGGTATCGAGGCCCATGACCAGCATGGCGTCTCCTTAGCGGCGCCGGAACGGTTCGAACATCCCCCGCGGCCGCATTCAAAGCGGCGTCAGAGAATCTGACAGGCCTCGTCGAAGCTGAGACGCGGGCTGCGGGGAAACAGGTTTTCGTCCGTGCCGTAGCCGATATTGCACAGGAAGTTCGACCTGATCGCCGTGCCCGCGAAGAACTCTCGGTCAACGCCCTCAGCGTCGAAACCCGACATCGGTCCGCAGTCGAGCCCGAGCGCGCGCGCGGCGATCATGAAGTAGGCGCCCTGCAGAGTCCCGTTGCGAAACGCCGTTTCCCGGATCTTGGCGTCCTTGCCGGCGAACCACGAACGGGCGTCCGTATGCGGAAAGAGCTGCGGCAGCTTTTCGTAAAACTCCATGTCGTGACCGATGATCACGCAACAAGGCGCCGCCATGGTCTTCGTTGCGTTGCCGCTGTCGAGGTGCGGCTTGAGGCGTTCCTTGGCCTCTTTCGACGTAACGAAGACAAATCTGGCGGGCGAACAATTGGCCGATGTCGGCCCCCATTTCATCAGATCGTAGACCGCCTGCATCAATGTCGCGGTGACGCTCCGGTCTTCCCAGCCGTTTCTTGTTCGCGCGCTTCGGAAGATGATATCGAGCGCTTCGTCATTGATCATCTTGTCGGACATTGCAAGCGGCCTTCGATTGTGTGGCTATTGTTCGTGACGGAAACCGACTTCCAGAGTGACTTGGTAGTATCGGACTTTTCCTTCGTCGAGATAACCGCGAGTCGAGACAACCTCAAACCAGTCCAGATTCTTGATTGACGCAGCCATGCGCGTGATCGCATTTTCAATGGCGTCTTCGATCGACTTCTTGGACGTGCCGACGACTTTTGAAACGGCGTAGACATTTGCAGACATGCCTTGATTCCTTCTTATGACCTGCATGGATACTAGAGCCTTAACCCCCGCCCGTCACTTGATCTATGCCTTACATCTGTTACGGATTCCTGTTTTTTGCAGCTTTCTCAAAATCGCCAAAGAAATGATGATGAAGTTTATTCCGGTTGCGGCCCTGATTGCTGTCGGCCTGTCGTTTTCATGTGCGAAAGACACGGGCTCGCCCGCCCAACCGGGCGAGCCCGGCATCGAAGCGATTATCCGCGCGTCTTCCGTCAACAACGCCGTGCTTCTGGGCGAAGTCCATGCAAATATGGAGTTTCACGGTTTCCTGGACGAGCTGCTTCGCGACCCGCAATTCCTCGATTCCATTGATGATATCGCCGTTGAATTTGGAAACTCGTTTCATCAAACCCTTGTCGACCGGTATGTTCGCGGCGAAGACGTGACAATCGAAGAGCTGGCGCCTGTCTGGCGAGACACGACGCAATGGCTGGTATGGGACTCTCCGGTTTACCAATCGTTTTTTGAAACAGTCCGCGCCGTTAATGCAGAAAGGCCCGATCACCGAAAGGTGCGCGTATTGCTGCTCGATCCGCCCATCGATTGGAGCGCCGTAAGCTCGCCGGAAGATTATGCGCCCTACGCCGACAGGGATGGATATGCGGCGCAATATCTGAAACAAGAATCATTAGAGCGCGGCAGAAAGTCTCTGACGATCATGGGGGGCATGCACGTGCTGTCCTTGCAGCCCAATAACGGCTTCGCCAAACCAGATAACCCTGCTGAAAAATCACTGGCGTGGTACATAAAAGAGGCCGCCCCGGATAGAACGCTTACGATCTGGCCTCTCGTGGGGCCGGGTTATCTTGAATCTCTGGGCTTGCCGCCAGCGCCTAAAGGAACTTTTTACCGGAGCGACTCTCCCGAGCTGTCAGCTCAGTCCTTCTCCAACGCCCGCCTCAACCAGCGTTTGATGATTCAAAAAGATATTGATGGAGAGAAAGTCTGGACAGACGTGCCGAATGATTCATGGCCAGCAATAAGCGATATGGTGGACGCGTTGCTTTTTATAAGCGAGACAAAAACGAACGTCTCGCCCGGAAAACAGATATATCTCGACCAAAAATATCAATCGGAATTGAGGCGTCGCGCAAAGATTCTCGAAGCCTATTACGGCTTCGAATTCGAGAGCGAATTAGACGCCGCGCTTGCGGAGTAAATTAGGCCGCCTCAACGCTCACGACTTCCGGCACATAGTGCTTGAGCATGTTCTCAATGCCGGCCTTCAAGGTCATGGTCGATGAGGGGCAGCCGGCGCAGGCGCCCTGCATTGTGAGAAAGACGACGCCGGTTTTCGGCTCATAGTGCCTGAAGATGATGTCGCCCCCGTCGGCGGCGACGGCGGGACGGACCCGCGTCTCGATCAGCTCGATGATCTGCTCGACCACTTCGCGGTCTTCCCCTTCATAATCCTCAAGGGGCGTCGCCGGCGCCGATGACGGCGCTTCGGCGCCCTCCTTCAGCACTGGCAGGCCGGCGGTCAGAAAGTCAGCGATCGCCCCGAGGATCGCCGGCTTGATATGCAACCACTCGACTGCTTCCGCCTTGGTGACCGTGATGAAATCGGCGCCCAGATAAACGCTCATCACCCCATCGACCTCAAACAGGCTCTGGGCGAGCGGCGAGGCTTCCGACGAGGCGAGGGTCGGAAAATCCATGCCAAGGGCGCCCGCGCCCAGCACCGCCTGTCCGGGCAGGAATTTCATCGATTGCGGATTCGGGGTGTCTTCGGTCTGGATAAACATCGATCTCTTTTCAGTCTGTGACGCCGATTTAGGTAGGCATTTTACCCCGCCGCCGCAATGGCGTTAGGGCAGGCCCTCAAGCCACGCCTTGAGAACCAATGCGCTGTTTCGCCGTTCGTCCTTCGCCGCATAGACAAAAGTGACCGGACCGCTTCCGCAACAGGCGCGAAGGCGTTCGACCTCGTCCCCGTTGGCCTTTAATTCCGCGCGATAGCGCTTTTGAAATTCCGGCCATTTTTCCGGATCGTGCCCGTACCATTTGCGCAGGCCCGGGCTCGGGGCGATCTCTTTGAACCACTCGTCGAGCGCCGCCGTCCCTTTCGAAACGCCCCTCGGCCATAGCCGCTCCACAAGGATGCGCTTGCCGTCGGCTTTGGATGGCTTTTCATAAGCGCGCTTCAGCTTGATCTTCATGACCGCAAACTCCGGCAGGTTCCTTGCCTCACGCATGACGAGGGCGTAAGCGCTTCTTCAAGGCGCAGAAGAAGAAATAAACATGGACGACAATTCTACAAAATTCACCGACCAGGAAGCGCTCGACTTCCACAGCCGCGGCAAGCCCGGCAAGCTGGAGGTGACGCCGACCAAGCCGATGGCGACCCAGCGGGATCTTTCGCTCGCCTATTCCCCCGGCGTCGCGGTTCCGGTGAGGGCGATCGCCGACGATCCGGACAAGGCTTACGACTATACATCCAAGGGCAACATGGTCGCCGTGATCTCGAACGGCACGGCGATCCTCGGCATGGGGGATCTCGGCGCCCTCGCCTCGAAACCGGTGATGGAAGGCAAGTCCGTGCTCTTCAAGCGCTTCGCCGATATCGACTCGGTCGATATCGAGGTCGACACCAAAGATCCTGAAGCCTTTATCAACGCCGTCAAATATCTCGGCCCCGCCTTCGGGGGCATCAACCTTGAAGACATCGCCGCGCCAGACAGTTTCATCATCGAACAGCGCCTCAAGGAAGAGATGGATATTCCGGTCTTCCATGACGACCAGCACGGCACAGCGATCATCGCCGCGGCGGGACTGTTGAACGCCCTCGACGTCACCGGCAAGTCGATCAAGGACATCAAGGTCGCGGTCTCGGGCGCCGGGTCCTCGGCGCTTTCAGTGATCGGCCTCATCAAGGCCATGGGCCTTCCCCATGAGAACGCGCTGGTCTGCGACTCCAAAGGCGTGCTCTATGAGGGTCGCACCGAACGCATGGATCAGTGGCGTTCGGCCCATGCGGTTCCGACCGACAAGCGCAGCCTCGTCGAAGCGATGGACGGCGCCGATGTCTGCATAGGCCTTTCGGTCGCCGGCGCGATCACCAAAGACATGATTAAATCCATGGCGAAAAATCCGATCGTCTTCGTCATGGCCAACCCGACGCCGGAAATCCTGCCCGAGGAAGTGCGTGAAGTGCGCAATGACGCGATCATCGCCACCGGGCGCTCGGACTATCCGAACCAGGTCAACAACGTTCTGGGTTTCCCTTACATCTTTCGCGGCGCGCTCGACGCGCGCGCCCGAACGATCAACGAAGACATGAAAATCGCCTGCGCGCAGGCGCTTGCAAAACTCGCCCGCGAGGACGTGCCTGACGAAGTCGCCGCCGCATACGGCAAGCGCCTCAAATACGGGCCCGGCTACATCATCCCGACTCCTTTCGACCCGCGGCTGATCTCTGAAATTCCGCCGGCTGTCGCGAAAGCCGCCGCCGCCAGCGGCGTCGCGAGAAAGCCTGTCGAAAACCTTTTCACCTACAAACAGACTCTCGCCGCACGGCTCGACCCTTCCGCCTCGTTCCTGCAGAAAATCTATTCCTCCCTGCGCGGTTCGGAGACGCCCAAGCGCATCGTCTTTCCGGAAGGCGAGGAAGTCTCCGTCGTGCGCGCCGCCTACGCGTTTCAGCAGGAAGGACTCGGCACGCCGGTGCTGATCGGCCGCGACGACTACATCAAGAACGCGCTCGCCGACGCAGGGCTGCCTGTCAATCACGAGTTCGAAACGCACCACTCCCGCACGGCGGAACATAGCGACACTTACACGGAGTATTTATACAAGCGCCTGCAACGTCAGGGCTATCTCCACCGGGACGCGGCGCGCCTCGTCTACACCGACCGCAACGTATACGCCGCCTGCATGCTCGCCCACGGGCACGCCGACGGCATGGTGACCGGCGCGACGCGCCACTATGATGTGGCGCTGTCGAATGTCCGTCTCGCGCTCGACCCGCGCCCCGGCGAGCGTATGATCGGCATGTCGATCATTCTCACCAAGACCCGCACGCTGTTCGTCGCCGACACCAATGTCACCGAGCTGCCGCAATCCGAAGACCTTGCCGATATCGCCGTGCAGGTGGCGCACGCCGCGCGTCATCTGGGCTACAACCCGCGAGTCGCTTTCGTTTCCTATTCCAATTTCGGCAATCCGAACACGGAGCACTCGCGCCGCGTCGCCGGCGCGGTTGAGATTCTCGACAGGCGCCGAGACGTCGACTTCGAGTATGAAGGCGAGATGACGCCGCGCATGGCGCTCAACGAACGCCTGCGCGACATTTATCCCTTCTCGCGCCTGAAGGGCGAGGCGAATGTTCTGATTACGCCGGGCGTCCATTCCGCCGCCATTTCAACGAAACTGCTCGGGGAAATCGGCGGCGCGCTGGTGCTCGGCCCCGTCCTGATCGGCCTCGAGCGCCCCGTCCAGATCGCACAGGTCGGCGCCGGCGTTACGGATATCGTCACCCTCGCCGCCATGGCCGCCTACGAGCTCGACCACGAACACCGAAGCTGGGCGCAAAAGGCGGGATAAGATGCCAAAGGCATACCAGGGGACTTGTCACTGCGGAAGCGTTCGCTTTGAAATCAACGCCGATATCGACAGCCTGACGACCTGCGACTGTACGCTTTGCGTAAAGAAAAATGCGCTGATGACGAAGGTCCATGAATCCTGCTTCAGACTGATTGCTGGCGCGCAGGCCCTGAGCGAGTATCAATGGAACACGAAAGTCGCACGCCATTTTTTCTGCTCCCGATGCGGCATTTACACCTTCCACAGAAAACGCGCCCAACCGGATCACTATGGGATAAACGTTTACTGCCTGGATAAGTTCGATCCTTCAGGCGTACCCGTAATCCGAACCGAAGGCGCATCGATGTCAGTCGTTTAGAGGTGTGAGTACTTCCGTAGCGCGCGCCCGGATGTGTGCATCGAGCCCCGAAACCTTCAGTCCATGGAAGATTTTTTCGCCCTGAATCGACTGGATTGACGGCGCACCATCGCCGCCGCCCAAGGCCGCGGCAGGGCTTTCATCAGCCAGGCGGCGAACTTGTTCCACAAGCCCGGCACATAAACCACATGCGCCTTGTCGACAGCTTCAAGCGCGTCCTCGACGACCGGCTCGGGGTGCATGAACATGTATTTCGGAAGCTGCGAGACGAGACCGCGCGTTGCGTTGACGTCATGGAACTCCGAATAGGTGAACCCCGGGCACAGCGCCGAGACGTTGACCCCGGTTCCGTCGCATTCGGCGGCGAGCGACTGGGCGAAGCTGACGAGAAACGCCTTCGCGGCGCCATACATCGTATGGCCCGCCGAACCGGGACCGAGCCCTGCGAGCGACGAGACATGAATGACGCGGCCCCATCCGCGCTCCAACATGCCAGGCAGGAAAAGCCGCGTTAAATGCGCGTAGGACGTGACCATCAGTTCGAGAAAATCGCGGTGGGCGCGCCAGTCGCTCTCAGTGAAATACCCCGGCAGGCCGAAACCGGCGTTATTGATCAGAATATCGATCTTGATCCCACTGTCACCAAGGGCGCGGGCGACCTCTTCGGGCGCGAGCGGGTCGGCAAGATCGGCGGCGATGGCCTTGACGGATACGCCGGGCGCGCTCTCAAGCTCTGCAGCCAGCGCGTCGAGCCGGTCCTTGCGGCGCGCAACAAGCGCGATATTGGCGCCGCGGGCG
>CAJXLJ010000032.1 GCA_913055785.1 uncultured Parvularculaceae bacterium | reverse complement strand
AAATCGCCGGCGTCGTCGGTCTCGTCCTTTTAGGACTGGCCTTCGCCGTCCCCAATCTCCTGAGCGAAGAGACCCGGAACAGTCTGCCGGGTTTCCTGCCGCGCACCACGATCAATCTCGGTCTCGATCTTCAGGGCGGGTCCTCTCTACTGCTCGGCGTCAAGACGGACAAGGTCATCGACGACCGCATGAAGTCACTGATGACCGATATCCGCCGGGAGATGCGTCCCAACCGCGCCAGCAACAAGGAACGCATTTCAATTGCAAACCTTGTCTATAATGCTGAGACCAGCACGGTGACGTTGCGGGTGCGCGATGAAAGCGACGCCGACGAAGCCGAAGACCGCGTGCGCGATATCACCAAGCCCGGCATAGGAAGCACGTTCGGTCTAGGAACGCGCCCTTATATTGTTTCGCGCGACGGTCCCCGCATCGACATCGCCATGACCTCTGACGCGCAGATCTATTATTCAAGTGAAGCAGTGCGCGATTCGATCGAGGTCGTGCGCCGGCGTATCGATCCCGCCGGCAACAAGGAAGTCTCTATCGCGCCGCAAGGCGAGAACCGCATCGTGGTTCAGGTGCCGGGCGACAATGACCCGGAAGCGCTGAAAGCGATCATCAACCGTACCGGCCAGCTCAGCTTTCACCGGCAGGACCCGACTGTCGATCCCTCGGGGCCGATGCCGCCCGGACGCATGCTGGTGCCGTTTGCGGAATTCGAGGGGTCCGGCGCGCCGCCGATCGTGCTTCACGAAGAGGCGGAAGTCACCGGGGATATGGTCAATAACGCCTGGGCTTCGCCCAATAGCGAAACCGGCGGTTTCCAGATCAATTTCGAATTCGACACGCGCGGCGCGCGCCGTTTCTCCGATTACACCCGTAACAATATCGGCGCGGTTTTCGCGATCATCCTCGACAATGAGGTCATCTCCGCACCAACTATCCAGTCGGCGATCACTACCGGTTCGGGCCGCATCACCGGCAATTTCACCGCCGCTGAAGCGTCGCAGACCGCGCTGCTGATCCGGTCCGGCGCCTTGCCGGCGGAGCTGACGACGCTTGACCAGCGCACCATCGACCCGACGCTCGGCGCCGATTCGGTGAAAGCCGGCGCGGAGGCGCTCCTGCTCGGTTTCGTACTGGTCATCATCTATATGGTGGTGAGCTACGGTCGGTTCGGGATCTACGCCGATATCGCGCTCATCGCCAACGTCATCCTGATCGCCGGCGCGCTGTCGCTCATGGGCTCGACCCTGACCCTGCCGGGCATCGCCGGCATCGTCCTTACCATCGGCATGGCGGTTGACGCCAACGTGCTGATCTTCGAGCGCATCCGCGAAGAACTGATGAACGGCAAGAAGCCGATCAACGCCGCCGAACTCGGTTATGAAAAAGCCTGGTCGGCGATTCTCGACGCCAACGTTACGACCTTCCTCGCGGCGCTGATCATGTTCCAGCTCGGCGCAGGGCCGGTGCGCGGATTTGCGATCACGCTTGCGGTCGGCGTCGTGACCTCGGTCTTTACGGCCTATGTGCTGACGCGGCTGCTGGCCGGAGGCTACCTCCTCAAGGCGCGGCCGCAGACGATGAAACTGTAACGGGGACGAGACCCATGCTTTTGAAACTTTTCCCCGACAATACCAAGATCGGCTTCACGAAACTCCGTTTCGCGGCGTTTGCTTTTTCAAGCGCCCTGATTGTCGGCTCGATCTTCGCGCTGATGACCATGGGCCTCAATTTCAGTATCGATTTCCTTGGCGGCGCGACTATCGAGGTCACCGATGAAGAGCCGCTTGATATCGCGGAAATCAGGAGCACGGTGAACGCGCTCAATGTCGGCAATGTCGATGTGCAACTGACCAAGGATTTTATCGACGCGAAAGAATCCGCCGTGGTTTTCGTTGAACGCCAGACGGCGACGAATGTGCCTGAGGGCGTCGATCAGGCAACCGCTGACGAGGAAGTGCAGCAGGAAGTCGCGACGAAAGTGCAAAATGCGCTGCAGGAGCTTCTCGGCGATAATATGGTCGTCCTGAAACGCGACGTTGTCGGTCCGACGGTTTCCGGCGAACTGATCGAGAAGGGCGTCACCGCCGTCATCCTCGCCATCGCCATGATGCTGATCTATATCTGGCTGCGTTTCGAGTGGCAGTTTTCAGTCGGCGCCATTGTCGCGCTGGTTCATGACGTGATCATCACCATGGGGATGTTCGCGGTCACGCAGCTGAAATTCGAACTCGCCATCATCGCCGCGATCCTGACTATTGTCGGCTACTCCATGAACGACACGGTGGTCGTTTACGACCGCGTGCGTGAGAACTTGCGCAAATACAAGCAAAAGCCGTTGCGCGAGCTTATCGACCTGTCGATCAACGATACGTTGACCCGAACCGTGATGACCTCGGGCACCACCTTGCTTGCGCTGCTCGCGCTGGCGATCTTTGGCGGTACGGTGCTGCGCGGCTTCACCATGGCGATGGTCTGGGGGATCGTGATCGGCACCTATTCGTCGATCTTCGTCGCGTCGCCGTTCCTGCTGCTGACCGGCGTCAAGCGCGACTGGTCGAAACAGCCTGCCGCCGCGACGCCTTAGGCGAACAAACGTAAATAGCGCATCGCGAACACGCTTCGTCCTTCGAGACGCAAAATCCTTCATCCTGAGGAGGCGCGGAGCGCCGTCTCGAAGGGCGAAGGATTTTGCTCCTCAGGATGAAGCGACTGCGCCTACGCCTTCTTTAAATTCTCGTTCACGAAATCCCAGTTCACGAGGTGATCGAGAAACGCGTCGATATAGGCGGGGCGCTTGTTCTGATAATCGAGGTAATAAGCGTGCTCCCACACATCCATGGTGAGGAGCGGCGTCGCCGCGCTGTCGGTCAGCGGCGTTTCCGCATTCGCGGTTTTCACGACTTCGAGTTTGCCGTTTCTGGCGATCAGCCACGCCCAGCCTGAACCGAACTGGGTCGCGCCAGCATTCGCGAAAGCTTCGCGGAAGCCGTCGGCGCCGCCGAACGCTTCCTTGATCGCCGCGCCTGCATCGCCGCCCGGCGCGCCGCCGCCATTCGGTTTCATCGAGTTCCAGTAGAACGTATGGTTCCAGACTTGCGCGGCGTTGTTGAACAGTCCCTGGTTCTCGCCATGAGCGGCGCGGACAATGTCTTCGAGAGACGCATCGTCGAGATCGCCGCCGGCGATCGCCTGATTGGTCTTCTCCACATAAGCCTGATGATGCTTGCCGTAGTGAAAGTCGAGCGTTTCCGCTGAAACATGCGGCGCCAGGTCGCTTTTGCCATAGGGAAGGTCGGGTAGCTTGATCGCCATTACTGCGCCTCTTTCACTTGTTTGCAAAACCGGAACGCCGGACTTAAGCATCTGGGCCGGCTCATGCAATCATATCGGGTGAATCTGTCGGATGGATGACAGTCAAAAAGACGCAGCGGCATATTGTTCCGATCTCGTGCGACGCCGCGATGAAGACCGCTGGCTCGCCGCGCAATATGCAAAAGGCGACGACGCGCGAAAGTTGCTGGCGCTTTACGCGCTGCAATGTGAGTTGCGGCGCGTGCCCGCGTCGGTGAGCGAACCTCCGCTCGGTGAAATCAGGCTGCAATGGTGGCGCGATGCGCTCGCCGACATTCGGGATGGCAGGCCGCACCGAAAGCATCCTGTCGTAGAGGAAGCCGCGAGATCGGGCCTTGCGGACAACGCTTTTGCCGATCGTTTCGAAATGGCGATCAGCGCCGCCGCACGGCCGCTCTATGGCGAAGGGTTTTCCGATGCGGAAGATGTCGCCGGCTGGACCGCGGGCGCCGAAGGCGTTTTCGATGCGCTGGCGGTTCAGCTTCTCGGCGGCGGGGATGAGTTTGCGGACGCGGCGGCGCGCGCCGGCGCCGCCTTCGCCATGGCGCGTGAAGGGCGGGGGCTTGCGCCGTCGCTGGCAAGCGAAACTGCGCAGGCGGCGTCGTCATGCTGGAGCGAGACGCGGGAAGCGCTTCGCGCCGCGCCGTCGTCGCTCGCGCCGGCGCTGGCGCATCTGTCTTTAACGCCGCTTTATCTCGCCCGGGGCGACCGGCCGTTTCCTGTCGTGAAACGGTTGAAACTGTTTTCCTGCATCGCCTTCGGCCGGTTCTGATACGTCAGGTGTGGTGTTCGATATTCTGTTCGATCAGCGCCCGGTTATAGGCGGCGAGCGCGCGCACCCGCGATAGATACCCGATCACCTTGTCGCGTTCGGCTTTGTCGACGACCGGCAGGCCGTGCTCTTCGCTTTCGTTCAGAAGCGCAAGCGCCTCGCCGAGAGACTGCCCGCTTTCTAGACGCTCGGCTTCCTTCGACAAGGGAGCGCCCGCCGGCATCTTCTCCATGACGTCGCGCACGCGAATGGTCTGCAGTATGACGCCGTGCGGGCCTTCCGAAAGATCGAAGCCGCGCCGCGACAGTTGCCAGTGGAAGAAGGACTTGCCGCACAGCCACTGGGTCATCAGCGTAGCGATGGCGGCGGCGACCATCAGCGAAATCGTAATCCCGTATTCGCCGGTGAGTTCAAAGGCGATCAGCGTCGTCGAGATCGGTGCGCCGAGAATGGCGCCGGAAACCGCGCCCATGCCGATCATCGCGAAATAGACGGGGCTCGCCGTTGCGCCCGGAAAGTAATGCGCGAGCGCGGCGCCGAAGGCGGCGCCGGCGAAGGCGCCGATGACAAGTCCGGGTGAAAACACCCCCCCGCCGAAGCGGCAGGAGAGCGTCACCGCCGTCGCCGCGACCTTCATCACCACAAGAATGATCAGCAGCGTGATCGAATACTGGCCGGCGAGGGCGTTCGACACCGCTTCATAACCGACCCCGAAGACTTCGGGATGTACGGCGCCCATAAGGCCGATGATGACGCCGCCGATCGGCGGCAGAAGAAGATAGGAAACGCCGTATTTCTGCGCCTGTTCGCGGACGCCGACGGTCAGCCGTTCGGTGGCGACCAGAAAGCCGGAAGCGATCAGCCCGCATATCAGGCCGAGCAGGGCGGCGAGGGGAACATCGATCGTCTGCACGAGCCCGTATGACGGCAGATCGAAAGCGGGAAAGTTTCCGAGATGGATGCGTGCGATAATCGCCGCGGCGACGCTCGCTGCTGCAATCGGCCCGAAGACGGAAAGGGCGTAATTGCCGAGGATCACTTCAAGCGCGAACAGGACCCCGGCCACCGGCGCGTTAAAACTCGCTGACACCGCAGCCGCGGCGCCGCAGCCGAGAAGCGCGCGGCGCTGTTTCGCGGTGAACCCCATGTAACGATTAATGAACGACGCGATCGTGGCTCCGAGATGCACCGCCGGCCCCTCGCGGCCGGCGCTGGCGCCGGCGCCCAGCGAGACCGCCGACACAACCGCCGCCGAGAGCCCCGCGCGCATCGAAATGCGCCCGCCCGCGACGGCGCGGGCCTCGATCACATCCGCAACCGCCTGGCCGCGTCCGCCGGGAAGCCATTTCGCCCTGTCAGCGACGAACAGGATCGCCGAAACCGCCAACCCGCCGATCACCGGCGCCGCCCAGGCGCGCAGGAAACCGAGCGAGGCGGCGCCGCTAACCATGTCTTCCTCGGTGCCGCCGAAGGCAATCATCGATACTGCGTCGATAGCGAAACGGAAGCCGATCACCGCATAGGCGCCGGCGATGCCGATCAGAATTGCAAAAAACCAGACCCGCAGCACGTCGAACCGCTTCAGACGCCGGCGCAGCTTGCGCAGCAAAAGCAGGGAGCGGGCGATATTTCGGTTCATGGGCGAACAGGGACGTTAAGGGATTTCGTTCATATCAGCATTCGCCGGGGAGTCTAAATGTCACGATATGTTTAACGACGCCTTCATCCCGCTTTGACACTATCGTTTCTCAAGTTTTTTGAGGTGGCGATCATGGCGGTAACTGGCGGGTGCGGGGCTCGCGATCAGGGTGATGCAATCGATCCTTCGCGCGCTGCGGGGGCGCTGGCCCGGTGGCGGCGTGCAGCGGCGGAATCGCTGGGGCAGGACCCTGGCGCGCCGCTCGATCAGCCTGACCGCCGTTTGCTGATGTTGCGCGTATTCGGCGCCAGCCGGCGTCTCGCCGAGCTTTGTCTCACGCATCCCGGCGCCGCCGCGGCTTCGTTGATCGACGGCCCTTCCGCGGTGCTCGCCGAAGCGGCGCGCGATCTCGCCGGACTGGATCGCGGCGTAGGCGGGCCAGATGCGCTGCATGCGGCGCTGGCGCCGCTCAAGAACCGGGCCGACATCGCGGTTGCGCTCGCCGAACTCGGCGAGCAGTGGAGCGTCGCTGAAGCGACGTCGGCGCGGGTCGATTTCGCCGAGCGTCTTGTCGAGACTGCTATTCAGTGGCTCGTCCGCGCGGCGGTCAAGCGCGGTGAGCTGACGGTCGCCGACGCCAATCAGTTCATGCGCGGCGTTTTCGTCGTCGCCAGCGGCGATGTCGCCCATGAAGACCTTGCGCCTTACGGTCCTCTCGATCTCGCCATCCTTTACGATGACAATGAGTTTTCCGGCCCCGCCGCGCGCGGCGCCGACCGGGTGTTCGTGCGCATCGGCGCTGAATTCCGCGAAGCGTTCGAGGGCAAGCCCGGCGAATTTCCGCTGTTCGCCCTGAGAACGCCGCTGGGCTCCGGCGTCAGCGGCGCCGGTTACGCGGAAAGCGCCGCTCGGGTGCGCGCCGCCGCGGAAGGTCCGCAGTCGCATGCGTTGAAGGCGTGGCTCGCCGGCGCACGGATTATCGCCGGCGACCGCGTGGCGGGCGGCCAATTCCTCGAAGGCGTTGAAGACCTTGTCTGGGGCGAGGCGCCGATGCTCGATGACGAGATGCGCGCGGCGCTGGAACGGGACAGCGACGATCCGCGTGCGCCGTTCCGGCGTGCAGCCGATCTCTGCCGGCTTGCGGTCGGCGGCGCGAGGCCGCTCTTCCGCACGGCGTCGGCGCGCGGCGTTTTTGAAACCGCAGCGAAATCCCGCGCCCTTTCGCGCGATGCGTCGCGGCGGCTGGTCGCCGGCGAGGAACTCGCCCAGCTCGTCGTCTCGCGCATGCAGATGATGAAAGGCTGTCCCGCCACCGTTCTTACCCGGCCGGACGAACAGGCGGCGCTTGCGCGGCTTTGCGGTTATTCCGCCTACGATGCATTATCGGCGGCGCTGAACGGCGCCCGGCAGGACGCCAACAATACGCTCGACCGACTGATGAACGGCCCGCAGAAAGAAGTCGAATGTTACAAGCCCCGCGATGGCGAGGAAGAGGATGCGGACAAGCTTGAAGATCTCGGCTTCCATAACGGCCAGAGCCTTTCCGCCGCGGTCGACCGATGGGCCCGCCGCGCCGCGCCCGCGGGCGGCGATGCAAGGTTCTCCGCTCATGCGCCGGGACTGCTGACGGAATTCGGGGAGACCCAGAAGCCGAACATGGCTTTCCGCCTGTTCGATCAGCTGGTCAGCAACGCCGATGATGAACAGGATATCTTCGCGCTGGTCGGCGAGGGCGCTGCGCCGCGCGACCCGCTGGTCGATGCGCTCGGCTGCTTCAGCGGCGCTGTTGCGCCGCTTGCTGAAACGGCTGAGGGCATTGCGGCTTTCTTCGAGAAGCCGGGAGCGGAAACGCCCCAGAGCGGTGAAGAATGGTTGTCCCGCTTCACGCCGCCGCCGCTTGGCAAGGCTGATACGCTCGATGCGCTAATCGCCTGGCGGCGTGAAATTATCGCCCGGATTGCGCTCAGCGCCGCAGCGGGCGCGACATCGTTCGACGCCGCCGCAGAAGCGTTCGAGGACGTTCATCTGCGCACGCTCGCCGATGTCTTCGATTTCGCCCGCAAGAACGCGCCCAAGGAAGAAGCCGGCGCCGGCGAGAAGATCGCGCTTCATGTGTTCGATGGCGCAGGCTCGCATCTGCCGGGTTCCGCGACCCATCTCGGCTTCATCGCCGCTGACGATCTTGGCGAGGCAGGCGAGGCGTTTGTAAAACGCTATCTCGACCTGCTGCACGATTTCGGCGAAGGCGTCTTCGCGATTACGCCGGACGCATCGCACCGGCCGTGCGGCGTCTCCGGTCCGCTGGCGCCGTCGCTAGCGGCGTTCAAATCCTATGTTCAGTCGGAAGCGGTCGCCCATGACCAGATCATGCTGGCGCGCGGCCGGGTGATCGCAGGGTCTGACAAGATCGCCGACAAGGCCCGCGACGCCCTGCGCAGCGCCGTTTCGGGCGCGCGCCGCGCCGACATCCTGTTCCGCGATCTCGACCGCGCCCGGGCCCAGCGGATGCGCCGCGAACGGGCGGCGTCCGACTGGGATATCGACCGGCTCGAAGGCGGCCGCCTCGATGTCGAACTGGTGATCAGCACACTGATCTACCGCCACGCCTCGGCTCATCCTTTCGTGCAGGAAACGCGCGTCGGCGAGGCGCTCGACGCCATGGCGCGGTCGGGCCTGCTTCCCGAAGAGACCGCGCAGGCGCTGAAATCCGCCCGTGAATTCTGGGCGCGCCTGCAGGTCGTTCGCGCGCTTGCGCAATGGAGCGATCCGGTGCGCGAGCCGGTGCGGCCGCGTTTCGGCAAGCTGATCGCCCGCGCCGCCGGGGTTCAGAAATTCGATCAGGTGCGCCCGTTGATGAGGGGGTATGCGGACGACGTCACGCGCTGCTACGCCCAGCTTGTGCTCGGCCGCCCGTCCCTGAGCGTGGTGGCGCAGGCCGCGGGTTAGGTTTTAGTTCCAGTCGCGCCGCGCCAGCCAGAACGAGCCGGCGATCATCAAAATCAATCCGCCGGCAAACCCTGTGATCAGGGCCTGCACTGCGCGGTCGGGGGCGGAAGCGAGAATATTGGTCGGCAACAGCCAGGGGAAGTAGACGCCCATCTTGGCGCTGGTGGCGACCACCGCGACGAAAGTGCCGCTAATGCCGGCGACCACCGCGACGGCGAAGCTCTCGAAACGCAGCGCTATGATCGACTGAATGGCGATGACGAGAAAACTCGCAAGCCACATCTTGAACAGGAGAATAGCGAGGAAGCCGAATGGAATGCCGCCTTTAAGCGCTTCGCTCGGCGCAATCAGGCCGCCGGCAGTTCCGCCAAGCAACAGCGCGCACCAGATCAGCACGCTCACGACCGCCATCAGACTGACCGCCAGCGCTGATTTCGAAAGGAGCGTCATCCATTTCGCTCTGGGCGTCGCCAGGCAGTAAGACCAGCCGCGCGTTCCGTGTTCAACCTGCGCAATAAGGGCGGTCATCGCCGTTGCGGTCATCGGCAGGAGAAAATACGCCCAGATGGCGCCGCCGCTCATGGCCACGGTCCTCCACTGGTCGGGCGCGTTGCCGCTGGTGATCACTGCTGTCTGAACAATGAACAGCATCAGCGGCACGCCGAAGATCAGCAGCAGGATCAAGGAACGTTTCAGCTTTAGAATATCAGAACGCAATAGGTTAATCATGACGGGTTCGTTTCGCCTCGCGCAGTCATTTGCAGGAAAAGATTCTCAAGACTTGGACGTTTCAATTCGAAATAACTGATCTCCTGCCCGTCAGTGACGATGGCCGTCAGCAGCGCCGCGCATTCGCGCCGATCGAATGCGCAAGGCGCTTCGACCAAGCCGTTCTTTTCTTCCGCCGCGACGCCTTTTGATTGCAGGAACGAGATCGTACGCTGTGCGTCAGCGGATTGAATCGCCAATGTCGCTTTCGCCTCGGCGATAAGATCATCAAGCCGGCCCTGAAAAAGGGTTTTGCCGTGATTGATCAGCGCGCAATGATCGGCAATCTGCTCAACTTCGACAAGGATATGGCTGGAAAGCAGCACCGTCGCGCCAAAGTCCGCCGGCAGGCGGCGAATGAGCGTGCGCATGTCGGCGATACCTGACGGATCGAGGCCGTTGGTCGGCTCGTCGAGGATCAACAGTTTCGGCGAACCGAGAAGCGCGCGGGCGAGCGCCAGCCGCTGGCGCATGCCCAGCGAGTATTCCTTGACGCGCTTGTCGGCGACCCTGACGAGGCTCACGATCTCCAGCACGCGGTCAATGTCATTGTCGGGACAATCGATGAGCAACGCCGCCGATTTCAGATTCTCCCGGCCCGTCAGATTGCCGTAGAGGGTCGGGGTTTCGACGATCGCGCCGACGCTGGCCAGCGCGTCCTTCCGGTCTGCGGCGAGATCCCGGCCGTTGATCTCGACCGAACCAGCGTTCGGACGGATGAGGCCAAGCAGCATTCTGATCGTTGTTGTTTTGCCGGCCCCGTTGGGGCCCAGAAACCCGAATATGCTTCCGGCCGGCACAGCGAGATTGAGGTCGTCGACAGCGATGAAGGAGCCGTATTTGCGCGAAAGGGATTGAGTTCTTACGGCGCACCTATTGGTCATTTCAATCATTCATCCGTATACACGCATTAATCTCTTGATGCTTTGTGTGAGGATTGCCGGCGGTGCGGTCAACGCCGTCCGCCGCATAATTTCGTCAGTTTAACGCAGCGCCAAACGAGGCGGCCGGTTTCGGCGCCCCCCATGACGATTTTGGTTAAAAGCGCAACTTTATTGTAGCCGTTGAAGCACATAAACCCTCAAGGCTGACGCCAGCCCCGGCGGCGGCGTCTCTTTAAGACGCGCCCGGTCGACCTCTGCGATGAGAGCGGCGAGAGAGCGCCCGTCCTCATTCGCCGCCGCTTCGAGCGCCGTCCAGAACGCATCTTCCAGCGCGATGCTGGTGCGGTGGCCTTTCAGGGTGATCGAACGTTTGCGCATGAAAAAGCGAACCGGTTGCCTCTTGAGATCAGCAACCCGGTTCGCATCCAAAGATCAAGCCCGAAGGGAAAGGCCTGATTAATTCTTCGCCCAGTTGTCGACGCCGTGGGCCCGGATCTTCGAGGTCGCAAGCGCGATGCCGTCGATGATGCCGGCCATATGCGAGACCGCTTCGGAATCGGCGCCCGAAAGGTCCGATCCCAGCGCCTTATAGAGCGTCTCGATATCGACATTATGCGCAAACAGGAATTGCGCGAGCAGGAGCCGGAGCTGGCTGTCGGAAGGTTTGTTGTCCGCCATGTGACCTATCCTCAAAAGTGTAACCGCAAACGCGCTTTCGCGCCTGCCCTGATGAAGCAAGAAGCGGTCCATGCGGGGCGGCGGGCTTGGCGTTAACCACGCCGCGGCTTGAAACGCTTCGCCTTATTGCGGCGTCACCATTTTTTCAGGGCGCACGATCCGGTCATACTCTTCTTCCGTTACGAAACCGAGCTTCACCGCTTCCTCGCGGAGGGTTGTCCCATTCTTGTGCGCCGTCTTGGCGATCTTGGTTGCGTTGTCGTAGCCGATTTCCGGCGCCAGCGCCGTCACCAGCATCAGCGAGCGTCCCATCAGGTCCTGGATGCGTTCTTCGTTCGCTTCGATCCCGGCGACGCATTTGTCGGTGAAGGACTGAGCGGCGTCGGCCAGCAGCCGGATCGATTGCAGGACATTGTAGGCGATCACCGGCTTGAAGACGTTGAGCTCGAAATGGCCCTGGCTGCCGGCGAAGCTCACCGTTGCGTTGTTGCCCATCACCTGCGCGCAGACCATGGTCATCGCCTCGCACTGGGTCGGGTTGACCTTGCCCGGCATGATCGAGGAGCCGGGCTCGTTTTCCGGTAGCGAAATCTCGCCGAGGCCGGAACGGGGCCCGGAGCCCAACAGCCGAATGTCGTTGGCGATCTTGAAAAGGCTCACCGCGATCTCGTTGAGCGCGCCATGGGCTTCGACCATACCGTCATGGGTTCCAAGCGCCTCGAACTTGTTGGGGGCGGTCACGAAAGGGAGTTTCGTGTAGGCTGCGGCTTCCTCGGCGAACTTCTCCGCAAAACCGACTTTCGCATTGATGCCGGTGCCGACGGCGGTGCCGCCCTGCGCCAGCGCGTATAGCCGCGGGAGAACGCCTTCGGCGCGCTCGATCCCGTTCGCGACCATCTGCACATAACCGGAAAATTCCTGACCGAGCGTCAACGGCGTCGCGTCCTGCAAATGCGTGCGGCCGATCTTGATGATGTCCTTGAAGGCGCCTGCCTTGTCGTTCAGTGCATTGCGTAAGAATTGCAGCGCCGGGAGAAGCCGGTGCGCGATCTCTTCGGCGGCGGCGATGTGCATCGCGGTCGGGAAGGTGTCGTTTGAGGACTGGCTGCGGTTCACATGATCGTTCGGATGAACTGGCGACTTCGAGCCGATTTCGCCGCCGAGAAGTTCAATGGCGCGATTGGCGATCACTTCGTTGGCGTTCATGTTGGACTGGGTGCCGGAGCCGGTCTGCCATACCGACAGCGGAAAATGATCGTTGAGTTTGCCTTCGGCGACTTCGCCCGCCGCCTGCGCGATCGCCTCGCCGAGTTTCGGATCGATATTGTCGAGCGCCATATTGGCGCGCGCCGCGCAAAGCTTGACGACGCCAAGGGCGCGGATCAGCGGCGCGGGCATCGTCTCGGTCCCAATGGGGAAATTGATCAGCGAGCGCGCCGACTGGGCGCCGTAATATTTGTCCGCCGGAACCTTGAGCTCGCCGAAACTGTCGGATTCGATGCGGGTGTCGGTCATGGGCGCGCCTCTGCTTACAATCTGTATATAGGAATTGGGCGCCGGATTATCACGGCTTCATGCGGTCGGAAACCGCCAAAATCGATGTTTGTTGAAAGCGCCCGGAAAGCCGTGGGGCTTATTTCTTGCGGAAGGAGTCGAGGCTGACGATATCCGCGCCGTCCTGATTTTTTTCAGCGGGCTGTTCCGGTTCCGTGTCGGCTTCCGGCGCGTCCGGTTCGGCGGGCGTTTCATCGTCCGCGGCGGCGGGGGCGTTCGCCGGCTCGAAGCGGAGGCGGAACTGCACGCTCGGATCGGCGAAGCTGGTGACCGCCGCGAACGGGATCTCGAGCCGGGCTTCCTTGCCCTTGAACCAGAGGGTGACCGCGAATTTCCGGTCATCGACCGTCAGTTCATGAAACTGGTGCTGCATGACGATGGTCATGCGCTCTGGATATTCTTCCTTGAGATGGTCGGGGATCTGGACGCCGGGCGCGTGCGTCAGGAACTCGATATAGAAATGATGCTCGCCGGGCGCGTCGCCGATATTGGCCACCAGCGTCAGCACGTCATACATCATCCGGCGCAGGGCCTTCTGCATCAGATAGTCGTAATCGAGTTCGATATCGTCTCTCACCGCGCGCCGCCCGCATTCTTCACATAACTGTCTTTTAGCCGCCCGGACGGCGGAGCGCCATAACTCTCAACGGGCAATATCATTGGCTGAACAAGAAAAATCCCGGCTTCTGGCGCCAGGCGCCGGCCCGCGGGCGAAGGCCCGCAAATGACGGCTTCGGGAGCACGAAAACGAGGAAAGGTGGGAGCTTCTGTTGCCAGGTGCTCCCGAAACCCCGCCTAGCCTTGGAAAGGGGCTAGGACTTTAAATGCGAGTTGCTCGCACCGCTTACGCGGCGAGGGCGAACTCTTCCGAATGGTTGTCGTTAGCAACTATTCAGTTTGGCCAAATAACGGAGGCCAACCGGGCGAAAACATCGTCTTTAGACGCTCGTCGATCCTATTTCGGCCCCGTCAAAGCCTCCCGAGCCGGCAGGGCAGGAGGGGGTTTGGTGGAGCCGCCGGGTACCGCCCCCGGGTCCGATACGGTTATTACACGCGTCATTTATCGCCATAGCCCGCCGAAACGGGCCCACTACATATAGGCGATTGGGATAAATATTTGAAGTCTTGTCCGCCCGCACTGCAAAAAAGCCCGAAGTGTCAAGAATTTGTTACATCCATGCATTAAGTGCGCTCAGCGACGCCAACTGCGCGGCGCCGGCTCCGGGGGGCGGGGACGAAAATGGAACCGAACGATTTCAGGAAGTGGCGGAAGGCGCTCAGTCTGTCCCAGAAAGACGCGGCGCATCTCCTCGGTCTCAAGCGCCGCATGATCCAGTACTATGAAAAAGGCGAGCGGGATGGGGAAAAGGTGACGATCCCCCGTGCGGTGCGGCTCGCCTGTTACGCCCTCTCCGAAGGGGTCGCCGATTACAACGGTCCGCACCGCAAGGTGCAGCCGCTGAAAAAGGACGATTAGACCTTTATTGTAAATCGCCGCTGAGCGGCGGCGGCGTTTCTGGATGCTCGTAATCCCAGCGGGATTTCGCCGCGCGCGCGCGCCTAGCCGCCAGCAGGAGGCGCCTCGGGCGCCGCCAACTCTGTTTTCAGTCTGGGCAGCATGTCTGTGGCAATCTCTCCGGCGAGCTTGGCGACCGCTTGAGCTTTTACAAGGTCTTCAAGCGAGGTTTTCGTGTCGTTCTCGGAAAATGCTGTCGAGCGTTTGTCGTCTTCAACGGATACCGTCGTCGCGCCATAGGGGTACCCATTGCGGACATCGAAAAGCAGCGCGGCCGCTGCGCCTGTTGCGTTGATCTTGCGGCTGGGCGTTAGATAGGCGCCGATCAGCGTCAGATCGGCCAGAGCGAGTTGTGTCTTCTTTGAGTCAGAGGCGGCGTAGGATTCATAAACGATCACCGCGTCCAGATGCTGACGGGCGGCGCCGAGGCGGATCTTCCTGATCGCATTCTGGCGCAACTCGGCGCGATACCGGCCATACGCCGTCCGGCTGGCGTTCCCGCCTGGCGCAACCAGATCGGCGATGAACAGGTTGACGGGAACAAATTCGCCATAGTCAGCCGCAATTGGGGCCAGCGCTTGCTCCCATTCGTCTATTTCAGCGGCTGGAATATCGGTTAGCTGACCGTTTTCCAGACGCGCGACGCCAATTCGCGCGGGAAAAGTCAATAAGGGCTCAACCGCCGCAGCGCGTTGAAATTCCTCGCTTGCCGTGAAGTCGTTTGCATCGAGGGCGACGCTTCTATCCAGATATTCCTGGCCGGACGTTGTCTGGATAGACGTTTCGCAGCCGACAGCGGTCAAAACGAAAAGAATTGAACAGAATAGTAATCGCACAGAGGTCTCTCCCGTCTTCGCCCCCGCAAAGTATGGCGCCAGCCCGTTCGATGTAGCGATGTTCGTGCGGAGGTTTTATCCGCTCCGGCGTGAATTTTCCAGCGCTAGCCTATTGTTCGCCGCTGAGCGGCGGCGGCGTTTCTGGATGCTCGTAATCCCAGCGGGATTTCGCCGCGCGCGCGCGCGCAACGCCGTCCCGGATCGCCTGCGCTTCGGGGTGATCGCTCAAGGAGGCGAGATCGTCGAGGGTCTTTTCCCCATACCGCCCGAGCTGGAAGCGCAGATAGGCGAAATCGAAATCCTTCGCCGCGATCTTTCCGTCCGCCAGCAATCGATACTGACTGTTCGCGCTCATCGCCCACGGGTTGAAGAACGGGGTTGCAATCGCGATCAGGACGACAATCCAGAGCAGGGCGAACGCCGTATTGAGCGGCGCGACGACCGGCATCCATCTCTTCGCGTTCCAGTTCGCCTCGGTCAGCAGTCCCGCAAGGCAGACGATGGAATAGGCGGCGACAAGCCCGTTGACCGTGAGCCCGGCGATGCGCGCGGGCGTCAGCCCGTAGTCTTCAATCCGCAGCCAGAAGGCGTAGAGCGCAAGGCCTGCATAAACCGGGAAGCCGATCAGGGTGATCACCGCAGAGAGCCGCAGCCACGGGGATGGCGGCGCGCCTTCGCCGTTCTGATAGACGCCGTTCAAAAGCAGCATGCCGATGATCGCGAGCGCGATCAGCAGACCCGCCGGCGTGAAGGTGCGTTCGAAAACTACGCCGACGCCTTTTGTCACGAGGAGCAACAGAAAGGTGACGGTGAGCGCGGCGGCGATCGGCATCAGGATGCGGCACACAAGAAGCAGGATGGAGCGTATGCCGCCCAGCGCCGCGTTCTGCGCGCGCATCAGCGAGATCGAGAGACCGCCGACTGCGCCGAGGAAAGGCAGGATGAACCACGGTTCCTGAAACAGCCTGTTGAAAAACGCGACGTCCATTTCCTTCATCAGCCGCGCCCAGACGAACAGGAGAATAAGCGCCAGCACCGCGATGACCCCGGCGCCGGCGGCGATCGGCGGCAGGGTGAGGCCGTGGAAGAAAACCGTCCGATAGGGGGGCGGCGCGCCGTCCTCCAGCGACGACTTGAGAAGCGTGACGAGCAGATAGGCGACGAGCCCGCGGCTCGCGAAGAGCCAGAACAGGGCGGGGAAGTCAGATAGATTGTCGTGTTCATCGCCGAGAACGCCGGCCATGTGATAGTCGGGAATAATGAACACCGCGGCGATGGCGAGCGCGCCGAGCGCCGCCCTCAGGATCATGGTCCGCTCGGAAAGCAGCAAAAACGCCGCCGAGGCGGTGACGGTGAAAAACAGGACGGCGTAGGGGAGCGGCGCGTCGTCATTGTCGTCGAGCCAGAATTCCACAATCCCGTAAACGGCCGCGCCGGTCAGAAGACCGACCACAAGACCGATCAGCCCGAGACCCTTGCCTGCATTTTGCCGTTCTGCGTCGCCGCTCATGCCGCCCCTCAAAAACCCGATACGCGCTGGTGGCCAGTCTAGCATGCGCCACCCTGTTGAAAAAGCGCGGGGCTGCGAGGCCCGGCCGGCCTTGCTAAACTCTCCGCGATCAGCGATTCGGATGGACCATGCGGCAATATCTGGAACTTTTAACCCGCGTCCTTGAAGAGGGCGACGAGCGGATTGACCGCACCGGCGTCGGCACGCGCGCGGTGTTCGGCCATCAGATGCGGTTCGACCTTTCTGAGGGCTTTCCGCTGCTGACCACCAAGAAGCTCCACACGAAATCCATCGTACACGAATTACTGTGGTTCCTCGCCGGCGATACCAACATTAAATACCTTAAAGAAAACGGTGTTTCGATCTGGGACGAGTGGGCCGACGAGAGCGGCGATCTCGGCCCCGTATACGGCAAGCAGTGGCGGTCATGGGCGGCGCCGGGCGGCGAGGCCATCGATCAGATCGCGTGGGTCGCCGAGGAGATCAAACGCAATCCCGCCTCGCGCCGGCTGGTGGTCAGCGCATGGAACCCGGCGGAGCTCGACAAGATGGCGCTCGCGCCGTGCCATTGTCTTTTTCAGTTCTTTGTCGCCGGCGACCGGCTTTCCTGTCAGCTCTATCAGCGTTCGGGCGACGTCTTTCTCGGCGTGCCGTTCAATATCGCTTCCTATGCGTTGCTGACCGCCATGATGGCGCAGGCGTCGGGGCTCGAGCCCGGCGACTTCGTGCATACGCTTGGCGATGCGCATCTTTACAGCAATCATGTGGACCAGGCCCGCGAACAGCTCTCGCGCACGCCAGGGCCCCTGCCGAAATTGCGGCTCAATCCGGATGTGCATGACATCTTCGCGTTCCGGTTCGAGGATATCAGCATCGAGGATTATGTCGCCCAGCCTCATATCAAGGCGCCCGTGGCGGTCTGAGTGAGCGGCGATGCTCCTCATATGCCTGTCGCGCTTGTCGTCGCAGTGGCGAAGAATGGGGTGATCGGCTCGGGCGGCGATCTGCCTTGGCGAATTTCCGACGATCTTAAATGGGTCAAGAAAGTCACGCTCGGCAAGCCGGTGGTGATGGGGCGCAAGACCTATCAGTCAATCGGGAAGGCGTTGCCGGGCCGCGACAATATCGTCGTGACAAGAACGCAGGATTTCTCCGCAGACGGCGTCTTCGTCACGCACGCGCTTGATGATGCGCTGACGCTGGCGGCGGCTTGCGCTCGAAAACGCGGCGCCGATGAAATCTGCATTATCGGCGGCGGCGAGATCTACGCCCAGATGCTTGGCCGCGCCGACCGGATTTATCTCACCCGCGTCGAGGCGGATATTAAGGGCGATGCGTTTTTCCCCGATCTCGATCCGGCTGAGTGGCGCGAGCGGCGGGAATCAGCTTGCCCGCAGAATGAGAAAAACCAGTACGCCTGCGCGTTTGTGGTCCTTGAGCGGCGTGCAGCGCAGTGCGAAAGCCTTTGATTTTTATGGACTTCCTAAAGTCCCGGGTAATCAAAATTGCGATAAGGTAATATTCCCGCCAGATTTGGCGGTAAGAATGGACGAAGGACGTGAGGCGGAGCGGACGCCGCCTAATGGAGGGGATGAATGAAGAAACTGGCGCTCATCTTTTCAGGAGCCGCGCTCGCATACGGATTCGCATCGACGGCAGCGGCGCAAAATCTCGCCATCGCCTGTGCGAAACCCGGCGACGAGCGCAAGATCGAAGTATTCGCGCCCGGAGAAATCGGCGAGAACTGCGATGTGCGCTATACCCGTTCCGGGGCGGTCACGACGCCTTATCACGCTGACAATTCGCCGCCGTCTTACTGCATGGACGGTGCCCGGAGCCTTGCGACCAATCTCGAAAGCGCGGGCTTCGCCTGTGCGGAAGTAGGGGTTGTCGTCGCCGCTGCGCCGCCGCCGGCCGAACCCGAAGCGGAAACGCTGGCGCCCGAATCGCTTGCAGTCGCTGCGCCGCCGCCCGCGCGGCTGGCGCCGCCGCCAGCTGCGCCGGAGCCCGAGCTTGAGCCTGAGACTGAAACTGAAACTGTAACCGCCGCTCTCGAACAGGTTGATAGTCCGGATGCGGAGAAACCGGCGGTGGAACAGCGCGAGGCGGCGATCCTTGAAACCGAAATGAATCGTATCCTCGCCGAGCCGGCGTTTGAGCCGGCCGGACCGCAACCCTCTGCGGTCAAGGGACCTGCGCAACTGACAGCCGGTCTTGCATCGGCTCCGGCGACGCGGCCGGCGCCGACGCCTATCGGAAAGCTTGTCGGCGCCGCGCCGGAACCGGCGCTTGCGCCGACTGCGGCGAGCGCGGTCTCAGCTCCCGAACAAACAGTCACGCCGCCGACCCCGGCCGCCTCGCGAACGACCGCGCCCCGCAAGCCGGAAGACATCGTCAAGGCGACGTTGCAGGCGCAGGCCGCCGCCTGGAACGAGGGCGACCTTGACGCGTTCATGGCGACCTACTGGAAAAGCGACGAGCTTAAATTCATTTCCGACGGCGCCGTCAGCAAGGGCTGGTCGGCGACCATGAAACACTATCGCGACGTCTACGTCGATGAGAACGGCCTTGGCCGGCTGGCGCTTGAAAAGCTCGATGTTGAGATGGTGACGGACGATGTCGCCGTCGTCACCGGCCGTTTCAATCTCGCCCGGAATACCGGCGCCTCAACCGGATCTTTCAGCCTCGTGATGCGGCGCATGGGCGGCGTGTGGCGGATCGTCCACGACCACTCCAATACGGACGCGCCGGAATGAGTGAAAGGGCTAGAGGCTGAGCGCGCCGGCGAGCTTTTCCGCCAGTTCTTTAAAAACATCCGCAGCCGGATGATTGCTCGCGGCGAGCGGCCGGCCTTCGTCGGACGCGGCCCTGAGCGCCGGATAGAGCGGGATGGCGCCGAGAAAGGGCGCGTCCAGCTTTTCGGCCGCCCGGCGCGCGCCGCCTTCCCCAAAGAGATATTGCCGCTCGCCCGTATCGCTCTCCAGCCAGGCCATGTTTTCGATCACGCCGATGATCGGCACATCGGTCTTTCGGAACAGCGCGACGCCGCGGCGCACGTCGGCGAGCGCCATCTCCTGCGGCGTTGAAACGATCACGGCGCCGTCCAGCCGTTTCGACTGGATGAGCGACAGATGCGCGTCGCCGGTGCCTGGCGGCGTGTCGACGATCATCACGTCGAGCGCGCCCCATTCGACATCGCGCATCAATTGCCCGAGCGCGCCCATCACCATCGGCCCGCGCCACGCCAGGGCCTGATCCGGATCGACGATCATGCCGATCGACATCACCGTGACGCCATGGGCGTTAACCGGCATGATCCGGCCGTCTTTCACTGCCGCCTTGTCGGCGACGCCGAAGAGGGTCGGCGCCGACGGTCCGTAGATGTCGGCGTCGAGAAAACCGGTCTTGAGCCCGCGCGCGGCGAGCGCCACGGCGAGATTGGCCGCGACGGTGGATTTGCCGACGCCGCCCTTGCCCGAGGCGACGGCGATGATGTTCCTGACGCCCTGCAGCGTGTCGGCGGCTTCCTCGATCCGCGGCTTCTTCCTGATGCCGAAGGGATTGTCGTGCCCGCCGGTCTGTTTCGGCGCAGACGGCTTGGCCGAATGGGCGGTGGCGACCGCGGACACGCTGGAGACGCCGTCGACCGCGCCCGCCGCTGCTTTTGCGGCATTCAAAAGCGCGTCCGCCGCCGCGGCGGAGACAAAGCCCGGCAATTCCAGCGTGAAACGCACCTGTCCGTCATCATCGGTGGTCAGTCCCTGAATGAGTCCTTCCGAGACGATGCTGCGTCCCGTGGCGGGATTTTCCACAAGCGAGAGCGCGTTACGGACACGGATGGCGAGGGGCTCGGGCACGTTTATCCTTTGTTTTCCTTGAAAAAGCAGGTCGCGCGCGTTGCGCCGCGCAATTTCGTTGACATATATACTCGCGCATCCGTCCCGGCTACATGGGGGCGAGACAACAACAGAGAGGCTGAATGCCCTGGCAAGACAATTCAGGCAACCGGGGCCCGTGGGGCCAGCCGCCCCGGGGTCCGAGCAATAATGACGGCGGCAAGCGCGGCGGCGGCGAACCGCCCGATCTCGAAGACATCCTTCAGGCTTCGCGCCAGCGACTGAAACGCGCTTTCCCGCGCGGCGGCAGAGGCGGCGGCGGACGCGGCGGCGGCGGTCCGCAGTTCAACCGCGCGACGGTCGGCCTGATCGGCGCCGGCGTTCTCGCGCTCTGGGTGTTCAGCGGCGTCTATCAGGTCGCGCCGAACCAGTTGGCGGTGGTGACGACGTTCGGGAAATACTCGTCGATTTCCGGCCCAGGCCTGCATTGGCGCGTGCCGTATCCCGTGCAGAACGTGAAAAAGGAAGCGGTCTCCGACGTTCGAGATATGACGATCCCGGCAAACGACCGGCGCGGCGGCGTGTTGTCGCCCGGGCTTATGTTGACCGGCGACAAGAACATCGTCGACGTCGCTTTCACCGTTCAGTGGAAGATCAAGTCAAATCTTATTCCCGATCAGGGCGAAGATATGCCCGGCGTCGCGCAATATGTTTTTAACATCGACGAACCCGAAGCGCTTGTCAGGATGATGGGCGAAGCGGCGATGCGTGAGGTTGTCGGCAAGAATACGCTCGACTTCGTGCAGACGGACGGGCGTCTCGAAGTGGCGCGGCAAACCGAAGACTTGATGCAGTCGGCGTTCGATAGCTACAACGCCGGCATACAGGTGGAGCGCGTCAACATGACTTTGGCCGAACCGCCGACCGATGAAGTCAACGAGGCGTTTCGCGACGTTCAGGCGGCCGAGCAAAATCAGGCGACGGTCATTCAGAACGCACGGCAATACACCAATCAGGTCGTGCCGGAAGCGCGCGGACAGGCGCAGCGTATTCTTGAAGAAGCGGGCGCCTACGCCGCTGAACGCACGGCGGACGCCCGCGGTCAGGCCGCTCGTTTCGACGAGATTTACGCCGAATACGCCAAAGCGAAGGATGTAACGCGCCAGCGCATGTATCTTGAAACCGTTGAGCGCGTTCTCGGCGACATGGACAAGATCATCGTCGATGAAAGCGCGGGAACGGGAGTGGTTCCCTATCTCTCGCTGGACGAGTTGCGCCGCAAGCAAGCCGGGGAGAACTGATATGAATAGAATAGCACTCCCGTTTATCGGCTTTATCGTCGCTGGCCTTCTCCTCATCGTGTTCAATTCGGCTTTTATTGTGCCGGAAACGCACTCGGCGCTTGTATTCCGCTTCGGCGAACCGAAGAGCCAGTACCCTGAAGCCGGATTGAAATTCAAAGTGCCGTTTGCGGAAAGCGTTGACTTCATCGACAAGCGCAATCGGAATCTGGAACAGGAGCAGACGGAAATCATCGCCCGGAACCAGGAGCGGTTGATCGTCGACGCCTTCGCGCGTTACCGGATTACGGACCCTCTGCTTTTCTATCAATCGGTCCGTACGGAAATCGGCGGCGAGTCGCGGCTGCGTTCCCAGTTCAACGATTCGATCCGCGCCGTGCTCGGCGAGGTGACGGTCGATGAGATCATTTCAGAACGTCGTAGCGAGTTGATGCTGCGTATTCGCGATCTTTTGAGCAACGCCGCCCGGCCGCTCGGCGTTGAAATCATCGACGTCAAGATTCGCCGCGCCGACCTGCCGCAGACGAACTCCGAAGCGGTGTTTCAGCGGATGATCGCCGAACGGAAACAGCTTGCACAGCAGTATCGTTCGGAAGGCACTGAACGTGCAAACCAGATTCGCGCCCAGGCGGACCGTCAGAAGATCGAGATCATCGCAAAGGCTGAAGAGGAAGCGCAGAAGATCCGCGGCGCCGCGGACGCCGAACGCAACGCCATCTTCGCCGCCGCCTACGGCAAGGATCCGGAATTTTTCGCCTTCTACCGCTCGCTCCTTGCCTATGAGGAGGCGTTGCAGAAGGGGGACACCACGATCCTGCTTTCGCCGGATAGTGAATTTTTCCGCTATTTCAATGACTTGAGTGGCCGCCGGTAAGCGGGCCGTCCGGCGGCGCGGCGCCCGCGCCGCCGCTTGCCGTTCTCGAGCTTTGCGTTAACCTGTGCGCTATAGGGTTCGGGTGGGAATTTAGAGGCTCATCATGGTTCGATCGGCTTTTCTGCGTGCATTCGCTCCGGCGGCTGCTGTCGGGTTTTTGGCGTTTTCAGGCGTTGAAGCGGCGCCGCCGCGCGGCAACGCGCCGGAAAGTTTCGCCGATCTCGCCGAGCAGTTGACCCCGGCGGTCGTTAACATTTCATCGTCCCAGCACGCCCGCGGATCGACCGGCGAATATCCGTCCCTGCAGCGCAAATTTTCGCCGCAGGCGGTGTCGCTCGGCTCCGGTTTCATCATTGACGCTTCCGGTATTGTCGTCACCAACAATCACGTCATCGACAACGCCGACGACATCACCGTCACCCTTCAGGACGGGCGCGAATATCATGCGACCGTGCGCGGGCGCGATCAGGAGACCGATCTTGCGGTGCTGGAGCTGGACGCCGCCGGTCAGCGGTTTCCCTATGTGTCGTTCGGCGGTCAGGACAAGGCCCGCGTCGGCGATTGGGTGATCGCCATCGGCAATCCGTTCGGCCTTGGCGGATCGGTGACGGTCGGGATCATTTCCGCGCGTAACCGCGACATCAATTCCGGTCAGTATGACGATTTCATCCAGACCGACGCGGCGATCAACCGCGGCAATTCCGGCGGCCCGCTGTTCGACATGAACGGCGCCGTCATCGGCGTGAACACCGCCATCTATTCGCGCACCGGCGATTCGGTTGGCGTGGGTTTCTCCGTGCCGTCAGATCTTGCATCGACTGTTGTCTCGCAACTGCTCGAATTCGGTGAAACGCGGCGCGGCTGGCTCGGGGTTTCCATCGACGACATGACGCCGGAAGCGGCGACCAGTCTCGGTCTTTCTCGTCCGAACGGCGCAGTCGTGACGGTCGTGCGGCCGAACAGCCCGGCGGCGGACGCCGGCGTGCTCGCCAACGACGTGGTTCTCGAATTCAACCGTCACCCGGTGAACAGCGGGCGCGATCTTTCCCGCGCCGTGGCCGACACGCCGGTCGGTTCGACCGTGCCGATGGTTGTTCTGCGCGGCGGCAAGCGCAAGACGCTGATGGTCAAGGTCGACCGGCGCGAAACGCGGATGCTCGCGGCGTCGCAGGCCGACTCCTTCCTGCCGGCGAATGCGGCGAAAGGATCGGGCCTCACTCTGCAGGAGCCGACCGAACAGATCAGACGCGCCTATGGTTTGCCGCAGAGCGTCGACGGCGTCGTCGTGACGGCGGTCGATCCCGACAGCCCCGCTGCGCTGGTGCTGCAGCCCGGCGATGTCATTCTCGAAATCGGCTGGGAGCGGACAACCCGCCCTGAAATGGCGATCGGCAAGCTCGACAAGCTGCGCAATATCAATAGCGGGCCGGTGCAGATTTACGTCCAGCGCGGCGATCTCCTGTTCTACGAGTCGCTCAGGCCTTAAGTCAGGCGGCAAACTCCGCCTGCGGAATACCTTGCAGATATAACAGCGCCGTCAGGTCGCCATGCCTGATGCGCGCATCGGCGAGTTCTGCGACCGCCGGCTTGGCGCGGAACGCGACGCCGAGTGCGGCGCGCTCCAGCATGGCGAGATCATTGGCGCCGTCGCCGACCGCCATCGTGTCTTCAAGTTCGATCTTGTGTTCGCCAGCGAGGCGCAACAGCGCGTTCTGTTTCGCCGCGCGGCCAAGGATCGGTTCGCGCACCTGGCCGGTGAGGGCGCCGTCAGCAATCTCAAGCGTGTTCGCCTGAACGCTCTGAAAGCCCGCCGCTTTTGCGACCCGGTCCGTGAAAAAGGTGAAGCCGCCGGAAACCAGCGCCGTCGCCGCGCCCGTAGCGTTCATGGTCGCCACCAGCGTTTTCGCTCCCGGGGTGAGGGTGATGCGCTGTTCATAGACATCTTCAAGTACAGAAGCGGAAAGCCCTTTCAGCATCGCCACGCGTTCCTTGAGCGCCGCTTCGAAGTCGAGCTCCCCGCGCATGGCGCGTTCGGTGATGTCTGAAATTTCGGCGCGCTTGCCGGCGAAATCGGCGAGCTCGTCAATGCATTCCTGCCCGATAATGGTTGAATCCATATCGGCGATCAGCAGTTTCTTGCGGCGGCGCTCCAGCGGAACGAGGTTGATGTCAGCGGGCGCGCCGTCAAGCACGTGACGAACCGCGAGCAGCAGGCTCTCGTCATAGGCGTCGACTTGCAATTCGTACGCGACGCCGGGGCTGAGTTCGGTCAGCGGCGAATGCGGAAACGCTTTCTCGATACGCGCCTTGACGTCGCCGTTAATGACCGGCGCCGCAGGGTTGGCGATGATGGACAGGATATAGGCCATTCGGATAGGGCTGATCCCATGGATGAGTCGCGCATTGTCTTTATCGCAGGCCCCACCGCCAGCGGCAAGTCGGCGGCGGCGCTGCGCCTCGCAGAGGAAACCGGCGGCGTCATCGTCAACGCCGACGCAATGCAGATCTATGCCGATCTCAAGATCGTCACGGCGCGGCCCGATGAGGCGGATGAACGGCGCGCGCCGCATCGCCTTTACGGCGCTATCGATGCAAGCGAGGCTTGTTCGGCGGGCCGCTGGGCGGGGATGGCGGCGCGCGAGATCGGAGACATTTTGAACGCCGGGCGCATCGCCATTCTGACTGGCGGAACGGGGCTCTATTTCAAGGCGCTTGAAGACGGCCTGTCGCCGATACCTGAAACGCCGCCGGAAATCCGCGCGGCGGCGCGCGCGCGGCGCGATGCGCTTGGCGCAGAAGCGTTTCGCGATGAAGTGCTTGAACGCGATCCCGGGATGACGCATCTGCCGGCGGGCGACGCGCAGCGATTGATGCGCGCCTGGGAAGTCCATGAAACGACCGGCAAGCCGCTTTCCCATTTTCAGCACTTGCCGAGAACGCCGTTCATCGATGGTCCGATACGCAAGGCGGTGATCGCGCCGCCGCGCGCGCGCCTTTATGCGTCCATCGATCAACGGGCGCACGATATTTTCAGCGACGCCGGGATCGCCGAAGTGCGGGCGTTGCTTTTGCGCGATGTCGATCTGCAGGCGCCGGTGATGAAAGCGCTCGGCGTACCTGAGATCGCCGCTTTTCTCGCTGGAGAAATGTCGCGCGAAGAAGCCCTGGCGGCGCTGCAGCAAAACACGCGGCGTTTCGCCAAACGCCAGATGACCTGGTTTCGCAATCAGGCGTCCGGCTGGCCGAGCCATGAGAGCGCCGAAGCGGCGCTCGCCGCGCTTGCCTCCTGATCGCGCTTCATGCTCTGCTGAGCATAGGGGGCGGGCGCACCCCCGAGGCGCGAGCCCGGTGCGCAGGTTCGGGAGAGAACGATGAAAACAGTGCTGGGTTTCATGATCGCTGCGTTTGCCGCGCTGTCGCCGGCATTCGCCGGATCAGTCGACGAGATGCTCAAAGCCGATCGCGCCTTTGCGGCGATGGCGGAACGGGACGGCGTGCCCGCAGCGTTCGCCGCCGAAGACGTTCACATGTTTCCCGACGGCGCCCAGCCCTATCAGGGGCGCGACACGCTCATTGAGCGTTACGCGACCTGGCCGGCCAGCGCCGACATGACATGGACGCCGGCCGGCGGCATGGCGAGCGAGGCGGGCGATTTCGGTTTCACCTGGGGGCGTTACATCTTCACCGCCGTCGGCGCGAGCGGCGGCGAAACCGTCGAACACGGAAAATATCTGTCGGTGTGGCGCAAGGATAAGAACGGCGAATGGAAGTTCGTCGCCGATATCGGCAACGTCAATCCCGAGCCCTAAGCGGGCGTCAGGAACAGCGCGCGTTCTTTCTGGCGGCGTTCCGTCAGATGATCGACGACCTTGCCGCCGGCTGTGTTATGATTGAGAAACCCGTCGGCGGCGCCCGCGTAATCGCCCTTGTTGATCCGTTCAACTACGGTTGATTTTTTAAAATTGCCGGCCCCGAGATTGTAGGCGAACGAAACCATCGCCGAGAATTGATTGACGTTCACGGGAACGGCCACGGTTCCCTTGACGACATCTTCCGATGTTCGAACGTCTTCACGCAACAACTGGTCGGCTTGCGCTTCGGTTATCTTCTGACCGGCGCTCGCGCCCTTGTGGCCGTAGCCGATATACCAGGCGCCGCCCGCTTGGTAGGCTTCAAGACGCAAGCTTTCGCTGTCCTTGATGATCTGAAGTCCGGCTTCATTGATCCGCAGACCGGCGTTCGACGCCGCATCGCCGCCAGTCTCCTCAACCGCGCCGTCGCCGGTTTCCTCAACCGCACCGGCGTCATTGGCATCCTCCGCGCCAGGTTCGCCGGTCCTGCCGAGCCAGCCTTCGACCGCCTCAAAACCGCGATCGGTCAATCCGGTGATCCCGCCGGGCAAGCCGTAGCGTTCGCCGACCAGCACGCCGAGCACGAACAAAATCGCCCAGAAAATGAGTGACGCTCTCATCGGCAAACTCCCCTCCGTACGCCGGCCAGGCCGGCCCGGTTTTCCCCAGGCTGTTATGTTGGCGCTTCCGCTTCCTGCGGGCAATGCGTTTCGAGAAAAAAACGAAATATCGACCGTCTGCGAAGGGCCCTGATTGCTTTCGCTGCGTCTCGGCGTTATCCAATCATAGGTAGGGTATGGGCCGGTCGGGGTGTTGGAATTCGGTCCGTTTTTCTGGTGTTTAGGGCGCTAGGCGGTAAGCCGGCGCCGCCGGGCTCTGTGTTTGGGGAAGCGCGGAGACCGGACGATCAGTCGGGACTGTTTCGCGTATGGTCGAGTTTTTGCGGCGGCTGGCCGGGTTTTTTAAGGCCCTGGACGCCAAGGCCGCGACGTCGCTGGCGATATCGCTGATCCTTCTCCTTTTTGTGGTGTTCATGCTCGCCTTCGGGCAGGCTTGGCTCAATCTCGACCGCGAAGACCAGTTGAGCCGGATGCTGCTTGGCGCGGCGCAATCGCCCTGGGCGATCGTCGGCGTCATCTCGATCTATTCCTTGTTGGCTCTCGCCGGTTTTCCCCAGATCCTGATGATTACCGGCACGATCATCGTCTTCGGCCCGGTGAAGGGCATGACCTACGCCTGGATCGCGACCATGGTGAGCGCCACGCTGACTTTCGGGATCGGGCACTTTCTCGGCGGCCGGTGGGTGCGCCGTTTCGGCGGCCCGCGGGTACGGCAGGTGAGCGATTTTCTCGCCCGCAACGGCGTTCTGGCGACCGCGCTGATCAGGGTCGTGCCCTCAGCGCCCTTCGTTGTGGTCAACGCCGCCGCCGGCGCGGCCCATATCCCCTTGTGGAAATACTGGGCGGGGACAGGCATCGGGATCATTCCGAAGATCCTGCTGGTCGTGGCGCTCGCCGCTGCAGCGCCCGATTCCGGCGAGCTCAAGGAGGGCGTCTCCGGCATTCTCGCTTTTTTCACCAGCCGCGAGCCGCACGATATCGCCGTGATCGCGGGCATCGTCGCTGTCTGGCTGGGGTTCTTGCTGCTGATGGGAGCGGCCTACAGGCGAATGCGCGCGGCGGAGGCCGCGCCTTGAATAATTCCGGTCGACGCCGGGAGAATCTTGTTAAGGCGTTAACGCCGACCATGCCTGCTTCATCAGGAAAAGCCCGCTTTTGCGGCCAGTGTTGACGATTTAGGAACGCATTAAGGATAAAACGCCGTCTGACCTCTAACCCATTCGGCGAACAGGAATTTGCCCATGCTCTCCACCTTATTCGGCATGCTTTCCGCGGACATGGCCATCGACCTCGGCACGGCCAATACGCTTGTCTATGTCAAGGGCCGAGGCATCGTATTGAACGAGCCTTCGGTTGTAGCCATCGAAACCCGCGGCGGCAGGAAGCTCGTGCGCGCTGTCGGTAATGAGGCGAAAGAAATGCTCGGCCGCACGCCCGGCGAGATCGAGGCGATCCGCCCGATGCGCGACGGCGTGATCGCCGATTTTGAAGTCGCTGAAGCGATGATCAAGCATTTCATCAAGAAGGTTCATAACCGCCGTTCATTCGCGTCTCCGCGTATTGTCGTTTGCGTGCCCTCGGGCGCGACCGCTGTTGAGCGCCGGGCGATCCAGGAATCGGCGCTTTCCGCTGGCGCGCGCAAGGTCGAACTGATCGAAGAACCCATGGCGGCGGCGATCGGCGCGGGCCTGCCCGTAACGGACCCGACCGGTTCGATGGTCGTCGATATTGGCGGCGGCACGACAGAAGTTGCGGTTCTCTCGCTCGGCGGCATCGTCTATTCGCGCTCGGTGCGGGTTGGCGGCGACAAGATGGACGATGCGATCATCGCCTATATTCGCCGCATGTATAACCTCCTGATCGGCGAGGCTTCGGCGGAGCGGATCAAGAAGGAAGTCGGTTCGGCAATGATCCCGACGGAAGGCTCGGGCACCACCATTCAGATCAAGGGCCGCGATCTCATGCACGGCGTGCCGAAGGAAGTGCGAATCGGCGAAGCGCAGGTCGCTGAAGCGCTCGCCGAACCGGTAAGCCAGATCATCGAGGCCGTGAAAGTCGCGCTCGAAGCGACCCCGCCGGAACTGGCGGCGGATATCGTCGATACAGGAATTATGTTGACTGGGGGCGGGGCGCTCCTCAAAAATCTCGATCAGGTGCTGCGTGACGAAACCGGGCTGCCGGTATCCGTCGCGGACGATCCGCTCTCTTGCGTTGCGCTTGGCACCGGCGCGGCTCTTGAGAATACAAAGGCGATGCGCGGCGTTCTCACTTCTGCGATTTAAGGCGAGTTCCCGCGGTTTGACGAGGTATGGAATTTTTAGGGCAGGACAAACGGGAGGGCCTCGGACGCCGCGCAAATTCCCGCTTTGTGCTTTTACTGTTGATCCTCGTCTCAACGCTGCTGTTGTTGTCGAGTCTTTATTCCGCTGAAGCGTCCGTTTTCAAAAAAGCCCGTGAAGGGGTGATCGACGCCGCGGCGCCGGTCCTCCAGCATCTTTCCGCGCCTATCGCCTGGTTCAACGATCTCGTCGGCGGCGTCGGCGACTATTTCAACGTGCTTGAGCAGAACAAGGCGCTGCGCGAGGAAAACGCGGAACTGCGCCAGTGGATGAACGAGGCGCTGGAGCTTCGCAAGGTCGTCGCCGCTTATGAGGGCCTGCAATCCTATCAGGCGCCGCCCGAGGCCGATCCGGTTGACGCCTTCGTTATCGGCGAGGCCAACGACGCATTCGCCCGCTCAATGATCGTCAACGCGGGCCGGTCGAAAAATGTCGAGAGCGGTCAGGCGGTGGTCGGCGACAAGGGGCTTGTGGGCCACATCGTTCACACCGGTTCGAAAGCCTCGCGCGTGCTTCTTCTCACCGATATTCAAAGCCGCGTGCCTGTTTACATCGAGGATACGGGCCTTGAAGGCATTCTCGTCGGCAACACCAGGGCGAGGCCGGTGATCGCCATTACAGAAAGCGCCGACGTCATCGAGGTTACGCCCGGCCAGCGCGTGCTTACTTCCGGCGCCGGCGGCGTCCTGCCGCGCGGCCTGCCGGTCGGCGTTATCGACAGTGAAAAAAGCGGCGACATTCTTGTCGATCTGTTCGCCGACTACGCTGAAACCCGGATGGTGCGGATTCTCAATTACGAGTTCCCGGCGGTTGACGAAGGCGCCGTCACGGAAACGCAAGACGGCGAAGCCGAAGAAGCGCCGGCGCCGGCGGAAGGGTGAGGGCCGGCCAGTATGGGTTATCGCGCGGAAAACCTGCTTAGCCTTTTGAAAGCGGCGACGCCGATGATCCTCGGCGTTCTCGGCGTTATTTTCCTGGCTTTGCCTTTGAGACTGTTTGAAGGCTGGGCGCCGACGCCGATCGTGCCGCTCGTCGTCGTCTTTTTCTGGTCGGTTTACGCGCCTGAATTTCTTCCCTCGGTGAGCGTCTTCTTCATCGGTGTTTTACAGGACCTGTTAACCGGCGGGCCGCTTGGCCTTTGGGCGGCCGTTTACCTTGCCACGCAATTTATCGTGATGTCGCAGCGCTCCTATTTCATGGGCCGCGAACAAAAAGTCGTCTGGCTCGGATTCGCCTTGGCGACGGCGGGCGCAAGTCTTATGCTCTGGCTTGTGATGAGTTTGATGTCCGGCGCGCTGCTTCCCGTTGGAAGCCTTCTCGCCCAGATGGCCGCGACAGTGTTGATCTATCCGCTGTTCGGCATGGTCTTCGGGCAGTTGCATCGCCGCGTGCTGGTGGAGGGCTGACGATGCCCGTATTCAACACCCACGATCCGGAGCGTCAGGAAATCGTTTCGCGGCGCACGGTGTTGTTCGGCGGCGGGGTGAGTTTGCTACTCGGCGGCGTTGGCGTACGTCTCTATCAGCTGCAGGTCGCCGATTATCAGAAATATTCCGACCTTGCGCTCGAGAACCAGTTCAACCGGCGCATTCTGACCCCCTTGCGCGGCGAGATTATCGACCGGTTCGGCAATGTACTCGCTTCGAACCGCAAGAATTTCCGTGTGCTGCTGATCCCTGAGCAGGCCCGTGACATCGACGCCACGCTCGATGAAATTTCCCGGCTGATTCCGGTTAGCGCTGAAAAGCGCGCCCGTATCATCCGTGAAATCCGCCGCCGCGGCGCCTTCACGCCGGTTGAGATCGAAGACAACCTCACCTGGGACGATTTTTCGAAGGTCAATTTCGACCTCCCGCATCTGCCCGGCGTGTTGCCGGATGTCGGCGAAACCAGAGACTATCCGCTCGGCGAGGCGTCCGCCTTCGTGATCGGTTATGTCGGCGCCGTCACCGACCGGGACCTTGCGGCGCAGGAGACCGACGAAGCGCGCACCCTGCTCCGCCAGCCCGGGTTCAAGGTCGGCCGCGACGGGCTCGAACGCACCTATGAATCCGAACTGCGCGGCGAAGCCGGGAAGATGAACGTCAAGATCAACGCCCATGGCCGCGTCATTGAGGAAATGAAGGACGATGCGATTCCGCCGGTGCAGGGCAAGACGCTGACCCTGACGATCGACGCCGACCTGCAACAACATGCGATGGAAGTGCTGGCGCGGCCGGACGAGCAACTGCCGGATGAAAAACAGAGCGCCGCCGCGGTCGTTATGGATGTCGTCACCGGCGATATTCTTGTGCTTGCGTCGACGCCGGCTTTCAACCCGAACGATTTCAATATCGGCATCGACGCCGGGCTTTGGAAAGACCTTAACGAAAGTCCGTATAAACCGCTTTTGAACAAGTCGCTCACCGGCGCCTATCCGCCCGGTTCGACGCTCAAGACCCTGAGCGCCATTGCAGCCCTGGAAGCCGGACACAGGGCCAGCGAGACGGTCTATTGCAGGGGCAAGATGTGGTACGGCAACCGCTACTTCCATTGCTGGAAGCCGGGCGGTCACGGAACCGTCGATATGAAGGGGGCGATCAAACACTCCTGCGACACCTATTTTTACGAAATCGCCAAAACACTTGATATCGACGTGCTTGCGGATGTGGCGAGGCGTTTCGGACTTGGGCAGACCTATGAGCTTGGCGTCACCGGCCAGCAGCAGGGCGTGGTGCCGTCGCGGGACTGGAAGCGCGCCTATTACGCCGGCACGCCGGAGAACCAGACCTGGTTTCAGGGCGAGACCCTGTCTGCCATCATCGGGCAGGGCGCCTGGACGGCGACGCCGTTGCAGCTTTGCGTCATGACCGCGCGCATCGCCACCGGCGCCGCGGTGCGCCCGCGACTGGTGCGTGCGGTTGGCGATCTCATTCTGCCTGCGCCTAAAGCCTCGGCGATCGACGTCGATCCGAGGCATCTCGATGTCGCGCGCGCCGGCATGAACGCAGTCGTCAATGAATGGGGTACGGCGGCGCGCTCGCGGATCGAGGATCCGGAATGGCAAATGGCCGGCAAGACCGGCACCAGCCAGCTCTATCATATCACCAATGAAGAGCGGGCGAGAGGACTGACGAAACCGGAACAACTCCCGTGGACGCGGCGCGACCATGCGCTGTTCATTTCATTCATGCCGTATGAGAATCCGCGCTACGCCTGCGCCGTGCTGGTTGAGCACGGTATTGGCGGCAGCCGCGCCGCAGGCCCCAAGGCGCGCGACATCATGAAGGCGGTGGCGGCGAAGGACCCTGCATCCCTACCGGCTTTCGATCCGCGCACGCTGGTGCGGACGGCGGCGCTTGGCGGAGGGGAATAGGCCGATGTCGTCGCTTATTCTTCCCGGACCGAGACGCGGCGTTCGCGACCGCCTTGCGCGTCTGCACTGGCCGCTGATCATTCTCCTGACGATGCTCGCCGGCGCCGGGGTCATCACGCTTTATTCCGTGGCCGAAGGAAACTGGCAGCCCTGGGCGTTCCGTCACGCTGTGCGCTATGTGGCGGCGCTCGGCATTCTTATCGTGATCGGCATGATCGCCATCCGTTACTGGATGGCGCTTTCCTATCCGATCTATTTCGTCGCCCTGATTGCGCTCATCGCCACGCCGTTCATTGGCGAGATCAATATGGGCGCGCGCCGCTGGATTGAGCTCGGCGGCATGCAGTTCCAGCCATCCGAAGCGATGAAGCTCGGCCTCGTCATGGCGCTCGCCCGTTACTATCACGGGCTTCGGGCGGAGCAGGTGTCGCACATTCTCTATCTTATCCCGCCGGCGCTGATGATCGGCGCGCCGGTCGGCCTTGTCTTCATTCAGCCGGACCTTGGCACGGCGCTTTTGCTGGCGGCGACCGGCGTGATCATCGTGTTTGTGGCGGGACTTTCCTGGCGCATCGGACTGTTCGGACTGTTCGGCGCCGTCATCTACCTGCCGCTGTTCGTCCAAGGCGTCCAAGG
>CAJXLJ010000031.1 GCA_913055785.1 uncultured Parvularculaceae bacterium | reverse complement strand
CGGCCGCTAAAATTGGGGCGGCTGCTTTAAGGATTTGTTTACGTTCGGGACACATGGCCGCCCCGTCGCAAAAGCCGCGCCGTTCGCCTCTTTGGGGCTTTTTTCAGGGCTCACAACCTGTTTATTTCCTTGTCATGGCTCGAAAAGCCATGTTCAAAAGACGAGTCTGGCTGGCGGGCTGGGGTTTTCGGGAGTTCCGATGTCTTTCTTTGGCGAGTTCAAAATCGACGGCGACCGGCTGGTGGCGAAGGAGACCGGCGCGCAAATTCCGTTAACCGTCGATTTTGCGAAAGACGTCCTCCGGATCGGCAGCTTCATCTGGCTCGTCAACGCGCTGCGCGCGACGCGCATCGTCAAGGGCCGCGAACCGCGCGCCCGCATTTCCTTCTTTCCGAAAAAACCGCGCTCTTATTATGCGATCTGGCCGGTCTGCCAGCTCGCCGACGTGAAGATCGTCGACGACCCGGAAGAGGCCGACCTCCACTTCTATTTCGAGGACCGCGAGTTCCTGACCGCGCCGCGCCGCGCGCCGTCGAACCGGCCGTCCTTCAATGTCGGCTGTTTCGACATCCGGAAAAGCGTCGTCGCACGGGTCTTTGAAGAAACCTTCGGTTACTCACTCGCGGTCGACCCGGTCGCCCACCGCGGCCCCGCGGTCGCCAAGTCCGAAGGCAACGGCAAACATGACGGCCGCATCGTTCAATGTCCGGTCGAGGCGCCCGAGCCCGGCCTCGTTTACCAGCGGCTGATCGAGAACACCTTTAACGGCGTTGAACATATCGACATCAGAACGCCGGTGGTCGGCGGCAAGATTCCGTTCGTTTACCTGAAGCGCCGCAGCCGCGCCTTACGTTTTTCGAACGACAACCACCGCGTCGATCTTGTAGACACCGACGCCATGCTGTCGCCTTCGGAACAGGACGGCATCGTCCGTTTTGCGAAAGCCATGAGCCTCGATTTCGGCGGGCTCGACGTCTTGCGGTGCCGGGAAGACGGGCGGATCTATATCGTCGACGCCAACAAAACCGATATGGGCCCTCCGTCGGCGATGCGCGGCCAGGACAAGCTCAAAGCCATGCGCGGCCTCGCCGGCGCCTTCGCGGACCTCGTCGACGAAACGGTTTCTTCCTGATCCGTTCTTTCCGGCGAAAGCCGGAATCCATTGATTCTGCTTTCCTCTCCTTGTGTCATTGCCGGCTTTAGGCCGGCAATCCAGACTCATTAAATCGCAGGCGTGGTCTGTTGACGCCCCGGATCGCCGGGACAAGCCCGGCGATGACATCGTACTTTACTGTTGAAGCCGCGCGTTCAAACTGACACATCAACACCCATGGCCTCCATTCCCTTCGTTAAAGACATCGACTTCAAACCGGGCGTTCCCGACGAAGTCCTGCCGGGCGTGCGCCGGGTGATCGCCGGCAATCCCGGCCCGTTCACCTATACCGGCAGCGGCGCCTACATCATCGGCAAGGGCGAGGTTGCGGTGATCGACCCCGGCCCCGACCGCGACGCGCATCTCGATGCGTTGCTCGACGCGCTGAAAGGCGAACGCGTCACCCACATCCTTGTCACGCATACTCACAACGATCATTGCGGGCTTGCGCGCAAATTCGCCGATGCGACGGGCGCGCCGGTTTTCGGCTTCGGCGCCCATCCGGTGCGCAAGCGGGAGAGCGACGCGCCGGCGCTCGACGAGGGCGCCGACTACGCCTATGCGCCGGACGAAATCATCAGCGACGGCGCCGTTATCGAAGGCGCCGGCTGGCGCCTCGAAACGCTGCACACGCCGGGGCATCTTTCAAACCATTTATGTTTCGCGCTCGATGAACACAAAGCGCTGTTCACCGGCGATCACATCATGGGCTGGGCGACGACGGTGGTGGCGCCGCCCGACGGCGACATGGACGCCTATCTTAAAAGCCTCGATCTCTTGCTGGCGCGGGAGGACGACATCTACCTGCCAACCCATGGCGCGCCGATCCGCAACCCGAGACGTTTCGTGCGCGCGGTCAGGACCCATCGGCTGATGCGCGACGCGCAGATCCTCGAGCAACTCTCGAAAGGGCGTACGCGGATCAAGGAAATCGTCCCGGCGATGTACGCCGATGTCGATAAGCGCCTGCACGGCGCGGCGGCCCTCAACGTGCTGGCGCATTTGATCCGGCTCGTTCGCATCGGCCGGGCGGCCTGCGATGGCGAACCCGGCATGCACGCCGAATACCGGCCCGGGGCGTGAGTGAGCGGCTTGCGCGTCACGCTCGCCGCCGCTCATGCCGAAGCGGCAGGCGCATTCACAACTTGAAACAAGCGGCGCAAAGCGCCATCTTTAGAGCGGACGGAAGCGTTTAAAGGAGATTTTCCATGGCTTCCAGCGACTGGATCCCGGTACGACAGGCGGCCGCCGCCGTCTTCATCATCCTGCTGTTCGGCAGCATCGGCGCGCATCTCAACGGCGCGCCCTCATGGTTCGTCCTGACGCTTGTCGCCGGCGCCATCGTCGCGCTGCCGCTGGCGCTGCTGGGACAGAAGTAATTTTGAAACCTACGATTATGCGGCGAGAACCCGCCGCGCTTCCGCGATCAGCCGGCGCTGCATGTCGGTCGGCGGGCCTTCGATCTCGGCGGCCTGCTCCATCATCGTAATGAGCTGGGCCCGCTCGTCATCCGTACACACATCGACCACCGGCCGCAGGATTTTCTTGACCGAGTTGCCGGCGTCGTTGATTTCGCCGACCGCCATGCGCGCAAAAGCGTAAAGAGCCTCGCCGGTTTCTTCATCGGCGTCGAACGCCGCGCGCATGGCCGCGACGATCCGGTCATGCTGGCGGTCGGTGACCGCGCCGTCATACGCCGCGGTCTGGTAGATCAGCACCGCCGCCGCCTCACGCGGATCGGAAAGGTTCTCAATCAGCCGCTGGTCGACGCGACGGCTCCATTTCCCGCGCCTGATTACGCCCTTCACCTCGCCGAGCGCCTCGCGCCCCTGATTGGCCGCGCCCACAAAATGGGTGAACGCCCAGAAGGCCGCCGCCAGCGCGCCAAGTACGGCGATGATGATGTGCATGCCGACCTCTCCAAGTCTGCGAGGCCATCTTTATCCCGACCGCCGCGGGAGTAAAGCCGTCATGTGGCGGCGAGTGACGCCTCGTCGCGTGAAGGCGCGAAAATTGCGCCTATTCGGCAAAGCGTTGCGCATAACCGCTGGCTTCAAGGATTGCTCCAGCGTCAGTGACGAACAGCAGGTCGCGAATCGCCTGTTGCTTGTCCTCGGCCTGTTCATAGTAGGCTTCGCATATTCGCGCGCCAATGAAATAACCAAGATCGGCGTACCAGCCTTCTTCATCGATTGTACTGTTATTGCCGACCCAGTCGCTGAGATCGTTACCGCTCATGTCATCAACAAAACGGCGCCACACCATTTGCTCGCGCTCAAGGCCCCAACGATAGTAGTGCGGCTTTTCCCGTTCCGGCAAAGTCAGCCCTGCGATGAAATCGGCCGAGCCTTCCTGAATGGCCGCACGCAGCAGGGACGGCTCACCACTATATTGCTGCAAGGCATGGATGTGTTCATGCACGACAATGAACGGCAACGCTTCCAGATCGAGATTCGTTACCACGCGCTGAAATCCCTCGGAGATCCCTTCAAGGGAAATCCCTTGCCGCCATGACCAGACATCAAGCCCGATCAACATGCCGGACGGCCCCGCCGTGCCGCCGGAATTCAGCCTCCCGATTACGAATGTTACATCAGGCGCATCGGCTTCGGGATATAGTGCAACGATGCGCCGCAACGCCTCGCGGATGACCGGCTCATATTGCACCGCGCCGAGCGTGCGCTCACGGATGCCCTTATAATAATCGGGCGATTTTTCTATCCGCTCGACCAGTTCCTCCATGCTGGAAGTCTTGATCCAATGATAATCGATCAGCCCGGGCGTTCCCGGCGCAAGATAGTGACGGCGGAAGATCGCCGCCTTTCTGCCGGTTCCAGTAACTTCTGCGGCGAGATCGTAAGCCTCCCAAAATCGCGGCACATCATCGAAAATCAGCCTGGCCTTTTCCGGATCGCGATGCGCGTTGCTATAGGCCGTTGCGTTTTGACGGGTCCTTTCCAGTTGCGCCTGAAAATCATCCCTTTCTCTCAGGGACGCGAAGTCCGGATAGTGTTGCGCAACTTCCGGAAGGCGGAAGCCCTGATCGACAGAACGTTTATACATGGCGACAGCCATGTCAGGCTTATCCGCCCGCGCATAAGCGGCGGCGGCGGAAAGCGCCAGATAAACGCCGGTCGGTCCGGGAATGTTGTCCTTCAGCGCCGAGGCCCGTGCGTAATATGCTGCGGCTGCATCAAAATCTTCAGCCGCCATGGCGGCGTCGCCGAGTTCTTTTAAACGCTGCATGCCGGCGAAGTCCGCCAGCCACATGGCTTCAGGGTCTGAATCCGCGGCTTGTGAGAAACGATGACGCTCCCCTTCTGCGCTGTAATCCTGACAACCGGATATCAAAACGATGACACCCAACCCGGCGGCGACGGCCTTATTAAATGCGCGCATGATTTCCCTCCCGCAAAACGCGTATAAAAAGTACGGATTTTGCTGCGGGCATTCAAACCCGGTTAAATCGCATAAAGAACGGTTCGCCGTATTTGACTACGGATAAAGCCGCGATGTCGTCCAGGGCGCGGCCTCGCCCGTGCGTTTGTACTGCAGCCGGTCATGCAGGCGGAACGGCCGGTTCACCCAGAATTCGATTTCAGACGGAATTATTCTGTAGCCGGACCAGTGCGGGGGACGCTGAACTTCCGCGACGCCGAACTCGGCGGTCTTGAGCGCGATTTCCTTCGCCAGCGTCAGTTTGCCTTTCATCGGCCGCGACTGCGCCGAAACCCATGCGCCGATACGCGCGGGCCGCGCGCGGGTTTTGAAATAGGCGTCGGCCTCCTCGGCGCTTACGGGAACGACATTCCCGCGAAAGCGAACCTGACGGCGGATCGTTTTCCAGTGAAAAACCACAGCCGCCTTCATATTTTCGGCGAGCTCCCGGCCCTTGGCGCTTTCCATATTCGTATAGAAGGCGAGCCCCCGCTCATCGATGTCTTTCAACAGCACCATCCGCACATCCGGCAAACCATCGGCGCCACAGGTGGCGAGCGCCATCGCATTGGCGTCGTTGGGCTCGGTTTTCTTCGCCAGCGTCAGCCATTCGGCGAACAGCGCGAAGGGATCGTCCTTGGTAAAGACGTCGCCCTGATCCTCGCTGGCGGCGTAGGCCTCCTCGCTCGGGCTCCGGGGGATGAGGTCGTCGGTCATGATCTTCACCTGCTGAACGGACGCAAAATGGCGGCGCGTTAACCCTTAGTCTTGCTTCATGCGGCATGATAGGATCAAACACGGCTAGCATTTACGCTGCAGCAGAAAACGCAATGTCTTTCAATACGTTCGGGCGGGTTTTTCGATATACGACGTGGGGCGAGAGCCACGGGCCCGCGCTCGGCGTCGTCATCGACGGCTGCCCGCCGAGGATCGCACTGACCGAAGCGGACATTCAGGCGGCGCTCGACAAACGCAAACCCGGCACGTCGAAATTCGTGACGCAACGGAAGGAGCCGGACGCGGTTAAAATCCTCTCCGGCGTGTTCGAAGACGACCGGACCGAGGGACCGCGCACCACCGGCGCCCCGATCAGCCTCCTGATCGAGAATATCGACCAGCGCTCGAAAGACTATTCGGACATTCGCGACAAATATCGCCCCGGCCACGCCGACTTCACCTATGACAGGAAATACGGAGTTAGAGACTATCGCGGCGGCGGACGGTCGTCGGCGCGGGAGACCGCGGCGCGAGTCGCCGCCGGCGTCGTTGCGGAAAAAGTCTTGGCGCATGTGATCGGCGGCGTTTCGATCAGGGCCTGCCTCGTGCAGGTGGGCGAGGATAAAATCGACCGCGCCGCCTTCGACTGGAACGAAACGGAAAAAAACCCGTTCTGGTGTCCGGACGCCGATGCGGCGAAACGCTGGGAAGAAAAACTCGAAGCCGCACGTAAAAGCGGTTCTTCCATGGGCGCCCTTGTTGAAGTTGTCGCCTCCGGCGTTCCCGCAGGGTTGGGCGCGCCGGTTTACGGCAAACTCGATGCCGACCTTGCAGCGGCGTTGATGTCGATCAACGCGGCCAAAGCCGTCGAAATCGGCGCCGGGATGGAAGCCGCGTCTCTCTCGGGCGAAGAAAACGCCGACGAGATTCGCATGAAAGACGGACGCCCGCATTTTCTTTCGAACAAGGCCGGCGGCATTCTCGGCGGGATCTCTTCGGGACAAGACATTGTCGCGCGTTTCGCGGTGAAGCCGACCTCGTCGATCCTTTCCCCGCGCAAAACAATTACGGCGCAAGGCGACGAAGCCGAAATCGTCACCAAGGGCCGTCACGATCCTTGCGTCGGCATCCGCGCCGTCCCTGTCGGCGCGGCGATGATGGCGCTCGTCCTCGCCGATCACGCGCTTTTGCACCGCGCACAGTGCGGGTGACCGCATAAATCCACACGACAGACGCATTCATGCCGTTGCCTGAATGCGCGCCGCTTCAATTATTTCCGGCCGCCGAAGGGCAGGATCGACGGGGTTTTTTCCATATAGTCGTGATATTTCTGCCCGAAGATCGCGATCAGATCGCGCTCTTCATAGCCGATGGCGACAAAGATATAGACGCTCCAAATGGCGGCAAATAGCAGATGCCCCGCAGTCATGTGCGGCGTCGCCCAGAACGCAATCAGAAAACCGAGATAAAGCGGGTGGCGTACGACCTGATAAAACAGCGGCGTCACGAATGTCGGCTCGGCTGCTTCCTGTGATTTGAATTTCAGCCACGCCTGCAGCAGGCCGAACAATTCGAAATGACTGATTAGGAAGGTCGAGATCAGGACGACGCCGAAGCCGAGCAAATAGACAGCGATCAGCAGCCCGCTCCATAACGCACTGTCGACCGACCAAACGACCGCCGGCATCGGCTGCCAGAAGACGAACAGCAGCACCAGCGCGGCGGTAGACGCCAGCACATAGGTGCTGCGCTCCATCGCGGGCGGGACGATTTTCGTCCAGACTTTCTTGAAACTCTGACGCGCCATCACCGAATGCTGCACGCCGAATAGCAACAAGAGGCCGACATTGACCAGCGCCGCCGGAACGGCGGGCAGATAGGACGCGCCGGCGTCAACGGTTTTCGGCGCGCCGAGAAAGCCGAGCGCATCGCCGCCGAGAAACACAACCATGTACAAAAACGAAGCAAAGAAAACGAGATACACAACTATGCTGTAAGCCAGTGCAACGAAGCCCATTTCTCTCTCCTCGCGGCGCCCCCGCGCCGATAGCTGAAGCGCGTGAGATTACCCGTCGCCGCTCTATGGGTCAAAACATGGAAAAACGTCTTTGGGCGGCGGAATTTCCGCGCTAGTCTCGGCGTTATGAAAAAGCTTTTCCTGTTCGCCATACCGCTCGTCGCGCTCGCGGCGCTCGCCTGGCTGCTGCGCACGCCGGATACAGGGGCGGCAGCGATGACCGCGAAATATACGAGCGGCGCGTCGCATTTCGCCGATAACGGCGCCGGGCTTAAAGTTCATTATCGCGACGAAGGCGACCCCGACGGGCCCGCTATCGTTTTGCTTCACGGCAACAGCGCGTCGTTGCACACCTGGGCGCCGCTGACCGAACGGCTGGGCGGGAAATACCGCATCATCACCTACTCGCAACCGGGACACGGGCTTACCGGCCCGCAACCGCGCGACGATTATTCATTCGCCGGCATGGCCGAAGCGCTCGATCTTGTTACGGAAGAACTGGGGCTCGACAGTTTCGTGCTCGGCGGCAATTCCATGGGCGGCTGGGTCGCCTGGCGATATGCGCTTTTGCATCCGGAAAAAGTCGATGCGCTGATCCTGCTTGACGCGGCGGGCATGCCGCTGCGCGAAGGCGAGGAAGAACCGCCACTCAACCTTGCATTCAAACTGCAGGAGAGCGCCGCCGGGCGCTGGCTGTTGCAGCAATTCACGCCGCGGGCGCTGGTGAAGAAATCCCTCCTGCAATCGGTTTCAGTGACAGAGATCGTAAGCGAGGAGATGGTCGACCGCTATTGGGAGCTTGTTCGCTATCCCGGCAACCGGCGAGCGACTTCGTTCCGCGCCATGGCCGACCGCGAACCCGAGATGGCGGACCGCGTCAGCGATATCACCGCGCCGACGCTGATCATCTGGGGCGCGGAAGACGCGCTTATTTACCCGAGCGCGGCGCAGACCTTTCATGAGCGCCTGCCGCATTCGCGCGTGAAGATCTACGAGGGCGTCGGCCATATTCCGATGGAAGAGGCGCCGGACAGAACCGCACGCGACATCGATTCATTTCTGAACGGCGTATTCGCATCCATGGAGGCGCTCCAATGAAACTCTTCTGGTGTCCGAAGACACGCTCGCAACGCGCCGTCTGGCTGATGGAGGAAACCGGTCTCGAATACGACCGCGTGCTCATCGACATTCGCGATGCGTCGAAGCCGCGCGATCCGGACTTTCCGAAAGCAAGCCCAATGGGCAAAGTGCCGGCGCTCGCCGACGGCGCCGTCATGCTCGCAGACTCCGCGGCTATCGCGATCTATGTCGCCGACCGCTATCCGCAAACCCGGCTCGCCCCCGCAATCGACGATCCGAAACGCGGCTCATACTTGTGGTGGATGGTGTTCACTCCCGGCGTGGTTGAACCGGCGATGGCGGAAAAATTTTCGGGCGCAGAGCCCAACCGTATGCGCAGCGGCTGGGGCGACTTCGATCTGATGATCGAGACCTTCGAAAAAGGGATCGGCGACAAGGAATGGATTCTCGGCGATACATTCTCCGCAGCCGATGTCATGTGCGGCTCTTCGGCAACATTCATGAAACAATTTGGCATGCTTCCGGCCTCGAAACCGCTTGAAGCCTATGCGGAACGTTGCATGGCGCGGCCCGCCTTTCAGCGCTCGATCGCCCTTGAATCCGGCGACGCCTGATCTTGCGCCATTTTGACAGTGGAAAAATCCGCCGCTTTCGGCTAGATTAGCGGGCGGGGGACCGGATTTATCGTGGGGTATCCAAGATGAAAGCACTCATTTGGCTGATCGTTCTGCTGCTCGCCGCAGTGGGGGTGGCGTCTATCGTCGATTACATGGACTGGTATGAAGTCCCGATGATCGACGTTGTGAAGCAGGAAGCCGCCGAATAATCGCATCTTCGGCTTGATGGTTTACCGTCATGGCGCGGCGGGGATGCTCGCCGCGCCATGATTTCGCGCGCCTGTATTACTTCTTTTCAAAAACCGTCGCCTTGGTGAGAAACGAGATCGTCTCACCGATTTTTTGAAGCCCCGCTTCCCCGAACAGCGCCCCAAGGCCGGTGCGGCAATAGCTGTCGTAATAGGGCTCGTGGAAACCGCGCGGGAAATTTTCAAGCAGCATGTCGAGCCCCGACTCGTCCCCATACTGAATGGTGTCGACAAGGACGAACCGGCCGCCGGGTTTTAACAGCCGCGCAGCCTCGCGGGCGACCGCCGCGCGCACGGCCGGCGGCAGTTCATGGAACAGATAGACCGCCGTCGCAATGTCGTAGGCAGCGGCCTCAAGCCCGGTCTCTTCCGCCGCGGCCTCGAGATAGGTCACATCCTTGTAGCGTCCCAAAAGCGCGCGCGCCCGGCCGAGATAGGCGGGTGAAAGGTCGAGCGCGGTGACCGCGAGACCCGGCCAGTTGTGTTTGACCTCGGACAAAAACCGCCCGGCGCCGCAGCCGAGATCGATGAGCGCCGACTGCCCAACGTCGCGGTTCTTCTTCAGCGCGTCGCGAATAAACGGCAGCGCAGCGCGGCGCATCGGACCGGCGGCGCCCGTAAACAGGGTTTCAACCTGCATCTCATAGCGCTCGGCCGATCCGGCGGTGAGCCAGCCGTCCGTCTGGTAGTGAAAATTCTGCAGATAGTAGCGCGGGTATTTCTCGCGCGCCGCATCGCTCAGGACTTCCGAATGAGCGCGCGCATGTTTGCGCCGCGCGACCTTATCGGCATCGCGCAGATAATCGCGACTTTCCTTCCAGAGCCTGCCGACGGAGGGCGCGCGCGTGAGCTCCGCGGGCATTTTGTAAACGCCTGTTTCGATATTCTTCCAGTCCTTGCGGAACGCCTCGCGAAACGCGTCTTTCAAGCGTTGACGGTCGAGCGGGCCGAACTCTTCCGCATAGGGCGCCTCGCCCGGTTCGGTGAGCGGGCCCATCTTGCGGCGGCCATAGGCGTAATGGCCGGTATACCAGAGAATGCGCGCGGCCTGCCCCGCCGTGTAGACGGCGCGCCGGGCGATGCTTGTGAATGGCGGCATGACCTTTCTCTCGTTAATCTACTTCAAAAATGGACCCGGCCAGCAACCCAATCAAGTTTCGCCGGACGGTCATTTCATCGCGCCCAGCAAAAACTCGGTGTTGCCGTCGCCGCCCTTGATGGGGCTGTCGATCAATCCGATTACGTTCCAGCCGAGATCTTCGATCCACGCCCTGATGTCGGCGGCGGCTTTTTCGCCGAGCCCGTCTTTGACGACGCCGCCCTTGCCCAGTCCTTCACGGCCGACTTCGAATTGCGGCTTGATCAGCGCGATGAGCATCGCGCCGGGCGCGGCGAGCGCCAGCGCCGGCGGCAGGGCTTTTTTCAAGGAGATGAAACTGACGTCGCAGACAATCACCTCGATCGGATCGGGAATGAGCGCGGGCGTCAGATCTTTTGCGTGGGTCTTTTCGAGACTGATGACGCGGCTGTCTCCGGCGATTTTCTCATGCAGTTGTCCGGTCCCGACATCGACGGCGTAGACTTTCGCCGCCCCGCGCATGAGCAGCACATCCGTGAAGCCGCCGGTCGAGGCGCCGAGATCGAGACAGGTCTTTCCCGCCGGATCGACCTTCATGGCGCGGAGCGCCGCCTCGAGCTTCACGCCGCCGCGCGAGACGTAAGGGTGAACCTCGCCTTCAAGCGCAACCCTTGCGCCGGGCGCGACCTTTTGCGCGGGCTTCAAGGCCGCCGCGCCGTCAATGCTGACGAGGCCCGCGGCGATCGCCGCCTGCGCTTTCGCGCGGCTTTCGGCGAGACCGTGCTGAACGAGATAGTGGTCGAGACGCATTTTTTCCGACGGAGTGAACGGCGAATAACGTATAATAGCGGACGATCCGCACCGCAAAGGAGAGCTTTAATGCTGCGCATTCTGTCTGTTCTTCTCCTGAGCTTCGCCTTCACCGCTCCCGCGCAAGCCGACGTCAAAGACGCCGCCGCCTATAACGACAAGAAGGGCGGCGTGTCGTTTCTGGTCATGAAGAACGGACGGATTATCCATGAGGATTATCCGAATCGCGGCGGGCCTGAAAAAGCCTGGGAGCTGGCGAGCGGCACGAAGAGTTTTTCCGGCGTCATCGCCGCGGCGGCGGTTCTCGACGGACTCCTCACGCTCGATGAAAAAGCCGCCGACACGCTGACCGAGTGGAAATCCGATCCGCAAAAGGCGCAGATCACCCTGCGCCAGCTCCTGTCGCTGACCAGCGGCGTTGAGGGCGGCGGCCTGTTCCGCCCGCCAAGCTACGCAGACGCGATCGCCAAGCCGATGACGCACGAACCGGGAACCCATTTCGAATACGGGCCCGTCAATTTCCAGATTTTCGGCGAGATCATGCGCCGCAAGCTCGAAAGCTTCGAGGGCGGACGATACGAGAACGCCGTCGAATATCTGCAGGCGCGGATTTTGGACCCGCTCGATATTCACCCGGCGCAATGGAACGAACGCGGCGGCTATCCGACCATGCCGTCGGGCGCCGATCTCACCGCGCGCGAATGGGCGCGGTTCGGCCAGTTCGTCCTGCAGGGCGGCAACTGGAAAGGCGCGCAACTCGTCGACCCGGAAGCGTTGCGTCAGAACTTTATCGGTTCCGCGGTCAACGCCGGCTATGGGCTGACCTGGTGGCTCAACAACGAGCCGAGCCGCGCAACGCTCGAAGCCTCGCGCACGATGACTGTCGCGTCGGACCTTTTCACCCATAAGCGGCGGGGCGAACTCCCCGGCGATCTCTTCATGGCGGCGGGCGCCGGCGGCCAGCGGCTCTACATCATTCCGTCATTGGACCTTGTCGCCGTGCGGCAATATCCGCGGGTGATCGAACGCAAATGGGGCCAGCGTTTTCGCGGCGGGCCTTATTCCGATGTCGAGTTTCTTTTAAGCCTGCTGGAAGGCAGGTAAGACGCGGGGTTCCGTTATGCGGCGCCGGTCTCGCGGCGAAGCGCCGCCGGGCTGACGCCGGCGCGGCGCTGGAAATCGCGGGTCATGTGCGCCTGGTCCGAATAGCCGGACCGGTCCGCCGCCTCGGCCAGGGGAACAGAATCTAAAACCCGTCTCAACGCCGCGCGAAACCGGTGCTCGGCCCGAAACGCCGCCGGCGGCGCGCCATAGCGCTCGGCGAAGGCGCGCGTAAAGTGGGCGTGCGTGTAGCCGGTGCGCCGGGCCAGTGCGGCGATCGCGATCGACGGGTCCTCGCGCAGCGCCTGCGCAGCGTAATCGAGCCGCGTCAGGGCGCGGTTGTCGCGCCGGGCGCGCGACGAGACGCAATCAAGCAATTGCGCCGCCGCTTCATCGGGCTTGCCGTCGAGCAGCGCCGCGATCTGCGACGTATCGATGTCGCCAGCGACCCGATAGCCCGCCTCAAGCGCGCCCAAGAACGGCAGGGCGATATTCAACACGCGCGTGCGGTTTTCCCGAAAACGGTTCCTGTGCTGATGAAACGGCGGGTGTACGACGATATCGCCGGCGCCGACCAGAACCGGACCGTCGGCGCTGGTCTCCCAATAGGCGCCTTCGAGTACAATCGCCGCATAGGCGTCTCGGTGGCGATGAGCGGGCGCGCAGTCGCGACAATGATGTTCGGAAATTTCCGCGCGCAGTCCGAAGTGCCGAAATTGCGCCATAACGCGCCGCTTACCCGCGCAGGTTCACCACATCGGCCGACATGCCGAGGGCCTGCCGCGCGCGCTCGACAATATGCGAGGCGTTGAGGCGGGCCTTTTCGTACATGTTGTAGGGGCTGTCCTGATCCTGGAAGATGTCCGGCAGGATCATGGTGCGGATTTTGAGCCCTGTATCGAGCACGCCCTGGTCGGCGAGGAAATGCAGGACGAACGCGCCGAACCCACCGCGCGAGCCTTCCTCGATGGTGATCAGCACTTCATGGTTGGCGACAAGCTGCATGATGAGGTCATGATCCAGAGGCTTGGCGAAACGCGCATCGGCGACCGTCGTTGAGAGGCCCTGGCTGTCGAGAATGTCCGCGGCTTTCAGGGCTTCCTGCAGACGCCCGCCGAGCGCAAGCAGCGCGACCTTGGAGCCTTCTTTCACGATCCGGCCCTTGCCGATTTCAAGGATCTTGCCTTTCTCGGGCAGATCGACCCCGACGCCCTCGCCGCGCGGATAGCGGAACGCAATCGGCCCTTCGTCATAAGCCGTCGCCGTCGCCGTCATGTGGACGAGTTCGGCTTCATCTCCGGCGGCCATGATCACCATGTTCGGCAGACAGCCGAGATAGGCGATGTCGAACGACCCGGCGTGGGTCTGTCCGTCGGCGCCGACGAGACCGGCGCGGTCCATCGGGAAACGCACCGGCAGATTCTGGATCGCAACGTCGTGCACAACCGAGTCATAGGCGCGCTGAAGGAAGGTCGAGTAGATCGCCGCGAAAGGCCTCATGCCGTCCGCCGCCATGCCGGCCGCGAATGTCACCGCATGCTGTTCGGCGATGCCGACATCGTAGCAGCGGTCCGGATAGACGTCCGCGAACATGTCGAGCGACGTTCCCGACGGCATCGCCGCCGTAATGCCGATGATCTTGTCGTCGGTTTCAGCTTCCTTGATCAGCGCTTTTGCAAAGACCTTCTGATAGGCTGGCGCGTTGGGCGTGCCTTTTTTCTGCTTGCCGGACACCACGTCGAACTTGGCGACGCCGTGATATTTGTCGGCGGCTTCTTCCGCCGGGCCGTAGCCTGCGCCCTTGCGCGTCACAACGTGAACGAGGACCGGGCCTTCTTCCATGTCGCGGACATTCTCGAGCACCGGCACGAGCTGGTCGAGATTGTGCCCGTCGATCGGGCCCACATAATAAAAGCCGAGCTCCTCAAACAGCGTGCCGCCGGTAAACATGCCGCGGCCGTATTCTTCGGCTTTTGCAAGCTGCTTGTAGACCGCTTTCGGCAGGCGCTTGGCGAGCTGTTTGCCGAATGAGCGGAAGCCCTGATAGACGCCGGATGAGGACGCGCGCGCAAGGTATGCGCTCATGGCGCCGACCGGCGGCGCAATCGACATGTCGTTGTCGTTCAGGATGACGACCAGTTTCGATCCGAGATGGCCGGCGTTGTTGAGGCCTTCATAGGCCATGCCGCCCGACATCGACCCGTCGCCGATGACGGCGATGGCGGTCGTGTCTTTCTTCAGGTGGCGGGCCGCTTCAGCGAAACCCGTCGCCGCCGAGATCGACGTCGCGGCGTGGGCCGCGCCGAACGGATCGTATTCGCTTTCGGAACGCTTGGTGAAACCGGAAAGGCCGCCGCCCTGACGCAGGGTGCGGATGCGGTCGCGGCGGCCGGTGAGAATCTTGTGGGGGTAACACTGGTGGCCGACATCCCAGACGAGCTTGTCGTCCGGCGTGTTGAACACATAGTGGATCGCCGTCGTCAGCTCCACGACCCCGAGACCGGAGCCCAGATGGCCGCCGGTCACCGACACCGCATCGATCATTTCGGCGCGAAGTTCGTCGGCGAGCTGGCGAAGCTGGCTCTTTTCGAGCTTGCGCAAATCCGCCGGCATGTTGACCGTGTCCAGGAGCGGCGTTTCGACTGCCATGGGAGTCCCCTCGTAACTACTTGAGCTTGGCCGCTTTCCAGCGCCCCCAAGAAGAAGGCGCCGCGTTGCGGCGAACGCCATTTCTAGCGTCTTCAACGAATATCTCCAGCCCTTTTCCGGTGAAAACCGGGCGGCTAGACGGCGTTTTGAGGCCGATTGTTGCCTAATGGGCGCGAAGATTCTGCAACAAATTGAGAGGCCCCGCCGCATCCGGACTGAGAAGCGCTCTTGAACCGGCATTCAACGCCCAGCATCATCCGCCGCCGGAAAAGGACACAGCCCATGATCGACCCCTTCCAAGACAAGCTTTGCGTGATCACCGGCGCCGGGTCCGGGATCGGCCGGGCGCTGGCGCTCGATCTCGCCGGGCGCGGCGCGGCCCTCGCGCTTTCCGACATCAATGAGCAAGGCCTTGAGGAGACGAAGGCGCTGATCGGCGCGCCGTCGAACCGCATGCGCTTCGACCGGCTCGACGTCGCCGACGGCGATGCCATCGCCGCCTATGCCGAAACCGTGCGGACGAGCCTCGGACCCGCCGATTATGTTTTCAACGTCGCCGGCCTTTCGCGCATGGGCGATTTCGAGGCGACGCCGCTTTCTTCCTTTGAAAAGGTCATGGACGTCAATTTCTGGGGCGTCGTCAGAATGTCGAAAGCCTTCCTGCCGCAGCTCATCGAGACAAAGGGCAGTCTCATCAACATTTCGAGCCTCTTCGGCCTCATCGGCGTCGCCGGCCAGACCCATTATTGCGCCTCGAAATTCGCCGTACGCGGATTTTCAGAAAGCATCGGACAGGAGCTGGAGGCCAAAGGCGTGCGCGTCACGTCGGTTCACCCCGGCGGGGTCAACACCAATATTGCGAAAACCGCCGAGGTCGACGCCGTGCCTGCGGGCTTTTCTTCCGCAGACGACGCCAAGAAGAAATTCGGCAAGGCGCTGCGCATGGATCCGGCGAAAGCCGCGACGATCATCCTCAACGCCGCCGCCAAAGGCAAACGCCGCGTTCTCGTCGGCGGCGATGCGAAACTGATTTCATTCGTTCAGCGGCTGTTCCCGCGCCGCTACACGGCCCTGCTCGCTTACGCACAGCCGAAGCCGAAGGCTAGTCAAAGCTAGCCGGTTCCGCTTTCGGTTTCCCGTCGCCGGCGACGACGATCTTTTCGATCTTTTCCTGGGCGGATTTCAGCTTCGCCTCGCAATGGGCCTTCAAGGCGGCGCCGCGCTCGTAAAGCGCAATCGAATCCTCAAGCTCCACCTTGCCGCCTTCGAGCTTCGAGACGATGTCCTCAAGCTCGGCGAGCGCTTTTTCAAAAGACAGGGCGGCGATGTCATCCGGTTTCTTGGCCATGACGGGTATTTGCGTCCTATCGCCCGGAAAGGCAAGCGGACCTAAACGCTCGCCGCCGCTTCTTTCGCCGCGGTCTTGAGCAGCGCCGGCGGCATCCCGGCGCGGATCATGACGCGCAGGCCGAAATAGGCGGCCATCAGGTGCGCGGCCCTCGCTTCGCGCGCCTTGCGGTCCTTGTCGTAAGGCGCGGAGACGGCGAGCGCGGCCTCGATCGCTCCGCGCACCTCGTTCATCATGTAGCCGACCAGCTTCCTCGTCGCCTCGTCCGACGGCGCCTGGTCGATGCTGGCGTTGCAAAGAAAACAACCGCGCCGGTCGCCGCCTTTCACCGCCGCGTCGATCATTGCACCGAACAGGCGCGCGATCCGGTCGCGGGCCGGGCCCGGCTGCGCCAGGATGGCGGCGGCTTCGGTGACTTCATGACGGCCGTAATGCTCGACCGCGGCGAGATACATGCCGCGCTTGTCGCCAAACAGGCGATAAAGGCTCTGCTTCTTAAGCCCTGTCGCCGCTTCGATCTCCTGCATCGACGCGCCTTCATAACCGAGCCGCCAGAACGTGTCCTTGATCGCCTGAAGCGCCTCTTCCGGTTCGAATTCCCGTGGTCTCGCCATAATTTCGCTTCTCACACATTTGTTACCGTTCTGTCCAGAACTAATTATTGACCGAACGGTCCGTAACAATATATGTCCGTCGTCGCCGGGATCAAGCGGCGACGCTTGAAGACCCGAAATCAACCCCCGCAAGGCGGGCGCGCCGCCCCCACACCTGCCCAACAGGCGCGCCCGCCGACTTTCCAAAGGAGAGCCCACATGACCAGACTGACCCTTATCGACGACAACGCCGGCAACGCCGATGCTTCCGCCCTGCTCGGCGCCATCAAGTCCAAGCTCGGCATTGTTCCGAACCTTTATCGCGTGGTCGCCAACCAGCCGGCGGCGCTGAAAGGCCTGCTCGGCCTTGGCGAAGACCTCGGACACGGCGCTTTTGATGCGAAGACGCGCGAAGCGATTGCGCTCACCGTCGCGGGCGCCAATGAATGCGACTACTGCGCCTCCGCCCACACGGCGATTTCAAAGAGTCTCAAGGTCGACGATGCTGAAATCGCGGCGCGCCTTCACGGAAAATCCGCCGACCCGCGCGTCGAGGCGATCCTCGCCTTTTCGAAAGCGGTCGTCGACAAGCGCGGACTGGTGAGCGACGAAGACCTGAAAACCGCCCGCGATGCCGGGCTGACCGACAGCGACATCGTCGAGACGGTCGCCAATGTGGTTCAGAACATCTTCACGAACTACATCAACCACGTCGCGCAAACGGAAATCGACTTTCCGGCGGTGAGCGCGAAAGCGGCCTGACCTTCCGGGTAAGGACGGCATGAGGCGGCGGCGTTTCTGCGCCGCCGCCATTTTCATGCGCCATTGACCTTATGGCGGAATGCCATAGACCGGCGTCATGAAAACGGTCGATGTCTGCATTGTCGGCGCCGGCGCCGCCGGCATGATGTGCGCAATTGAAGCGGGACGGCGCGGGCGGCGCGTCATGCTGATCGATCACGCTTCAGCACCCGGCGAAAAGATTCGCATTTCCGGCGGCGGCCGCTGCAATTTCACCAACAGCCGCGCGGGGCCCAAAAACTTCCTTTCGAAGAACCCGCATTTTTGCGTCTCCGCGCTCAAACGCTACACGCCCGCCGACTTTATCGCCCGGGTCGACGCCCGCGGGATCGCCTGGCATGAAAAGACCCTGGGCCAGCTTTTCTGCGATCAGTCGTCAAAACAGATCATCGACATGCTTACCGGCGATTGCCGCGAGGCGAATGTGGAGATGCGTCTCTCAACGGCGGTGACGGAGGTCGCGCGCGACGACGACCGCTACCGGCTGACGACCGAAGCGGGGCCGATCGACTGCGCCGCGCTGGTGATCGCCACGGGCGGCAAGTCGATCCCGAAAATGGGCGCCACCGGTTTCGCCTATCGCATCGCCCGGCAGTTCGGCCTCGCCATCGTCGAGCCGCGCCCGGCGCTTGTGCCGCTCACTTTCGCCGAAGACCTCCTTGCACAGACGAAAGTCCTCTCCGGCGTCAGCACCGAAGCGGCGGTCTCCTGCAACGGCGCGACGTTTCGCGAGGCGCTGCTCTTCACCCATCGCGGCGTCTCGGGTCCGTCGATCCTGCAAATCTCCTCTTACTGGCGCGAGGGCGACGAAATCAGCATCGACCTCGCGCCGGGCGCCGATCTCAGCGCATTGTTCAAGGACGCCAGGCGCCAAAGCGGCAAGTCGGCGCCGCATACGGTGCTGTCGGCGATCCTGCCGAAGCGCCTCGCCGAAGCGATCGCGAACCGCGCCGGCGCGGAAGGCCGCATCGCCGACTATTCCGATGCGCGGCTCGCGTCCCTCTGCAACGCCGTCGCCGACTGGCGCCTGAAGCCCGTCGGCTCCGAGGGCTGGCGCACCGCGGAAGTCACCCTCGGCGGCGTCGACACGGCGGGTCTTTCTTCAAAGACCATGGAAGCAACGCAAGCGCCCGGTCTTTATTTCATCGGCGAAGCGGTCGACGTGACCGGCTGGCTCGGCGGCTATAATTTTCAATGGGCGTGGTCGTCCGGCTGGGCGGCGGGACAGGCGGTCTAGCCCCCATCTTGTCGAGCCCCGCCTTTCGGCGCTAGGAAGCGGCCATGACAGACACATTACCCGACCGACTGAGCGTCAATCCGAAGAGCCCTTACTATGACGCGGCGCTGCTCGAACGCGGCGTCGGCGTGCGCTTTAAGGGCGAGGAGCGCACCAATGTCGAGGAATACTGCGTCTCCGAAGGCTGGATCCGCGTCGCCGCCGGGAAGACCCTCGACCGCAAGGGAAACCCGTTGACGATCCTCCTCAAGGGCCCGGTCGAGGTCTGGCTCAAGGACGAGTGAACCGCCCGCCGCGCTCAACAACAGCGCAACGGGACGCTCCATATGTTCTATCGTTGCGGTTTGAAGTCCGGCAGGGGCAGGACAATGTCGTCCGCGCTTACCGTCTCGCCCTTGAAGAACGCCGCAATGCGCTCGCCGACTTCCGGCGAGGACATGAAGAGGTTGTGCCCGGCGTAGCGCACGAACACCCGCGTCAAATCCGAGAATTCCGATACCGCTTCCGCCTGCTCCGCCGGATAGGTGCGCCCGTCGAGCGTGCCGGTGAGGAGCAGCGTCGGCGTATCGGAGTGCGGTAACGACCGGAAGTCGTCGCCAAGGTCGAGATCTCCGAACGCGTCTTTCAAATGCGGCATCGGGAAATTCAGGAACGAACCGGCGATCGCCGTCGCGCCCTGTTCGTAGACGAGCGCTTCGCGCGCCTCGGAAATGCCGGAAGCGACATCCATCGCGGTCGACATCGGCGAGAGTTCGAGCGTTCCCTCGCGCAGATAACGGTAAAGCACGGGCGCAACCGCATCGTAGAGACCGGCGTCGAGCGCAAGATACATAGAGAGCGTGCGGGAGGCGCTGCCCGGATCGGCGATGCCGAAGGCGGTCATGAACTGGATGTCGGTTTTTCCGAAGGCGAGCTCGACCGGCGCCCCGTCCGGCCCTTCGACGGAAACCCGCGCCGGTTCGGCGTCAAGCTTCGCCTGCACCCGGCGCATGAGCGCCATGATGTCTGGGTAAACGGCCCTGGCGGCGGGATCTTCATTGATCGCCGCCTGCACGCGCCCGAAGAACTTGTCGGTTTCCGCAGGCAGCTTGACGGTCTGGTGAAGTCCTTCGGCGCCGGTCATGACGATGCGGTCGATGCGGTCGTCCATGATCTTGACCGCGGCCAGCGCGAGATGCGTGCCGTAGCTGATCGACCACAGGTTGATTTTCTCAGCGCCCAGATGAATGCGCAGCGCGTCAAGGTCGCGGGCGCTTTCCATCGTGTTGTAGCCATTCAGGTCATAGCCTTTCTCCTCCCAGAAAACGAGGCATTCGGCGGCGGCCTGCCGGTAAAGCGGCAAGGCGCGCTCGAGGCTGGCCGGCTCGTCAAGCGGGAAGGCGATGGCGGTTTTGCATCGCTCAAGATCGCTCGACCAGCCGGTTCCGCGCTGGTCGAAAGCGATGACGTCGGCGACTTCCCGCAACTTCATGAACAACGGAAAGCGCCGGCCGCGCGCGGTGCCGACGCCCGAACCGCCGGGCCCGCCGGCGAGATAGACGATCGGCGACCCGGGTTCGGGATTGGTCGAGGGAAAACGGAGATAGTGCAGCGTAATCATCCTCGAATTCGGATCGGCGCGGTTTTCGGGAACCTCGAACGATCCCCGCAGCGCTTCCACCGGCTCGCCGTCCTGCGGCTCGAAGAGATAGGCTTCTTCCTGCGGCGCGGCTGTGGCGGTCGGCGCCGCGGCGCAGGCGGCGAGTCCCGCAGCGGAAAACATGGCGAACGCGCCCGAGAGGAAATAGCGCATGAGACGTCCTTTCAAAATCGCGGCATGAAACCCATGCGGCGGTAACGGTCGCTCATCAACTTACGGTCCCGGACGGGCCGCGCCAGAGGACGGTCGGCGAACCGCTCAAGAGACCGGCGAACGGCTCTTCCGCCCGCGCCTGACGCATCGCGGGCCTATCCGATCTTTGCTAGGGTGCGGCATGGTTCGGCTGATCTTGACCCTCATCGCACTTGCACTGTGTGCATCCGCCGCCGCGCAGGACGCGCCGCCGCAATACCACCTTTTCGACAAGGTCGCGGTCATGGCCGGCGACAACCCGGACTATGCGCGTCCGGAATTTGACGATCGCGGCTGGGAGCGGTTCGCGCCTGTCGACATCGAACCGCAGGGACGGCTGATCTGGGTGCGCGCCCATATCGACGGCGAACGCCTGACGGCGTTGCAGGCGGGCCGGCCGCTTGGCTTTTTTCTCTATGCGCTGGCCTCGCGGGAGGTCTATTTCAACGGCGTTTCCATCGGCGCCGCGGGCGCGCCCGGCGCAACCCCGGCCGAAGAAATTCCCGGCGCGCTCGATCAGGTGTTCTATATTCCCGACCGGCTCATCCGTCCCGGCGACAATGTTTTCGCCGTGCGCATGTCGAGCCATCATCTCGGCGCGCATGTGCACAATCCCGTTCACGCCTTTCACATCGCGCCTTACCGGGACTCTGCCTCGGCGCGATTGCGCGTCTATGTTCCCGCCATCGCCGCCGGCGGCGCCATCGCTCTCGGGGCGATTTATTTTTTCGGTCTGTTTGCGGCGAACAGAAAAAACATCACCTCCCTTGCGCTCGGCCTCGTGGCGCTCGCCGCGCTGGCTCAGCTCGGCGCCGAAACCTGGCGCGCCTTCGACCGATACGACTACCCGCTGCACATGACGCGGCTTTATGCGATTCTCGCCTTCGCGTTCCTCACCGGCGCCGCGCTGGCGGCGTATTCCTGTCTCCGCTTCGCGCCCAGGCTTGCAAAGTTCATCCTTCCGGCGGCGGCTCTCTTGTCCCTCGCCGGCGTCGTTCTCGCGCCCGGTTACGACCACAAGACCGCAATCGCGTTTCTGGCGTTCCTGCTCGGCGCGCTCGCGGCGGCGCTCGCCGGACTGGTCGCGAAACGGCCAGGCGCGGCTTACGCGGCGCTCGGTTTCGGCGCGCTGCTCGCCGCCGCCTTTTTCGCGCCGTGGAGTTTCCTCGACCAGATTTATTATCTCGGCATCGCAGCGCTGATCGTCGCCTTGTTCATTCTTCAGATCAGGCTGCTCGAAACGGAAAGGCGCGCGCGGCAGGAAGCGGATCTGCGCGCCATCCGGCTCCGCCATGAACTCCTCAACCGGCAGATCCAGCCGCATTTTCTCATGAACACGCTGACGACGCTCGCCGAATGGATCGAATCCGATCCGCGCACGGGCGTAAAGATGATCGATTCCCTCGGCGGCGAAATGCGCCTCCTATACGAGATGAGCGAGAAGTCGCGTGTCTCGTTTTCAGAGGAGATCGAACTCTGCCGGCGTCATCTCGAAGTCATGTCCCTGAGGGCGGCCGCCGAATTCACGCTGAGCGTCAACGAACCGGCGGCGGATTTTCCATGCCCGCCGGCGATCCTTTTGACGCTGATCGAAAACGCCTTCACTCATAACGAATATCGCGACGACGCGGTTTTCGAAATCCGTGCGGCGGAAACCGGCGGCCGCGTCGCGATTGTCTGCCGCACGCCGATGCGCCGCGCGGAAAACACGCAAAACGGCGCCGGCGCCGGGCTCGCCTATATCCGCGCGCGGCTGGCCGAAGCCTTCGACGAAGACTGGTCAATGAACGCCGGCCCTGAAAACGGTTTCTGGGCGACGACAATCAGCTGGACGGCGCGATGATCGACTTGCTGATCGTTGAAGACGAGCCGATGGCGGCGCAGCGGCTTGAACGTTTCGCGAGAGAAGCGCTGGGGCCGAAAGCCGGCGACAGCGGTTTCGCCCGCAGCCTGCAGGAAGCCGCCAAGGTCGCGCCGCGGCTTACGGAAAAGTCCATCCTGTTTCTCGATCTCAATCTCTTCGGGGCCGACGGTTTCGAAATCCTCAAAATCAATGCGCAGACGCCGGCGCGCACCATCGTCGTCTCCGCCGATCAGTCGCGCGCCATCGAGGCGTTCGCGCATGGGGTTGTCGACTTCGTCGCCAAGCCGTTCACCAAGGAGCGGATCGCGCAGGCGGTCGGCCGCGCGCTGGCCGGGCGCGACCCGCTGGCGCCGCCGGTGGAATATATCGGCGGGGCGGGCGCCAAAGCCGATGCGGGCGTTGAGTTCGCCCCCTTAAGCGAGGTCGCCGCCCTGCACGGCGCCGACGATTATACGGAAATCGAACTCGCTGGCGGCCGCCGCCTGCTGACGCGCAAATCCCTGCAGGATCTGGAAACCGCGCTCGGTCCCGATTTCTTCCGTATACACCGTTCGCATATCGTCAACAAAGCTTACGTGGGTAAATTCCTCGCCTTCTCTGGGAGCCGATATCAGCTAACACTCACAACAGGCGAAAATGTACCCGTGGGCCGTTCACGTGCAGACGATGTTAGAAAATGGTTGGGAGTGTAGACGCACACGTCAAGCAGTTTGAATTGCTTGCCTTAATTTGGCGACTTGCAATTTGAGTAAATTCCCAGCTAATATTTCATCTGTATTTGATGCCGTATTTCATAGAGTCGTGCGGTCGACCCTGGCCGCTACAAAACAAGAATGTTTTTCGGGAGGGGCATGCATCATGCGGACAATAGCGATTCTTTTTTTAGCCGTTGTTGCGGGACTTTTTGGCGCAGCCATTTTCAACACTGCTAACATGACGCCAGTGTTTGAAGCCTTTCTCGGACGAACCAATAACTATGCAAAATGCAGCGGCGTAACCGATGAAGCTGAACAGTATTTATGCTTTGGCCTGCCGCAACAGGCCGCTTGGTTGTTTGCAGAAAGAGGAGATGCCGCCAAAGCCCGAGCAGTCCTCGCCGACATGGAATCAGTTCTTCGCGGCAAACCGGTCAAGGTCGAAAAATTCAATAGCGGCGCCGCTTATTCGTTTAAACTTCACTTTAAAAACGGCGCCATAGGGCTTTTTAAAACCTACGACTCGGACAGATTCTGCCACGACTGCACTTCAGCGCGCGAAGTGGCTGCTTATAAAATCGACCAATGGTTAGGCTTAAACCTTGTTCCATTGACAATTGAATATACAGCGGACCTATCCTCCGTTCCCCGCTGCGTATATGCCCTTCCTAAGATTCGCAACTCCGCTTCAGGAAATGACTATAGTCAGTGCAAAAATATAAAAGGTTCCCTGCAATACTGGATAGAGAGCGCCTACACGGCGCAAAACCTTGGCTACGACGATTCCGATAAATCTCAGAAATTGCGCTTGCTTGACGCTATTTTAGGCAGCACGGACCGCCACGAAAAAAACTGGATGATCAGCGGAAAATACCAAACGATCGAGGTTGCAATCGATAACAGCCGGACTTTCCGGCATGCAAAACAATTCTATACTGTCAATCCAATTTATCAAAAAGTGGAGTACTTCACTTGCTGGCAAAGGCAGCTAGATAAAATTTGCAATAGCCCTAGCGCAACATGCTCAGCGACAACACTAAAATCATATATGGACAAGTATCGATCAGCGTCAGAAGCAGACATTCGCACACTCTTAGGCCCCTTTACGCCAGCCGCGGATGTTTCCAGCTTTCTTGCTGTCCGGCCGATTATAGTGAGCCGGTTTGATCATAATTTGAATCTCTTCAACTCGCCTCTGCCTATGGACTATTGTCCGGATCCGCCCCGCAAGCTGTAACGACTCGCTACAGACAGCCACGCAGCCGTTATTTCGGCAACAAGTAAGCTCGTCCGGGTTAAATTCGGATTTGAACAAACGCCCCGTAAGCGCTTAATTGCTCCTACTCCGCGGCGGCCTCCACGCCGACCGCGCGGGCCTCGCCTTTCGGCTCGTAAATCCGCCACGACCAGTAATGATTGCCGCCGTCGCGGTCGACGCGCTCCCAGCCGATGTCTTTCAGCTTCTTGTCGATCATCCAGTTGAGATAGCCGTGGGCGCAGAGCAGGACGTCGCCGTCGCTTGCGAGATCGGCGAGGCGTCCGGCGATCTTTTCAACCCGCGCCCAGCTTTCCACATGATTCTCGACGCCTTCGGGCGCATAGCCGAGAATCCAGAAGGTGCGCGAGACAACGCCCCACTGGCCGGGGCGCAGCTTGATGAAGCCGGGCACCGGCGGCGGCGGCAGCGGCGCCTCGACGAACATCGGATCGGCGGGCACCTCCCGCGCGCCCCCGGTCGCATGGCGCGCGGTTTCGATCGCCCGCGGCAGAGTCGAGGAGAGAACCGTCCGTGCGCCCTGCGCCAGCTTGACGAGACGCGCCGGCGGGCGTTCGTCCGGCGCAAGGCCGGACGCGTCATAGCGCGCCCACCAGTCGCCATACTCGGCCGCGGTGATCTTGAGATCGCGCGACAGGTCTGGCCGTCCGTGGCGCAAGGTGATGATCCGGCCGGTCATGGCTTCCCGTGTCTGGCGCTTCCCTCTGGCCCGCCTTATGGCGCAGTTTTCAGCCTTCCATCAAGGCTTTGACATGAGCGGCCGCGCTCCGCCCGAGGGCGTCGAGGTCGTAACCGCCTTCCAGCAGGGAAATCACGCGGCCCCCGGCCTTGTCGCGCGCCACCCCCATGATCTCCCGTGTCGCCCAGACGAAGTCGTCCTCGGCGAGGCGCAAGCCCCCCAGCGGGTCGGCGGCGTGGGCGTCGAACCCGGCGGATATGACGATGAAGTCGGGTCCGAAATCGGCGAGCGCCGGCAGCAGCCGCTCGCCCCAGGCGCGGCGGAAGGCGTCGCCGTCCTCGCCCGCCGCGAGTGGCGCGTTGGCGATATTGTCGAAGGCGCCGCGATCCGACGCCCGGCCGGTGCCGGGATATTGCGGCCATTCATGGGACGATGCGTAGAACGCATTCTCATCGTGCCAGAACGCGGCTTCTGTGCCGTTGCCGTGATGAACGTCGAAGTCGAGAACCGCGACGCGTTTCGCCCCATGCGTCCGCGCATGAACGGCGGCGATCGCCGCAGAGTTGAAAAAACAAAAGCCCATGGCGCGTTCCGGCTCCGCGTGATGGCCGGGCGGGCGCGCCGCAATGAAAGCGTTATCCGCCTCGCCCGCGTAGATCGCATCGACGCCCGCGCAGGCGCCGCCGGCGGCGCGCAGGGCCGCGTCGAGCGAAGAGGGCCCCATGAAGGTGTCGGCGTCGAATTGCGCAAGGCCTTCCGCCGGCGCATTGTCTTCGACGACTTGACGGAACCGTTCAGGATGCACGCGCTCGATCTGATCGGCTGTCGCGCGCGGCGGCGCCCGGCGTTCAAGAGCGGCGAAGTCTTCGCCGGCAAGCGCCTTTTCAACCGCAGCGTAGCGGCCCGGATGCTCCACATGGCCGGGCGGGACTTCATGCCGGCCGAACGAGGCGTGGGTGTAAAGAAGCGTGGTCATTGAGCGGCAGTCTCCATCAAAAAAGCCTACATCATTGGCGCGCGCGCGAAAACAGCGTAGGCGTTGCCGCGTCAGAAATACGCCGGGAAAGATGACCGCTTCCGTCGCTCTTTACTGCATCAATCTCCAAGACGCCGGCGCCCGCCGGGCGCTGATGGAAGAGCAGTTCGCGCAGATTTCATTTCCGGCGCAGTTCATCGAGGCGGTCGATGGACGCGCGCTCGATATCGCGTCGGTGAAGGAATACGACCGGAAAGCGCGCCTTCGCTACGGCGCCGATCTCGCCCCCAACGAAATCGCCTGCGCCCTCTCTCACAAGCGCGCGCTAGAAACATTCCTCGCTTCCGGCAACGCATTCGGCGTCGTGCTTGAGGACGACGTGAAGCTCGCGGGCGATTTCGAAACTGCGATCCGCGATCTCTTGGGCCGCGAAGCGAAATGGGACGTCGTCCGCTTTCATCTCGCGCGCAAGAACAAACGCCCCTTGAAAGTGCGCAAACTCAATGACCGCTACGACCTGATCGTTCCTTTCAACGCGACCCACGGCCTGCTCGGATCGATCTATACGAAACAAGGCGCCGCGAAAGCCGCGAAAAGCCTTGAGCGTTTTCACCTCGCCGCCGACACGCATCTCGGCGAAACCTTCCGCAACAGCCTCGTCACCGCCGCGCTGTCGCCGCCGCTGGTCTTCGAGCGCGACATCGTCTCGACCATCGGCGCGCGACCGAAAGGCGGCGACATGCACGAAGGCTCGGCGCTTAAAAAACTGCGCCTGCGGCGCATGAAGCTCGAACGCTCCATCGGCAAGCGGGTCGACGCCGCGCGGACATGGCTGCGGCTCAGAGGCGGCTAGTGTGCGGCCGCCCGCGCCTTCTCAACAATATCGAGGAGACCGTAATATTCCGCCGCCTGTAGCGGTGTAACGCCCCAAATGTCGGGGCTAGTTAAATCAGCCCCGTTATTAATCAGGAAAGCCAACAGCGATTTACATGTGTTGAATGCCACAAAATTATCGATGTCTGACGGCGGATTAGCTTTCAAGCATGACAGCATCGAAAAAATCGCTGTTCGCCCAAGCAGGTCTTTAGAATTCACATCCAACCCCGCCGATATCAACTCTTCTCCAACAAGGTGCGCGCAACGAAAGTAAAACGCCGTGCGGCCTTCGTAGTCCTGCACCGTCGCGTCTGCGCCAGCGGACAACAATGCTCTAACGACACGTTTTGTTTCGGGTTTGCATGTCGTGTACTCGCCTTGCACGGCGCCCATCAAAGGAGACAAGCCGTCTTCATTCTGTCTGTTCAGATCGGCGCCGGCATCGATAAGCATTTCAACCGCTTTTATTATCAACCAGTCTGCGGCGTACCCTAATGCTGTATCACGTTGATACCCGCTGACTTCATCGAGATCGGCGCCAGCTTCGATTAGCAATCTCAAAGGATCGGACTCGAACTTCTTATTAATCAGAAAGAACGCTGCAATATGAAGCGCGCTTTCTGCATTAGTTGAAGCTCCCAAGGCGCGCTCTAGCCTGCCGACATTCGGGTCGGCGTCTGATTCAAATAAAAAACGAACTGCTTCAAGGTTATTATTATCAAGCGCTGTCTGCAGCGCGCTGCCGCCGCCCTTATTGCTAACATTATCGATATCTGCGCCAAAGGAGAGCAGCAATGTCATGAGATCGGTATTGTTGCTTCCTGCCGCAATCGCCAACGGCGGCAAGAAATTATCATCATATTTGCTGCTTGGCTGAGGTGAATGATTTGGGTCGGCGCCGAGATCCAGCAGCAATTTTACAATTTCGAAATCGCCGCCGACAACCGCCCAGGAAAGAGGCGAAAATTCGTGTTCGAATTCCAGCCTGGCTCCCGCGTCGCGCAATTTTCTCACATAATATTCAGCGCCGCGGATCGCCGCCGTATAGACAGGTCTTTCAATCAAGGCTTCCCTGTCATAGTTATCCGGCACCTCGCTATCTTCGCTCATCAGCGGAAGACCCGTAGCGTTTGGATCGGCGCCGGCGTTTAGCAGAAGGTCGAATATCTCTTTTCTATCGGCGTAAACCGCCCAAATCAGCGGTGTTCTTGACGCCATGCCGGAGGCTTTGTTTAAGTCGGCGTCTCCGTCAATCAGCACTTTCGCGACATCCGAATGCCCGCGCAACACAGCCCACCCAAGCGCCGTCATGGCGAAACCATCAACGTTATTTACGTTCTTTTTGGAAACCAGTTTTTTTACCGTGACCGCATCACCGTGGCGTGCAGCGTCAATTAGGGAATTGACGGGCAAATCACCCTCATAGGGATGAGGCATAGCGCCCAAGACATTGTCATTTTTAATGCGTTCCAGACTATATGTAGGCAACCACCCTTGATGAAGGTCGAGTTGAACCGTTTCATCGCCCTTGCCAGTCGCCCAGCATATGTCTCGAAAAGCGGTCTTTTGGTGTTGAACGATGAATTGATTGTAGTTGACTGCATAATCATGAATTGCATCGTCTCGTCTGTCTTGTGGCGGGCCAGTTCTGTAATCGCTGACCCCATAGTAGCGCCTAACCAAGGGGCCCTTTCCCTGAACTGGAGTTACACAAGAAATTCCTGGCACTGCAGCTCCGCCAAAATATGACACCGCAATAAATCCAAAATTACCGAACTCAATCGCGCGAGAAGCTACGGCGGCGGGCTCGCCTTCTGCAATTGCTTGCTCGAAGAGAAGCGCTTCCCGGATATAAATATCGTCTCCGCTCTCGTCTGATATCGCATATTCCCTTTCTGTCGGCATCCTTGAGAAAACCCAGTCGCCCTCCACAACATGACTTATGTGAGACTGGCCGTTGTTAAATAAAGCAATCGCGGCCATCGACAGCGACATCGCCGCCAGACATGAGATAAGAATGGTAATATCGCGCATGCATGCCGCCCCGAAACCGCACCGCCAGGAGAGTAATACACTATTATCGTGCTGACGAGCCTCTCGACCGGGAGTATCTACGCACATTATACTAGCTTGATTTTCTACCGCTTTCGGAGCCCGCTCATGAAGAAAATCCTGTTCGTCGCCGCCGGCGCCATCATACTCCTCATCGCCGTTCTCGTGACCCGCACCGTGATGATTGGCGCGGATACAAGCATTGCGGTGACGCCTATCCAGTATGAGTTCTATGACGGCGAGGCGATCGCCGAGCGGCTCGGAGAGGCGGTGCGTATAAGGACGATCTCTTGGGGCGACGGACGCACGCCGGACGCGAACGCCTTCGGCGCTTTCGCCGCATTCCTCGAGCGCGCCTATCCGGCGGCGCATGAAGCGATGACGGTCGAGCGCGCCGGCGGCTATTCCCTCATTTACCGCTGGAAAGGCGCGGACGCGGCGCAAAAGCCCGTCGGGTTCATCGCCCATATGGACGTCGTGCCGGTTGAACAGGGCACGGAAGACCAGTGGACGCGCCCGCCTTTTTCCGGCGACATTCACGACGGCGCCCTGTGGGGCCGCGGTTCGCTCGACGACAAGGGACATCTCATGCCCATCTTCGAGGCGATCGAACGGCTCGCCGCTTCGGGCTTTGCACCGTCGCGCGATATTTATCTGCTGATCGGTCATGACGAGGAACTTGGCGGACCGAACGGCGCCGCCGCCATCGCCGAAACATTGAAAGCGCGCGGCGTTCATTTCGCGTTCACGCTCGATGAAGGCTCCGGCGTTGTCGACGGGCTGGTCCCCGGCGTCGACAAGCCCGTAGCGCTGATCTCCACCGCTGAAAAGGGATCGATCACACTGCGGTTCACCGCGCGAGCAGAAGGCGGACACTCATCCGCGCCGCAGCCCGACACCGCCGTCTCCCTCGCCGCCCGCGCCGTGGTCGCCGCGAGCGATCACCCGTTCCCGGCGAAAATCGACGCCAACGTGACCGCGTTTCTGCACGCCATCGCGCCCGAACTGCCGTTCTTCAACCGCATGCTGCTCTCCAATCTCTGGCTCACCGATCACATGGTCAAGACGCGGCTGATGAAGGATCCCGTCACCGCCGCCTCGCTGCACACGACGACGGCGCCGACGATGATCGAAGGCGGCGCCAAGTCGAACATCCTGCCGCAAAACGCCTACGCGATTATCAATTACCGCATCCATCCGCGCGACAGCGTCCAGTCGGTGCGCGATCGCGCCCAGCGCCTCGCGGGCGGCGACATTGCGATTGAAGTGCTGAGTTCGCAGGAGCCGAGCCCGCAATCCTCGATCAAGTCGGACGCTTATAAGGCCATAGCGGATACGACGGCGATGATTTTCGGACCTGTCCCGGTCGCGCCCTCGCTGACGCTGCAGGGTACGGATTCAAAACATTATGTGGATCTCGCCGACGACAATTACCGGTTCACGCCGTTCATCTACGAGAATGCGGATTTGAAACGCATTCACGGCACCGACGAGCATGTGAGCCTTGAAAACCTCGCCCGCGCCGCAGCGTGGTACGAGGCGTTCATCCGCAAGACGGCGGGCGCGCCCTAGACGAGCGACGTCGCCAGCGTTTCCGCAACGCCCGGCGGCGGCGGAATGTCGTCCGGCACGAAGAAATCGATGACCATCTTCTTAGACGGGTCGACGCGGTATTTCTCGAAATCCGTGACGCCGTTCTCGTAAAGGAACGTGTCGTCGATCAGGAAATTGCCGGTGCATTCGCGCGACGGTTTGGTGAAGATCATATGCGCGGCGTCGGCGAGAATATCGACGGTGCGCGAGGCCTGCATCATCGCGTCGCCGCCGAGCGCGAACTTCACCGCCGCCGTGGCAATCGCCGTCCTCGGCCACAGGGCGTTGAAGGCGATCCCGTCATTTTTGAACTCTTCCGCCATGCCGAGCACGCAAAGCGACATGCCGAACTTCGCCATGGAATAGGCGACATGGGGCGCGAACCATTTGGCGCTCATGTCGAGCGGCGGCGAAAGCATCAGCACATGCGGGTTCTCCGCCTTTTTGAGATGCGGGATGCACATTTTCGAGGTGAGATAGGTTCCGCGCGCATTGATCTGATTCATGAGGTCGTAGCGCTTCATTTCCGTCGCCTCGGTGCCGGTCAGCGAGATCGCCGAAGCGTTGTTGACGCAGATATCGATGCCGCCGAATTCGCTCGCGGTTTTTTCAACCGCTTCAGCAACGCCGTGTTCGTCGCGCACGTCGACGATCAGCGGCAGCGCCCTGCCGCCCGCCTTCTCGATTTCTTCCGCCGCCGTATAGATGGTGCCCGGAAGGTGCTTGTGCGGTTCGGCGGATTTCGCGGCGATCGCCACATTCGCGCCGTCGCGCGCGGCGCGGAGACCGATCGCGAGACCAATGCCGCGGCTTGCGCCGGTGATGAACAGGGTTTTGCCTTTGAGGGTTGTCATATGATTTCATCCCGCTTCGTTGCGTTCCGCCCAGTCTATAGCGGGCCTATCTCACTACCGTCCAGAATCGTTATCAGTTCGTCCTTCGTATGACGCGCTTCCCACCAAAACCCGCCTGATGTCAGGGCAAAGGCGAAGGCCGTCATCGCCAGAACGAATAATTTGTCCGCGAGGCCGCCCTCATCCGCAAAGGCGTTTGCGCCGCCAATAAACCACGTCAACCCCAACCAAATTGTCATGAAGGCCAGCGTAAAAACAGGCGGCCGCTGAAACACACTGATCCTCACACCATTCTGATGAGGTAGAAACGCACCGATGATTACCGGTGAAAAACTGTTTCTATAAGTAATCACTGGAGAAATTTTGAAGCCATTATGCGATACAACCCCGGCGAACTGTTTATCAGGGGCTTTCAAGCGGAACAGCCGGATCGGCGACGTATGATGCTGAAGCGTGGCCGCGCTTTCAGCCGCCGTTTTGACGCTGACAAACTCGAACCGGTCAAACGGAAACAGCCATTTCATCTGCGTCACCGCGTGCAACTTGCTTCCAGCCAAAGCGCAAATTCTGCTTCGCTGACCCCGCCGGCGGCGAGGTCCAGCATGATAGCCGCGGCTTCAGCTTCGTCGGCGTCAAGTTCATGGCCATTCAGGCCCAGGAACACATAAGTCGAGAGAAACGCCGTTCTCTTATTACCATCTATAAAGGGATGATTTTTGACGAGCCCGAACCCATAGCTCGCAGCGAGTTCGAAAATGGAAGGTTTGCCATAGGCTGCGAGATTTTGCGGCCGCGCCAGCGCGCTATCCAGCATACCCTCGTCACGCACGCCGTCTGCGCCGCCATGGTCTCGCAAGCTGCGAATATGAGCGGCAAGGGCGATGTCTCTGGTCAGCCACAGGATTTTCACGAGACGGCGAAATTTACTTGGCGAGCGCGCGCAGCGTGTTGCGGTATCGCTTCGCGCCTTTTTCGATCCACTTCAGCGCGTCATCGAGTTCGGCATCGAAAACCGAAAGCTCATATCCCTTCGCTGTGCGGACAGCCTGCAATTCGTCGCCAATCCCGACGCCGAGTTCGCTCAGCATTTCTTTACTGAGAACCACGCACGCGGAATTACCGATCGGGCGAACTTTCAAACGGTCTGACATGGCGGCCTCCAGTTATAACGAAAGTTATATATAACTTCTGTTATAACGGGTCAAGGCCGCTAAAACTTCCGCTTGCGCCGGCCCTTTTCAACCGCTTCCCAGACCCTTAGCGCATTCAGTCCGAGGATTTTCTCAATCGCCGCCTCGTCATAGCCGCGCGCCAACAGCCCGTCGATCAGGACCGGAAAAGTCGAAACGTCCTTGAGCCCGACCGGCAGGCTGGGCCCGACCCCGTCATAGTCCGAACCGATCCCCACATGATCGATCCCGGCGATATCGACCGCCCGGTCGATATGATCGAGCACGTCTTCCAGGGTCGCGAACGGATAGGGATGGTCCTTGATCCAGGCTGCATTGAACGCGGCGCGCTCTTCATCGGTCATCGCCCGGCCGAGCCGTTTGATTTCCGCATCGCGCGCTTCATTACGGGGCTTTGAATAGCCGTTCGCCGCCGCTGTCAGAAAAGACGAGCCGAAATTGATCATGACGACGCCGCCATTCTCGCCGACCTGTTTCACAAGATCGTCGGAGAGGTTGCGCTCAAAACCCGGCGTGAAGTGACGCAGCGAGGAATGCGACGCGATCACCGGAACGCGCGTCGTCGCCAACACGTCCTCAATCGCCGCGTCGCTCAGATGACTGACATCGACCATGATCCCGAGATCGTTCATGGCGCGGACCAGTTCGAAACCGAAAGGCGAAAGGCCGTCCCAGCGCTTGTTGTCGTCATAGGACGAATCCGAAATGTGGTTCGACTTCGAATGAGCGAGCGTGATGTAGCGGACGCCGCGATCGTAGAAATGTTTGAGATTGGCGAGGTCGCCCTCAACAGGCGAACCGTTCTCCATGCCCATCGGCATGGCGATCTTGCCCTCCTCATGGATGCGTCGCACGTCCTTCGGGCTGTAGGCGATCTCGAACTTGTCCGGATATTGCGCGGCGACGCCCTCCATGAGGCCGATCAGGATATCTGCGCGGGCCCTGGCGCCGCCCTTCTCTTCATAATCCGCCGCCACATAGATCGACATGAACGGCGCATCGAGCCCGCCCGCCATCGCCCGTTCATAGTCGAAATCGACCGTCTTCGTCCCCGCCGAGATGTCGGCGCCCGCCTCGGCCTGGTTCAAGGC
>CAJXLJ010000030.1 GCA_913055785.1 uncultured Parvularculaceae bacterium | reverse complement strand
GGCGGGGAAGGAACGCTCGGCGTCGTCACCGGCGCGGTCCTGAAACTGTTCCCGCCGCCGGCCGAAAAAATCACCGCCTGCGCGGGGCTCGCCTCGCCGCAAAAGGCGGTCGCGCTTCTTTCCCATGGGCAGGAGGCGACCGGCGGCGCGGCGACCAGTTTCGAACTGATGTCGCGGCGCTGTATCGATCTTGTGCTGAAGCATATTCCGGAAACGCGCGACCCGCTTGAAGCGCGCCATGACTGGTATGTGCTGATGGAGTTTTCCGCAAGCGAACGCGGCGCCTTGCGCGGCCGCGTTGAAGAGACGCTCGCCGGGGCTCTCGACAAAGGACTTATCGAGAACGCGGTGATCGCCGAAAGCGAAGCCCAGACGGAGATGCTCTGGCGCATCCGCCATTCGATATCCGAAGCGATCAACGGCGAAGGGCTCGGCGCGCGCCATGATGTTTCCGTGGCGACCAGCGACATTCCCGCTTTCCTCGAACAAGCCGGCGCGGAAGTCGAGCGGCTCGCGCCGGGCTCGCGGGTCGTCGCCTTCGGCCATATCGGCGACGGCAATATCCATTACGATGTCGTCGGCCCGGAAGGCGCCTCGCCTCACGTCCTCGATGACAAGCGCGAGGCGATCGAGGCGGCGGTTTATGACGTGATCGATTCCTTTGACGGATCGATCTCCGCCGAACACGGAATCGGCCGCCACCGCCGCGATACTTTGGCGAAGCGTAAAAGCCCGGTCGAACTTGAAATGATGCGCGCCGTCAAACGCGCGCTAGATCCGAAGGGCGTCATGAACCCGGGCAAGATGCTCTAGATAAGGAAAACAACCGACCATGCTCATGCTTCTTTCTCCCGCCAAGGCGATGAACTTCGACCCTGCGCCGGATGCGCCGAAGGCGACCAGGCCGGCGCTCGCGAAAGACACGGAAGAGATCGCCGCCGTCGCGAAGAAACTGAAGAAGGCAGACATCAAGAAGCTGATGGGCGTCTCGGACGACCTCGCCGACTTGAATTACCAGCGCTTTCAGGCGTTCAAGACGAGCGGGCGCATCGCCGGCGCGAAACAGGCGGCGCTTACCTTCGCCGGCGACGTCTATCGCGGGCTCGATGCGGGAACGCTTGAAAAGGACGACCTTGAATTCGCGCAAAGCCATTTGCGGATTCTCTCGGGGCTTTACGGGCTCCTGCGCCCGCTCGATGCGATCCAGCCCTACCGCCTTGAAATGGGCTCGCGGCTGAAAACCACGCGCGGGGCCAATCTCCACGCCTACTGGGGGCCGGTCATAGCGGGCGAACTCGACAAGGCGCTAAAAAGCCATGACGACAAAACCGTCGCCTGCCTTGCTTCCAACGAATACGCGAAGGCTGTCGATCTCAAATCGTTGAAAGCGCCGTTCGTCATGATGAACTTCAAGGAAGTCAAGGACGGCAAAACGCGGGCGCTGATGCTGTTCGTCAAGCAGGCGCGAGGCATGATGGCGCGCTGGGCCATTGAGAACCGCATCACCCGCGCGGAAGACCTGAAGAAATTTTCCGTAGGCGGATATAAATTCTCCAAAGCGCTGTCATCAGAAAAAGAATGGGTGTTCACGCGTCCGCAGCCGAAGCCGAAAAACAGTTGATTCAACAAGTCACCGCTCAGAAATAAAAGTTTCAAATTTTATTCACACGCCGTAACCCGCATGAACGTTGCGTTACAGCGCACATTCGGAAATTATCCGATTTAATTTCGGCTTGCCGGTTCAATTCTCAGTCGCGCCCGTTATACTGCCGCAAAATCCGACCGATCATTTATGCGTTTCGGCAAAGTGCGCCCGACGGCGTTATTTTGCGGGCGACTTTTTGCGCGCCATATAACCAAGGGGCGATGACATGTCTTCTCAATGTGCGGCTTTTGAAAAGAGCCGAAAGAGCGCTGACAGCGCCAGGAAGCCGGGGCAGGATTTCGGCGACAACCCGATCAAGGTCCGCGAAACCGACCATTACAAGAAGGAATATATCAAAAGCTTCGTCGAAAAATGGGACGAGCTCATAGACTGGAACGCCCGCGCGGAAAGCGAAGGGCGGTTCTTTATCGATATGCTCAAGGCGCGTAACAAGAAAACCGTTCTCGATGTCGCAACCGGCACAGGCTTTCACTCCGTACAACTCATGAAGGCGGGGTTCGACGTTCTCAGCGTCGACGGCTCCGCCGAAATGCTCGGAAAAGCCTTTGAAAACGCCCGCCAGCGCGAACTCGTGATGCAGACTGCGCAGGCCGACTGGCGCTGGCTGAACAAGGATGTTCATCGCAAATTCGACGCCATCATTTGCCTCGGCAATTCATTCACGCATCTGTTCAAGGAAAAAGACCGCCGCCGGGCGCTCGCGGAGTTTTACGCCGCCCTGAAACATGACGGCATTCTCATCCTCGACCAGCGCAATTACGACAACATTCTCGACGACGGTTTCAGCAGCAAGCACAAGTATTATTACTGCGGCGAAAAAGTCACCGCCGAGCCGGAACATGTGGACGCGAGCCTCGCGCGTTTCCGCTACGAGTTTCCCGACGGCGCTGTTTATCATCTGAACATGTATCCTTTGCGCAAAACCTATGTGCGTAACCTCATGAAGGAAGTCGGCTTCCAGCGCGTCAAAACCTATGGGGACTTTCAGGAGAGTTTCGAGGAAAAGGATCCTGACTTTTTTATTCACGTCGCCGAGAAAACCTATGAAGCGTGAAGCGCAAGCCAAAATCGTCGATGTCGCCCGCGACTATTACGACAGCGAAGACGCTGACAATTTTTATTCGGCGATCTGGGGCGGCGAAGATATTCATGTCGGTCTTTACAACCGCACCGATGACATTCGCGAGGCGAGCCGCGCAACGGTTCTGCATCTGGCGGCCAAGCTGACGGGCCTCAATATGGGCTCGCGCATTCTCGATCTCGGTTCAGGCTATGGCGGCGCCGCGCGCGTTCTCGCGAGAAAGTACGGCGCGCATGTCGCTTGTCTCAATCTTTCGCGGGTCGAAAACGAACGCAACAGGATGCTGACCGCCGAACAGGGGCTTGCCGACCAGATCCGCGTCATCGAAGGGTCGTACGACGCCGTTCCCGAACCGGACAGATCATTCGATATCGTCTGGTCTCAGGACGCTATTTTGCATGCGCCGGACCGAAACGAGGTGTTGAGCGAGGCGGCGCGGGTTTTAAAACCCGGCGGCGAGCTGATCTTCACCGATCCCATGCAGGCCGACAGCCTCGTCGACGCCAGCGTCCTCAAGCCGATCTACGACCGCATCCACCTTGCGAGCCTCGCCTCCTTCGATTTCTACCGGCGCACGCTGACCGCGCTCGGTTTCGATGAGATCGAGACCGAAGACCTGACCCCTCAACTCCGCGCCCATTACGACCATGTGGGCAAAGCGCTGCGTGAAAAACGCGGAATCCTCGAACCGGCGATCTCCGCCGACTATGTCGACCGGATGCTGGCCGGGCTTCAGCACTGGGTCGACGGCGCGGACAAGGGCTGGCTGGCCTGGGGCGTCATGCATTACCGCAAGCGATAGATCCGGCCGCGCGCCGTCCCATAAGCGCACTTCGCAGCCTTTCCCGGCGCGGCGGACGCTGTCGGCGCTGTCCCAATATAACACTTTTGTGACAACCATTGACAAAGCGCAAAATGTGCGCAATATTCTATGACAGTTATGTGACGGCCCGTATAAAAAAGGCAATTCCGCCATAAAAACAGGGCGTTAGGAGTAAGTAATGGCTACATATTCACCCTCGAGAGACCACCTCTCCGGACACGGCGATACTTCCGCCGCCATGTTTTATGTCGTTGTCGCCATTGTTGCGATGGCGATCGCCATCCCTCTTGCGATTGCGACTTTCGCATCGTGAATGAGCGCCCCGGCGCCCGTTTCGGGCGCTGATACAGGGCGGCGGCGCGACAGACCGGACAAAAAAGGCCCGCCGCTCGGCGGGCCTTTTTGATTCCGGGGCGGGCGGCTTCAAGGAACGGTCGCCGCCCCCTTCCCCGCCGCTCTGATAGAGGCTGTATGAGAGGCCGAAGGTGATGATCACGGTCAATAGCGTCCAGTAGATCGTGTTCGAGATCAGCCACTTGCCGATCACCGAAATCCAGTTCGATCCATAGGCCTGCCGGAACACGGCGAGCGGCTGCAGCAATCCCCATGCAACCGGAGCGGCGGCCAGCCAGCCGACGACCGGAAGCTTGCTGATCAGCAGCCCGAGCAGGAGATAGGCGTACAGCGCCGCGTGCATGTAAAGGCTGACGACGAAATGGTCGTAGACGAAGAACTTGCGGCGATAGAAATAGAGCAGCAGCAGGATCAGCGCATAGGCGATCGGCGCCAGCAATAACACGCGCGGCAGGTTCTCTTTCACCTCCGCGAGAAACAGGCGCGGATCGTCGACAACCTGCTGACCGGCTTCATAGAGTTGCTGCACATAGGGCTCGAGCCAGGCCGGACCATTGTAATCGGCGTCCTCCCAGTTCGATTCGGTAAACGGCGTCTGTTCGCCGTTTTCTTCAATGGCTTCCCTAGTATCTTCGGCGGCTTGCGGATCGACGCCCTCAAGAACTTCAAGCTGCTCTTCCACGGCCGCAGGCGCCTGATTGTCTCCTGGCTTGACGTCGAAGCTCCAGAACAGCGCGAAGAAGAAAAAGACGCTTGTGAAAAGATAAAGCCGGAAAGGCGGCGAATAGCGCACCCGCTGACCGTCAAGATACCGCCGCGCGAGGCGTCCCGGCCGCGTCAGCAGGAGAAAAATCGTGCGCGCGAGCTTGCCGTCGATGGCGAGCGTGTCGACCAGAAAGTCCTGAACAAGACCGATAACGACGCGCCTTGGCTCATCGCCGCGCTGTCCGCAGGCGTGGCAGTAATCGCCGATAAGCCCCGCGCCGCAATTCTGGCAGGTCTGATTGGATTCAGTCATGCTGGCCGCCCCTTCCAGTCAACGCCTTCCGGCCCCCCGGCGTACGGGCGATGACATAGAGCGGTCTTAGCATGCGCCCCGCGCGGCGGGCAAACGTCAATGCAGCCCGGCCGCGTATCTAGTCCGTTGGCGAATTAGTTTCTGAAGATCGAAACGCCGCCATCAGCAAGAAGCGCATGACCTGTCGTAAAGGCGCTCGCGTCAGAGGCGAGATAGAGCGCAGACTTCGCGATTTCCTCCGGATGCGCCATGCGCTTCAACGCATGAAGGTTGCATACGACTTCAACCGCTTCAGGCGTGTCGGCAAAAGCGCGCCCCATGTCCGTGTCGGTTCCCCCGGGCAAGAGCGCATTCACCCGAACGCCTTTCGGCCCGTATTCGGCAGCCAGCGCCTTCATCAGGCCGATGAGTCCGGCTTTGCTCGCCGCATAAGCCGCCATGCCCGGCATCCCGACGGTGTAGCCGACAAAACTCGATGTAAAGATCAGGGAGCCGCCGCCTTTCTCCAGCTCCGGCAACTGATGCCTGGCCGCAAGAAAAGCGCTTGTCAGATTGATTTCCAGCGTTTCACGCCAGCCTTCAGCCGATACGCCGTCCGTATCGCCCATCTCTCCCAGCGTGCCGGCGTTGTTAAAGGCGATATCAAGACCGCCGCATGACGTAACGGCGAGATCGACAAGGGCTTTGGTGCAGGAGTCGTTGCGGACATCGCCGGCGAAGGCATAAGCGCGGCCGCCCCGTTCAGTAATCTCTGAGACAAGCTCTTCAAGCTGCTCGCTGCGCCGCGCGCCGACGATGACGGCGGCGCCCTCTTCTGCGAACAGTTTTGCGACAGCGCGCCCGATGCCGCTGCTGGCGCCAGTTACGATGGCGGTTTTCCCTTCAAGACTTTTCAATCACCTTCTCCTCGCGAAATTTCGCGGAGAAAAGATCATCCTCCAGCCCTGGCAGCGACCCGGTTCTTGCGCAGCTTTAGTTTTGCGGCAGGTTTTCAAGAAAAAAGCGAACGGCGTTCTCGCCCATCACCGCGCGGATGGTTTCGTCGTCGAGCCCCTCGTCCATCAGCGCCTGCGTCAGCGCGGGAAGTTCCGAAGCGTCGAAGGGAACCGTCGTCGAGCCATCGAAATCAGAACCGAGGGCGACATGCCCGGCGCCGACAAGACCGACGGCGTAATGAATAGCGGCGGCGATGTTTTCCATCGTCGGTTCGCACACGGCGCCGTCCCAGTAGCCGACGCCGATCAGCCCCCCGGCATCTGCGATCTCGACCATGAGATCGTCGGAAATGTTGCGGGCGCTGTCGCAATGGCCCTTGAGACCCGTATGAGAAACAATGACGGGCCGTGTCGTCATCGCCAGCACGTCGCGGACCGTTGCTTCCGAGGAATGCGCGACATCGACGATCATTTGCTTTTCTTCAGCCGCCGCCACAACCGCGCGGCCGAAATCGGTCAGACCCTGATTGCTCATCCCGTGCAGCGATCCGCCGAGCGCGTTGTCGAAGAAGTGCTGGAGACCGATGACGCGCAAGCCGGCGTCATAAAGCCTGTCGAGATTGCCGATATCGCCTTCGAGCGGGTGCGCGCCTTCAATACCGTAAACGCCGGCGAGCTGATTGTTGTCGATGGCGGCCTGAAGATCGGCGCGGTTGAGCGTCATCCGCACGGCGCCGTTCGACATTTTCTCCAGTTCGCGCAGACGCGCCGCCTGATACAAGGCGCGTCCGAACAAGGAGCCCCATGTCCTGACCGGCCAGCGCTGGGCGACCATGAGCTGCGTCAACTGATCCTTGTCGGCTTCGTTCTCTTCATAGTTCTGACCGGGCGGCGACTTGGTGACGGCGGTGAATACCTGCAGGCGGACGCCGCCCTCGATCAAGCGCGGCGCGTCGGTGTGTCCGCGTTTGTGGCGCCGCGCCGGGTCGCGCGCCCAGAGCAGCGTGTCGGCGTGAAGGTCAGCCACCGGAATGGTCGCGTGCAGCGTCTTCGCCGCATCGCTGATCTTGTAAGCCTCATGGGGAATGACGGCGTTGAGCTTATCGTCAACGCTCGAAGGCGCGACCAGAAAGAAATAGCCCGCGCCAAGCGCCGCAAGCGCGAGAACTACGCCGCCGATCCATTTCACCATCGCCGCCTCCCTTTATCGCCGACAGACGAAAGGCGGAATTGTTAAGCGTGATTGATGGCGTCGGCAAGCACCGTGCGGATACTGCTGAGATAGTAGAGCTCCGCCGCTGCATCGTCGGCGCCGTATACATAAGCCCGCCACTGGAAGAAATTATCGAAATTCTCCCGCAGCGCGGGACGCGTATGGGCGTCGATTTTCAGCGCTTTGAATTCCGCTTCCGGATCGCGCGCCGTATAAGTGGCGAGCCGGGTCTGACAAGTGGCTCGCCGATAGGTCTCGACCCAATCCGGCCAGCGTTTTTCGTCTTTTTTCTTTTCCCAGATGACAGTGATCTCGGCGCGATGCGGCGCTTCCGCCTCGCGTTTCAGCGAAGCATAGCAGAGCACGCCCATGGCGAACGGATTGGACTGCAGGAAGCCGGTCTGCTTGTTGATCTGGGCATATGCAAGATGATGAAAACCTTCCTTCACGCCGACACGATCGCCCGGACAGACCGTGCCCGCGGCGGCGACCTGCTGCTGGTGGTAGCGCTGATAGCGGTTGACGCCGCTCGCCACCGATTTTGAAACGGAAGCGTCGTCAGCGAACTCCGCCCATCGCGTATATTCATCGCGCACCGGTTCGAAGTCCCGCTCAGCGCGCCCGAGTTCATGATGGATCGACTCTTCCACGGCGAACGCCATGGCCAGCGTCACGGCGATCGTCGGCGACGGCGCGCGCACATCCGGCTGGCGCGTGTAGTTCATCAAATCGCGGGACGCCGTGTTGAGATTGTGGCGATAGATTTCAAGATCGCGGCGGTATTCATTGGCGTGGAAACGCGCGGCCTCCGCCACTGCAGCGTCAAGCTCGGACTGCGCCGCGTCGCGAACGCGGCGGTTGGCGCGGCTTTTTCTCGACCGATAAGCCGCCTCCGCAACCTCAAGCGACTGTCTCGCGCGGGCGGCGTCGGCCATCCGCCAGGTGAGGTTCTTCTTGGCGTCGCGATACTGGTCGACAACAGTCTGCACGGAATTGCGCCGGTCGCGCAGCCCGGACCGGACATGCTCTTCCCGGATATATTCCTTCAGCCGCGCGATCTCCAGAAACAGGCTGTCGATCTTTTCAGATATCTCGGTGAGCTTGCGATTGGCTTCATCGAGCTTGCTGTCGATATTGATAAGATAGGAAACGACGCCGGTCGGATCGACGCCGCTGGCGACCACCGCCAGCAGATCAGGCGGCATTCCGGAACCGCCGACCGAACCGTCCGCCATGGGCGCATTGTTCCAGAGCTGGAGAATATCGACCAGCGCAATGACAGCCTTCACCCATGGGATGCGCCGCCCGAAAACGACAACGCCGTCGGCGCCGAATTCAAGAAGCTCCTTGAAATACGGCCCCGCCAGACCGCCCGGATCAACCGAGAGCCCCTTCTTGCCGCCGAAAATCTGTGCGGCGGCGGGCGCCGGCGCCAAACCGGCGACCGCAACGGCGGAAACCGTTCCCATAAATTGTCGACGGCTGTACGAAGTTGTTGCGAGTGTCACTGATACCGCCCCCTGCATTCCCCGGCGCGAACATTAACAAAGTCATGAAAACGGACAAGACTGAACGTATGTCCTAATTCCTGCAGGAAGCAGCTACTTGTAATTGCATTATTATTTGCGCAACGCGACATCTGCATTGCGCAATGGATGCGCCACACGCCTCAACGCGCCGTCGCGCGCAAAGCGAACTGCGAAAGATCTTTCGCCTCATCGATGTCAACGAGCGTATTGAGCATGGCGGCGGCGAACGCGTCAGGCAGCGTTTTCATCGTGTCCTTGAGCGCATGCCGGGTCGACCATCTGACGCCGTTGAAAAGGTCCGGCGCGGGGCGGCGGCGCCTGAGGCCGATCAGCCAGTAGCCGCCGTCTTCCGCCGGACCGAAGACGGCGTCGGCGGACCGCAGGCGCGCGAAAGCGTCCTCAAGATGCCGTGCGCGTAAGCCCGGCGCATCGGCGCCGATAATAACCGCGGGGCCAGGCGGCGCGCGCTCGAAGACGCGGCCCATGCGCGCGCCGAGATCGCCGGAGCCTTGCGCGATACGCCTGATACGCGGCGGGAAAAGCGCGCCCCACCCCTTCACCGCTGACGGCGGATCGACCGCCAGCACCGTCTCCCAGTCGCCTTTCGCCGCTTCAGCGATGGCGCGTTCCGTCAGGATACGGAACAGCGCGGCGGCGCGGCCCATGCCGATTTCAGCCCCGAGCCGGGTCTTGACCCGTCCCGCCACGGGCGCCTTGACGAAGATGAAGAGGGTTCCGCGCCTCATCGATAAGACTTCGCCAGCGTTTCCGGCGCAGCGCCGAGATGGAAGCGCATCAGATGCCAGAAATTTTTCAGAATGCGGCGGAGATAGCCGTCACGCTCGTAGCGTTCGGCGGACGTGACCGCCCTGGCGTCAAGAACGTGCAGCGCTTTGCGCCCTTTCGCGCGGACCAGCCGGCGGATGATGTCGACATCTTCAAACAGCGGCATGGGCTTGTAACCGCCGATCGCCTGATAAAGCGCGCGTGAAATTAACAATCCCTGATCGCCGTAAGGACTGCTCAGCAGTCTTGTGCGCGCCATGGCGCCGGCGGCGACAAGTTTTGGCGCAAGCCCTTCCGCATCGAAGCGCAGCGTGAAGACAGCGGCGCGGGCGTCACCCTCCTTCATGAAGGCGCCGGCCTCGCGCTCCCAGCCTTCTTCAAGAATCGTGTCGGCGTGCAGGAACAACAGCCAGCCGCCTTTCGCCGCTTCACCGCCCGTTTTCAGTTGCCCGCCCCTTCCTGCCGGGGCCGTCAACAGTGTCGCGCCGAACGCATCGGCGATTTCGGGGCTGGCGTCCACCGATCCGCCGTCAACGACAATGACTTCCTTGATGAGGCCGCTCATCGCCGCGCGCACCAGCGCATCAAGACATTCGGCGAGCCGCGCTTCGGCGTTCAATGTCGGAATGACGACGGAGATCATGGGCCCTTTATAACGGCGCCGCGCCTGTTGCGACAGCGCCCGCAAGGCTCACATCATTGAGACTCGCCATTGCGCCGCGATCCGATCGCCATCATCGCGATGAAAATCGCAGCGCCGATCCCGGCGCCGACGGCGACGTCCTGCAACGCCACCGCCATGGCGACGCCGACCCCGACGCCCATGCCCACAGCCTGTCCGATATGTTTACGGGACTTCATATGCGGCCCCCTCGCCTAACCGTTGCGCCGCGGCTTGCGGACGAAAAAGCTGACCAACAGCCCGTTGGCAACCGTCCAGCCGACGATCATCCACAAGAACCAGGTCTCGCCGATCGGCTGACCCTCGAAATACTGGGCGCCGATAAGCATCGCGGCGGCCCAGACGAGCGCATTGGCGATCAAGATCACTGCTTTCATTTTTTTACTCCCTTGCACTGGTCTAAAAACATGTGACGCCGCATCAGGATGCGCCGCCGCCGGACCGGCGGCAGGCCGCCGCGCCGCCAAAAGCGATAAACGCCGCCGCGCCAAGCGCGATCCCGACACCAGCATCTTCCAGCGCGACTGTCATCGCGGCGCCGACGGCGACGCCCATGGCGAGGGCGCTCAAGAATGATCTCGTGGTTTTCATCATGCTCACTCCTTTTCCGGTATGAAAATTTCTTCAATCGCAAGGCCGAACACGTCCGCGATCTTGAACGCGAGCGGCAACGAGGGATCGTATTTGCCGCGCTCCAGCGAATTCACGGTCTGGCGCGACACGTCGAGCTTCTCGGCGAGATCGCCCTGCGACCAGCTTCGCTCCGCACGCAGATCTTTGAGGCGGTTTTCCATCTCAGTCCCGCAACCTCAAAACACAGCGGACCGCACCCCACAGCCCGATCAGGAACGGCCCGAACCAAAGCATGTCCCATTCAAATTTGAAGACGCCGAAAGAATGCAGGAAACCGAGCGTCAACGCCGCGAATATGCCAATCACGAGACTGAACGCCGCCGCATCAGCGTGAATGCGGCGCTCTCGCTCATCCATGTTCAGATAAAAACGGAAAAACGCGATGCAAGCGAGCACGACAGGCGCGATCGGCGCGAGGGCGAGCGCTGTCAGCGTCGGCCCCTGCTCTATGCCTTTCGCTGCATAAATCGAGGCGAACAGCACAACAACATAGAGCGTCATCGCCCCGCCAAATTCGAGCAGATACCGCTTGCCCGCTTTTTTGATCCGTTCCGACATCGTCCCGCTCCTTCCCGGCCTTAATCGAACCCGCCCATGGCGATGCGCGCAAAACCCCAAGCAAGGATCAGCAGCGAGCCGAACCACAACATCGGATCTTCAAGCGCAATCACGCCGAAGGACTGTAAAAAACCGCCGGCCGTAGCCGTCAGCAGACCGACGATCAGCGCCGCCCCGGCGGCGTTGGCGTTGATCCGCTGTTCGCGCTCGTCCATCTGCCGGTGGACGCGCAAATAGAAAACGCAAGCGGCCGCCATGGGAATGACCGGCGCCAGCGCAAGCGCGGTTAACGCAGCTGTTCCTGTCACATGGTCTTCCAGCTGCGACGCGATGAAGACTATCGCGAGATAGGCGAGCATGACGGACATGGTCGTCACCGTGTAGCGGCGCTTCGCTTTCCTGATCCGTTCCGACATCGCCCCTCTCCTTTTCGCGCCGCTTCGCAGCGGCTCCGTTTGTCAAGCATCCTTGACATAGTGAGGCCGCCGCCGCCTGTCAAGCATCCTTGTCAACTTAACGATTCTGGTGAAAAAATGTTCTTGATTTGTTCTCTTTCAGTGATAGCCTCACCCCATGGCGCGCGCCGCACACCTTTCCTTTCGTCCTCGCCGCCCACCCAAAGAGGACGCCCCTGCCGCCAAGGGGGAGCCCCTCCCGGGGAAAGGTCGCGGCGCGCGCTCCAACACTTCCGGCCGTTACGAGAAAGAGCAAAAGGAAGGAATCGACGACGGCTGGACCGGCTATGACGTCAATGACGGCGAGGAGCTTCCGCCGCTTCGAACCGAAGTGACGCTCGAGGCGCCGAAAAAGATCATTACCTTCAACAAGAGCCCTTATGTGGGCTTCGATCGCTCGATCAATCCCTATCGCGGCTGCGAGCATGGCTGCATTTACTGTTTCGCGCGGCCGACCCACGCCTATATGGGCCTGTCGCCGGGGATGGATTTCGAAACCAGGCTGTTTGCGAAACCGTCCGGACCCAAACTATTGGAGAAGGAACTCTCCGATAAACATTATAAACCGCGCGTCATCGCCATGGGGACCAACACCGATCCCTACCAGCCGATCGAGCGGCGCTTCCTGATCATGCGCGGAATCCTGAAAGTCTTTTCGAAATTCAATCATCCGGTGACGGTGCTCACCAAGGCGCATCTGATCACCCGCGACATCGATCTCCTCACGCCCATGGCGGAAAAAAACCTGACGCGCGCGATGGTGTCGATCACCACTCAGGACAAGGCGCTCGCAAGATCGATGGAGCCGCGCGCCTCGGCGCCGGCGAAGCGCTTCGAGGCGATAAAAAAACTGAGCGACGCCGGCGTGCCGGTCGGCATCATGACCGGCCCGATGATCCCGGGGCTCAATGACGACGAGATGGAAGCCATCATGGAAAAGGCCGCCGCGCTCGGCGCGAGCTTTTCCGCCCACACGATTTTGCGCCTGCCGCTCGAAGTCTCGCCGCTTTTTCAGGAATGGCTCGAGGCGTTCGCGCGGAGCCGCGCCAAACGCATCATGCGCCATATCCGCGAGATGAACGGCGGGCGCGATTACGACCCGCAATGGTCGCGCGGCGGCGAGATCAAGACGCCCTATGCGCGGCTCATCAACCAGCGTAACGCGGCGATGCGCGTCAAGCTCGGCTTCAATCGCGACCGCGCGCCGCTCGACCTCACCCTCTTCCGCGTACCCGCCGAAGTTTCAGGGCAGCTCGATCTGTTCGGATGAAGCGGCGGCTTTTAAGCGCAGCTACCGTTCCCCGCCGGTCCCCGGTAGAATAAGGGCGCAGACAACGCCGCGGGCGGACCGATGATAACGCGCGACATTCTCTACGAAGAAAGGCCGCCGCGCCCGTCTCTCGCCGCCTTCGTCCAGTGCGTGTGGACCTATCAATCCCCGTCCGAATGCGAGGTGCAGCCGATCACGCCCGACGGAATGCCGGAGCTGATCGTGCATATGGGCGCGCCCTATCTCGAGACCGGCGCCGATGCGCCGCAAGCGCCGGCGGTCATGGCGGGACAGTTGACGCGCCCCTTATCGCTCACGGCGACCGGCGAGGTCGCCGTCATCGGCGTGCGCTTCCGCCCGGACGGCGCGAAGGGCTTCGTCAAACGATCCATGGATTCCATAACCGACAAACGCATCGAGCTTCGCAGCCTTTATGGAAAGGCGGCGGACGAACTCGTGACGCGCGTTCGCAAGACCGGAGATCTTGCAGCCGGCGCCGGCCTCGCCGAAACATTCGTCGAGGAAAACATGCGCGAGGCGAAGCCGCTCGCGCCTGTGCGCGACGCCGTCATGCGCATCATGGACAATCAATCTTTCACGCCGCCGGCGTCCATGTCCGAACGGCAGTTCCAGCGCATCTTCCGGTCCGAGGTCGGCGTCAGCCCGCGCCTGTTGACAGCCATTCGCCGCTTCCGGCGCGTCTTCGACGCCCTCGAAGACGAAACGCGCCGAAGCTGGGCCGCCGCGGCGCTCGACGCCGGCTATTTCGACCAGCCGCAACTGGCGCGCGATTTCCGCCGGTTTCTCGGCTGCACCGCCCGCGAATGGGCGGAGCTGAACGCCGGGCTGGCGAAATCGCTCAACCGCACACAGCCATGATGTCGGAACGATACAAGAAGCCAACCGACCAAAACGCTACGAGAGGCCTGTCCATAACAGGGGGCCGATATGCCTTGCTTCAGACGCGCCGTTTTAATGTTCGCCATGATCGCCGCCGCGCCGGTTTGCGCGGCGAACGCCGCAACCGAAAAACACGCAAGCGCGCCCGAATGGCTCGCCCGCTGCTGGCTGTCCGAAGACGGCGCGACCCGAGAGCAATGGACAGCCGCGCCCGGCGGCTACCTGTTCGGGTTCAGCGTCACGCTTCATGACGGCGCGCCTGTCTTCTTCGAACAGTTGCGCATCGAACCGGGACCGGACGGTCTTGTCTATCAGGCTTATCCGCGGGGACACGGCCCGACGGCCTTCACCGAGAGCGCGGCGTCCGAAACCGCTATCACCTTCGAGAACGCCGCTCACGATTATCCGCAGAAAATAACTTACGCCCTCTCGGGCGAGCGGCTGACAGCGACGATCTCGCTGATCGACGGCGGCAAGGCGCAGTCCTGGCGCTATTCGCCTTGCGCGTAACGGCCAGGTTGAACATCACACAATAAACATGGATGCTGACGCCGCGCATCAGCAAGGGGAGCGGCGCCCGTGACTCCTGAAGACACCATCCGCGCTTATTTCAATGCGTTCAAAACCCGCGACCGGGAAACGCTCGAAAAAATCCTCACTCCAAACTTCATTCATTCATCGCCGTTCGGCCATTTCAACGACCGCGACAAGATGCTCGACGCGATCTGGCCGTCGGTGGGAGACCGCTGGGCGGTCGATCTCGAAATCTTCGGGGAGCATCCGGCGTTCATGGTCCGCTACCGGCACAACGTCGCGCCGCAGCCCCTGCTCGCCGAGTTCATCCGCTTCGAAGGCGACAAGATCGCCGGGATCGAGGTCTATCTCGGCAAGGGCGCAGTCCCCGGCATGGGTTGACGCGGAGACGCTTGTAAAGCACCCTTGACAGACCGGCGCGTCACGCATATGTAAAGTCTCCTTTACAGCAAGGAGGCTCCCATGACGAGGGCATTATCGATCATTCCGGCGCTCATGATGGGCGTTCTTTCCATTCTGGCCTTGAGTATTCCGCCGTCCCGGGCGGCGGACCCGCAGGCGTTCGTCGTTGAAAAATCCGGCGCGGGCCGGCCGGTGGTGTTCATTCCCGGCCTGTCGAGCAGCGGCGAGGTGTGGTCGCTGCTGAAAGCCGATCTCGGCCCTGGCTACGAGACGCATGTGATCACGCTCGCCGGTTTCGCCGGCGTTCCGCCTGTCCAGGGGCCGTTCCTCGAAACACGCCTCGCCGCGCTTGAAGCCTATCTTGAAGCCGAGAACCTTGAGGACGCCGTCATTGTCGGCCACAGCCTCGGCGGGTTCATGGCGATGAAGCTCGCCCTCGCGGCGCCTGACCGCATCGGCGACGTGGTGATCGTCGACAGCGTGCCGTTCCTTGCGCAGTTTTTCCTGAGGGCGCAGACGGTTGCGGAAGCCGAACCGCGCGCCGCCGCCCTGCGCGACCAGCTTCTTCAGTTTACGGATGAACAGCACGAAGCCCAGCAAAGAGGGCTCGCCGCCGCTTCCGCGCGAGAGCCGGAGGCGCAGGCGATCATCCTTGAAGGCTCGCTTGCTTCGGACCGGGAGACCTCGGCGAACGCGGTTTACGAATTGCTGACCAGCGACCTGCGCGAAGAGATCGCCAACATCAGGGCGCCGATGCTGGTGCTATACCCCTGGCGCGCGGGCGGACCCTTCGCCGCCGAACAGACCGACGCCGCCTACGCCGCGCAATACGCCAATGCGAAAACCGCCACGCTGAAGCGCATCGACGACGCGACCCATTTCATCATGCTCGACCGCCCGGAAGAAACCTATGAGGCCGTGGCGGCGTTTCTCGAAGAGTAAGCCTTAAAACCCGTGAACCGCGAGCGCTTTTGAAAAGCGCTCGCGCGTTGTCGCGTTTTCAAACGGGAACGCCCGGAAATAATCCTCCTGCGTCAGGTCCGGTTTGCGCTCGCGCACATTCGCCGCCCAGGCTTTCGCTTTTTCATGGTCGCCATTGAGCTCATGGCACGCGGCGGCGATGGCGGCGATCAGCACATGGGCGCCCGGCGCCCGGGCGGCGTCCTCCGCCCAGCCCGCGGCGGCGGCGTAATCGCCCTCGGCGACAAGAATGAACGCATGCACGCCCAGCATCGCATACCGGAACGGATCGAGCGGGCTTAACTGAAGCGCAAGGTCGATATTGCGCCGCCCCTCCTCGCTGCGCCCGCGGACGGCGTTGGCGAAGCCTTTGACATAAACCCCTTGCGCGAAATTCGGGCTCAGCGACACCGACCGGTCGAACCAGCCGGCGCCGCCGGCGAGATCGTTCTCGATCCAGTGCGCGCGCCCCATGACGTAATTGACATACGGATCGAGCGGATCGATTTCGACCGCCCGTTCGGCGTAACGGCGCGCGCTCGCGACATCGCCCGCGAGGTCGCCCGTATATTTCAGGAACGCGTTCTGAAAATGCGCGGAAGAAAGGCCCGCATGCGCGCGGGCGAAGGCCGGGTCGAGCGCCACGGCGCGCTCGAACATGCCTTGCGCCGCTCCATTGTCCTTCTTGTTGAAGCGGTGCAGATGCTGAACGCCGAGGTGATAGGCGGACCAGGCGTCGAGCTGTTCGGGCGGTTTCAATCGCGCCGCCATCGCCTCGTTCATGGTGATCTGGATTTCCAGCGCCGAGACGACGCGTGAGACGATCTCCTCGCGGATATTGTGAATGTCGTCGATTTTAGCCGCGTAGCGCTCGCCCCAGACGGCGGCGCCGTCGCGCGTATCGGCGAGCTCAACGGTGACGGCGATGCGGTCGCCCGCAACCTCGACAACGCCGGAGAGGCAGTACCGGACATTCAGCGCGCGGCCGACGCCGGCGACATCCGGATCCGCGTCGCGAAACCGGAAGGACGAGCCGCGCGCGATCACGAACAGCCAGCGCAAACGCGACAGCGCCGAGATCAGCTCGTCAGGCAGGGCGTCGGCGATCGGCGCATGGGGACCGGCGACGCCGACCAGCCGGAACGGCAAAACCGCGATCGACGGTTTCGTTCGCGCCGGATTTTGCGCGTCAGACGGCGCCGCGGAAGCGGGCGTCAGGACAAGCGGGCTCGCCGCCCGCGCCTCGGCGACAAAGCGGAAGCCCTGTCCATGCACTGTCTTGATGAACGCCTGGCGCTTGCCGTCGTCGCCGAGCGCCTTGCGCGCCGACTTCACCCGGCTCGTCACCGCCGATTCCGATACGATGCGCCCGTCCCAGATTTTCTCGATAATCTCGTCCTTCGAGACCATGCGGTCGCGGTTCTCGACAAGCAGGTGAATGAGCGCGAAGACCTGCGGCTCGACCGCCACGGGAACGCCCCTGCATCGCAGCTCGACCTTGCCCCCGTCGAGCTCATAGTCGTCGAAGTGATAGATCATTGCGCCGATTATAACCGGTTTCCGGGAAATCTCCCGATTTTCTCCATATCCCCTCCAAGCGCGCCCGGCGGGCGCGTCCTAGGTAAGCCGTGACGCCGCTCACGGATGGTCCGGAGCGGGAACCAAGGAAAAGGAGAACCAACCATGCCTCTCGTCACCATCGACGTTATCAAGGACGTATTCACCCCGAACCAGAAGGCCGATCTCATCGACAAGGTCACCGAAGCGATGATCGAGGTCGAAGGCGAAAACATGCGCCAGGTCACCTGGGTCCGCATCAATGAAGTCGAAGGCGGAGACTGGGCGATCGGCGGCCACAAGCTTTACCCGGCCGACGTTCACGCGCTCGCCGCCGGCAAGGCCGCCTGAACCGGCGGGGACGGCGGCCTTCGCCCGAAGCGCCGCCGCCCCGCGCCTCAACCACAAAAGAAAAGGAGAGAGAAAATGAAGACCTGTCTGTCGCTGGTGCTGTGTGCGATCGTTATCGCCGCAGCATTATCCCCAGCGTTTTATACGGCTGCGATGATCGTCTGAACGCAGCCTTGCATGTCCTGAACCAATCCTTAACGAATGCGGACAACCATGGCTTTTGCTGGTCCGCGCCGCCGGCGAAGGGGCGCCGGGGGATTGGATGCTGAAGATCGACATTCTGACAGCCAAGGAACGCGACATCCCTCCCTATTTCATGCTGGAGGGAATGATCGGTTTCTGGCGCAAGGCCGGAGCGGACATCCTGGTCCGGCCGCTGGGCGAACTTTCGCGAACGCCGGACATCTCTTTTGCGCACATTGCGCGCACTTTCGTTGATGAAAAGGCGCTCGCCCGCGAGCGCGCCGCGGCCCCGGTGGTCAACGGCCGCGTCGCGGACATTTCCAAACGGCGCATCAGCGCCAATGTCGTTTCCCGCAACGATGCTTATGACGGTCCGGTGATCGTCAAGACCAATCTCAACTATCACGGCGTGCCGGAGGAAAAAGACAAGCCCACGGCCGCCCGCGCCATATCCTCGATGCTGCGCCGCTACGGGCTGAAACCACCCGCGCGGCTTATGAACGCGTTGCCCTTCAAGCATTATCCGATCTACGCCGCGAAAGCCGAGGCGCCGTCATGGGCGTGGACCGACGACCGCCTTGTCGTCGAGAAATTCTTGCCCGAAAAGGAAGGCGAAGACTTCGTCACGCGAAGCTGGACGTTTTTCGGCGATCGCAACTACGTCACTAGACTGAAATCGAAATCGCCGCTGGTGAAGGCGACGAACCACCACTTTCATGAAATCCTCGACGCGCCGCCGCCCGGCCTCGCAAGCATTCGCGAAAGCCTGCAGATCGACTATGGCAAGTTCGACTATGTGGAGCGCGACGGCGCGCCGGTGCTGCTCGACGTCAACACGACGGTTTCAATGGGCGCCCGGACGGAACGCCATATGAAACTGCTGGATTCATTTCAGGGCGCGCTTTACGATTACCTGGAATCGCAAGCGCCGGGTGCGTGCGCATGACATCGCGCTTGCCGCCGGTCAGAACCGCTTTCGATTTCTCGCCGCACATGCCGGAAAACGCCGTCTTCATGGGCAAGGTGCTTCCCCCCTGGCGGCGATGGCAAGCCATCGCGCCATTGAGACTCAACGAGATGGCTTCGAACAGCCGTTTTTCCTCTCCCTGCGGCAGGGTCATCATCCATCGCGCCGCCGTCAATGCGGAAATGGGAATGCTGTTCGACTGGGCGGGCCTGACCGACAGGACAACGCCGCTCATCTATGAAACCGACGAAGAGTGTTTGGCGATCGCCAGACGGGAATCCGCCGCCGGCGCGAGCATTCTCGCCAATCACCTTTCCCCCGCCGGCAATATCGACGGCGTCAACTGGCTCAACGCGGCGGCGCTGATTGCGCGGTTTAACAACAAGGCCCGTCTCGATGACTGGGCGCCGGCGGCGCATATTCCGCCGCGAACCATCGCGCCGCCGCGCGAGGCGTTCAAGGCGATCCTAACTCAACAAAAGCCGTTCGTTCTCAAGGCCGCCACCGGCATGACCAATGGCGGCGGCTCGGCCGTCAGGATTTGCGCGAGCGCGGAGGAAGGCGAAGCGGCGCTTGCATCATTTCTGGAAACCGACAGCGATCTTGCAGAAGTCGTCATCGAGGAACGCCAGCTGTTCAAGGCCACCTGGTGCGCCAACCTCGCGATTGTCGAAACCGCAGTGCATTATCTCGGCGGCGCCATGCAGGCGATGACCGAAACATTCCAGCATACGGGCAATTTCTACGGCGCCGGCTGCGCCCCGCCGCAGGCGCTGGAAGATCTGGCGCTCGAGATCGGCGAAAAAGCCCGCGCCGCCGGCTATCGCGGGATCGCCGGCATGGACGCCGGACTGACCGAAGACGGCCGCGTTCTGGTTTACGATCTCAATTTCCGAACCAACGCCTGCACGCAGCAACTCTTGTTGCATGACTCAGCGAGCGCGCGCATCGGCGCCGCAACCAGCCGCGGCTTGCGTGCGGAGTTTTCAATCCCCTTGGGCGAGGTCGTTTCGAAAATCGAGGACCTCGTGAAATCAGGCCGCTTCCTGCCGCTTTCGGCCTTCGATTACGGCCTTTACGGCGGCGAAAAAACGCAAGGCGGCGCGCTTTACGGCGTCGCTTTCGGGAACAGCATGGAAGACTGCCAGAGCCTCGCCGACAAGCTGCAACAGCTTGGCTGACGGTTTCGCCTGCACGCCTTCCCGAATCGGGTGAGATTGCGAGGTCCTGAAAGGATCGTCTCGATGCCGACCCGAAAACTGAAAACGACGCCCACATTCGATATCGAGGACTCGATTCCCGGCGTGATCGCCGGCGTCGACGAAGCCGGGCGCGGACCCCTCGCCGGACCGGTCGTCGCCGCCGCCGTGGTGCTCGACCCGGCGACATGCCCCGAGGGCCTGCGCGATTCAAAAACCCTTACCGAAAAGCGCCGCATCGAACTCGCGACCGCGCTCTGGAAGACGTCGGCGGTCGGCGTCGGCGTCGCGTCGGTCGATGAAATCGACACGCAGAACATTTTGCAGGCGACGCTGCTCGCCATGTCGCGCGCCGTTGCGAACCTGCCGGTGCGCCCCGCCGCCTGCATCATCGACGGCAATATCAAACCGAAACTTCGGACGCCCGCCTATACGGTCGTCAAGGGCGACGCCAAATCCTTTTCGATCGCCGCCGCTTCGATCATCGCCAAGACGACGCGCGACCGGATGATGCGCGAACTCGCCCGCGAATTCCCCGCCTATGCGTGGGACAGGAACAAGGGATATGCGGCGCCGGCCCATCGCGCGGCGCTCGAAACCCACGGCGTCACGCCGCATCACCGCAAAAGCTTCGCGCCGATCTACAATATGTTGTATGCGGACTCTTGTCCCGACCTATACGGGCGCGCCGGTTAACATCTGTTACCGATCCGTTAACGCCTTCTCTTTGCTCAAAAATTTCTCCCGACTCTTGACGCGGACTCGAGCGCGACTCAAAGTGCGCGCTCTTTGATTGATGCGTCTTCTCGGTTGACGTTCGCTAGGACGCCATCCTTCGAGACGCAAAAATTCCTTCATCCTGAAGCCGGGGCGAAGCCCCGCGTCTCGAAGGGCGAAGGAATTTTTGCTCCTCAGGATGAAGGGCGCATAGAATTTGGTTGAGGGGCGGCGATGCCAGTGCAGAAAAAAAAGAAGCCGGCGGCGAAAGGGATCGGCAAGCATCTCGACCGGATCATCGAAGGCGACTGCATCGAAACGATGAAGGCGCTGCCGGATAATTCCGTCGACCTGATCTTCGCCGACCCCCCCTATAATTTGCAGCTTGGCGGCGACCTCACCCGCCCCGACAATTCCCGCGTCGACGGTGTCGACGACGACTGGGACAAGTTCGACTCGTTCAAGGATTACGACAAATTTACGCGCGCCTGGCTGAAAGAAGCGCGGCGCATCCTGAAACCTGACGGGGCGATCTGGGTGATCGGCTCCTATCACAACATTTTCCGCGTCGGCGCCGCCATTCAGGATGCCGGGCTCTGGATTTTGAACGACGTGATCTGGCGCAAGGCGAACCCGATGCCGAATTTCCGCGGCACGCGCCTCACCAACGCCCATGAAACCCTGATCTGGGCGGCGAAGTCGGAAAAGTCGAAATACACATTCAACTACCGCGCCCTCAAAACTTCGAATGACGACTTGCAGATGCGCTCCGACTGGGAGTTTCCGATCTGCACGGGCGCGGAACGCATCAAGGGCGCGGACGGCGCGAAAACCCATCCGACGCAAAAGCCGGAAGCCTTGCTTCACCGCATCCTGATCGCCTCAACCAATCCCGGCGACGTGGTGCTCGATCCGTTTTTCGGGTCCGGGACCACCGGCGCGGCGGCGAAATATCTCGGCCGCCGGTTCATCGGCGTCGAGCGCGACAAGGCCTACATCGCGGCGGCGAAGAAACGCATCGCGAAGGTGAAACCGCTCGAGGAAGAAGACCTCAAAACCCAGCCCTCGCCCAAAGCGGCGCCGCGCGTTCCCTTCGGCGCGGTTGTCGAAACGAAGCTCATCAAGCCCGGCGCCAAACTCTATTCACGCAACAAGAACCATCAGGCGAAAGTGCGCGCCGACGGCTCGCTCTATGTGAAAGACGGAGACGTCGAAATACAGGGCTCGATCCACAAGGTCGGCGCCGCCGTCCAGAACGCGCAGGCCTGCAACGGCTGGACCTATTGGCATTTCGAGGAAAAGACCGGCCTTAAACCCATCGACTTCCTGCGCGACAAGATCAGGAAGGGTATGGCGGGATAGCTTTATGGAATCTGTTTCACTTACTGCTTGGCTAACAATGATCGCAATATTACTGGGGCCAATAATCGCAGTGCAACTAACGCGCTTCCTCGATGATAGAAAGACAAAACAGGATCGAAAACTTGTCATTTACCGTACACTTATTGCCACTCGGGCGGCCAATTTATCCCCAGGGCATGTGGAAGCCTTGAACACAATTGACATTGAATTCAATGGTACTTCACAACGCGAACAGCGCGTAAGAGAAGCTTGGAAAGCATATTTAGATCATCTCGGAACAAAACTCGATTCAATGGAAACATGGACTATTAGGCGGTTAGATTTGCTGATCGAGTTACTTTTTGCGATGGGGCAGTGCTTGGGATATAATTTCGACAAAACACATCTAAAAAATAGTGTTTACGCTCCACAAGGCCACGGAGAATTAGAGTCGGATCAAGCCGCAATACGGCGTGGCTTTAAAGACGTGCTCGAAGGACGTCGGTCAATTTCCATTCGGACAGACGCGTCTTGATTGAAGCGCTGTATCACTGCTTCGTCCAATATAGCGCGTCGATATTATATCCCATGCGCCTAAGATCGCCGAGCGCGCCATCGCGCGTTTCATCGGATATCGTTGGCGTACGGCTTAATATCCAGAGATAACGCCCCTCCGGTTCGCCAACGAGGGCGAGCGAATAATCCTCGGCAAGGCCAATGATCCAATAATCGCCCCAGAAGGGGCCGAAGAAACTGACTTCCAGCTTCGCATTGGTTTCTTCATCGACCACGCGCGCGCGGCCTTTCGCGGCCTTTTCCTCGCCATCGGGCGAACCCTTGCGGCAGGTGTTGACGACGGAAACAAGCCCGTCCTCGCGCCGGGCGTAATCGGCGGTGACGCCTTCGCAGTTTTTCTCAAAGCGGTTGGGAAATCTGGCGATCTCATACCAGCGGCCAAGATAGCGATCGAGATCGACGCTCTCGACGGTTTCGAGAGGCGGAGCCTCGGCGGCGCGGTTGACCGGCGGGCTCGCGCAGGCGGCGAGAGGCAGCAAAACGAAAGGGGCGAACCGGCGCATGATAATCCTGTCGTATTTCCGCGCTAAAGCAGCGTTTGACGTGCGGGGGTGAATTCGTGCGTATAGTTTTATGTATGTTCAAGGAGGCGGGATTCCATGCGGCATTTTCACAACTCGTTCAAACCACTCGCGGCGATCGCGCTCATCGCCCTCGCCGGCTGCGCGACCACGACGCCCGCGCGCGAAGGCGCGCAAGCTGAAACCGCGCCGGAGGCGCAGACAGGCCCCGCGCCAGACGACCGGCTGAACGCGACGCTGTGGATGCAGCAATCGGTCGAATACAAGGCGACGGCGGAAGCGGTTTACGCACTCGCCGCCAGGCGCCTCAATGAAGCGCTCGCAGACAAGAGCTGGACGGCGACCCCGGACGTGCAGCAGGCGGGCTATGAAACGCTTCCGCCCGCGATCATTCTCGATGCGGACGAAACCGTGCTCGACAATTCACCCTATCAGGCGTGGATGGTGACTACCGGCGAAGCTTTTTCGGGAACAAGCTGGGACGCCTGGGCGTCCGCGGGAGAAGCGGACGCCGTGCCGGGCGCTCTCGCATTCACGCAAGCCGCCGCCGCGAAAGGCGTTACGGTCTTTTACGTCACCAACCGCAGCGTAGAGGTGGAAGAAGGCACGGCGCGCAATCTCGCTGAACTCGGTTTCCCGATGAAAGACGGCGTCGACACCGTGCTCACCAAGAATGAGCAGCCGGACTGGACGTCCCGAAAGAAAACCCGCCGTGCGGCGATCGCAAAAAACTACCGGGTGCTGTTGCTGCTCGGCGATAATTTCGGCGACTTCACTGACGATTATCACGGGGACCCTGAAGAGCGGCAGGCGGTCTATGACGCGAACGCCGCGCATTGGGGCCGCGACTGGCTGATGCTGCCGAACCCCTCTTACGGGTCATGGGAATCCTCCGCCTTCGGCGGCGATTACTCGCTCTCGCCCGAAGAGCAGCGCGCCCGCAAGCTCGACCAGCTTCGCGCCTGGCCGGGAGAGTAAACCGCACGCTTGGAAACGCGCCGCCCGCCGCCGAACCTTTCGAAACCGGAATGATGAGCAGCGCGCTCATCGGCGGCGCATCCGTTTTCGTCGCCGTTCCTGGCGCAATGATTGCGTTTCGATACTTTATCACATAACATCACCATCACTCGGGATGGTGAGCGTGAGGCAGTATTTAATCGGCGAACAGGGACGCTTGCGCACGTTATGGCGCCTGGCGATCTTCGCGGCGATCTTCGCCGGCGGCGCCGCCTTACTCATATTTCTCGCCGAACAATACCTTGACGGCGCGCCGAAAGGCTCGCTCGCACGCCTTGGCGCCGTCGCCATCGCCGCCGCCGTCGCCGTCGCCGTCGCCAGGCTTTTTCTCGACCGAAGGAGCATCGCGTCTCTCGGCGTCGCCTTCGGACCCGGCGCCATCTTCGATGTCTTTTTCGGGCTGTTCGTCAGCCTTCTGATCATGACGGCGTTTTTCGTCTTGAACCTTCTCAACGGGCTGATTACGGTTGAAGGGCTCAGCTGGTGGGACGCCGGCGAACCTGACGCAGCGCTCTTTTCAGCGACGCTGCTCGCCCTGCTCGCGCGTTACGCCCTTTCCGCCTTCTGGCAGGAGCTCGTGCTTCGCGGCTATATCTTCCAGAACCTGATGGACGGGCTCGGCAAGTATTTCGCCGTGTTCAGCCTGTGCGCGCTTTCCGTACTCGTCAATGCGGTCACGCCCGGCGCTACCCTGAGCGGCAACATAATCTCCATGCTGATTACTTTGCAGCTTGTCTACGCCTATCTCGCCTCAGGAAGACTGTGGCTGCCGATGGGACTGCATCTTGGCTGGACATTCGCACAAGGCCCGGTGTTCGGTTTCCCGGTCAACGGCGTTGAGACGCCGTCGCTGATCGCGCAAAGCCCGGCGGGGGTCGAGCTGCTTTCCGGCGGCGCGGACAAGAGCATATTGATGATCCCGCTGTTAATCGCCGCCTTCCCGCTGATCTGGGTCTACAGCCGCGGGCGCAACAAAAACACTTAATCGCAAGCCGCCTTAACCGCCTTTTTCATGACGGTCGGCAGTTGCGCTTCTTCAGGCGCAAGCCATTGTTGACCGGCGCCGCGCCGAAACCCTCTCGGCGCGCGCGCTGCATAAATCTCAAGCGTCAAATGGAAATGCGTGAAGGTATGTTGCGCCTCGCCGGTCTTTTTCCAGTTCGCGTTCGCCGGCGCTTGCTTCAAGCCGTCGGCAGGCGCCTCTTCCGTCCAGGCGGTTCCCGGCAGGCCGAGCATGCCGCCAAGCAGTCCTTTTTCGGGCCGCCGCTCGAACAGCATCTCACCTTTCGCATTGACAAGCGCGAAGGCGGCGCCCCGGCGCTGCGGTTTCGGCTTTTTCGCCGCGCGCTTCGGATAGGCTGTCGCGTCGCCACGGGCGAAAGCAGCGCAAAAGCCCGCAAGCGGACACATATCGCAAAGCGGCGCCTTCGGTTTGCAAACCATGGCGCCGAGATCCATCAAGCCTTGCGCGAAATCGCCGGAACGCTTCTTCGGCCAGATCGACCCCGTACGCTCTTTGATCTCCGGCTTCGCCTTGGGTATCGGCGTCTCGATAGCGAAGAGGCGCGCGACCACCCGCTCGATATTGCCGTCGACAACCGGCGCCGGCCGGTCGAAAGCGATCGCGGCGATCGCGGCGGCCGTATAGGCGCCGATCCCGGGCAGCGCCCGCAAGGCTTCCTCCGTATCCGGAAAGACGCCGCCATGCTCAACCGCCACCGCTTGCGCGCATTTATGGAGATTGCGGGCGCGGGCGTAATAGCCAAGCCCAGCCCACTGGCCGGTGATCTCGTCCAGCGGCGCGGCGGCCATTGCTTTCACATCCGGCCAGCGTTTCAGGAATTCATCATAGCGCGGCGCAACGGTCGCCACCGTCGTCTGCTGCAGCATGATTTCGGAAAGCCAGACGGCGTAAGGGTCGGGACGCGCGCCCGCTTTCCGCGCTTTAGGCCCCACACGCCAGGGAAGGTCGCGCGCGTTTTTATCGTACCAGGCGAGCAGCGCAGGCGCGATTGCGTTCAGGTTTTTTCCCCGGGGCGTATCGAAGGCCATGGCGGCGATGTTATGATGCGTCAGCGGCGGTTTCGCAAAGCCCGCAACAAAACAAATGGCCTATCAACAGAAAACCAGACCCGTTCGCCGCGCCGCGCCCGCCGTCGGCCGCGCTGCGTCTGCGGTGTTCGCGGCGCTCGCCCGCAAGACAAAGTTTGTCGAACCGGCCTTCGCCGACAACTGGCCAGACATCGCCGGCCCTGAGATCGCCGGGCTTTGCCGTCCGGGGCGTTTGACCGGCGGCCCCAAGGGCGGGCGCACGCTTGAAGTCTACGCCCCGTCCGGCGCGGAAGCGGCGGCCCTGCAGATGAAAACCGGCGAACTTATCGCGCGGGTCAACCGCTATCTCGGAACCGGCGCGGTCGCCCATATCGCGATCCGGCAGCGCAGCCGCGCCGCGCCGTCCCCGCCGGCCGAAGACGGGGAGAGCCCGCTCGGCAAGGCTCTCGCGTCGTTCCGCGCTGCGGTAAGCCGCCGCGACAAGGAGACCGACGAAGGGAATTAGCCCCCTCAAGGGCTTGCGCCTCAGAGCCCTATCGGCGATTCTCCCCGCCAATTCGCGACCGGCGGCTCTCTTCCGGCGCGCCGTTGATGCAAGAAAGGTTTCCGGATGTCGTTTTCCCCGTATCGCCGTTTTCCCGCGCACGCCGTTTTTCTGGCCATGGGACTTTCCCTCGCCGCCTGCAGCGGCGCGTCATCCGACGAGCCCAAAGCGGCCGCCAATAATGCTGCGGAAACCATCAGCGCCGACGACCCGGAAGGCGCGCTCGGGGAAATGAGCCAGGGCAACCCCGATGCAACCGTGACGCTGATCGAATACGCCTCCGTCACCTGCCCGCATTGTGCAAGCTTCCATGAATCCGCCTTCCCGACGGTCAAGGAAAACTACATCGACACCGGCAAGATCAATTTCGTATTTCGTGAGTTTCCAACGTCGCCGCCGGAGCTTTCGATCGCCGGCTCGATGGTCGCCCGCTGCGCCGCCGACAAGGGCGGCGACGACGCGTATTTCCTGGTTATAGACTCTCTGTTCAAAACCCAGCGGGCGTGGGTTCTGGCGGACTCGCCGCGTGACGAACTGCTAAAAGTCGCCGCCCAGATCGGCATGGATGAGGCCGCGTTCGATGAATGTATTCGCCGCAACGAATTGCTCGACCTCATCAATGAGAATGTCGAGGAAGGCCGCAATCGGTATAATGTGAGATCGACGCCGAGCTTCGTCATCAACGGTCAGCTCCGTCATTTCAGCAACGCCGAAGAGCTTTCCAAGGCCCTCGATGAGGCGCTTGCGAAGGCTGAAGCGGACGCGGCGGAATAACCCCGGTGCGGTTCGGAAAGTCACATCCCGCAGGGGCCGCGCTCGCGGCCCTTTGCTTTTCCACTCTCGCCGCCTGCGGCGGCGCCAGGGAAGAAGAAGCCGCTGCGCCGGCGCCAAGCGAAGAGGCCGATAGCCTTTACGGAGAAGGCGCGTTTGCGGACATGATGCTGGGCGACCCGCAAGCGCCCGTTACGGTGATTGAATACGCGTCCGTCACCTGTCCGGTCTGCGCAGTCTTTCACCAAGCGGTCTTTCCGGAATTCAAGGCGAAATACATCGATACGGGCAAGGTGAAGTTCGTCTTCCGCGAATTCCCCGCCCACAATCCGCAGCTGACATTTGCAGGATCGATGGTCGCCCGCTGCGCCGCCGGAAAAGGCGGGAACGCCGCCTATTTCGCGGTAGTGAACAAGATGTTCGAGACGCAGGAAGTCTGGGCCGAAGGCGACAATCCTCGGCGCGAGCTTCAGAAGATCGCCATGGAAGCGGGGATGGATGAGGCCGCGTTCGAGGCCTGCATAAGGCGCGAAGACCTTCTCGACCTCCTGAACCGGGTCGCCGGGAACGCCCGCGACGAATACGGGGTCGGCGGCACGCCCAGCTTTTTCATCAACGGCGCGCCCTTGACCAATGGCTGGGCGCTGAAGGATTTCGACCAGGCGATCGAACAGGCCTCGCCGGCGGCGGATTAACCCCTCGGCGCCGGGGCTGGTCGCGGCGAAAACTAGCAATTGCTTGAATTTCCTAGTGAAAACGTCAAGAAAAGCGGCTGAAACTCAACCGCCGCACCGTTGCCCAGAGCCTTGAAAATGCCGCTCCCCACCACCCTTTCCCTGTCTCGCGGACTTTCGCAGAGGCCGGCGAACTGCTTGAAAACGCTGGCGATTAAGTTTCCCCAGCCGCGCCTGCCGCAGTTGGCTTGCAGGCAGAATCGGCAATCATTAACGTCTGAAAAGTTGGGCGTTCCGGAGAAGTGGGCTTCGGACGCCTTTTTACCGGGAAAAGACGCGTGAAGTTCACCAATGTCCGACTGGTCGGGTTCAAATCCTTCGTTGAGCCGACCGACTTTGAAATCCGCGAAGGGCTGACCGGCATTGTCGGCCCCAACGGCTGCGGCAAGTCGAACCTTCTGGAAGCCCTGCGCTGGGTGATGGGAGCGACCTCCGCCAAGGCCCTGCGCGGCGAAGGCATGGATTCGGTGATCTTCTCGGGCACCTCGATGCGCCCCGCCAGAAACTGGGCGGAAGTGATCCTCACCCTCGACAATTCTGACCGCTCGGCGCCCGCCGAATACAACGATGCGGAAACGCTTGAAGTCTCGCGCCGCATTATCCGCAAGGAAGAGGGCACGCAGTCGATCTACCGGATCAATGCGAAGGAAGTACGCGCCAAGGACGTGCAGCTCCTGTTCGCCGACGCCTCGACCGGCGCCAACTCTCCGGCTCTCGTCCGTCAGGGCCAGATTTCCGAACTCATCAACGCCAAGCCGCATAACCGCCGCCGCCTGCTTGAAGAAGCCGCCGGCGTGACGGGGCTTCACTCGCGCCGTCACGAGGCGGAACTGCGTCTGCGCGCCGCGGAACAAAACCTCGAACGCCTCGAGGATGTCACCGGCGAACTTGAAAACCAGAAAACCGCTCTCGCCCGGCAGGCGCGTCAGGCGACGCGTTATCGCAACGTCTCCGGCGATATCCGCCGCACCGAAGCGATGCTCTCCTATTTGCGCTGGCGCGAAGCAGTCGCCGCGCAGGAAAAGGCCGCTCAAGGTCTTCAGGAAATTTCCGCCCTGATCGAGGATACGGCGCGCGCCGCCGCCGCCGCGTCGACGGCGCAGGCGGACGCGCATGAAGCGCTCGAACCGTTGCGGCTCAAGGAAGCCGAAGAAGCCGCCGCGCTGCACCGCATGACTGTCGCCCGTGAAGGTCTCGACGACGAGGCGCGCCGGGCCGAAGCGGAGCTCAACCGGCTGACGGCGGAAATCGAGCGTCTCAAGGAAGACATCGCCCGGGAAAAGAGCCTGCTCGCGGACGCTGAAGAAGCAGTCGCGACGCTCAACCGTGAAGAACAGGGGCTCGCCGCCCGCGCCGCCTCGGAAGCCGACCGCCTGCGCGCGGCGGAAACCGCCCGTGACGAAGCGATCTCCGCGCTCGAAGAAATCGAACGCGCCTTCGATGCGAAAAGCGCCGAGGCCGCCGAGATAGACGCGCGACGCAAGACCATCGCCCTCAACATCGCCAGCGCCGAACGCCGGCTTGAAAAAATCGCCGAGCAGCGCCGGGCGTTTCAGGAAGAACGCGACTTCATCGAGCCGACGCCGGAACAGGCGCGCGCGCTTGAAGAGGCGAAGGCGAAGTTCAATACGGCGGAAAACGCCGCGAACGCCGCCGAGGCGGCCTTCCACCGCGCCGAGGAAGAACGCTCAAGCGCCGAGGAACGCGAATCCGCCCTGCGCGGACCGTTGCGCCGGGCCGAGCAAAGCCTCACGGAAATCGACGCCGAACGCGACGCGTTGCGCAAGGTGCTCGCCGCCAACGAGTCTGAGGACTGGCGTCCGCTGATCGAAATGATCGAGGTCGATCCGGGCTATGAGAACGCGCTCGCCGCCGCCCTTGGCGACGACTTAAGCGCCGCGACGGACGAGGATGCGCCCGCCCACTGGTCCGCATACGGCGCGTCTGTCGCAGGCGATGCGCTGCCGGACGGCGCGCGGCCTTTGAGCGAATTCGTGCGCGCGCCTTCACAGCTCGCCCGCCGCCTCGCCGCGATCGGCGTCGTTGAACGCAGCTCCGGCGAACGCTTGCGCGCATCGCTGAAACCCGGCCAGCGGCTGGTCTCGCGCGACGGAGACCTGTGGCGCTGGGACGGATTCGTCGCGCATGCGGACGCCAAAACCGCCGCCGCGATCCGGCTCGAACAGCGCAACCGCCTGCTTGTGCTTGAGCGCGACTTCGACGGCGCCGAAGAACGCCGCAACGCCGCGCACGCCGCCCATGAGGCCGCGCTCGAAGCGCTCCGGACGCGCCAGGCGAACGAACGCGAGGCGCGCTCGCTGTTTTCCGACGCGCGGCGGGCGCTCGATTCAGCGCGCACCGCGCTCAGCGAACTCGAGCGCGAATATGAACGCGCCTCGACTCGCATCGCCTCGATTGACGAGCATCTCGCCCGCCTCGGCGAAGACGAAGTCGAAACCGCAAAAGCCCGCGACGGCCTGAACGAGGAACGCGCGGGGCTGCCCGATCCGGCGCTGATTTCCGAAGGCGTCGCTGCAGCGCGCGATGAGGTCTCGAAAGCCCGCGCCCGCGCCGGCGAAGCCCGCGCCGCCTATAACGATCTCGCCCGCGAAGCAAAGATGCGCGCCGACCGGCTCGCCGAACTGTCGCGCGAACGCGGCGTCTGGGCGACTCGCGGCGAAACCGCATCCGCGCGCATCAACGAACTGCAATCACGCCTTGAGGATACAGGCGCGGCGCGCAACGACGCCGCCGGCGCGCCCGCCGAAATCGAAAAGAAACGCGTCGCCCTGCTCGACCAGATCGCCGGCGCGGAAACGAAACGCAACGACGCCGCCGATGCGCTGGCGCAAGGCCAGGAACGCGCAATGGCCGCGGACAGGACGGCGAAAGCCGCCGACACCGAAGCCGCGAACGCCCGCGAGGCGCGCGCACGTCTTGAGGCGCAGGCCGAAGCCGCCGCCGAACGGGTTGAAGAAGCGACCCATCTCGCGCGTGAAACCTGCGAGGCGGCGCCGGACGAACTTCTCGCCATCGCCGAACACAAGGACGGCAAGGAATTTCCTGAACGCGACGACGTTGAGAAGAAGCTCGATCGCTACAAGCGCGAACGGGAAAATCTCGGCGGCGTGAACCTCCGGGCCGACGAAGAACTGAAAGAAGTTTCCGAACGGCTGGAAGAACTCGGACTGGAACGGGAAGACTGCGAGGGCGCGATCCGCAAGCTGCGGTCGGCGATCGGCGGCCTCAACCGCGAGGCGCGCCAGCGCCTGCTCGAGGCTTTCGAGACCGTCAACGCCAACTTCTCAAACCTCTTCAAGCGTCTTTTCAATGGCGGCCAGGCGGAGCTGCGTCTCATTGATTCCGAAGACCCGCTTGATGCCGGCCTTGAAATCATGGCCTCGCCGCCCGGCAAGAAACTCGCCTCGATGTCGCTGATGTCAGGCGGCGAACAGGCGCTGACCGCAACCGCGCTGATCTTCGCGGTGTTCATGGCGAACCCGGCGCCGGTCTGCGTCCTCGACGAGGTCGACGCGCCGCTCGACGACGCCAATGTGGAGCGCTTCTGCCGCCTGCTGCATGAGATGGCCGCCGAGACCGAAACGCGTTTCGTGATCATTACCCACCATGCGCTCACCATGTCGCGCATGAGCCGCCTGTTCGGCGTGACGATGATCGAACGCGGCGTCAGCCAGCTCGTATCCGTCGATCTCACGAAAGCCGAGCAGCTCGCGGCGGCGGAATAAGCGCCGCCAATCCTTTCCGCGCTTTGGAATTGACTTTCCCGGGGCTAGACTGACCTCCTGAAACCCGACCGAGGAGGCGCTTATGGCTTATGTGGATGGATTTGTGATCCCGGTGCCGAACGGCAACCGCGAGCAGTATCTCGCCATGGCCGAGGCCTGCGCCCCGGTTTTCAAAAAGCACGGCGCGCTCAGCGTCGTCGAATGCTGGGGCGAGGACATTCCGGCCGGCAAGGTCACTTCGTTTCCCTTGGCGGTGAAAGCCGAGGACGGGGAAGCGGTCGTCTTCTCCTGGATCGTCTGGCCGTCAAAGGAAGCGCGCGAGGCCGGCAACAAACTCGCCATCGGGGAACTCGAGCAGATGATGAGCGAAACGGATATTCCGTTCGACGGAAAACGCATGCTCATTGGCGGGTTTGAGATGATCCTCGAGGCCTGACCGGCGCATTTTTCAGGGACCTCTTGCGGCGTCTCGCCGCGCTGGTTTTCAAGGCTGAAAATCAAGCACTTACGCCCGAATTCCTTTGCTTGACGCTGCGATGCGGCGCCTATATGGTCCGCCGCGATTTGACAGGGGCGCCTGCGTTCTGCGTGCGCTCGTTTTCGGGCAGGCTCATGGGCGACGCCATCGATCGAGATGGGGCCGGCAAAGAGGATCCGCCGCCATTGGACGAGTTCTCACGGCGACTGGACGCGATGCGCGGACAGCCGGAAGAGGAAAGTCCGAAAGGCAGCGGGGCCGCATGGGGACGGGCGATGCGCGTCTCCTCGGAACTCCTCGCCGGACTTTTCGTCGGCGCGTTACTGGGGCTGGGGCTCGACCGCTGGCTCGGAACCGCGCCCTGGTTTCTTCTCGCCGGCATCGGGCTTGGGTTTGCGGCGGGGCTGCGGAATTTATCGCGCTCCTTGAAGGAATAGACGGGACAGAAGATGTTTGATCAGCGCGCCGACGGCCCGATGGAGCAGTTCGAGATCCTGCCCATTGTCGACCTGCATTTCGGCTCGATCGATATATCCCTGACCAATTCGGCGCTGTGGATGATCATCGGCACGGCCGCGATCACGATCTTCTTCTTTGCGGCGACGCGGCGGGCGGCGATGATCCCCGGACGCATCCAGTCGATGGCGGAAGTGTTTTACGAGTTCACCTTCGATCTCGTGCGCGACACGATCGGCCCGGACGGCCGCAAGTTCTTCCCTTACGTCTTCACGCTGTTCATCTTTATCCTGATCATGAACCTGTTCGGGCTTCTCCCGTCCTGGCCCGGCCTTGCCCATGAGCTGCACACCTTCACGCCGACGAGCCATGTAATCGTCACGCTGGCGCTGGCGATGCTGACGATCACGATCGTCATCGTTTACGGCTTCATGAAGAACGGGCTCAAGTTCCTCAAACTGTTCTGGCCGTCCGGCCTGCCGCTGTGGCTGATGCCGCTCCTGTGCCTGATCGAGGTGATCTCGTTCCTGTCGCGGCCGCTGTCGCTCGCCATTCGACTGTTCGCCAACATGTTCGCCGGCCACGTGATCCTCAAGCTGTTCGCCGGCTTTGTCGTTTCGCTGATCGGCACGGGCAGCGCCGTGATGCTGTTCGGCATCGCGCCGTTTCTCGGCGCCATCGCGGTGACGGCGCTCGAATTCCTGGTCGCCGCGCTGCAGGCTTATGTGTTCGCGGTTCTCACCTGTATTTACCTAAGCGACGCGGCGCACGCCGCCGACCACTAGGTTTAAGTTTCCCGCGCGGTTTGAAGGGCCAACCGCGGCGACGGGATCAAAGGCTCGAATGAAACTTTAGGAGACTAAAATGGAAGCAGAAGCAGCAAAACTCATCGGCGCCGGCCTTGCGGCGATTCCGCTCGCGGGCGCAGGCGTCGGCCTTGGCCTCATCTTCGGCAACTTTCTTTCCGGCGCTTTCCGCAATCCGTCGGCCGCCGCGCAGAACCAGCCGACCATGCTTCTCGCCTTCGCGCTGACCGAATTCACCGGTCTGCTCGGCTTCGCGATCGCGATGATCATTCTCTACACGTTCTAAGGCGAATAACGCCCAACGCTTGAAGGAGAGGACCCTTGTCCGTCTTCGCATTCGTGATCAGCGCCGCTGCTGCGGCTGAAGAAGCCCACGGGGAGGCCGGGTCCGCCGGCCTGCCGCAGCTCGATCCGGCGTCATGGCCGAGCCAGTTGTTCTGGCTCGCGCTGACCTTCGGGTTTCTTTACTGGCTCATGTCCTCGCGGTTCCTGCCGGCGCTCGGCGGCGCCATTGAAGAACGGCGCGACCGCGTCGCCGACGATCTCGCTCACTGGCTCGAGTCGGTGGTCCACGGCGGCAACGGCGACAAATAGCGCAAACCAAGGCCGCAAAAGGCTTTCCGCGTGTTGACAGGACCCCGTGTCGGGGTATTGTCACCGGCCTGACATTCACAGACCTTGCATCCGGAACATGAGCGAACAGAACCTTCAGCAGACCATCGACGCCGCCTGGGACACAAGGGACACCATTTCTCCCGCGACCACCGGCGAAATGCGCGACGCCATCGAAGCCGCCCTCGACGGGCTCGACGGCGGCCGCCTCCGCGTCGCCGAGAAAGCCGGCGACGGCTGGACCGTGAACCAGTGGCTGAAGAAGGCCGTGCTGCTGTCCTTCCGCCTGAACGATAACC
>CAJXLJ010000029.1 GCA_913055785.1 uncultured Parvularculaceae bacterium | reverse complement strand
CGACCGGGGCGCGCAACTACACCAACTGCGACTCGCTGCTCATCGGCGACAAGTGCGGCGCCCACACGGTGCCCTACATCGAGGCGCGCAACGCATCGACGACCTTCGAGCACGAGGCGACAACGTCGAAGATCTCCGACGACATGCTGTTTTACTGTCGCAGTCGTGGCCTCGACGAGGAGGAAGCGATCGCCCTGGTGGTCAATGGCTTCGTCAAGGACGTGATCCAGCAGTTGCCGATGGAGTTCGCCGTCGAGGCCCAGAAGCTGATTTCGGTCAGCCTCGAGGGAAGCGTTGGGTAAAAGCGACTGGGATGGCAAGTGATGGCCAACTGGTTCAAGCCGAAGCGCTACGGCTATGGCGCGACACCGGTGAGCTGGCAGGGCTGGGCGCTTGTCGCCGGTTTCGTCGGCGCCGTCCTCTTTCTCGTCTGGGGGCTGATCGGCTTCGACCGTTCCGAGCCGCCGGGTTTCTTCAACCTGATCATGTTCTTCAAATTCGCTCTGCTTCTCGTCTTGGCGCTTTGGCTCGTCTCCAAACGTCACACCGATGGTGAATGGCGCTGGCGCTGGGGCGGGAATAACTAAAGGTTCGCGTAATGAGCTTCCTCGAAATCAAGAATCTGCATGTGACGGTCGACGATCGCGAGATCCTGCGCGGCATCGACCTCACGATCGGCCAGGGCGAGATCCATGCCATCATGGGGCCGAACGGGTCGGGCAAGTCGACGCTCTCTTACACGCTCGCCGGGCGCGACTCCTATGAAGTGACTGACGGCGCAGTGACGTTCGACGGCGAGGACCTCCTGGCGCTCGACCCCGACGCACGAGCTGCGAAGGGCGTTTTCCTTTCCTTCCAGCATCCGATGGAAATTCCCGGTGTCGCGACCATGAACTTCATCCGCACGGCCTTGAACGCCCAAAGAAAAGCGCGCGGCGAGGAAGAAGTCTCGGCGGCGGATTTTTTAAAGCTCATCCGCGAAAAGGCGAAGCTTGTCGGCCTCGACGACGCCAAGCTCAAGCGCCCGTTCAATGTCGGTTTTTCCGGCGGCGAGAAAAAGCGCATGGAGATGCTGCAGATGGCGATTTTCGAGCCGCGTTTCTGCATCATGGACGAAACCGACTCAGGGCTCGATATCGATGCGCTGAAAATGGTCGGCGAAGTGGTGAACGCCCTACGCGATTCGTCGCGCGGCTTCCTTGTCATCACCCATTACCAGCGCCTGCTTGAATATATCAAACCGGACGCCGTGCATGTTCTTGCGGGCGGCCGCATCGTCAAATCCGGCGGGCCTGAGCTCGCGCGGGAGCTTGAAAAGTCCGGTTACGAACAGTTTATCGAGGCGGCCTGACGCGCATGAGCAAGTCTCTCCTCATCAACCCTTCGGCGCTTGAAGCCGGTCTGGAAGCGGCTTTCGCGGCCCGCTCAAAGACCAGCGAGCCCCAGGCGGCGGCGTTCCAGCGCTTTTCAAAGCTCGGCTTTCCGAACCGGCGGGTCGAAGGCTGGAAATGGTCCGACTTCAACGCCGCCCTGCGCAAGCCGCAGGAGAAAGGTAAAAAACCGGCGGCCGGAGAGATACCGCTGTCGCCTTTCGCGGCGCTGCATCCGGTGGAAATCCGCATTGTCGACGGACAGTACCAACTGCCGGAAGGCGCAAGGCCGGAAGGCCTGAGGTTCCGCCTGATCGACCCTTCCGGGACGATACCCGAATTCGAACGCCACCCGATGGCGATGCTGAATGTCGCAATGACCGGGAAGGCGCTCGGGATGCAGGTGGTCGAAGGCGCTGTCCTCAATCGCCCGATCCTCATCCGGCACATCAATACGGGCGCCGGCTTTACATTCGCGCAGACCCTGCTGCGCGTTTCGAAAAACGCCTGGGCGCAGTTGATCGAAACTTATGAAGGCGGCGGCGCCGGGTTTTATTCGCATCTTTTCCATACGGTCGTGCGCGACGGCGGGCGGCTCGACCGGCTTGTGTTGCAGGACACCGGGGGCGATGCGGTCGTTCATGGGATCTGCGCGGCGAAAATCGATTGCGCATCGCGCTTCGACCAGACGGCGCTTTCGACCGGCGCGCGGCTTGCTCGCCACGAAACGCACGCGCATTTCTGGTGCGAGCAGTCATCGGCGAGGCTGAACAGCGCGGCGCTGGTTTCCGGCGGGCGTCATTCGGATTTCACCAGCGACGTGATTTTCAAGGCTGAAGCGTGTGAAACCCGCCAGCTTCATAAGGGCGTCGCCAAGGATCGCGGGCGCAATGTCTTTCAGGGCAAGTTTCATGTCGAGCGCGGCGGCCAGAAAACCGATGCGCGGATGGCGGCGAACGCGCTTCTCCTTTCCGATGACGCGGAGGCGAACCACAAACCCGAACTCGAGATTTATGCGGACGATGTAGAGTGCGCGCATGGGAGCACTTCGGGCGCGCTCGACGAGGATGCGCTGTTTTATCTGCGTCAGCGCGGACTTGACGAGGCGTCGGCCAGAACGCTGCTGGTCGAGGCGTTTGTCGGCGAAGTGATTGACGGGATCGGCGACGAGGCGGCGCGGTATATCTTTCGCGCCCGGGTCAACGACTGGCTGAGGAACGAAGCATGAGCGCCAATTTTCGGCAAAACGAAGCGCCGGCAAAACCGCTCGACGTTGCGGCCCTGCGCGCCGAGTTTCCGATTCTCGCGCGCGAGGCGTACGGTCGGCCGCTCGTCTATCTCGACAACGCCGCCTCGGCGCAGAAGCCGCGCGCCGTCATCGACGCCATGACGGCGGCGATGGAAACCTCTTATGCAAACGTGCATCGCGGCCTTCATCTTCTTTCGAACGAAGCGACCGCCGCTTACGAAGCCGCGCGCAAAACCGCGCAGGCTTTCTTGGGCGCCGCCTCGCCGGACGAGATCATCTTCACCTCGGGCGGCACCGACGCCATGAACCTCGTCGCCTATGCGCTTGGCGTCGATGACATCGGCGAGGGCGACGAGATCATCCTGTCGCTGATGGAGCATCACTCGAACATCGTGCCGTGGCATCTTCTGCGCGAACGCAAAGGCGCGGTGTTGAAATGGCTCGATATCTCCGACGATGGCGAGATCGACCTCGAAACGTACAAGGCGCTGTTCACCTCGAATACCAAATTCGTCGCGATCTCGCACATGTCGAACGTGCTCGGCGCGCCGGCGCCCGCGAAGGAACTGGCGCGGATCGCCCATGAGCATGACGCGAAGATCATGTTCGACGGCTGTCAGGGCGCGGTGCACGGGGCGGTCGATGTGCAGGATATCGACTGCGATTTTTACGCCATGACCGGTCACAAGCTTTACGGGCCAACCGGCGTCGGCGTGCTTTACGGCAAAAAGGCGCTCCTCAACGCCATGCCGCCCTTCAAGGGCGGCGGCGAGATGATCGATCTCGTGACCACCGAGACCGTCACCTATAACGACGCGCCGCACCGCTTCGAAGCGGGCACGCCGCCGATCCTCGAAGCGATCGGCCTCGGCGCGGCGCTCGAATGGATGCGAGGCAAAGGCGTCGAAGCGATCGCCGCTCACGAATCGCAACTGAACGCCCACGCGCTCGAGGAACTCGCAAAGCTCAACTTCGTCAGGGTTTACGGTCGCGCGGCGGCGAAGGCGCCGATCATCGCCTTCACGGTCGACGGCGCGCATCCCCATGACGTTTCGGCGATCCTCGACCGCACCGGCGTCGCCGTTCGCGCCGGACACCATTGCGCGCAGCCTTTGATGAAACGCCTTGGCGTCACGGCGACGGCGCGCGCTTCCTTCGCCGCCTACAACACTCATGAAGACGTCGATGCGCTCATCGCCGGTCTTCACAAATGCCATGAAATGTTTAGCTGAGTAACGAGATGGACGACCAACGCGATATTATTGACATCAAGGGCGCCGCGCCGGCGCCGGAAACCGCTCCGGGCAGCTCCGCCATTCCCGAGGATGAGCTGAACCGGATCACGGCGGACGTGATCCGCGCCCTCAAAACCGTTTACGATCCCGAAATCCCGGTTGATATCTACGAACTCGGCCTCATCTATAAGGTGGATTTGTCGGACGAGCGGCTGTTGACCATCGACATGACGCTGACCGCGCCGGGCTGTCCGGTGGCGGGCGAGATGCCGGGATGGGTCGAGAGCGCGGTGCGCGGCGTCGAGGGCGTCGAGGACGTCACGGTCAATATGACCTTCGATCCACCCTGGACGCCGGAGAAAATGTCCGAAGAGGCGAAGTTAGAGTTGGGATGGCTTTAGAAGTTCTGGTTTGCCCTTCGAGACGCGCCTTCGGCGCTCCTCAGGGTGAAGACGAGCAAGAACCTTCATCCTGAGGAGACCGCGCAGCGATCGTCACGAAGGATGGCGTAGAGGAAATGAGATGGCGAGACCGAGACCTAAAGTCGTTACGCTGACAGACGCGGCCGCCGCGCGCATGAAAGAGATCATGGCCGGCGCGTACGAGAACTATATTGGCGTCCGCATCGGCGTTAAGAACGGCGGCTGCGCCGGCATGGAATACACCATGGACTACGCCACCGAAGCCGCGCCGCTTGAGGAGGTGGTCGAGGAAAACGGGATCAAAATCCTGATCGACCCGAAGGCGATTTTGTTCCTGATCGGCTCGGAAATCGATTTCGTCACGGAAAAACTTTCCCAGCGCTTCGTCTTCAACAATCCGAACCAGACCGACGCCTGCGGTTGCGGCGAGAGCGTGACGATTGTGCCGGCGAAGGCGGATGCTTAACTAACATCTCCTGATCCGCTCATCCCGGCGCAGGCCGGGATCTGGCGATACAAGCCGTACCGCCGGTTTCAGGAGATTCCGGCTTTCGCCGGAATGAGCGATGTTTTAAGATATCGCGATGCCCCCATCCGCCTCTCATCTCGACTACATCAAGGATCTTCTTTCTCCGTTCGGTGAGATCACGACGCGGCGCATGTTCGGCGGCGCCGGCGTTTATTGCGACGGGATGATCTTCGCCATCATTGGTGAGGACGATCTGTGGTTCAAGGTCGATGATGCGACGCGCGCCGAGTTTGAAGACGCGGGGCTCGCGCCTTTCGAAGTCGAGATGAACGGCAAGAAGGGGACCATGTCCTATTACAACGCGCCGGAAGAAATCTTCGACGATCACGACGCGCTGGCGCGCTGGATGACGCTTGCGCTCGCCGCCGCCCGCCGCGGTTACAAGCCGAAGAAGAAAACCAAGTCCAAATCCCGCTCATCCCCGCGGAAGCGGGGATCGAGGTAAATCCGTTTATGGATTCCCGCTTTCGCGGGAATGAGCGGATGAGATTATCCGGCCGGCTTTTCAATACGGAACATAATATCGCTCACTTCCGCCGCGTGCTGACGCCTTCGCCCGGAACGGTCGCCGTCTCCGGATAATATTGATTGCCCCAATCCATCATGTCTTTCAGAACCTTGCGTAAGGCGTGGCCTTTGCGCGTCAGGCGGTATTCGTATCGCACCGGCCGTTCCGAATAGGCTTTCTTTTCCACGATGCCGTGTTCGACCAGTTTCTTCAGCCGGTCGGAAAGAATATTAGTCGGGACGGCTTCGGGAGAGGCTTCAAAATCGCTGAAGCGCCGGGCGCCGAGCAGGATGTCGCGGACGACAAGCAGCGTCCATTTATCGCCGAGAATGTCGAGACACACAGCGACAGGGCAGGTCGATCTTTCGAAATCCGGCAATTTTGGCATGGCGGGCGACTGTAACTTTTTAATTGCAAGTTAGTTTGGTTCTCACTAACTTGCAAAATTAAAGTTACTAGCGCATCCGATCCGGGAGAGATTGATGGCCGATATCCGCGTTTATCATTCGTTTCGCAGCCCGTACTCGCGTCTCGGGCTGCATATGCTCGACCGGTCGGGGCTCGACGCCGAGCTCATTCCGTTTACCGGCCCGCCGGACGGCCACGGGTTCAGCGATCCGTCGGCGAACCCGTTAAAGCTCGCCTATTACATGAATGACGTGCCGCGCATGACCATGCGCATGGGGCTTCCGATCCGGGCGCCCAACCCGTTCGAAATCGATCTTGCGCCATCCTACAAGGCGTCCGTCGCCGCATCGCGCGACGGCAAGGCGCTCGCCTTCGCGCTCGCCGTGTCGGACGCCCGCTGGGGCGAGGGCAGGGATGTTTCAGATCTCGGCGTGCTGCGGGAGTGCGCAAAAAAGATCGACTGGAGCGCCTCGGCGGTTGATGCCGCGCAGACCGACGACAGCATCGATAAAGAGATGAAACGACACCGTGAAATGATCGCCGAGGACGGCGTGTTCGGCGTGCCCTTTGCGGTCATGAACGGCGTTAAATATTGGGGCCACGACCGCTTTCACATCCTTGCGGAAGATGCAAAAGGCACCGGTTAACGTAAGAAGCATTAAAACCGCTTCATCCTGAGGAGAAATTTTTCCTTCGTCCTTCGTGACGAGCCTTCGGCTCCCTCAGGATGAAGGAAAAATTTCGTCTCGAAGGACGAAGCCTTGTCATTTGATGAAAAAGAATACTAAGCGGCGCCTTTTTCGGCCTTGGCGCTTTTCCCGTTGAGATCGGTTTCGGTCACCACTTTATTCCGGCCGGCGTCCTTGGCCGCGTAAAGACATTCGTCCGCGCGTTCGACGAAAGACTCGGCTGTATCGGCGCGCCGGAAGGCGCTGACGCCCATGGAGATAGTGACAACGCCGAGATCTTCTTCCGTGCGGCGTTTTTTAAGGCGCCGCGACTCAATCGCGTTCCGGATGCGATCTGCGAGCTTCTGTGCGTTTTCTGCGCTGGTTTCCGGTAGGATGATCGCGAACTCCTCGCCGCCATAGCGGGCAAGCACGTCCTGACCTTTGATATTGGCGTTCATGACTTCGGCGACGAGACGCAGCACCTGATCGCCGGTCTGATGCCCCCATTTGTCGTTGAACGATTTGAAATAGTCGATATCCGCCATAACGAGCGACAGCGGCGCGCCCGTTGCGGTCGCGTTCGCCATCTGCTGATCGAGCGCCTTGTCGAAACGGGCGCGGTTGGCGACGCCGGTCAGCGGATCGCGCATCGCTTCTTCCTGAATGTTTTCGACATTGCGCTGCAGGACGCTGATTTCGATCACTGACTCCGCGAGCCGGTTTTCAAGCTGCTCATTCTCTGTCCGCATATCCTTGGCGACCGAGATCACGCCTTCCAGGAGCTTGCCGACCGCAGGATAGTCCTCTGTCGTCTGGCGCAACTGGTCGGACAGCGACTGCAGCGTGTCGCGATGATCGACGGCGTTCTCGCCGGTCTGTTCGATCATGTCGTAAAGTCCGGAAATTTCCGACTGGAATTTCGTCACCAGTTCGATGACGTCGTTTGAAAGTCCGGCATGCTGGATGTGGGTCTTGTAAAGCCGGTCGGCGTCGCCCTGGCTCACCTTGCCGAACGAGTCAGCGGCGATCTGGATGTCGCGCGAGAGCGCCGGATTTTTGCCTTCGATATGCGCGTACCAGAGTTCGTAATTCCGCGCCGATGCAGGAAGGCCGATCTTCTTGAGCGCGCCGAGCGTAAGTTCGGCGATGCGATGTGTCGGTTCGACGCCTGGCGTCATTGATAATTTCCCAGCCTGAAACGCGGCGTCGTCGCCGCTTCGCGCCCTTGTGTCCTAAAGCCTAGGATTCTTGCGTAAAAGAAGCGCTAAGCCGGCGCTTAAGACGCCGACTATTCACGATTTGGAAAGATGTGCGTAACCGCGTCTTAACCAGCGACCGCGCGGGTCAGGAATTCCGGCAGGTGATCGCCGAAGCCGACTACCGGCTCGTCATTGCGCTCGCGTTTTTGTGGCGATTTCGGCCTTGCGCTGCTCTTGCGGCGCGGCGCGGGGGCGTCGTCGTCGGTGCGCTTGACGGAGTCGTCCTTTTTCGATCGCCGGCGGCGGTCTCCGGGCTTTTTATCGTCCGATGAACGGTGCCGGTCGCGGACGTCCTTGTTTTCTTCAAAGAAAGCCGAGAAGTCGAGGGCGGGAATGTCCTCGGCGCCGATCGTCTTGAGGATCGATGTGAAAAACTTGTCGTCCGCCGGGGTGACGAGCATCATCGCCGCGCCCTTTTTGCCCGCCCGGCCGGTGCGGCCGATGCGATGGACATAGTCGTCGGAATGGATCGGCACGTCGAAATTGAAGACATGGCTGACATCGGGGATATCGAGCCCGCGCGCGGCGACGTCCGAGGCTACCAGAAACTGGATTTCATCCTTACGGAATTTATCCAGCGTTTCCATGCGAAACGCCTGGGCGAGATCGCCGTGAATCGGGCGGGCGTTGAAGCCGTGTTTCTGCAGCGACTTCGCGACGACGTCGACGGTCGATTTCCGGTTGCAGAAAATGATGCCGTTCTTGACGTCTTTATGGCTTAAAAGTTCGCGCAGGGCGGCGCGCTTCAGTTTTTCGTCCTTGCCTGGCAGTTTCACGATGCGCTGGGTAATAGTGTCGGCGGTCGTCGCTGGTTTTGCGACTTCTACACGAGCCGGATTGTGCAGGAACTGATCGGTGATGCGCTGGATCTCCGGAGGCATGGTCGCGGAGAAGAACAGCGTCTGCCGGGTCATTGGCGTCAGTTTGAAGATCTTCTCGATATCCGGAATGAATCCCATGTCGAGCATGCGGTCGGCTTCGTCGACCACCATGACTTCGATGCCGGTCAGCAGAAGGCGGCCCCGTTCGAAGTGATCGAGCAGGCGCCCGGGTGTTGCGATCAGCACGTCGACGCCGCGGGTCAGTTTCGCATCCTGATCGCCGAATGATACGCCGCCGATCAAAAGCGCCATCGTCAGCTTGTGGTTGGCACCGTATTTTTCGAAGTTCTCGGAAACCTGCGCGGCGAGCTCGCGGGTCGGGGCCAGGACGAGCGAGCGCGGCATGCGCGCTTTGGCGCGGCCCTTTGCGAGGCGCTGGATCATCGGCAGGGTGAAAGAAGCGGTCTTGCCGGTGCCTGTCTGGGCGATACCGAGAACATCCTCGCCGGCGAGCGCCGGAGGAATGGCTTCTTTCTGGATGGGGGTCGGGTTTTCATAGCCGGACGCGGCTATGGCTTCGAGTAACTTCGGTTCGAGACCGAGATCGGCAAACGACATTGAGGCTCCGTCTGGTTTTGTGGACCGGCGGTTCGTTCCTGAACGGCCGGTCTGGCGCATGGCGGGCTATTGGTTCTCAACGCCCCGCTCTTCCGCCGCCCCAAAATCTGGGGATAACAAGCGATGCGTCATCATGCGGCAATGACATTCAGGCGGTGCGTAAAGGCGCTGCGTCTTATGGTGGGGCGGTGAGGCCGGTTGCGCGCGCTGCACTGCAGCATTACCGCCTCCGGACGTAGGGGGCTTCCGCGCGGAAGTCAACGAATTGTCCCGTCCGGCGCTGGCGAAATCGCTGTGTGTGGCCTAAAATCACCAGATTATGAAACCATTCTGGCTTATTTCCGCCTTTCTCAGCCCTCTGATGGTTAACGCCGCTCATGCGGGCGGGATCGACAAGAGCGCCTGCACCTTTAACGGCTTTCCGCTTTACGGCGACGTGCAGGTGGTCGACAGCTTCCCGGACATCAAGGTCCAGATCGTCGACAGCTTTCCGGATCTGAAAGTGCAGGCGGTCGACAGCTTTCCCGACGACTGCGGCGAGTGGAAGTTCGTGGACAGCTTTCCCGACGTCAAAATCCAGTATGTGGATAGCTTCCCGGACATCAAAATCCAGATGGTGACGAGCTTTCCGGGCTTGCCTTAGGGCGGTTCAGTCGGATTGAAACCGGCGGTTTCGCTCCCCATTTTGATGTAGCAGTAAATCGGACCGAGCGATGATGAACGCCCGAAAGTCTAAGATTGCGCTGATGGCGGCGAGTTCGCTGTTGGCCGCCAGCGCTGCGCTTGCGCCGGCGGGCGCGGCTGATTTCGACGCCGCGGCCTATCCGGCGACCGTTGAAGCGCCGTCCGTTGCTCACGCCGCCGACCACGCGGATCAACAATCGAAAGCGCCGCGCTGGGCGCTGATCGCCATCGCCGCCGGTGCGCTTGCCGGGCTGGTAAAACTGATCGGCGCCCGCAGGCTTCTGCGCGCCGCCGGGAAGGGCGCGGCCGTCACCGCGAAAGCCGCCGGCAAGGCGGTTAGGGCGGCGGCGCGGCCGTTCGCCTCGCCGCTGCGTTTCGCAGCTCTGATGGCGGGCCTTTCCCTGTTCGCGCTGACCGGCGTCGGCCTGTACGACGTCGAATGGGTCGGCGGGCTTATCGCCGGCGCGGCGTTAACCGGGTTCTCTGCGTTCGGCGCCTGGAAGGTCCGGAAAGCCTTGGCGCCCGCGCCGGTCAGGGTTAAATCCTGATATATGGTTAATCGAAATTAACTAGTAATATCAGTCAATTAAGACGATTTGCTCGGATTTTGTCTTATTTCCGCCCAATTCGGCCACTATCTGTTTCGCCATCAGAGCACTGGCAGTCCTCAAAGGAGCAAACCGCTTTAAGTCCCCTGTGATCCCCTTGCACAACCCCCAACTTTAAACCCCGCCTCTGGCGGGGTTTTTCTTTCCCCGGGAATGCGAATTCGGGCGGGAATTGATTGCGCTTTGGCGGCGCATCACGATACCTCAGACAGCATGAGTTCCGTACGCATCGCCCCTTCCATTCTCGCCGCCGATTTCGCCCGTCTGGGCGAGGAAATCCGCGCGGTCGAGGCGGGCGGCGCGGACTTCATCCATGTCGATGTGATGGACGGGCATTTCGTGCCGAACATCACCATCGGGCCGGTCGTTGTGAAAGCGATCCGCGCGGCGACGAAGCTGCCTTTCGACGTGCATCTCATGATATCGCCGGTCGATCCTTATATCGACGAGTTCGCCGCGGCGGGCGCCGATATTCTCACCGTTCACCCGGAAGCGGGGCCGCACCTTCACCGCACGCTTCAGCGGATCAAGGCGGCGGGCGTCAAGGCCGGTGCGGCGCTCAATCCGGGAACTCCTGTCGCCGCGGTGGAAGAAGTGCTCGAAGATCTCGATCTCGTATTGGTGATGTCGGTCAATCCCGGCTTCGGCGGGCAGAAATTCATTTCCTCGCAACTCAAAAAGATCGAAACGCTTCGCAAGATGATCGATCGCACCGGCAAGGATATCATGCTGGAAGTCGACGGCGGGATCGACCCGTCGACGGCGCCGAAAGTCATCGCCGCCGGCGCGACCGTGCTGGTTGCAGGATCGGCGGTTTTCCGCGGCGGCGCTCAATCCTATGCGGACAATATTCGTGCGTTGAGAGCGGAAGGATAAGCCATGGCCAATGCCGCCCGGCGCGGTCCGAAGGACATGCTCTCCCGTGTTCAGAAAGCCTGGGGCGAAAGCCCGTTCTATCAGGCGCGTCTTAAAGGTCCGGCCCCGGATCGTTTATTGTATCAACCCGACGATCCGTTCACGCCGGACAAGTCGCTGGCGCTTGCGATCTCCCGCGGACGCCTGCGCCTCGGCGATGAAACCATCGACTGCGAAGGCGAACTTGAAAGCGTTTGGGACCGGACGGTTGAAGGCGGCGCGCTCGAGGCTTTCCTGCATGAGTTCGGCTGGCTTCGCCATCTCGAAGCCCTCGGTGATGATGCGAAACCGGTCGCGCGGACGCTGATGCGGGCGTGGCTCGATCGCTATGAAAAATGGGAAGCGCGCGCCTGGAACCATTTCTTCGTTTCCGAACGGCTGGTTCAGCTTTGCGCCCATTATCCGCTGATCCTCTCGCGCGCCGATGCGCTGTGGCGCAGTCGCGTGCTCACCACCATGGCGCGCCAGACGCGGCATCTCGCCCACAGCGCGCATCGCGCAGAGACCGGCTTCGACCGTCTGATGGCGGCGCTCGGGCTGTGCGTCGCCGGTTACAGCCTGCCGGGCTGCGAAGGGCCCGCCGAGCGCGGGCTGGAGATGGCGCGCCGGGAGCTGCGTTTGCAATTGCGCGCCGACGGCGGTCATGTGAGCCGCAATCCGTCGCGGCAATTGAAACTCGCCGTTCGGTTACAGACGGTGCTGAAGACGATTGAAGCGCGCGGATTCCAACCGCCGGGTTTTTTGCGCCACACGCTGATGCGGGCGAGCGCCATGGCGGCGTTCTTCCGCTGCGCCGACGGAAAGCTCGCCGTGTTCAACGGCGGCTATGAAGATGACGGCCGGGCGGTGCTCGCCGTTTACAATTCGCTGAGCGCAGACTCCGCGCCAATCGGGTTCGCCCGTCATTCCGGCTATCACAAACTGACCGCGGCGCGCGCGCTGATCATCGCCGACACCGGCGACGACAGCGGCGGACACGGGTTCAAGGGCAGCGGGTCGCTGCATTTTTCTTCCGGCCGCAGCCGCATCATCGTCAATTGCGGGAACGGCGGTCATCGCGCAAGCGGCTGGCGCAAGGCGCTTCAGGCCCGCGCCGCCCATTCCGCGCTGTCATTTGACGAGGAAATCGCCGCGGCGCCTGCCTTCGGCCCGATCGCCCATCGCCGGGCCGAGGAGGCCAAAGGCCAGCTGATCGAATTCGAGCGGCAGTTCATTGCGCCGGAAGACGGCGGCGCTTCCTATGTGCGCCGGCTGTTTCTGGCGGCGGGCGGCGGCGATCTGCGCGGTGAGGAATTGCTGACAGAGCTCGAGCCGGAAGTCATTCGCGCGGCGGTCTGGCGTTTTCATCTGCACCCGGCGGTGCGCGCCTCGCTCGCCAGGGACAAAAAATCGGTGATCCTGCTTCTGCCCAACAAGGAGGGCTGGCGCTTCAAGTCGAACTGCCCGGAACTACAGCTCGAAAAAAGCGTCTATTGCGGGGAGGGCGGCGCGCCGGTATCGACCGAGCAGATCGTCATGCGGGCCGCCGCTTATCAGGGCCTTGACGAGCGGCGGAATTTCGCCGCCCGATGGGCGCTGCAGCGGCTCGATGCGATCTGAACGCTTTGCCTGGCGCGTCTTGTCGGCTAATGCTGTCATATCGGGAATTGTGGGGCGCGGATGAACCTCCTTGCGCAATTAATCGAACGGATCAGGGGTAAGGCGGCGCCGCCTCGCGGTTACGCCGCCGGCGATCTCGCGCATGTCCTGCCGCGGCCCCCGCGCAATATCGACCAGCGCGCGGCGCGGCGGCTGTTCGCCGGACGGCGGGTCTTGGTGACCGGCGCCGGCGGTACGATCGGCTCCGAGCTTGCGCGTCAGATTGCGGCCTTCGGTCCGTCGCACCTCACCCTACTCGATAACGCCGAGTTCGCGCTTTACCAGATCGACCTTGAACTGAAAGAGGCCGGCTTCGGTCCGATCATTACCGCGCAGCTCACCGATATTTGCCGCGCCGAGCATCTGAGCCGGGTATTCGACGCTGCGACGCCGGAAATCGTCGTTCACGCAGCGGCCTTCAAGCATGTGCCGATCGTCGAGGAGAACCGCTGCGCCGGCGCGATGACCAATGTTCACGGCGCCAAGAACGTGTTCGACGCGGCGATCGACTGCGGCGCGGAAACCGTCGTTTTCATTTCGACCGACAAGGCGGTCAATCCGACCAGTTTCATGGGCGCGACCAAGCGCATCGCCGAACTCTACGCGCAGGCGCTCGACGTGGCGCAGAACGGCACTCGCTTTGTCACCGTGCGGTTCGGCAATGTGCTGGGTTCGACCGGCTCGGTGGCGCCGCTTTTCATCCGGCAGATCGAGCGCGGCGGGCCGGTGACGGTGACCCATCCCGAGATCATCCGCTATTTCATGACGACGCGCGAGGCCGTGCAGCTTGTTCTGCAGGCGGCCAGCCTCGACAGCGGCGAGGCCAGCATTGTCACCCATGACGGTCGCGTGTTCGTGCTCGACATGGGCGAGCCGGTGAAGATCCTCGATCTTGCGAAACGCATGATCGAGGCGCACGGGCTCAAACCCGGCGAGGACATCGAGATCAAGTTCACCGGCCTGCGCCCGGGCGAAAAACTCTTTGAGGAAATCTTTTTCGACACCGACAAGCTCGTCAAAACCGGCGCCGACGGCGTGTTGCTCGCTTCGCCGGCGATGATCGATCTGCCGCTGCTCAATCCGCGCCTTGAAGACGTTATCCGCAACGCTCTGGCGGGCGAGCAGGAAGCGCTCGACGAGGCGGTGCATCACCTCGTGCCGGAATTCGCCACCGGCGGCGCGGCGTCGGCGAAAGCGGGCGAGCGGCCGAGCCCGAAAGGCCGGTGATCGTGTTCACCCGGCGAACCCTCAGACTATGCTTCATCCTGAGGAGCAATAATTCCTCCGTCCTTCGAGACGGCGCTTCGCGCCCCTCAGGATAAAGGAATTTTTGCGTCGCGAAGGACGAAGCATTCCGGAACAAGACCATCCTAGTTGAGCAAAAAACAAGACGGAGACAACATGACGGACATCCATCCGGTCAAACGGGCGTTGATATCGGTTTCGGACAAGACCGGCGTTGAAGCGCTGGCGCGGCGGCTTGCGGCCTGCGGCGTCGAACTTGTCTCGACGGGCGGCACGGCGAAGGCGTTGCGCGACGGCGGTCTCGACGTTCTCGATGTTTCCGAAATCACGGCGTTTCCGGAAATGATGGACGGGCGCATCAAGACGCTGCACCCGCGCGTTCATGGCGGGCTGCTCGCCGTGCGGTCCGACGCCGCCCATCGCCAGGCGATGGAAGCGCACGACATCCCGGAGATCGATTTGCTTGTCGTCAATCTCTATCCGTTCGAGGAAACGGTGGCGCGCGGCGCGGGTTATGAGGATTGCGTTGAGAACATCGATATCGGCGGACCGGCGATGATCCGCGCGGCGGCCAAGAACCACGCCTTTGTCGGCGTCGTCACCGACCCGGCGGACTACGACGCGGTGGCCGAGGCGATTGATGCCGCCGGCGGGCTCGATGTTGCGCTGAAAAAACGCTTCGCATCGAAAGCGTTCGCGATGACCGCCGCCTATGACAGCGCTATCGCCGAATGGTTCCGGGAAAGAACAGGCGAGGGCTTCCCGCGTCATTTCTCGGCGGCGGGCCGTCTCGTCAGCGAATTGCGGTATGGCGAGAACCCGCACCAGAAAGCGGCGTTTTATAAAACCGGCGACAGGCGTCCCGGCGCGATTTCCGCCCGGCAGGTGCAGGGCAAAGCGCTTTCCTACAACAATCTCAACGACACCGACGCGGCTTATGAACTGATCTCCGAATTCGATCCGGAAACACCCGCCGTCGCGATCATCAAGCATGCGAACCCGTGCGGCGTTGCGACAGCGGACGATCTGTTGACCGCTTACGAGAACGCCCATCGTTGCGATCCGGTTTCGGCGTTCGGCGGCATTGTCGCGCTCAACAGCAAACTCACCGAGCCGGTGGCGCGGAAGATCGTCGAGATATTCACCGAAGTGGTGATCGCGCCCGAGGCGGACGAAGCGGCGATTGAGGTGTTTTCCAGAAAGAAAAATCTGCGGCTCCTCATCGCCGGCGCGACGCCGGGCGCTGATGCGGGCGGACTTGTCATGAAGCCTCTGGCCGGCGGTTTTCTGGTGCAGAGCCGCGACAGTCATCGCCTGACGCGCGACATGCTGAAGGTCGTGACGAAACGCACGCCGTCCGAACAGGAACTCGACGACATGATGTTCGCGTTCCGTGTCGCCAAACACGTCAAGTCCAACGCCATCGTCTACGCGAAGGATGGCGCGACGGTGGGCGTCGGCGCCGGGCAGATGAGCCGGCTCGATTCAAGCCGCATTGCGGCGCGCAAGGCGATTGACGCCGCGGAAGCCTGCGGTGCCCCGGCTACGCTCACAAAAGACTCGGTGGTCGCTTCCGACGCGTTCTTTCCGTTTGCGGACGGTCTTCTCGCCGCGGCGGAAGCCGGCGCGAAGGCGGTGATCCAGCCTGGCGGCTCGTTGCGCGACGATGAAGTTATCGCCGCCGCCGACGAGGCCGGCCTCGCCATGGTCTTCACCGGCGTCCGTCACTTCCGGCATTAGGCAGTTGTGCCGGCGTTGAGAAACGCTATTCCGCGGTTCTTGAGATCAATTCGTCGATCTTGCGGGTGAACAGCGAGAACTTGCCGACGCTGACAGGGCCGGCGAGATCGAGCTCCGCGATCACGCGATGGCAGCGCGCGACGGTGTCGGAATAGCTTTCTTCCCATTGCGCCATGAGCTTGTGCGCCCAGTCGGCGTTTTTGCCCTTCGGCTCGCCATGGGCGAAGGCGATGACGGTCTTGGTCAGCATGCGCTGGCGCGCCGAGATGTCTTCGGTGATCTGCCTTATGGCGATCTTGTCGAAATGATCGACGGGCGGTTCGCGCCGCGCCTTTTCGCGAAGCGCGTCGAAGTGGAAATGCCGCCCAACCGTGAAATAGACGCTGCCGACGCCGGGGTTCGACCAGCCGGTTTCGCCGGCGAGGTCGACAATATCGAGGGCGTATTCGAGCGACGGCAGGGCGGCGGCTTCCTTCGCGAGGTCTTCCGGCGCGCCCTGTTCGATCCAGTAATCGAAGCGGGCCTGCAGGGCTTCGGCGGCGTCGGTGGTCAGGATATCGGGCAGGGCCTTTTTGAATTCCGCGACCGGCGCCTTGTATCTCGTGGCGATCGCCTTGACGCCGCGCTCGAGGATCGCGTCCTTTGAGCGTTGCGCGCTCAGGAGGTGGAACACCTGCTCGCGGAGAAGGCCGGCGGCTTCGAGATAAAGCGAAAGCTGCAGCGACGCGGGAACGCTGTTGTCGAGCGCGTCGATGCGTTTGCCGAAATCGGCGAGAGAATAGATGCGCCGCGCCGATTCATAGGCGAGGCAGACGGTGGCGAAATCGACGCCGGTGGTTTCAACGACGCGCTGGGCGAAAGCGACGCCGCAGGTGTCGACGATCTCGTTCGACATTCGCGTCGCGATGATCTCGCGGCGCAGCTGGTGCGAGACGATCGGCTTGGTGAAGCTGTGCAGCGCTTCCGGGAAATAGGCGTAGAGTTCGGATTCGAACACCGGATCGTCCGGCGCGTGCGACGCGACCAGCTCGTCGAACAGCCACAGCTTGGCGTAGGCGAGAAGCACCGAGAGTTCCGGCCGGGTGAGCCCGGCGCCCTGCTGGCGGCGGTCGTTGATCTCTTCGGCGTTGGGAAGGTGCTCGATCGTCCGGTCGAGACGGCCCTTGCGTTCCAGCGTCGCCATGAAACGCGCGTGAATGTCGAGATCGTCCGCAGCGGTCATTTCCATATGCGAGATCGCGCGGGTCTGGTCGTAATTGTGCTGCAGCACATGCTCGGCGACGTCGTCAGTCATCGAGGCGAGAAGATCGTTGCGGTCTTCGGTTTTGAGTTCCGCCTGCTCGATCGCCGAAGAGAGCAGGATCTTGATGTTGACCTCGTGGTCGGAGGAGTCGACGCCGGCGGAGTTGTCGATCGCGTCGGTGTTGACCCGTCCGCCCTTGAGCGCGAATTCGATCCGCGCGAGCTGGGTGAGGCCGAGATTGGCGCCTTCGCCGATCACTTGCGCGCCGGCTTCCTTGGCGTTGATGCGGATCGCGTCATTCGCCCGGTCGCCGACCCGCCAGTGCTCTTCGGTTTCCGCCTTGAAGTAGGTGCCGATGCCGCCGAGCCAGAACAGTTCAACCGGCGCCTTGAGGATCGCCTTGATGAGATCGCTTGGCGTCAGACTGTCTGCGGTGATGTTGAGCGTCGCCTTGATCTCCGGCGTCAGCGGAATTGCTTTCGCACTGCGCGAGAAGACGCCGCCGCCTTTCGAGATCAGCTTCTTGTCATAGTCCTGCCAGGAGCTGCGCGGCAGATCGAAAAGGCGCTTCCGTTCCTTCCAGGACTTCGCCGGATCGGGTTTTGGGTCGATGAAGATGTCGCGATGGTCGAACGCGGCGATCAGTTTGGTCTTCTTCGACAGCAGCATGCCGTTGCCGAAGACGTCGCCGGACATGTCGCCGACCCCGGCTGCCGTGAACACCTGGGTCTGGATGTCCTTGCCCATCTCCCGGAAATGGCGCTTCACCGCCTCCCAGGCGCCGCGGGCGGTGATGCCCATCACCTTGTGGTCGTAGCCGGCCGAGCCGCCGGAAGCGAACGCATCGCCGAGCCAGAAGCCGTATTCGGCGGAGATTGCATTCGCCGTATCGGAAAACGCCGCCGTGCCCTTGTCGGCGGCGACGACGAGATAGGGATCGGGATCGTCCCAGATCACCATATCGGCGGGCTGCTTGATCTTGCCCTTGATGAGATTGTCCGTGAGATCGAGGAGGCCGCGGATGAACAGCTTGTAGGCTTCGCGTCCCTCTTCATAGACGGCGCCGCGGTCGCCGGTCTGCGGCAGCTGTTTCGGGTAGAAACCGCCCTTCGCGCCGGTTGGCACGATGACCGCGTTCTTGACGCGCTGCGCCTTGACGAGACCCAGCACTTCTGTGCGGAAGTCCTCGCGCCTGTCCGACCAGCGAAGGCCGCCGCGCGCGACAGGGCCGAAACGCAGGTGAACGCCGTCGACACGCGGGCCCGAGACGAAGATTTCCCGATAGGGGCGCGGTTCCGGCAATTCGTCGAGTTTCGCGCTGTCGATCTTCATCGAGATGTAGGGTTTGAAGCCGCCGTCGTCGGCGCGCTGATAATAATTGGTGCGGGTGATCGCCGAGAACAGGTTGAGGAAGCGTCTGAAAATACGATCCTCGGCGAGACTTTCCACATTGTTCAGCCCTTCGAGCACGCGGGCGTCGGCTTCGGCGACATCCTTCTCGCGCTTGTCCGCTTTGCGCGCGCCCGCCGGATTGAAGCGCGCGTGAAACGCGGCGGCGAGATCGCGGGCGATCGCCGGATTGTTCGAGAGCGCTTCTTCCATGTAGGAGAGAGAATAGGAAAAGCCCGACTGGACGTGATGTTTCGCCGCCGCGCGCAGCATCCACGCCTCGCGCCAGTCGACGCCTGCGGTCAGCACCAGCGCATTGAAACGGTCGTCTTCCGTGCGCTTTTCAAGGACTGCAAGTAAGGCGTCCTCGAAGGCCTGGGTGACATCGTCGAGATCGATGCTGAGGCCTTTTTGCTGTTCCGTGTGGAAGTCGTGAATCCAGATAGACTTGTCCTGGCCGTATGGCGCAACGCGGTAGCCGGCTTCCTGAATGACGCTGAGGCCGAGATTTTCGATGGTGGGGATCAGGCCCGACAGCGGCATCGGCCCGCCCCGTCGGTAGATCTTGATGCGGACGGTTTTGTCATTGTCGCCGTCGAGGCGGTAGGCGCGAAGAATAAGCGTTTGCTTTTCCGCCGCTTCCAGCGCCTCAATGTCCTTGAGCGTTTCACTCATGCCGGTGCGTTCTTTATAGCCGGCGGTGAATGCGCGCTCATATTTCTCAAAAAGCGCCGCCGGCGTCGCGCCGCCATGGGCGTCGCGCATTGCAGCGAGCAAGTCGTCGCTCCAGTTGCGGGTGATTTCCCTGATCGCTTCGGTCAGCGCCGCGATGCCCGGTCCCTCCGGCGCGCCCGGATCGATGCCGATGATGTAATGGACGCGCACCAGCGCCGCGTCGCCGAAGAACGGCGAGAAGGTCGTCACGCGCCCGTTGAAGGTTTCGGCGATGAGCGCGCCGATGGCCTCGCGAACATCGGAATTGAAGCGATCGCGCGGAATGAAGACCAGCGCTGACAGGAAACGGTCGAACCGGTCGCGCCGCATGAACAGCTTGGCCCGCGGCCGCTTGTAAAGGCGCAGGATCCCGAGACTGGTTTCCCGCAATGCATCGACGTCGATCTGGAAGAGCTCGTCGCGGGGATAGGTTTCGAGAATATTGATCAGCGCTTTTTCATTGTGTCCGCCCGGATTGAACGCCGTCGCATCGAGCACGGCGTTGACCTTGGCGCGAATGAGCGGAATTTCCGTCGCCGGGCGGTTATAGGCGTCAGCGGTGAACAGGCCGACAAACCGCTCCTCGCCAATGACGGCGCCGTCGACCGAATAGGATTTGACACCGATATAATCCATGTGCACGCGGCGATGCACGAGTGAACGCGCGTTGGCCTTGGCGACCAACACCGGCTCGCTCGACTTGAGGAAGGCGTCCACAGCCGGAGAAAGCTCGCCGGACGCCATGAAAGTCGCCTTGAGTATCTTGCGCGTTGAATCCTTGAGGATGCCGAGATCCTGAGCCGCGTCATGGGTGAATTGCGTTTCGCCGCCCTTGGTTGAACAATTGTAGCGGCGCACGCCGAGAAATGCGAAACGATTGTCCCAAAGCCATTTCAGGAAATCGATTGCTTCCTTTTGTTCCTCGCTTTTAACGCCGGGGATGCGGGTTCTTTCCAGTTGGGCGATACAGGCCGCGAGCCGCGCGCGCATCGGCTCCCAGTCGGCGACCGCGCTCGCAACGTCATAGAGCACCGTGTCGAGCTGGTCTTTCAGTGCGTAAATTTCGGTCTCGACGACGGGCGGATCCATTTCCGCGTGGATGATCGACTCGCGAAACGGCTGGCCGGCGCTGTCGGTGACGCGCGCCCCCTTGTCGTTGCGGGCGATATCGACAACTGCGTTTGAGAAAAACGAGACAGGTTTGCCGGCTTCGGAGAGCGCTGCCGAAATTGAATCGACGAGAAACGGCTTGTCGTCGGTGACGATGTCGAGAACCAGCCGCTTGCCTTTCCAGAAACCGCCTTCCTCGATCCTCAATGAGACTTTATGGCCGCCCGGTTCGCGTTCGGCGGCGTTCGACCACGCGCATGCGGCGCGCGCCAGAAGCAGGCCCGGATCGGCCCAGATGCTGTCTTCTCCTGTCGCGTAGCGCACCAGCTGAGCAAGGTAATTGGCGAAGGCCCGGGTCGGTTCGCCGTTATCGAGAAAGTCCGCTTCTTTTTGTTTTTTGGCGTGCTCGACAACCTGATGAAGGATTTCATCGTCGATATCGGTTACGAAGCCCTCTGGCATTTCTTCCTCACCCGAATTTTATGGCTTTTCGGACGCCCTCTTAACGCGAAGGCTTCAGCATTGTCTAACGAATTAAGAGAGACTTTGACCGAAAGTAGCCGCCGGCGGTTCGGACTTGGAAGACCCTGTTCTAAAGGGCGTTTTGCACTGCCGCATCGGTATCTGCGACAGCACCGGCGACGTCGCCGGTTTCGACTTCCCGGCGCAGAACGCTGGTCCGCGGATTGCGCCGCGCCGACAGCTCGGTCATCGCACGGCAGAAAAAGGCAAGGCATGAAAGGGCGAGGGCGCTCAATGCACCGACAGCGATGACGATCACGAAGTCGCCGGACCGGATTGCCGCCAGGACCGGAATGATCGCGCCCGGCAGCGCGAAGGCCGCGGCGCTGGGCGCATGCGCGGCGTGAAACAGGGAAGCGCCGAAAGCCCCGACCATGGAAAGGGCGAGCGCCTGCAGGAATAGCGCTGGCGGCGCTGTCGCCGGCGTCAGGAGGACGGGCGCTGTCGCGAAAACAACGCCGAGCACGCACAAGGCCGAGGTGTAGCTTGCGCGCCAGCGGAAGGGGCGAGCAGCGATAGCAGCGCCGGCCCTGAAGCGGCTGCGCATCGAGCGCGCGATCCAGAGCGCGCCGATCAGCAATATTGTCCAGGCGGCGGCGCGGGCGGGATAAACTTGGCCGATGGTGACGGCGAGATAGACGCCGACGCCGGCGACCAGGGCAAGCCCGGCGGCGCTCCAGCGAGAGAGAATGTCGATCAGTTCAAGATAGGCCGCGCGTGAGTGCCTTCTGGCCCCGCGGCGGCGCAGCGTTTGCGGCGACTGCTGGGCGAGGCGTTGTAACTCGCGGACGTCTTTGGCTTCCATCGCGGCGGGCGCCATCGAAACGATTCTCTTGTTTTGCGGCGGACTTATGGGACGCGCCATTGCTTAACGAATGGTTAATGCGCACCCTTGGGCTGATTTTCCGGCGATGTCGATGCGCATATGCGCAAATATACGGGCCGCCGGTTTATTGCGGGCGAAACCGGCGGCCCGCCGCGCCGGTACATGGCGCGTCAGGCGAAATGAGAAGGGGGACCTAAGACACTTCGCCTGTTACTGCCTGGGCCTTGTTATTGCCTGGGTCAGACTATGAAGCTCTTTTTGTGTTCGCGGGAAACGCAAGGCACCGCCAACCAGACCCGTGAAAAGGATAATCGCTGGCGCTCGCTCTGTCCGCTAACGGCCGTTCACACTGCCGTGACCGGCTGTCATTCGCCGGCGTTGCGTTTGCGGTAGGCGACATTGATGTCGATGCCTGTCTGCTGGATCTCGCCGCGCAGTGTGTAAGCATCGATATTGGCCGGATCGAGTTTGAGCGCATTGACGACGTCTTCTGCAGCGGCGCGATAGTCGCCCACCGCGATATGAGCGCGCCCGCGCAGCACATAAGCTTCCGCAGAGACAAAGCCCGCCTGTCTGGCGGCGTCGACGGCGGCGATCGCCTCGCTCCATTGCCCTTCGGCGGCGTGCAGTTTTGCAGCGGTGAGTTGCAGCTCGCCGGAATCCGGCACCAGCGTGAAGGCTGCGTTCAGCGCGCGGCGTGCATTGACGATCTCGCCCGCCTCAAGCCAGGCGAGGGCGGCCTGATTAAGCAGGCGCGCGCGCATGTAATCGTCACCCGCGTCTTTGCGTTCGGCGGCTTCTTCGAGCCGCGCGCCGGCGAGTTTGTTGAAGCCGGCCGCCATGTCGGCAATCGCGAGACAATGCTGGGCCTCCGCGCCGCCGCCTTCCTGAGTCCAGCGCTGCGCGTGGGCGCGTCCGGCCTCGAGGTCGCTTTGGACAAGCGCGACGCAGTCGTCATAGCGGGTCGTTACGGGAATGGCCGACGGATCGGCCGCGGTAAGGGCGAGCGAAAAAGCGAGTACAGAAACCATCACGGCTTTTTAGAGGAGAAAAACCCAGCGCGGAAGACCGGATATTCGGGCTTATTCCGCCGCCGTCGGGCGCTGGCGCTCCGCCGCGCCGGTCTTGCCGCCAGCCGCCGGCTTGCGGCGGCGCTTGGCCGGTGTTTTGGCGGTCGCGGTTTTCTTCTTTTTTGCGGCGGGCTCTTCCCCGGCGGGCGTCGGCGCGGCGGCGTCTTTGGGCGCGGCCTTGGCCTGTTCCGGGAGATAGCAGGTCACGCGCGCGCCTTCGCCTTCCTTGGAGTCCATGCGCACCCAGCCGTTGTGAAGGCTGACAAACCGCTCGACCAGCGAGAGACCGAGCCCGGCCCCGGCGCTGGGGCCGCGGCTCTCGAAAGCGTCGAATATCTTCGCGCGGTCCTCCGGTGAAATTCCGCGGCCATTGTCGGCGACCCAGATTTTGACGACGCCGTCTTCCCGCCGCGCGCCGATCGTCACTTCGCCAGCCTCGCTCGTATAGGAAAAAGCGTTCGCCAGAAGGTTGAACAGCACCTGTTTGATGCGGCGTTCGTCGATTTCGGCGGCGCCGATATCCTTGGGGCAATCGACCTTCAGCGCAATCTTCGTGTCTTCGGCCTTCAACGCGGCGAAAGTTGCAGCGTTTTCGAGAAGCCCGCGAATGTCGGCGGGCTTGCGTTCAAGTTCGAGCTTGCCTGCATCGATGGCGGCGAGGTCGATCACATCGTTGATGAGGTCGCGCAAATGATAGGACGCGGAAAGTACGCTCGCGACATAGTCCTTCTGCCGGTCGTTCAGCATACCGAACATTTGCCCGTCGAGCATTTCCGAAAAGCCAATGATCGTCGAAAGTGGCGTCCGGAGCTGATAGGAAACGTGATCGACGAATTTCGATTTGAGCCGATCGGCGTTTTCGAGGATGGCGTTGCGCTCTTTGAGTTCCTTTTCGCGCTCCTTGGAGTCGGTGATGTCGACGAAATGCGCGAGCGTTGCGCCGTCGGGCAGGGGTTCCGCGCCGAACGAGAATGTGCGTCCGTCACGCAAGGAAAGTTCGACGCTGGAGAACGGCTTCCTGTCTTCCGGCGATTTCGACGTCGCAGCTCGCCTGATCTGGGCGAGTTTCGTCTCGCCGCCGACGGTCTTGCCGACGAGCCGCGCGACAATCGTATCCACATGCGGCTTCTTGTCGAGGGTCTTCGCGTCGAGCTTCCAGAGCTCCTCGAAGGCGTTGTTGTATAGCCGGAGCGTGCCGTCAGCGGCGAACACGGCGACCGCTTCGGTAAGATTGTTGAGCGTCGCCTTCTGGACGCTGAGCTGCGTGTTGTATTGCGCTTCGAGCGAGACTTTTTCGGTGATGTCCTCGAAAGCCGCCATGACGCCGCCCAGCGGATGGCGCTGTTTGGCGACGCGCAGGGTGCGCCCGTCCGGCAGGTGCCAGATTTCGTCCGGCGCGCCGGCGTCGCGCTCCGATCCCGGATGGCCGAGGTCTTCCGTATAAAGAGCGAGCTGGGCGGCTTTCCAGCCGTCGTAGTCGGCGGGTTCGGGGAGTTTGCCGTCAAAGCGCAGCTGGTCGAGGATTTCGCCATGATAGGTCCGCCCGGAAAGCGCGGCGTCCTCAAGACCCCACAGCTTCTGAAAGGCGCGGTTGTGATAAATGAGGTTCTGGCTCGCGCCGAAGATCGCGACCGCGGTCTGGATCTGGTCGAGGGTGCGCTGGTTCGCCTCGATATGTTGCTTGAGGTCGGCCTTCGCCTTGTCGAGTTCGGTGGCGTCGACGGCGAGACCGCCAAGCGCCGCGTCGCCTGACGCGTGAAGCGGGGTTTCGATGACGCGCAGCACCCGGCGTTCGCCGCGGCTGTTGATGATGATCCGCCCCTCGACCGCCTTTCGTTCCGATGCGGCGTTCGCGGCGAGTTTTTTGACCGCCGGGTCGAGTTCGATCTGCTGTTTGACCGCTTCGGCGGCGGACGAGGCTTCGACCGCTTCCGCATAGGCGCGGTTGACCCAGACAAGCGCTGCTTCCGCATTGCGCCGCCAGGCGGGAAGCGGCGAGCGCTCGAGCAGCGCATGCGAGCCATGAAGGTCCATCGCGCGCTCGCGGAAGGCGCCGATGATCGCCCCATCTTCGGCCATGCGCACCGCCGGGTCGGTGATCCACAAGGCGACCTGGCCGCCGGCCACCCGGCCGTCGACTTCGATCGAACGGCCGTCAGGCGTTACGACGGCGCCAGAAAAGGCGACGCCATGCGCCCGAAGTTCAACGAGTTTTTCGCGCAGTGTTTGCGGGGCGTCTGTATCGTCTTCTTCAAGCGGTAAATCGCCGAGCGCATTCAGCAGGCGATCGACCGGCGGCGTCTTCGCTGTCTCGCCCTCCGTGGAAAAGGAAAGCAGCGAGGCGAGCGCCGCCGGGCCGCCGAGTATTTTCGGATTGCCCCAGCCGTCCTTCACCGCCTCATTGTCGTCTTCCCAGACCAGAACGAGGCCCGGATGGGCGGAGAGTACGGCGTCGGATTTTTCTAGGCGCGCCTCCATCTCCGCAAGCCGGTTCGACCAGCGCAGGGACTGAGTGCGGGTCGCCGCCGAGACGCGGAACGCCCAGAGGACTGCGGCGATGGTCAGGGCGACGGCGCCTGAAACAGCGATCACCATCGGATCGGCGCCCGAGACTCCGGCCTCGGCCGCGCGCGCCGGCGCCAGTGCGGCGAGCGCCGCTCCGGAACTCATCAATGCTGTTTTCAGAAGGCGCATTCAGCCTTGCCCTAACTCGCGTCCGCCGCCCGATGAACCCCGCAATCTAGGGGGATTCGCCCATATCTAGTGCGTAACCTGCAATTCGCCTTCAATATCTATCGTGTTCGCGCGGGCCCGCTAGAGCCGCCCGGGCGATTTCTCCTTTCGATCAGGTTAAGTTTTCAACAGGAAAAGGCTCCCGGGCCGAGCCCGGGAGCCCGGCGTTTAATCTTCCAGCTTGAAAGCAATGCGCTCGATTACGCCGCGGCGCATGACCGGGCGGCCGTTTTCCATGGCGGGCGGGTATTTCCACTTGGCGACCGTGTTGCGCACGGTGCGGTGGAAGCAGGCGTCGGGCGAATCAATGATTCGCACGTTGACGACCCGGCCTTCGGGCGTGACGTCGAACTGCACCACCACCACGCCTTCAACGCCCTTGCTGGCGCAGGCCTGAGGATAAGGCGGCGGCGTGATGATGGTTGGCGTGATCACCATCTTTTCGCCCTTGAACGTTTCAGTCGTCACCGTGGTTTTATCGATGGTCGTCTGGGTCGGATTAGGTTTGCCGGTCGGTTCGGCGTGGTGAATCACCGGGTCCGGCGGCTTTTTCTTCAGGACTGGCCTGGCCTGTTTTTCTTCTCCGCCCTCCGGGGTGTCCTTGATATTGGCGAGTATTTTGAAGCCAGGCGTATTTGCCGGATCGACGATTACCTCGTCATTCTTGATAAGCGCGGCCATTGCGATGAACAGGATCGCCGTAATCGCTCCCGCGACGGGCAGGCCGAGTATCCATCTTACTGTCGTCATAACGCGCAACTCCTTTCCGGGCTGAGCCCTAGGCAAGGTTTGATGCAGCGCGGCCCATGCGGCGAACGCACGAGAAATCGCGCCCCCGTTAACTGGAACTACAGGCTACTGGAAATGCTACAATAGTAGCAGGATAGCCGGAAATAATAGCGGGAGCAAGATAATTCACGCATCCGCCGCTCATTCCTGCGACCGGTCGGCGGCTGGAATGAGCGGTCAGTATTTCGCAGCTGGGATGGCTTTAATACCGATAGTGATCGGACTTGAACGGCCCCTCGACCGGTACGCCGATATAATCGGCCTGTCCTTCGGAAAGCCGCGTCAGTTTCGCGCCGATCTTGTCGAGATGCAGCTTGGCGACTTTCTCGTCGAGGTGTTTCGGCAGGATATAGACTTCGTTCTTGTACTGATCGCCCTTCGTCCAGAGCTCGATCTGCGCGAGCGTCTGGTTGGTGAAGGATGCGGACATCACGAAAGAAGGATGGCCGGTGGCGTTGCCGAGATTAAGCAGACGGCCCTGAGACAAGAGCAACATGCGCTTGCCGTCGGGGAAGGTGATCATGTCGACCTGGTCCTTGACATTCGCCCATTTGAAATTCTTGAGGCCCTCGACCTGAATCTCGTTGTCGAAGTGACCGATATTGCCGACGATCGCCATGTCTTTGAGCTGGCGCATATTGTCGACGGTGAGGACGTCCTTGTTGCCGGTCGCGGTGATGACGATATCGGCGCGCGGACAGCCTTCTTCCATGGTCACGACTTCATAGCCGTCCATCGCCGCCTGCAGCGCGCAGATCGGGTCGATCTCCGTCACCATCACGCGCGCTCCGGCGCCTTGCAGCGAAGCGGCGGAGCCTTTGCCGACATCGCCGTAACCGGCGACGAGCGCGACCTTGCCCGCCATCATCACATCCGTGCCGCGGCGGATGCCGTCAACAAGCGACTCTTTACAGCCGTATTTGTTGTCGAATTTCGACTTGGTGACGCTGTCATTGACATTGATCGCCGGGAAGGGGAGCTGGCCCTTTTTCTGGCGCTGATAGAGACGAAGAACGCCTGTGGTCGTTTCTTCGGTGACGCCCTTGATGTTGGCTTTCACCGTCGAATACCAGTTCGGCTGTTTGGCGAGGCGACGCTTGATCGTGTCGAACAGCGCGGTTTCTTCTTCATTGGACGGGTTGTCGAGAATAGACGGATCTTTTTCCGCGTCGGCGCCAAGTAGAATGAGCAGCGTTGCGTCGCCGCCATCGTCGAGGATCATGTTGGCGGTCTCGCCGTTTGGCCATTCGAAGATCTTGTCCGCAAGATCCCAGTACTCCTCAAGGCTTTCGCCCTTGAATGCGAAAACCGGCGTGCCGGCGGCGGCGATGGCCGCGGCGGCGTGGTCCTGGGTCGAATAGATGTTGCACGAGGCCCAGCGCACGTCGGCGCCGAGGGCTTGCAGGGTTTCGATCAGTACGGCGGTCTGGATCGTCATGTGCAGCGAGCCGGCGATGCGTGCGCCCTTCAGCGGCTGCGCGGCGCCGAATTCTTCCCGCGTCGCCATCAGGCCGGGCATTTCGGTTTCGGCGATCTCGATCTCGCGGCGGCCCCAATCGGCGAGATTGAGATCCTTGACGACGTAATCGTGATGGCTGGGCGCGTTCATGGGCGAATGTCCTTATAAAAAAAGCCGATATTTCGCCCGGCATATAACAGTGACAGGAGCGCCTGCCAAGAGACATATAAAGATTTCTTTATATGATTTTCCGCAGTTTCTCGCGAGAATGTGTGGCCCTCGAAGCGGCGTCTCCAGTATACTTTAAGGCGGCTGGGCGCAAAGAAGGGATAACGAAGATGAAAACCGCCTATCTTGTGCTGTCGCTTACCGCCGCCGCACTGATGGCTGCACCATCGGCCATGTCGTTCGATGGTTCGGACCCGGCGTCGGGCGGCGACCCCCGACTCGGTGAAGAAGTCAGTCAGATCTGTTTTTCCAGCTCGATTAACCGCTGGAGCGAGGTCAAGGGCGAGGATGGCGTCATCCTGCTCGACCGCACGGCGAACGACTGGTACCGGCTGGAGATCAGCGAAGGCTGTTCGGAAAAGCTGATCCGGCGCGCCAACCATATCAACATCGAGACCAAGCCGGGTACGGGCTGCTTGCGGGTCAATGACTCGATCTCGTTGGTCGATTATGGGGGGCTGGAACTGCCTTGCCGGATCAAGCGTATCAACAAGTGGAATGCAAAAGGGTCGCCGCCGGATATCGGCGAACCGCTGGGTGAGGACGAAGAGGATTAAGCCTCGCCGCTTTCGCAATTCAAGATCGCTTCAAGCCCTTCGCGGTAGCTGGGGTAATGCAGGGTAACATCGAACGCGCGTTTCATGCGCGCGTTCGACACCCGTTTGTTGTTGGCGTAAAACCGTTTCGCCATGGGTGAGAGTTTCGCGTCTTCAAAAGGGATGACTGGCGGCGCCTCTACGCCGAGCAGCCGGCACGCATGTTCGATCACGTCTTGCGGCGGCGAGGGCTCATCGTCCGCAAGATTGTAGATCCGGTGCGCGGGCGGCGCCGTCATGCTGGCCGCCAGCGCCGCGGCGATGTCTTCCACATGCATCCGGTTGAAGACCTGGCCCTCCTTGACGATCCGACGCGCAACGCCTTCGCGCACCCGATCGAGGGTCGAGCGGCCGGGTCCGTAGATGCTCGGCAGGCGGAAGATCATGGCGTTGAGGCCGCATTCGTCAGCGAGCCCGGCCCACGCTTTCTCCGCTTCGATGCGCCATGTCGCCGGCGGCGTGTTCGCTCGCAGTTCGCTTTCTTCGTCGACCCAGGCGCCGCCGTGATCGCCGTAAACCCCGTTTGTAGAGAGATATCCGAACCAGTCGAGCGCTCCGGCGCGTTCCGCTATCGCGCCGCAGGCGGCGCGCAAGGCGGGGCATCCGGTCTCGTCCGGCGGCGTTGATACAAGGATCGCCGACGCGTCCGCCAGCCAGCGCGGATCGAAATGGGCATTGTCGTTCCAGACGTGCGCTTCGATGTCTTCCGCCACCATGCCGGCGGCTTTATCCGGCGATGTGGTCGTTCCTGCGATGCGCCAGCCTGTCGTTTGCAAACGTTTGGCGAAGGCCCCCGCTGTATAGCCGTAGCCGAAACAGAAAAGCTTTTTGGTCATTCGGCTTTGCTCCCTCTTTATCGACTTTCTGTCAATTTCCGCGTAGTGCGGTGCTTCAATTTTGTCAGCGCGCCTAAATCATGTCCCGCCTTTTCGTCGCCCTTTCTATCCCTGAAATCGTCGCCGATGCGCTGTCGACGCTGCAATCGGGCGTTGAAGGCGCGCGCTGGCGACCGGTTGAGAATTTCCACCTGACGCTCGCCTTTATCGGCGAGACTGACCGCCACGGGTTTGGGGCGGCGCTTGATGCGCTCGCCGCCATTGAGGCGCCTGCTTTCGACTTGAGGCTTTCAGGGATCGGCTTTTTTGGAGACCGCCAGCCGCGCGCCTTGTGGGCGGGCGTTGACGCTTGCGATGCGCTCGATCATTTGCAGGGCAAGGTCGAGCAGGCGTTGCGCCGCGCCGGTTTCGATCTTGAGCGCCGCAAATTCAAGCCGCATGTCACGCTCGCCTATCTCAGGAACACGACGCAGCCGGCCGCGGCGGCGTATTGCGCCCGGCACGGGCTCTTTTCCTGTGGCCCGTTTCCGGTCGAGGCGTTTCATCTTTATTCATCGCAGCTCGGCGGCGTCGCCAGCCACTATGAGATCGAGGCGAGTTATTCGCTTTCGTTTTCGAGGTGATCGAGGAAACCTTCAGCGCCCATCTCAATCAGATCGAGCACCTGCTCGAAACCGCCGGCGGCGCCGTAATAGGGGTCGGGCGTTTCGCGCGTGTCGCATTCGGCGAAATCGAGGAACAGACGGATATCGGCGGTTCGGTTCGGCGGCGACGTTTCGAGGAGATCGGTCTGGTTCGACAGATCCATCGCCAGCAAATAGTCGAACTCGTAAAAGTCGGCGAGGTCGACCTTGCGGGCGCGCTGGTGAGAAAGGTCATAGCCGCGCTTGCCGGCCGCCGCGATCATCCGCGCATCCGGCGGGTCGCCCACATGCCACGCGCCGGTGCCGGCGGAATCGATATAGACATCGAACCCTCGCGCCCGCGCCTTGGCGCGCAAGACGCCCTCGGCCGCCGGCGAACGGCAGATATTGCCGAGGCAAACGAAAAGAACTTTTGTGGTCATCAGAAATTCTGCCGATTAAATCTTCCGTCTTTCTAGTCCTTGTCTCTTGAAGCGCGCAACGTCAAACCCAAGCTACCGGCCATTGATCCCGGAAAAGAGAGGAACCCCCGATGAGCCTATCCGTATCGTCTTCTGTCAACGGCGCTGTCGCGCATATGTTCGAAACCTTGCGCGGCGTTCTTGCAAAGGCTGCGGAGCGCTGCAAGGAAACGAATGTCGAGGAGGGCGTTTATTTGAACTGGCGCATGGCGCCGGACATGTTCCCGCTCGCGACGCAGGTCCGGTTTGCGACTGAAATTCCGGCCCGTGCGCTCTCGCGTCTCGCGGGCGCCGAGATCCCGAGTTTTCCCGACGATGAAACCAGCTTCGCCGAATTGCTGGCCCGGATTGATCGCGCCGAGAGCATAATCAACGGACTGGATCGCGCCGCGATCGACGCTGATGCCGATGTGAACATCACCGTGCCCATGGGGCCAATGGAAGTGACCTTGCCGCGCAAGGTGTTTGCGCAGAACTGGATTCTTCCCAATCTCTATTTCCATGTGACGGCGGCCTATTTGATCCTGCGTCATACGGGCCTCGACATTGGCAAGCGCGATTTCCTGATCGGTCTGCGCGACTATATTCCCGGCGCCTAAGTGGGCGGCCCCGTCAAGAATATCGTCGTCCTGACCGGCTCCGGCGTCTCGGCCGAGTCGGGCGTCGCCCCTTTTCGCGATGCGGACGGTGTTTGGGCGAAATACGATTACCGGGAGGTGGCGACGCCGGAAGGTTTCGCCGCCAACCCGGCGCTGGTCCACGAATTCTACAACATGCGCCGGCGCGGCGTTCAGACCGCGGAACCAAACGCCGCGCATCGCGCGCTTGCGGAACTCGAAGCCGGGCTCGAGGCGCGCGGCGGGCGCATGACGCTCATCACCCAGAATGTCGACAACCTTCACGAACAGGCCGGTTCCAAAAATCTTCTGCACATGCATGGCGAACTCTGCAAAGCGGCATGCGCCGCGTGCGGTGATGTTTGCGACTGGCGGGACGATTTAAGCGTCAAGACCGTATGCGGCGCTTGCGGGCGTTCAGGCGCCATGCGTCCTTATGTTGTCTGGTTCGGCGAAATACCGCGCTTCATGGATGAGGCGGCGGACGCAATCATGGCCGCGGAGCTCTTCGTTTCCATCGGCACGTCGGGCTCGGTCTATCCGGCCGCCGGGTTCGTCGCAGAAGCGCGGGCGCTCGGCATCCCGGCGATGGAGCTCAATCTTGAGCCTTCCGAGAACGCCTATTTGTTTAATGACAGCCGGTACGGCCCGGCGACGGAAGTCGCGCCGCAATGGGTGCGAGAAGTGCTGGACGGCGTTTGACCGGCTCTCAGGTAAGGGCGGGAAAAAACAGCAATAACAAACGGGTGGAAGACGTAGCGAAAGCCCCCTCCAGGTCTTGGCGTTGATCCGCGAAGCCTATACGGTCCCTGCAACGAAAGCCTGAGGGGTAGGAATATGTTCCGGACAACATCGCCGTATTTGCTCACCGCCGCGCTGGTTCTGTCGATGGCCGCCTGTTCGCAGCGTGAGGAAAAACCCGCCGCGACGCAGGATGAACCGGCTGCGAGCGATATCGCTGCGGTTGCGGGCGACGCCGGCGAAGCCGCCGCCGATGCGGCGGACGACGCCCAACCCCTCGCCGATGAAACGCCGGAAGCGAGCCAGCCGGAAGCGGCGACGGACGATGCAGACGCTGACACAGCCGAAGCGGACGGCGAAGAAGACGCCAAGGACGACAAGTGGGACGTCGCCGCGCCGCCGCTCGAGACGCGCGATATCGCGATCGATGTCGACGAGGGCACGTGGATGGATGTCGACGTCAGCCCTGACGGCAAGACCATCGCTTTCGATCTGCTCGGCGACATCTACACCATGCCGATGGCCGGCGGCGAGGCGACGCCGATCGCCAGCGGCATGCCTTGGGAAATCCAGCCGCGCTTTTCGCCGGACGGTAAAAAGATCGCCTTCACTTCCGACCGCGCCGGCGGCGACAATATCTGGATCATGAATGTCGACGGCTCGGACAAAAGGCAGGTGACGAAAGAGAGCTTCCGGCTTCTGAACAACCCGACATGGTCGCCGGACGGGCAGTACATCGCCGCGCGCAAACATTTCACGACGCAGCGCTCTCTCGGCGTCGGCGAAATCTGGCTCTATCATATTACCGGCGGCGGCGGCGTCCAACTCGTCGAAAAGCCGAGCCCGCAACATCAGAAAGAACTCGGCGAGCCGATGTTTTCGGCTGACGGAAAATATATCTATTACACCCAGAACATCACGCCGGGCTCGACCTTCATCTATGCGCAGGATTCGAATGGCGATCTTTTCCATATTAATCGCTATGAACTGGAAACCGGGGAGATCGAAACCGCGGTTTCAGGTTATGGCGGCGCCGTGCGGCCCGCGCCGTCGCCGGACGGGCGCACCATCGCCTTCGTGCGGCGCGAGCGCATGGAGTCGAAACTCTATCTCAAAGACCTGCAGACCGGCGAAGAACGGAAGATTTACGACAATCTCGACCGTGACCTGCAGGAAGTCTGGGCGCTCAAGGGCGTTTATCCGAATATGGACTGGACGCCGGACGGAAAGTCGATTGTCTTCTGGGCTGGCGGTAAAATCCGCAAGCTGAATGTCGCGACCGGCGCCGATACGGTCATTCCGTTTCACGTGAAAGACACGCGTGCGGTCATCGACCCGCCGCGGCCGGACATCGACGTGTCTCCAGCGGCGTTCAAAACGACGATGCCGCGCTTTGCAAGCGTTTCGCCGGACGGAAAGAGCGTCGTATTCGAGTCGCTCGGCAAGCTTTATCTCAAGACGTTGCCGAACGGCGAAGCGCGCCGCCTGACAAGTGACGACAACGCCTTCGAATTTTTTCCTTCCTGGTCTTATGACGGCGCCCGCGTGGTTTACGTCTCGTGGTCCGATGCGGGGTTGGGAACGATCCGCACCGTAACGGCGTCAGGCGGCGCCAGCCGGACGGTGACGCGCGAGCCCGGTCATTATCGCTGGCCGCGTTTCTCGCCGGATGGAGCGACCATCGTTTTCCAGAAAGGTTCAGGCGGTTATCTCACCAATGACGACTATTCGGAGATGACCGGCGTTTATGTGGTCCCCTCAGCCGGCGGCGCCGCGCGGCGGGTTATCGATCACGGCAGCGCGCCGCATTTCGGCGCGCGTAACGATCGCATCTTCATGACGACTTATGACGGCGACGCCGGCGTTCTCGTCAGCGTCAATCTCAACGGCCGCGACAGCCGCACCCATGCGTCCGGCGACATGGTTACGGCGTATCAGGTCGCGCCCTCGGGCAAGCATCTCGCATTTGAAGACGATTACAGCGCGTTCGTGATGCCGATGACGCCGGGACCGCAGAAACTCGGAACCGGCAAAGGCGCCTCGGCGCTGCCCGTGACGAAAGCGAGCGGCGACGGCGCAACCTATATGAACTGGTCGGGCGACCGGTTGAACTGGACGCTCGGACCGTCGCTCTATTCGGCGGGGCTCGATGAGATGCTGCCGAAGGCGCCGAAAGGCGAGGGCGACGAGGAAGAAGAAGGCTACGAACCGCCGGAGAGCGGCGCCGATCTTTCGATTTCGGTCAACGCTGACAAGCCTTCGGGCGTGACGGCGCTGACCGGCGCGCGCCTCATCACCATGGCGGGCGACGACGGCGGCGTTATTGAAAACGGCGTCATCGTCATCGACGGCGACCGTATCGCCGCGATCGGCGCGGCGGACGACGTCTCCATTCCCGCCGGCGCGCGCTCGGTCGATGTTTCCGGCAAGACAATCATGCCGGGCATGATCGACGCTCACGCGCACGGGCCGGAGGCGACCGGCGAGATCATCCCGCAACAGAACTGGTCGTCGATCGCCCATCTCGCGCTTGGGGTCACGACGATTCACAATCCGTCGAGCAGCGCCAGCAGCATCTTCGCTGCGTCGGAATATCAGCGCGCCGGGCGTATTCTCGGCCCGCGCATGTTCTCGACCGCCGAAGTGGTCTACGGTGCCAAGGCGCCGGGCATCTTCGCCGCCATCGACAGTTATGAAGACGCGCTCCACCATGTTCGCCGTCTGAAGGTGCAGGGCGCGCATTCGATCAAGAACTACAACCAGCCGCGCCGCGATCAGCGACAGCAGGTTGTCGCTGCTGCGAAAGCCGAGAACATCGCCGTCGTCGCGGAAGGCGGTTCGCTGTTCCATATGGATCTGGCGATGGTCGCCGACGGCAACACCGGCATCGAGCACAACCTGCCGCAATCGATGCTGTATGAGGATGTGCTGAGCTTCTTCAGCCAGACCGACGTCGATTACACGCCGACGCTGACCGTGACTTATGGCGGCATGGG
>CAJXLJ010000028.1 GCA_913055785.1 uncultured Parvularculaceae bacterium | reverse complement strand
AACCGGCGCGGCGATACCGGCTTTTTGAAGGGCGTTGATAACAGGCGCGAGGAGATTGACCGGCGCCGGGATTACCGCCGGTTTTGCGCCAATGGCTTCGGCGACACTCCTGTAAAGCGCGCGCTGCGTAATCGGCTGTGGTCCAGCGACCGCGTAAAGGCGCTCATCTTGCGCCTCGTCGAGAAGCGTTCTGACGGCGATCTCCGCCAGGTCCTCGTAATAGACAGGTTGCTGTAGCGCCTTGCCGCCTCCCGGCAACGGAATAATGGGAGAACGGCGCATGGCGTTCATCAGCCGGCTCATATTGCCGTCGCCAGGATAGCCATAGATCATGCACGGCCGCAAAATGACGGCGCCCGTCGCGGCGTTGAGGATCTCGTCTTCAGCCCGGTTCAACGCGGCATAGACCCGGTCTTCGGGATCGATCGCAACATTGTTGCTGGAAAAGAAGATTGCGCGAACGCCCATGCGCAAAAAAGGCGCAGCCCGTTTCGACACGCTGAGGATCGGCGTCAGCACAGCGCCGTCGACAGCTGCGAGCGTGCGCGCCAGCGCTGGGCCATCCTCGAAATCAAGCTGCAAAGGCTCAGCCCCGAACGCTTCGATCGCCGCTGCAAGCCCCGGCCTCCCGGTCCTGTAGGTTGCAATTACGCGAGCGCCGCGCGCGCGCAAACGGCGGACGATTTCAAGCCCGAGCGGGCCGCCGGCGCCGGCGACCAGAATGCGAGAGAACGACATGCACAGGCTCTAGCGCGTTCTCTTTGCTGCGCAAAGCGCCCGCTGTCCCGGTCGATTGCCCTCTAGTGCTTAAAACTTGTATCCTTTCCGGAAACGACAGGGGGGCGTTCCCGTGAGACTATTCGTCATTATCCTCATCACCGTCATCCTCGCCGGTTTCGGCTGGATGCTTGCGCATCTTGTTCCGGCCGCCGGCTGGTTCGTCGCTATGGAGCCCAAACTGGTCGATCAGTGCCGGGGGGTCGACATCGCGTCGGGCACGGAAGACATTGCCATCGATCACGACATGAATATTGCGTTCATTTCCGCCGCCGACCGGCGCGGCTGGTACAATGAGACCGGCGAACCGTTCAACCCGAAGAACGGGATCTATACGCTCAGTCTCGACGGCGCCGACACGGTGACGAAAGTTTCGCCGCCCATGGATAATTTCCTGCCGCACGGGATCAGCCTCTGGAAAAGCCCGAACGGCGAAAAGCGGCTTTTCGTCGTTAATCATCCGACGACCGGCGAAGAGATCGTGGAGATTTTCGGCATCGGCGATAATGGCGCGTTGACTCACCTCGACAGCATCTCTTTCGACGCCATGCACTCTCCCAACGACGTGCTGGCGGTTGGCATGCGCTCTTTCTACGCAACCAATGACAGGGGCTATGAAGAAGGGGTTATGGCGACGCTTGAAGCTTACATGGCGCTCCCCTTCTCCAGCGTCGTTTATTTCGACGGCGAGGAAGGCCGTATCATCAAGAAAGGCATGACCTACGCCAACGGGATCAACATGTCCGCCGATGGAAGCGAAGTTTATGTAGCCGAATTCCTGAAGCGCCGCGTCGCCATCTTCGAACGCGACCAGTCAACCGGCGCTCTCCGAAAACTTCGCAGCCTGAAAACCAGCACCGGCCCCGATAATATCGATGTCGCCGAAGACGGCGCGCTGTGGATCGGCGGACATACGAAGGTCTTTGAGTTTTTAAAACATGCGAAGGATGAGAACGCTGTCGCGCCGTCTCATGTCGTGCGCATCGATCCGGCAAGCGGCGAAAGCGAAGACGTCTTCATCTCGACCGACGGCGAGATCAACGCCTCCTCCGTCGCGGCAACGACAGACGACACGTTGCTTGTCGGCGCCGTCTTTGACGGCCATGTCATGGTCTGTCCGCGCTGACGATCACTCGCCGACGCCGGCAAGGATCGCATCGATACGGCGCTGCGCAATCGGATGATAACCGGAGCGCGCCCGGGCGTAGACTTCCTGCGCCCAGTCCCCTTTGCCGTTCGCTTTCAGCGCGCCGTAGAGCGGGTAGATGAACTTGCCGCGCCCGACACGTATCAGGAAGCTTTCCAGCGGTTCCATCACGCGTTCATAACCGCCGGCGATCGCCTTCATGTACCAGGCGAACGCAATCTCTGCGTTTTGAATTCGACTCAGGTCAAAGGCGTCATCGAGCGCCAGAAACTGTTCAGCCGTCATTTCCACCGGCAGGGTGTTAACGAAATGCAGCCATTCATGCGTAGACCAGGCGCTCGTTTCTATATCCGCCGCCGCTGTCTCGCCGGCGAGCCATGAAGCCTGTTGCGCAGACACTTTTTCAAAGGCGTCCGAGACAGGGTTTTCCGCCGTGTCCGGCAGGCCCGGCTCATAGACCCACGCGGTGATTTCCTCCTTGGTCACCGCATCCGGATTTTCCGCCCAGAGATTGTCCTCAAAATAGGCGAGAAAGTCCTCGGTGGTGATGCTCTGGAAAGCGAAGTGATCGAAATAATCTTTCAGGAACGCGTCGAATTTCTCACGACCGAAACGCGTCTCCAGGAACTTCAGAAAGAACATCCCGCCGGCGTATGAAACGCTGCTGAACGCCTCGTCCGGATGTTCGACGCCGACAACCTTGAGCGCCGTCGTTTCTGGCCGCTCAGCGTTTGCGATGGTCCGCTTCAGGCCCGCCATGTCGAGGGCGCGCTCCATCACCGCGCGGTCTTCACCGTAAAGCGCCTCCATGACGCGATTTTCGACATAGGACGTAAAGCCTTCATTGAGCCAGGCGTCCGGCCACACCGCGTTGGTCACAAGATTGCCGGACCATGAGTGCGCCAGTTCATGCGCAACGACATTGGTGAGGCTTTTATCGCCGGCGATCAGGGTCGGGGTGAGGAATGAAAGACGCGGGTTCTCCATGCCGCCAAAGGGAAAGCTCGGCGGCAGCACGATCATGTCGTAACGGCCCCAGCGATAAGGCCCGTAAAGCTTGTTGATCGCCGTGACCATTTTCGGCGTATCGGCGAATTCTTTCGCGGACGCGTCGAGAATATAGTCCTCCGCATAAACGCCGACATTCTTGCTGATCGCCTGGAACTCGATATCGCCAACCGCGATAGCCAGCAGATAGGACGGGATCGGCTGCGGCATCTTGAATTCATATTCTCCGTCGCGTTCGCCGTCCGGGTCCTGTTCCGCGCTCATGATCGCGATCAGCTCCGGCGGCGTTGAGATTTTCGCCGAGTAGGTCATGCGCACCGCAGGCGTATCCTGCAGCGGCGCCATGGTGCGCGCATAAAACGGCTGGAACTGGCTGAACAGGAACGGATGCTCCTTGCCGGCCGTCTGCTCTTTCGAGAGCCATTGCAACCCTTCGGCTTCGGGGCTGGTATGATAGGAAATGCGCACCTGGTCGGCCCTGTCGGGGAGCGCGATTTCAAACCGTGACCCTTTTCTTGGGTCGTCCTCGCCCATTTCGTAAGTGGCTTGCGTCCAGTCCCCGTTCGTGCGCGCTTCAACCGAGCGAATGGTCAGGTCATTGGCGTCAAGAACAAGCGTTTCGGCGTCGCTGTTCAGATATTCGAGATCGAGCGTCACCGTTCCATCGAGAATTTTCTCGTCGAACAGAACATCGAGGTCGAGCGCTGCGTGGGTAACGCGCACATCGTTATAATTGGCGTAGGTGAACGCATCGATCGGCGTCTGTTCGGGCGCAGTGAAAACCGCCTCCCGCTCCTCGCCCGGCTCTGTTGAAGCAGTTTCAGCGGGATCGGGCGCTGCGGCCTCAGGCTCTTCGGCTTTTTTCGAACAGGCCGAAAGCATGACGGCGATGGCGAAGAGACTGACGGCGGGAGCACGTAACGACATGGGGAAAACCTCAGGGCTGGTTTGCATCGCGCGAACCCTAATTGCGCCGCCCCATGACGGCAAGGCGCATCAGGCCCTCAGGCGCGCGGCGGCCGAATCGGCGTCCGCCTCTCCGACAATCGCCAGCGAAAACGCCCCGTCGAGCGCCCTCATCGCGCAACGGCGCACATCCTCGATAGTGACCGCTTCGAGCAGTTGCAGGATTTCCTGTGCCTCGCGCACGCGCCCATAGGTGAACAGCTGTCCGGCAGCGCTTTCGATGCGCGCCGACGGGCTTTCGAGGCTCATCATCAGTGAGGCGCGCAGCATCGCTCGCGCCCGATCGATTTCGACCTGCCCCGCTCCCTTCGCCATCGCTTCGATTTCGCTGACGATAAGCCCGGCGATCTCAGGGATCTGCTCAGCGTCAGCGCCGGCATAGGCGCCGACGAGGCCACATGCTTCATAGCCGTCGGCGAACGCGTAAACCGAATAGGCGAGACCGCGCTCCTCCCGGATGATCTGGAACAACCGCGAGGACATGCCGCCGCCCAGCGCATCGGCGAAAATCCGCGACGCGAAATAATCCTCATCCCGCGAAGAGACGCCCGGAAAAGCGACTGCAAGATGCGTCTGTTCGATCTCGCGCGCATCGTGACGCACGCCGCCCTTGAATTTCGGCGCGGGGCGGGCTGGCGGCGCCGCACCTGTTTCAACACTTCCGAACTGTTTTTCCACAAACGCAACAAACGCATCCGGATCCAGATTGCCCGCCGCCGCAACAACCATGGATGAAGGCTGATAATGGCGCGCCATGAAGGCGCGCAGCGAGGAAGATGTTTGCGCGCGCACCGATTGCGGCGTGCCGAGGATCGGACGGGCCAGTGAATAGCCTTCCCAGGTCGCCGCCTGCAGCAATTCAAAAATCACATCGTCGGGAATATCGGCCGCCTCGCCGATCTCCTGCACGACGACTTCCTGCTCCTTGGCGAGTTCCCTCGCTTCGAAAAGCGGGTTGAGCAGAATGTCCGCGATGATGTCGAAACCGGCGGCGATGTCGTCCTTCATCAACCTGACATAATAGCCCGTACGCTGATGACTGGTGGCGGCGTTGAGATATCCGCCCAGCGCTTCAATCTCCTCGGCGATGGCGCGGGCTGTGCGCCGCTTCGTGCCCTTGAACGCCATATGCTCGAGCAGATGAGCGATGCCGTGTTCTTCCGGACGCTCGTCGACGCTGCCGGCATGGGCCCAGACCCCAAGCGCGACGGTTTCAAGGGACGGCATGGGGTCCGTCACAACTCGAAGTCCGTTCTTTAACGTATGAATTTCACTCATCTTTTCGCCCCGGCGGCGCGATCCAGAATAATGCGTTTGACCGCTTCCTTGTCGGCGGACGCGCGCGCCATGGCCTCCGGCAAATCGAACAGGTTTTCATGAGCGGGCGGCAAGTCCGGCTTAACGCCGGTCGCGCGCGAGACCGCGTCGGGAAATTTCGCCGGATGCGCCGTCGACAGCGTTACGATCTTTCCGTCCAGCGCGCCCGCTTGCCGCAAATGACGCGCCGCATGACGCGCAACCGCCGTATGCGGATCGATCAGCGCGCCTGTTTCCTCGTTGTGGCGCTTTATCTCGGCAAGCGTTTCCGCCTCGTTGACGGAACAGGATACGAAATCTTCAGCGATGCGCGCACGTTCTGTCTCGCTCAAACCCATTTCGCCGTCGCGGGCGAAGGCGGTCATTTTCCCCCTCACGGCAGCGGCGTCGCGATTCATGACATCGAAAAGCAACCGCTCGAAATTGCTCGCGACCTGAATATCCATCGACGGCGAAAATGTCGGCGCAACTGCAGCCGGCGCATAAGCGCCCGTGGACATCGCCCGGTGCAGAATGTCGTTGGCGTTAACAGCGACGCCGAGCCTGTCGATGTTTAATCCCATCTTCTTCGCCGCATAGCCCGCATAAACATCGCCGAAATTGCCGGTCGGCACTACGAAACTGACTTTCTCCCCTTGCGCTGCGATCGCCGCGACCGATGTGAAATAGTAAACCGTCTGCGCCGCCAGCCGAGCCCAGTTGATGGAGTTGACGCCGCTCAGGCGCACTTTCTCTGCAAACGGACGGTCTGCAAAGAGCGCCTTGACGATCGCCTGACAGTCGTCGAACGAACCCTCAATAGCGATATTACAGACATTCGGCGCATCGACCGTCGTCATCATCCGCCGCTGCACGTCGGTAACCCGGCCTTCCGGGTGCAAAACGACAATATCGATCTGACGGCATCTTTTCAGCGCTTCAATCGCCGCCGCGCCGGTGTCGCCTGATGTCGCCGCGATGATCGTGAGCCGTTCGCCGCGCCGGGACAGCGCGTCGTCGAAAAGCCACCCCAGCAACTGCATGGCGAAGTCTTTAAAGGCGAGGGTCGGCCCGTGGAAAAGCTCGAGTATCCAGTCTTCCTCGCCAACGCGGACCAGCGGCGCGACGTCATCGTGTTCGAATGCGCCGTAGACCTCGCGGGCGATTTCCGACAGCCGCGCTTCGGTGAACGCGCCGCCCGTGAAGCGGCCCATCACGGCGGCGGCGATCTCGCCGTATGGCCGCCCGCGGAAACCGGCGGCTTCTTCAGCGCTGATCCGGGGCCAGCTTTCCGGCACATAAAGGCCGCCGTCAGGGGCAAGCCCCGCCAGCAACACATCCTCGAAACCGGCGGCCGGCGCCCCGCCGCGTGTGGATCGATACTTCATGGGAGTCTGCTTTCGCCTAAAACGCGCCTGCAGGCAAATTGCAGATCAGGAATTTCTCGTCGTAAAGCGCGCCGATCACCAGAAGGTCGCCAAGGCGGGCCGCCGCCGTGGATGCGGAGAGTTCAGAGCCGTCATCCCGATAAACCGTTTGCGCATGGCCGTCAGCGTCAATGCGGATCACTTCCGACGGCGCCGGAACGTCAGGATTGCGTTTATGGCGCGGCGTGGCGAGCGGTTTCGGCAAGGCCGCGACCCAAAGGTCGCCCTGCTCATCAACTGTGAGGTTGTCCGGCGCCGAGGGCAGGCTGATGGCCCCTGCCTCCGTCAGCACGCCCGTCGCAGCGTCGCGGTCGTAGATCCGCACGCGCCGCGCCGACGTTTCCGCAACGAAAAGCTGCGAGCCGTCGGCGGAAATCTCGATGCCGTTGGCGAAATGCAAATCCTCTGCAGCGAGACGCCAGAAATCGCCGTCGACGAAAAACACCTCGCCGGAAGACTGCCGCGTCAGGAAATGAAGGTCGCCAAGAGCGGTGTTGCGGCCCGGTTTCACGTCATTGGTGACGTAAAAGGCGCGCGGCCCCAGTGCGACCACATTGTTGGGGCTGGTGAGGCGGCGTTCGGCGAATGTTTCAAGATGAATAAGTCCCCCATCCTCGGCGACGTCGAAAACCTCGACCGAGCCCGCCGCCTCGTTGACGACGAACAGCCGACGCACCTCGCCATCCTCGAAATAATCGATGCCAAGGGGCCGGAAGCCCGCGGGCTGGCCGTTTGTAACGTCGCGCCAGCCTGCCTCATTGAGAGGATCTGACAGCTTGAAAACGTGAATCCCGCCGCGTCCTTCTTCTTCGCGGCGATTGAGCGAAGAGATAAACACCCTGCCCCGACGCGCGTCGACCTGAATGTCCTCGGGCCCCGCAATCCCCGCGACTGGCGTACAGCGTCCCTCAAATGAACGCTCTATCTCACTGAAATGGTTAAAGGAGAGCAGAGACCAGGTAATCGCGCCGCCGGCGAGAAGCACCAAAAACAACAAAAAGGCGGCAAAACGCATACGATCTCGGCAGGAATAATGGCGCGAGGGCTGACTGGACGCCTGCCTAGGGGCAGACGCCTAGTCTATATCATCCGTAGGAATTGGGGACTAGGCCGCAAAATCTCCGCTCACGGGCTTGCGAAAACGGTTTATCGCGCGTATACGCCCCGCTCTTGAGCCAGAGAGACAATTAGGCTCCGCGAAACACTTGCCGAAGATAAAGGCCGCCGACATGAAGAAAGACACGCATCCCGAATATCACATGATCAAGGTCGTGATGACCGACGGGACGACCTTCGAAACGCGCTCGACCTATGGCGAGCCCGGCGCGACCCTCAATCTCGACATCGATCCAACAAGCCATCCGGCATGGACGGGAGGCCCGCAGCGGCTCTCCGAGCGTGGTCGCGTTTCCAAGTTCAACCAGAAATTCGGCGCTTTCGGCCTCAAGAAATAACTGCTCAGTTCGAGCTTCCGAAAGCCTTGAGCAACGCTTGTTGCTGACCGGCCGCGTCCGCGCTTGGCGAGACGGCGTCCCGTTGCCTGAACAACTCCGCATCGAGCCGGCTGATACGCCGGTAGAGTTGACGGGTCGACTCAACCAGTCCGATCAGTTCGTCAGGCAACCCTTCGGACTGCATATCTGAGGGTATTTCTTCAGCGGATTCGAGCCGGTATTTGGATTCGGCTGCTTCGCTCAGCACCATCTCCCCCTCGCGTACGGCGCGCAAGACAAGCAGCCATGATGCAATTTGCATCAACTGGGTTGTAAGACGCATCGAAACGCCGGCGTAGACCAGCGCAAGATCGCGACTCAGCCCTTTCGACAATTCCCTGCCAGGACCGTCGAGATAATTCGCGGTTTCCTCGACCAGCCCCATCCCCTCGCGGAAGGTCCGCGCAAACAGCTCGGACTGTACGAACGTCGCAGCGCCCGTTGTGATTTTTTCAGCTTCCGGCAAACCTTAACCCCTAAGCCCTCTCGCCTTACCTTAGGATGCCGTCCGATTGACGGACTGGCAAGCGCGCATCCGGGCGAATATTGTGTGCCTGTAACTTCTTGCGCCGCCTGGGTGAATTTGAGCAACCCTTATGCCAGCAACCGGAACGGGAAAACCAGAGGCGTCATTCGTCCTCGGGGTGGACGGATGTCCCGCCGGGTGGGTTTTTGCGCGCCTCGAGGTCGAAAACGGCGCGCTTCAGGCAGGGATCACGAAGGCGCTAGCCGATCTCATCACGGGACCGGGGGCTGACGCGCTGGCCGTAATGATCGACATACCGATCGGGCTCGCGGATCGGGGCCGGCGTAAATGCGAGGCGCTGGCGAGACGTCTCCTTGCCCCAAAACGTCATTCGAGTGTCTTCTCTACGCCGCGACGGCCGATGCTCGCCTTCGCCGACTATGAGACGGCGAACGTTTGGGGCAAGGCCCAAGGCAGTGACGCCGGCGGAGGCCTTTCGAAACAGGCCTGGATGATTACGCCGAAGATCCGGGAAGCAGACACAACGCTGCATCCTGCCGATCAGGCGCGAATTGGTGAAGCGCATCCGGAAGTTGCGTTCTGGCGACTGAATGGCGGCGCGCCCTGCACATACGGCAAACGCACAACCGAGGGGGCGGCGGAGCGGCTGGCGCTTCTCACGACGCACGGTCTTACCGGCGCTGACCGGGTATACAACGAATTGCGAAAGGCCGCCGGCGCCGGCGTCGCCAGGGACGACGTTTACGACGCCTGCGCGCTCGCCCTCACCGCCAAAGCGCGGCTCGCGGGCGACGCTCTGCGGCTCACCGACGGCGCCCAAGACGCCCGCGGCCTTGTCATGGAAATCTGGGGCTAGCCTTAAGCTTCCGCACGCTCGCTTTCGCGGTAAAGCCGTCCGTAAAGCCCGGCCCCAACGCCAATCGCAAAAAACGTCCACAGAAGGTTGATCAGAATTTTCAGGATATTCCAGATCCAGGTGAAGGTCGGCAACACCCAGTCAGCGGTTACGCCGCTATTGACCATGCGCGTGCCGATGCGGGTCAACTCAAAAATATAGTTCAGGACCATCGGGAATATCTGCCGGAACAGGAAGACATTGATCACATACTGGTACATCACGAACATGATGACCGAGAGTGCGAAGACGATCACCGCCAGACGGATGAAATCCCAACCGCGGGTGACTTTCAGCGTGTTGCCGAGCGCGAAGGATTTGCGGCAGACCGCGACGCCGGGATAGGCGAACAGCCGCAAACCGAAATAGTTGACGAGATAGAATGAGACCGTGCCGAAAAGGAGGACACGGCTTGCGGGCGATTGCAGGATCGTCGCTATCATGCCCTTGAACCCGGTCATGTCGAAAGCAAGCGACGCATTGGCGGCCTTTAGCTGCTCGATGAAGTCAGCGGACGTGAGCAGAAACTGGATGTCGCCCGCGAACCGGTTGAGGATCATCTCCTTGAACCAGAAATATCCGGCCGCAATTAGGGTGACGGTCAGCAAAAGCGTCGTCGTTGCGCGCAGCAATTCGTTGGCCGGGCCGAACGCCCCCGGCCGGTTTCTCGGATGCACATGAAGAAATATCAGCAACCACAATAAAGCGGCCATCGGCGCAATCGCCGCAAGCGGCATGGCGAGATCGTATATCCAGGTCGTGCCGGACGCAGCCGCCTGTTTGGCGACGGTCGTCACCTCAATTGTGTGAAGGCTGTTCGGATCCGGAAATGTGACGACCGTTTTCGAAAGCGCGTCAGCAATATATTTCAGTGAATAATAAGTCGCGCTCAGGATCGGCCCGAAGATCAGAACGCCGACAAATATTGTGCTGACGAGGCTTGAGAATATGAACCGCAGCTGGTCGGGACCGAAATGCAGCTTCACCGCACCCGGCGACGGCTTTTCGCCGAGTCCCGAATAGCGGATCAGCGGCGCCATGTAGGATGAGGAGATGATGCCGTTGATGACCAGCGTGATCGCGGTGATCAGCCACATTTCCGTCGGGTGCTGCTGAAAACCGGCGGCGGCGAGACGCCCAAGCGCCTGCTGGGCGGAGAAAAATGTCGGCACGTCCGAAAACGTGATTATCCGGCCGGTAATCACCGAGAGATAGGCGAAAATCGCCGCCATGTTGACGATCATCGAAAGGACGAGCGGCAGCCAGGCGACCCGAGCAATCGTTTCCATACGGCGGCCGCCGAAATTAAGCGCTTCGCCGACGACCGAAAAGATACGCAACCCCATTTAACACCCCTCAACACCCCGGAACCCTTACGCTATAGGCTAATCGCCGCGTTCGCAAACGGCAATTCCCGCGCCCGCGCTATTTGCGTCGGCATATCAACGCGCTAGAAGCGGCCCTTATGGTTACTAACGACATCCACATCATCGGCGCGGGGCTCGCGGGCTCCGAAGCCGCCTGGCAGGCGGCGAACGCCGGCGTTAGCGTCATCCTCCACGAAATGCGCCCTCACCGGCGGACGGAAGCGCATCAAACGGACGGATTCGCCGAGCTCGTCTGTTCGAATTCGTTCCGCTCCGACGACGCCGAGACCAATGCGGTCGGGCTGCTTCATGAAGAAATGCGCCGCATGGGCTCGCTGATCATGCGCGAGGCGGACGCCCATAAGGTGCCGGCGGGCGGCGCGCTGGCGGTAGATCGTGAAGCGTTTTCGGCTGGCGTCAGCCGGGCGATCGAAGCTCATGCGAATATTGAGACGCGTCGCGAGGAGATCGCCGGCCTGCCCCCTGAAGACTGGGCGAATGTCGTGATCGCCACCGGCCCCCTCACCTCGCCGCCGCTCGCCGAGGCGGTGCATGCGCTCACGGGCGAGAACGAACTCGCCTTTTTCGACGCTATCGCGCCAATCGTCTACAAGGACTCGATTAATTTCGACGTCGCCTGGTTCCAGTCGCGCTACGACAAGAAAGGTCCCGGCGGAGATGGCGCGGATTACATCAACTGCCCGCTCGACGAAACGCAATATACTGCATTCCTCAATGCGATCCTCACGGGCGAGAAGACCGAGTTCAAGGACTGGGAGAAATCGACTCCCTATTTCGAGGGATGCTTGCCGATCGAGGTGATGGCCGAGCGCGGTCCCGACACCTTGCGTTACGGCCCCATGAAACCGGTCGGGCTGACCGATCCGCGCACCGGCAAACGCGCCCATGCGGTCGTTCAGCTACGCCAGGACAATGCGCTCGGCACGCTCTACAACATGGTCGGCTTCCAGACGAAGCTGAAATACGGGGCCCAGGCGGAGGTCTTTCGAATGATCCCCGGTCTTGAGAAAGCAGAGTTCGCCCGCCTCGGCGGCATTCACCGCAATACATTTCTCAACGCGCCGAAATTGCTCGACCAAACCTTGCGCCTCAAACAGCGTCCCGCCTTACGGTTTGCAGGTCAGATCACTGGCGTTGAAGGTTATCTCGAAAGCGCCGCGATCGGCCTTCTCGCAGGACGCTTCGCGGCGGCGGATGCATGCGGCGAAGCGATCGCCGCGCCGCCGCCCACAACAGCCTTCGGCGCGCTCCTAGGACACATCACCGGCGGGCATATTTCCGGCGCAAAAAGCTTCCAGCCCATGAATGTCAATTTCGGCCTGTTCCCGGATATCGAGGCGCCGCGATTCGACGCCGAAGGCCGGCGGATCAAGGGCAAGGAAAAGGGTGCCGCCCGCAAGCGGGCGTTGTCAGCCCGTGCGCTCGCCGAACTCACCGCATGGATAGAGCAGCAGCGCTCAGCAGCAGCATAGTATTTTCAAGAACTTAAGTAAGGCAGGCCGCAGCGAGTCTCCTCGCTGCGGCCCCCCGACGTGCAGCAGGGGGAGATCGCCACACAACCGGGATCTTTATGCTCGGCGAATGCGCCAAGCGCCGCGCCGATAGAAAACCATCCTGCGCACCCTTGTCTAGTGCGCCCAAAATTGTTTAGGTCAACCGCCCTAAAGCATGGGCGAATACGAGATTGCGCTGATCAGGTCAACTCGTCGGGGGGATAAAATTCATGAGCGGAAACTTGAAACGGAACGACAGCAAAGCTGTTAGCTCAATCATCGCGCATCTCGATCAGGTTAGGAGCAATCGTCCAACCACCAGCCTGACAGAAGGAAAATCAGCCAAGACGGGCGCAACATTAATAAACATTATATCGGCGGCCCGGGAGATATTCGTAAACGAGGGACATGCAAGCCTCTCGTTAAGAAAGGTCGCCAGAAAGGCCGATATCGCTGTTGGCAACCTAACCTATCACTTTCCCACCAAGCACATCCTTCTGGACGCCATGTTGCGCGAAGCGCTTGCTGAATATGCGGAAGATCATCTCGCTCAGTTCGAGGCCGACCGGGATTCGCCGCTCGATATTCTGTTGAACGTCGTTACCTACTACGCCCGCAACGCTTGGGAATCGCATCGTTTCTTTTACCAGATGTGGGGTTACGCCGGCAGCGACGAAACAGCGATGGAGACCGTCCGCAACCTTTATCGCCCCATTGGCAGGTTTATCTATTACCTTATCCGCGAAGCCAATCCGGAACTCAGTGATCACGAAATCAGACGCGCCACTTTGCAGCTGTTCAGTCTTGAAGAAGGCTATAAGCTGTTTGTCGGGATGGGATCGACAAATGACGGCGCGCTGACGAGCATGGAAGATGACATCCGGATCATGACCAAATGGATAGTGTTTACAAAATACGCGGAAGCCGAAGCGTGAAAGGAACCGCCTCATGAACGCCGTCAACCTCACGATCGAACCGCGCATACGCGATCTTGGCGGTTTCACGGTCGGACGGGTTCTTCCATACGCCCGGCTGCGCATGGTCGGGCCGTTCATTTTCTTCGACGTTATGGGCCCGGCGGAGTTTAAGCCTGACAACGGTATCGATGTCCGCCCGCATCCACATATCGGCCTTGCAACCGTCACCTACCTTTTTGACGGCGAAATACGCCATCGCGACAATCTTGGATTTAATCAAGTGATCCGCCCCGGCGATGTCAATTGGATGACCGCCGGGCGCGGTATCGTGCATTCAGAACGCACCGATTCCGGTCTGCGCAACACCGGCCACCGCCTTTACGGCGTGCAGAGCTGGGTGGCGCTACCCGAAGACGCTGAAGAAACGGCGCCGGCCTTTCATCACCATCCAAGAGCAACGCTTCCAGTAATCAATCAGGGCGGTGCGGAAATGCGCCTGATTGCAGGAAATGCGTTCGGCGAGACATCTCCGGTAAAAACATTTTCGGACATGTTCTATCTCGGTGTCGAAGCGGCAATGGGCGCCTCTATTCCGCTCCCACAAGAACATGAGGAGCGCGCGCTCTATCTTCTCGAAGGCGGACTTGAAATCGACGGTCAGGCCTTTGACGCCGGCCGAATGATCGTCTTCGGTAAAGATGCAACGCCTACGATCAAGACATCGTCGGACACAAAAGCAATGCTGCTCGGCGGCGCCCCCTTGGGCTCCCGCATCATCTGGTGGAATCTTGTATCCACGAGCCAGGACCGGATAGATCGCGCCAAAGCCGACTGGACCGCCTCCGCTGAGGCGAATTTCAAAAACGCCGTTTTTTCGCTGCCGCCGGATGAAACGGAATTTATTCCGCTGCCCGAGCAATAAATCAGAACTTGAACAATTTCTCGGCTTCAGAACGGGTTGAGCCGCGATCATTCATCGCCGCCTCGCAGCGCGCAATCTCGGCTCTGAGCGATGCGATGCGCTCTTCAAGATCGCTTACCGACAGCGCATAAAGATCCTGCTTCGCCAGATATCCCAGCGTGAGATCAGGTTTTTCATTCAGCGGTTCGTCGTCCATGTCGGCGCTCCCGTTTTGTCATTGAGAAGCAGTTTGCGAAATTGCTCGCGGCGGTTCAAGAAGCGCTGTGCGCAGCATTGGAACGAAGCCATGAGCAACGGACTAACCGGCCTGCCGGAAACCATGACCGTCATTGAGATCACGGAATTCGGCGGCCCCGAGGTTCTAAAGCCGGTCAAGCGCGCGCTGCCTGCGCCCGCCGCCAATGAAGTGCTGATCAGGAACGCTGCGGCGGGAATCAACCGCCCCGAAGTGTTGCAACGCAAAGGCTTTTATCCGCCGCCGCCGGGCGCGACCGATATTCCGGGTCTTGAGGCGGCCGGTACAATCGCCGCAGTTGGCGGCAACGTGAAAGACTGGGCGCCAGGCGACAAAGTTTGCGCCCTACTCCCGGGCGGCGGCTATGGAGAATACGCCACCGTCGACGCCGGTTCCTGTTTGCCGGTCCCCGAAGGACTTTCATTTGAAGAAGCCGCCGCACTGCCGGAAACCGTCTTCACCGTCTGGGCGAATGTTTTTGACGACGCCCAACTGAACGACGGCGAAACGCTGCTGGTGCATGGCGGCACAAGCGGTATCGGCGCCATGGCGATCGCCATGGCGCGAGCGGCGGGCGCCCGCGTCATCGCAACAGCCGGTAGCGCTGGAAAAGTCGAGGCCGCGCTGAAGCTCGGCGCCGACGCCGCCTACAATTACAAGGAGGACGCCTGGGATGACGCCATTATCAAGAACGGCGGCGCCGATGTCGTCCTCGACATGGCGGGCGGCGATTTTTACGCGCGCAACATCGTTTGTCTCAAACCGCATGGCCGGCATGTCTCTATCGCTTTCCTGCGCGGACCGTCCGGCGAAGTGAACATCATGGCGCTCATGCAAAAGCGCCTCAGGCTTTCCGGGTCGACCATGAAAGCCCGCCCCCCCGAGGAGAAGGCGCGCCTCGCCAGGGCGATCCGCAAGACGGTGTGGCCGTGGATTGAAGCCGGCAAGGTTCGGCCCCGGATCGATGCGGTCTTCCCCCTCGAAGAGGCGGGAAAGGCGCATGAACACATGGAATCAGGCGCTCATATCGGGAAAATCGTCCTCAAAATCGTCTAACCCGCCTTGGCGCGGCTCTCCAATCGTTCTATATGGCCGGTCATTCGCGTGCCTCACGCGGGCGCTTTCCCCGAAAATCCGGCGGTTAGCGCGGCGCTCCCGAAAGGAGCGCCGGACCTTATCCATTGCCGCGGGTTCGCCCGCGAGAAATTGAGAATTGAGAGACCCATGGCAGACCGTCCGCTAATGCCCATCGCCACAGCCGTCTGGCTTATCGACAACACCTCGTTGAGCTTCGACCAGATTGCCGATTTCTGCGGTCTTCACCCTTTGCAGGTGCGCGGCATCGCCGATGGCGATGTCGGCGCGAGCGTGCGCGGCATTGATCCGATCACCACGCATCAGCTGACCCGTGACGAAATCGAAAAAGGACAGGCGGACCCCGAATACAAACTCAAACTGTCGCGTCCCAAGACCATCGTCGCCGAGAAACCGCGCAAAGGGCCTCGCTATACGCCAGTGTCAAAACGCCAGAACCGTCCGGACGCAATCGCCTGGATGGTGAGAAACCATCCGGAAGTTTCGGATGCGCAAATCGCGAAACTACTTGGTACCACCAAGACGACCATCCAGTCTGTGCGCGACCGCTCGCACTGGAATTCGTCTAACATTCAGCCGCAGGATCCTGTCGGTCTTGGGCTGTGCACGCAGATCGATCTCGATACCGTGGTCCGCAAGGCGGCGGCGAAGCGCGCAAAACTAGAAAAAGCCAATCCGGACGCCGGCCCCAGCCTCAAGCCGGCCGCCGAAACGACGGCTCCCGCCGAACAGGACGCCGAAGAACCGGTGGAAGAAAAGAAAGACGTCGACTTGTCGAAAGTGTTCGCCAATCTCAGCGGATCGGAAACCGAAGACGCGAATAACGACTAGGCTATCCTCAGCCTACGCGCTTTCATCCCTCTCCGCCGACAGATCCGTCTGCACGAGCCGCCCGCCATCCACATACAGGGTCTGTCCCGTGACATAGGATGCCGCCTCGCTCGCCAGGAAGAATACGACTTCGGCGACTTCTTCGGGGTCGCCAACCCGCCTGAGCGGCGTCATTGCGCTTTCCCGCTTTTGAGTCGCCTTCTCGTCCATCTCGCCCTTGATGGCGCCGACTCCCACCGCGTTCGCACGCACGCCATGTGGCGACAGCGCCATCGCGACCGCCTTGGTGAGCTGATGAAGTCCGCCCTGAGATGCGGCGAAGGCGACATGATTGGCGGCGGCGGTCACCGCTTCGACCGAGCCGATATTGACGATGGCTCCCGGCGCGCCATTTGAACCGCCAGCATCAATCTGCTTGACGAATTGCTTTGCAACCGACTGATTAATCAAAAACGCGCCCCTAATATTCGCAGCGACGATGCGGTCGAAATCCTCCTCGCTTGTTTCAAAAAAAGGCGCGGAAAATCTTACCATCACTGTGTGCGCGAGAACATCAACGCGGCCATAGGCGTCAAGCGTTTCGGCGACGATATTGTGAACATGAAGCCGGTTTGCGACATCCGCGTGAACGAATGCAGCTTCAGCGCCTTTCTCCCGCAATTCTCCGGCGATTGCGGCAACGCCTTCTTCATCACTATCGGCGAGAACGAGTTTGTCGCCGGCCGCTGCAAACTTTCGCGCGCAGGCCGCGCCAACGCCCGAGGCGGCGCCCGTCACAATCACGGATCGGCTGCTCATGCTTCCGGCGAGCTCCCTAAAACGATACGGCGGCGCTTATCTGCAAGCGCCGCCACATTGCGTGCAGTTGAATTTTCTGTGTTCATTCGATCAGCGCCGCAGCGACGTCAAGGCCGCGCTCGGCGATAAAAGTAAGCTGATCTAATGGGGTGTCGCATCCTCGTGTCGGAGTTCTTCCAGTTGATCCTTGATGCGTAATTTCATTCGTTTCAGTTCAATGACCCGGAGTTCGTCAAAGGCGGGGTGTTTAATCTCGGCGGCGATCGCCGCCTCCAGCTCTTGATGCCGCTTCGTCAGCGTTTCCATCTGAGCTTTTGTCGCCATGGTCGGCCTCCTTTTTGTAAGCTGTGTTGTAATGTAACCACATTTTCCGGGTCTTTGTCACGAAATAGTCTGTTAATACGGAGCAACCATCTTCGCTTTCAAATTGTTAACCCTGACGCTCTGACTTGGACGACAAGCGGTTGAGTTTCTTATGTATTCCATAAAGAGAATCATGCGCTTAAAGAGCCTTGGGGGCGCTCTTTCAGCCCCGGAGGCGGCGAAACGAATCGCAAATGACGAACTCCAAGTCCGATGTTTTCTGGAACTGGTCGCTAACCCGATATCACCGCCCGGGCGTCGAGACGGCGCTTTTACGTCTGCAGGACGATTTCGGCTGCAATGCTAATATTCTTTTGTGGCTGTGCTGGATCGCTGAAGCGTTCGGCCCAGTCCCCGATATCGTTGTCAAAAAGGCTGTCGACACCACGTCCGCATGGAATCGCGAAGTGACGGGAAAACTTCGCCAGGCGCGGCGCAGCCTGAAAACTAGCAATGACGCGGGCGAGGCCGGCGAATTGCTGCGTGAACAGATTAAAAAGGCCGAACTCGAGGCGGAACATATCGAGCAAACCCTGCTCGAACGTCTGGCGGCGTCCACGCTAACCGCGTCTGGCGAGAAAGTCCGCGCCGATATTCTGAGAGACGCTAGACGCAACCTCGCCGCCTACGCCGCCACCGCCGGGGCGGCGCGCATCAAGGGGTTTTCCACCTCATTGCTTCATACGCTGATCGACCATATCTTTAACGACAATCACGAAGCCGCTGCAGAAAAGGCCTGCGCCAATGAATGACGGCCGCCCGCCATTTGACGATGACGACCAGTCTCACCCTGCCTTTTCGACGATTGACGGTGACCGCGTCGATGACGACGCTGATGAACTGGACGGCGCCAATGACGAAGCGCTGGCGATTAAACTCGCGACGCTTGAGGAAGAACACCGCGACCTCGACGCAGCGATCACCGCGATGGAAATGAACACGCCTTATGAACGGCTGACCATCGCGCGCCTCAAAAAGAAGAAGCTGCACCTCAAGGACAAGATCCAGAAGATCAAGGACGCGATGTTGCCGGACATCATCGCCTGAGGCGCTATTTTTTCTGTTTTGACTGATACATGGCGCTGTCGGCGTGCTCCATCGCTTGCTCCGCTGAAAAGCCTTTCTTGATCTCTACGGCCCCCCAGGAGATGCGGGCGGCAAAAGACTCGCCTTTCCATTCAACCGGCGCGCTGTCGACTTTGACGGCGAGTTCCGCGGCTTTTTTCTCCGCCTGCGCCTGATCGGTCTGCAATAACAGCACGCCGAATTCATCGCCTCCCAGCCGGCCGACAGAATCTGTTTGCCGCACATTATCCTGCAACATGCGGGCGACATGATCGAGCGCGGCGTCGCCGGCGCCGTGCCCTTTCGCGTCGTTGATCTTCTTCAAGTCGTTAAGGTCGACAAAGACCAGGCTGGCGCGAGCGTCATAGCGATCGATCATCGCGAGCGCGCGGTTTAGCTCCCGGGCGAATGCGCGCCGGTTGAGAATGTTGAGTAACGGATCGCGGTCGGCGAGTTGTTCCAGCTCGCCCAGCCGTTCGCGCGCCTCGTCAAGCTCCCGCCTTAGCGAGTTCACCTCTTCCAGCAGCGAGATCAACGCGCTTCTGACGCGTGGCGTCAGTTCCGCCCCCGGCACGCCCAACACTTCAATACTATCCTCCGCCGCTTGCACGACGGAAGGCGCAGCTCCCTTTTGAGCGGCCTTTTTCTCGATCTTTGCGATGCGATAGGTTTTGGGCGGGTCGCCGACTTTCATATACGTGCTTTCATGCCGATTCGTCCCACGCAACGCGAGACGAGATCAACATGTCTAACAGAAGCGCGAGCGCCTCTAAACCGGCGCCTGCTACATTCGTTTCAGCGCGGCCCCTGCTCGGTTCGCCGCTTCACCCTTGAGACGAGCCGCACTCAGTCTCATGTTCATCCTTGCGGAACAGGTCGCAAATAAGTCCCCTTCTGAGGCGACCAGCTCCCGCGTCCGGTGTGAGGAGGCGTCCGTCATCGCGCCCCCCGTCTGTTAGACTGGCGTCTCCTCATTTCGCTGACGGCATTGGCCGTTCCCTCCCCAATCGCCTCGTTCTTGCCGAAGAGACTGGGCCTGCTATAAGCCCCGCTTCGCTTTGAGGCCCCGTACCGGGCGGAGGACAGCCATGGCCGGAGACCAGCCGACACCGCTAGTTGGAATCATCATGGGCTCGCGCTCGGACTGGCCAACGCTGAAACGCGCGGCGGATAATCTCGACGCCCTCGGCGTTCCTTATGAAACCCGGATCGTCTCGGCGCATCGCACCCCGGACCGGCTTTACGAATACGCCAGGACAGCGAAATCGCGGGGGCTCAAGGCCATCATCGCAGGCGCCGGCGGCGCTGCGCATCTGCCGGGCATGGCGGCCTCAATGACCCCGCTGCCGGTCATTGGCGTGCCGGTGCAGTCAAAAGCCCTCAAAGGGCTCGACAGCCTGCTTTCCATTGTCCAGATGCCGGCAGGCGTGCCGGTGGCGACGGTCGCTATCGGCGATGCGGGCGCTGCAAACGCCGGGCTGCTCGCTGCAGCCATTCTCGCCGTTCACGATGATGCGCTCGCCGGGCGCCTTGACGACTGGCGGACAAAACAAACCGGCGGCATCGCAGAATCGGTCGAAGATTGATCCCCACATGCAAGCGAGCATCAATCACCCTGCCATCGTTGAGCCAGGCGGCGTAATCGGCGTTCTCGGCGGCGGTCAACTCGGACGCATGCTCGCTATGGCGGCGGCCCAGCTTGGGCTGAAAACCCACAGCTATTGCCCCGATACGCCTTGCCCTGCCGAGGATGTGTCAGCCGTTTTCACACATGCATCCTATACGGATGAGCCGGCGCTCGCCGCTTTCGCCGCATCAGTCGACGTCATCACTTATGAATTCGAGAATGTACCAGCGGAAACGGTCGCCTTCCTGACCTCCATCGGCGCAACCGTGCGGCCTGGCGCGAAGGCCCTCGAAAAGGCGCAGGACAGGCTGTTCGAGAAGGATTTCATCAATGCGCTCGGCGCCGCGACAGCAGACTATCACGCCGTCGACGATCTCGCCTCGCTCGAGGAAGGGCTGAACAGAATTGGCCGTCCGGCAATCCTGAAAACGCGACGGCTCGGATATGACGGCAAAGGTCAGACAACGCTGACTGATAAGGATGAGGACCTGCCGGAGGCGTTTCAAAAAGCCATTGCATTCGCTTGGGATGAAATCGGCGCTGCGCCGTCGATCCTGGAAGCGTTCGTTCCGTTCGAACGTGAGATCTCCATCATCGGCGCACGGTCCGCTGGCGGCGAAGTCCAGTTGTACGACCCGGCCGAGAACGTTCACCGTTCCGGCATTCTAAAAACTTCGTCCGCACCGGCGCGGGTTACACCCGAAACCGCCCGCAAGGCGCGTTCTGTGACATCAGCGATTCTAGCGGCGCTCGACTATGTCGGCGTAATCGGCGTCGAATTCTTTGTCCTCAAAAATGGCGACGTCGTGATCAATGAGTTCGCACCGCGCGTTCATAATTCCGGCCACTGGACGACTGACGCCTGCGCCGTCTCCCAGTTCGAACAACATATAAGAGCGGTCGCCGGCTGGCCCCTCGGTGACCCGGCGCGCCATTCAGACGCCGTGATGGAAAACCTGATCGGCGATGAGGTGAACGCCTGGCGGGAACTCGCTTCCGCGCCGGACGCATGCATTCATCTTTACGGAAAACGGCAAGCGCGCGCAGGCCGTAAAATGGGCCACGTTACACGCCTGAAGCGCAGCGCCTAAAATGAAATTTTGACGCCGACCACGAGCTGCGCCGGTTGCGGATAACCCGGTATCACTTTCGACATCTTTCGCGCTTCTGTCCTGGCATCGCGAACCGGGCCGGCTTCGCTCGTCATTTTCGGGCTAAAGGCGGAAACCGCAAAATCGAAACCGCCGCGTTTCATGCGGAGCTTGTCGGCCAATGAAAAGCCGGAGCCGGTGTTCTCAAACCGCAAGGGATAGAATTCGATCGGCTGGTCTGCGGATTCGTAAACCGCTATCGCGGCAGCGCCTGTCGCGACCGCGCGCAAGATCTGCACGACAGGCTTTTCCGCCTCAACGAGGCGCTCCTTGTGAAAATCCAGTTTGCGTTCCGCCATTTCGTCAGCTGCGGGATTGTTAACGCCCGCAGCCGCGATCACCGCAGCGAATGCCGCCCATACCATGTCTCTCGCCCTTCGGTCTCAACGCTTCACCCATTACGCAACAACCGTGAGAGGGTGATGCCGGTCCAATTTGGTTAAAACGGGGCTCCGGCGGGGCGAGATATGGCGATCTTGAGGTATCTTAGATGGTTAAGCCGCAATTCGGCCGCATTTCGCGGCGCGGCTAGGGTGTCCAGTAAGGCGCGTCACTCGCCGGAAACGTTTCTTCCAGCGCTTCGTCGACCTTCGCTTCGCGGGCATGGTTATTTCCCGCAGATGCGGACGCCGGGTAACGCAGTTTCGCAAGCCATTCGATTGGCTTGGCGGGATCGAGACCGATTTCCCGCATCCGAGCTTTGGCTTTCTCGATCTGCATGACATTGCCGATACGCGCGTCGAGAAACGCCTTGGTGGCCGCCTCTTCAGCTGTCTCGTCGGCCAGCCATCTGGCGAAGACGCTTGTCCAGACGCCGGTCAGGATCCCTCGTTTCGAATAGAAGTTAAAATCGGTCGACTTGTCCTTGAGCCCCCGCCAGACCGCATCCGCCGTCGACCAGGCGAGCCTCGCACCGAGGAGTCCGTATGGCGGCAGAGCGAGAAGCGCCGCCGCCCGTCTCGCCGCCTCCTTATGGGGGCGGAGAGCGTCGAGCCGCGCCTGAATCGCAAACGCCACCTTTTCGCGGATCTTCAGGGCCTCGTATTCCGGACCGCTCATCGCAGCCGACATGGTTCTGTCCGTTTCTGCAGACCAGTAACGCAGGAGATCGCGAACACCGCCGGGAAACGCCGCCCGGATGCTGGCCGGCGCGATTCCGACCGATTCCCCCGCCGAGGCCAGCATTTGCCCCGTCCAGCCCTCAAACGCGGCCATTTTCAGCGCTTCGGCCAGAACCGCCTGCCGAACCGGCTCAAAACCGTCGATTTCAGCGGTGTTTTCCGGTCCAGAAGCGGATTTTGCGGAGCCCATCACTGGCTTCTCCTTGCTCGCACCCGTATATAGACAGCGGCGCGGAGCTTTGGTATAGGCCGCGTCGCCTCACCCGCCTGCATAAAACAGGCGCCTGTGAGCCGGGTTTCGTTTCGCGTCGCGGCTATCCCCCGTGACGTTTTTATTTTCAGCAAGGAGGCTGGAAGTCTTGGTTCAGATTTTTGTCCGCGACAACAATGTCGAGCAAGCCCTTAAAGCGCTTAAGAAAAAAATGCAGCGCGAGGGGACTTTCCGGGAAATGAAACGCCGGAAATTTTATGAAAAGCCGTCGGAAAAGCGCGCCCGCCAGAAGGCGGAAGCCGTGCGACGCGCCCGCAAGCTGATGCGCAAGCGCCAGCAGCGCGAAGGCGTCATCTAGGGCGGATTTGCTCGCCCCCGCCCTGCCCTAAAAGACCGTCAGGCCGTCGGCAGGGCTGGAAACCGGCCAAGTATAACGCTGGCTGGAGGCCAAGCGTCGGCAATTTCCCCATTCTCAGCTGGTTTTCAGAAGACCGGCGCACTCCAGAATCACAGAAAAATCACATTCATCCGGTATTCTTGAACAGAATATTGACGAACGGACAGTAGCTTTCAGGGTTAACGCCGGTAAAATAGCCCGGCGAATGTGACGGAGTTGGGGGGCCTGATGAGACCAGCGACCAGTATTTGTTCAACGCTTCTGCTAGGCGCCAGCCTCGCCATGGTCTTTGCTGCGCCTGCTTCCGCCCAGCAAACGATCGACGAGCCTTCGCTCAGTCCCATGCTTTTTGGTAAATCCCAAAAGGAACGTGAGGAAGAGGCCCGTGAGCAACGGGAAAAAGAAGAAGAAGCTCAGCGGATTTCTTATCAGCAGGAAGAAGACAGCCAGAAACTGGATGAACCGCGTCTGAGGCCGCTCGCCTTCGGTCCCGCCTATGACGGCGAAGACGAATATGACCGAGTCGGCACGCGCATCACATCGGGGGATGATGGCGACAATCAGGGCTTTTTCGGCGCCTTCAACTTCCTGATCCCGGACGCCACCAATCTCAGCATCGGCCTCGGCCCTGTCTACGAACCCGATTATTTCGGCTCGGACGATTATGAGTGGAATGTCGATCCGCAGGTCTATGTGCGGTTCCGCAACTTCCTGTTCCTCGACGATGAAGGCGTCGACATCGCCGTAATCGGGTTTTCCGGCTTCAAACTCGGTCCAACCATGCGCTTGCGAAAGAAACGCAAGGAAACTGATAATCCCGCCCTCATGGGGCTGGGGGATGTCGGCACGACATTCGAGTTTGGCGGCTTCGCAGCGACGACGTTTCTCGATCGTTTCGCTTTCAAGGCGAAGGTGCGCCACGGCATCAAGACCGGTCACCGCGGCACGGTCGTCGATGGATCGGTGACGGCGCTTATCTTCCGGTCGGACGCCTTATCCCTTTCAACTTCTGCGACCGCCACTTGGGTCGGCAACCGTTTCGCCGACGCCTATTTTTCTGTGACGCCGGAACAGTCGCTGGCTTCCATGGGCAACCTGCCCGTTCATGACGCAGACGCCGGTTTCAGGGATATTGGTGCGAGCGCGACCGCCTATATCAATCTCTTCGACCGGTGGTCGCTCAACCCTTACGTCACTTACTCTTATGTCTACGACAACCAGTTCGCGACCTCGCCAATCATCGCCCAATATGGCGCCCGCGACCAGTTCCGCTTCGGCTTCCACCTGATGCGCGAATTCACCTTCGGCGATGACGACTAGTCTGCGCTAATTAAAAGCAACGCCTGTAAGAGCCAATCTGGCAACTCGCGTTAGAGCGATTTGACGATTTCCTCGCACATCTTCTTGGCGTCTCCGAACAACATCATCGTGTTGTCACGGAAGAAGAGCTCATTTTGAACGCCGGCATAGCCTGACGCCATGGAGCGTTTGACGAACAGCACAGTCCCGGCGTTTTCCACATCCAGCACCGGCATGCCGTAGATCGGCGAGGCCTTGTCGGTCTTCGCCGCCGGGTTAGTCACGTCATTAGCGCCGATGACAAACGCCACATCGGCGGTGCGGAATTCCGAATTGATATCCTCAAGCTCGAATACTTCGTCATAAGGCACCTGCGCTTCTGCGAGCAGTACGTTCATGTGCCCCGGCATCCGTCCCGCCACGGGATGGATGGCGTATTTCACCTCAACGCCTTCTTCCTTGAGCTTGTCTGCCATTTCTTTCAGAGCGTGCTGCGCCTGCGCCACCGCCATGCCGTAGCCCGGCACGACAATCACCTTGTTGGCGTTCTTCATGATGAATGCGGCGTCGTCAGCTGACCCCTGCTTGACGGGACGGGTTTCCTCACCCGCAGCGCCAATCGCGACATCCTCGCCGCCAAAGCCGCCGAGGATGACCGATATAAAAGAGCGGTTCATGCCCTTGCACATGATATAGGAGAGGATCGCGCCCGATGATCCGACAAGCGCGCCGGTGATAATCAGCGCCATATTCTCGAGCGTAAAGCCGATCCCCGCCGCCGCCCAGCCGGAATAGGAGTTGAGCATCGACACGACCACCGGCATGTCGGCGCCGCCGATCGGAATGATGATGAGAAAACCGAGAATGAACGCCAGGAGCGTCAACAGGAAGAAGATCGTCGGCGATTGTTCGAAGGTCATCAACATGCCGATGAACAACAGAATAAAAAGCGCAATGCCGAGATTGATGGAATGCCGGAAAGGCAAGAGAATAGGCTTGCCCGACATATTTCCGTTCAGTTTGGCGAAAGCGATGATCGACCCGGAGAACGTGATCGCCCCGATCGCAACTCCGAGCGACATTTCGACAATTGACTGCAGGTGGATCTCGTTTGGCTCTCCGATACCGAATGCGCGCGGCGCCAGAAACGCAGCCCAGGCGATGAAAACCGCGGCGAGACCGACAAGGCTGTGAAAAGCCGCCACGAGCTGCGGCATCGCCGTCATGGGAATACGCCGGGCGATATAGGCGCCGGGCACTGCGCCGACGGCGACAGCGACCAGCACCAATACCCATGTACCGAAACCCTTGTTCTCCAGAACGAACAAGGTCGTCACAACGGCGATACCCATACCGATGATGGCGAAGCGATTTCCCTGCCGGGCAGTCTCCGGCGAGGAAAGGCCGCGCAGCGCCAGGATGAAAAGGATGCCCGAGGCGACGTAAAGCAGGGCGGGAAGATTGTCAGCCATGAATGCGCCCTACCGTTCTTTCTTCTTGTACATTTCAAGCATGCGCTGGGTTACAAGAAATCCGCCGAAAATATTGACGCTGGCGAGCGCCACAGCGCCGAAGCCCAACAGTTTCGACCAGCCGCCGGCGGCGGAATCCGCAAGGTCCGCGCCGAGCGCGATCAGCGCCCCGACAATCACAACGGAAGATATGGCGTTGGTGACGGACATAAGCGGTGTGTGAAGCGCCGGCGTAACGGACCAGACGACGTAATAGCCGACGAAAATCGCCAGAATGAAAATCGTCAAAAGAAACACGAAGTCTGAGATTGGGCTTGCCGCGGCGAGAACAGCGAGCTGATCGGCGATCGTCCGCGCCTGCTCAGCGGCGGCTGTCGCCGCTTCCGCATTTCCGCTCGCATTCGCCGCCGCCGTTTCGGCGGCCTTGGCCAGTTCCTCGGCAGTTCTGGCGGCCTCTTCGATGCTTTCTTTTTTATCCTGCATGGCCGGTCGGTTCCTTTAGGATTTTACTCTTCTTCTTCGCCAGTCTCTCCGGGCGCCGAATCGACAGCCGCCTGAGCGGATTCGGCGCCTGCAAAGGCGGCGTGAACGACAGCGCCGTCGCGCGTAAGGCCAACGCCTTTGAAGATATCGTCGTCCCAGTCGACAATGAAATCCGACTTCTCCTTGTCCCAGAAGGCGGAAACGAAATTGTAGATATTGCGGGCGAGCAGGCTCGACGCGTCGGCGGCGAGCCTTCCCGGCACGTTGAAAAAGCCGAGAATGGTAACGCCGCCGATCTCAATGGCTTCACCGGGACGCGTCAAGGCGACATTGCCGCCCTGCTCCGCCGCCAGATCGACGATCACGGAACCAGGTTTCAGGCCTTGCGCCATCTCTTCACTGATCAGTTTCGGCGCGGGGCGGCCAGGGATCAGCGCTGTCGTTATGACAATATCCTGTTTCTTGATGTGTTCTGCGACGAATTCCGCCTGACGACGCTGGAAGTCCTGCGACATTTCCTTGGCGTAGCCGCCTTCAGTTTCGGCGTCTTTCATCGCCTCTTCATCGACGGTCACGAAGGTCGCGCCAAGACTTTCGACCTGTTCCTTGGCGGCGAAACGGACGTCGGTTGCCGAAACTATTGCGCCGAGCCGTCGCGCCGTCGCTATCGCCTGCAGCCCCGCAACGCCGGCACCCATAACAAAGACTTTCGCCGCCGCGATGGTGCCCGCCGCAGTCATCATCATCGGCAGCGCACGGCCGTAATAGGCGGCCGCGTCGATCACCGCCTTGTAGCCGGCGAGGTTCGACTGAGAGGACAGAACATCCATCGACTGCGCGCGGGTAATGCGCGGCATTAAATCAAGAGCGAAGGCGTCCACTCCAAGCCGGGCGTAAGAAGCCAAAGAATCCGGATCATTATAAGGTGATAGGATTGCGGCGAGTTTGGCGCCCCGACCGAAGACCCGCAATTCCTCGCTTGTCGGGCGCTGTACCTTGACGATGAGATCGGCGCCCTGGGCGGCGTCCGCCGCGCTCGGACTAATCGAAGCGCCGGCTTCCCGATAGGCCTCGTCTGAAAACCGCGCTCCCTCTCCCGCACCGGACTGCACGGCGATTTCCGCGCCAAGACCGACAAATTTTTTGACGCTTTCCGGCGAAGCCGCGACCCGGCTCTCACCCGAGCGCGTCTCCTTGAGAACGGCGATTTTCATCAGGCCTCCCGCGGCGTCAGCCGCAACATTCAGGCTTTAGTGGGAGAAGAAGAGCTTCACGACGATGTGGACGAAAACATAAGTCACAACGCCAGCAAAGATTGACAGAAGGATGCCGTGCGCCATCACCAGATTGGTGAAGAACATCGCGAGAGCGAGCGCCATCGGTACGCCGACCTCGGAGGACGCTTTCATGATTCCTTGATAGGAGCGCCGGTGTTCCTCGGCGTCCTGTAGTCGCTGAACAGCTTCATCAGTCATAATCTAACCCCGTTCTTTTCCGGCGTTTTTGACGGAATTCAACGATTTGGGCAAGTCCGCTAACCGCCCACCCGAACCGGCCAGCAGCTTAGCAGGGTCCGCAATGTGGAAATAAAGGCGATTGGCTGGTCCATCATCAGATGGTGGTAGGCGTCTGGCATCATCACGAAGGGCGAGCGCCCCTTCGCCTGGTCTCTAAGGTGTTGCAGTGCGTCACCCCGGGCGAACAAGGATTTTTCCCCATAAATGAAGGCAAGAGGGCATCGGGCGGCGCGCAGCAAATCTCGTTCGAAATGGATATCGAAATTTTTGCCCTTCGACGGGTCGAATTTCCAAGTCCACCCCTCGCCGCCCCCCTCTATCGGCGCGCGGCGGAGGCCCTCGCGGGCGATATAATCCACCAGATAAAGGTGCTCAGCGGGCTGGTTTGGCAGGAAGCGGAAGCGGGCGATTGGCTCCTCGATATGCTCATAGACCCGCAATAACGGCGGACCGGCAGGTTTTTCATCGTTTTCGGCGCGAACAACAGTGTAACCTTCGTCCGGATCGGGCACGCCAAGGGGGCTGTCGACGACAACCGCGCCGCCGAGCCGGTCGCCTTCACGTTCGACCGCCGCCAGCGTCACCCAGCCGCCGAAGCTGTGGCCGACGATAACCGGGCGCCCGCCCCGATCCAGTCCAGCCTTCTCGATCACGGCAAAAATCTCGTCGACCAGCAGATCAAGCGAATATTGATCCCGCCAGTCGGAATCGCCCATGCCGGAAAGATCCAGGGCCGCGACCCGGCGGGTTTCGGCGAAAAAAGGCGCAAAAGGCCGCCACCAGTTACGGTGAGCGCGCCCGCCATGAACGAAGAGCAGCCCGCGCGCGCCGACCTCACCCCAGGCGGAATAGGCGATACGAGCGCCCTTCACCTCGACTTCGCCCTCCTCGGAGGGTGTCTCAATCGCTCTTTCGAACCATTCGGGAGCCGGCGGTGTCGCCCCGCCAAGCGCGGCGAGCGGCCGAATGAGGTCTTCGCGCTTTTCATTCATGAAAGGGCCTCCGGTCTCCGGATAGACGATATTTCGAAGTACGCCTAGCCGGTCAGGCGCCGGGGCGTCACGACCAGCGCGCCCGCATGGCGGCGCGTTCTTCATCGGTCCAGAAATGCCGCGCGAAACGCGAGTCATACATTCTGTCCAGCAATTCTGCCGGAAGCTTCAAGTTGTCTCTTGTTTTCCGATAGAGCGCGCCTTCTGCCTTGTCGCCGGTTTCGTTTCCTCGCTTCACCGCGACTTTCACGCCGACCAGCGCTGTGAGCTCACGACTCTTCAGGGCGTCGGGACAATCAGCGCGGAAAACGATCCAGTCATCGCCGCGGACAAACAGCCGCTTGTGATCGAAGGCTTTCGAGTAGACATCCACGCCTGCATGTTTTCCGAATTCGCGGTCGAACCAATCGAGCGGCAAATCATGAGGGTATTGATCGATGAAACGCGCGCAGACCTCATCAACCTCAGCCGTCTCGTCAAACTCAAGAGCATCGCGATTTTGAAAGAACGCCGACAGGTTTCTCGCGACCGGGTCCCGCACCGATGAAATGAATACAGGGTCCAGCGGTTTGCGGCGTAGAAACAGCAGTGAGGCTGTAAGGTGCGCCGGCGGCAAGCGGCCGTTTTCCGTGAATTTCGCCACCCGGCCAATGACTTGCCTGCGGGCGAGCGTGTGTAGGTGAAAAGTCGCGATATTGGTTTTTTCGAGCGCGCGCGCCATCGCATCGGACCCGACCTTCCCCATCGTGTAAACAACAGCCGCTCTCACGCCGCCCCTCTTCATCTCCGCTTTTTCAGGAACACATACGCTAAAGCATCGCCTCGTCAACCAATTATACCCAGCATCCGGCATACATAACGGCGGGGCGGATTCCCATGCATTAAAGTAAACGCACCGTTAATCCGTAAACTAATCATTAATCTGATCGCACTCGCAGCCGCGAAATTGTGCGAGAAAACCGTTTCGGAATGACACGGGTTTAAACCGATCTTTACCCAGATCACGCAGTCTCCCAAACAACGCGTTATTAACAACAGGACCTGCCCGACATGGTGAAGACCGTACTAATCGTCGACGACGACCCTACGCAGCGCCGGCTGATGCGCGCCGTTTGCGAAAAAGCCGGTTATCCGGTGCTGCAGGCCGACAGCGGCGAAAGCGCGCTTGATCTCCTGCGCAGCCAGCAAGGTCACGATATCGGCCTCATTATGCTTGATTTGCGGATGCCTGGCCTCGGCGGCATGGAAACGCTCAAGCGTGCAAAAAGTTTCCGCGACGAACTCCCGGTGATCGTGCTTACAGCGCAAGGCGGTATCGACACCGTCGTCGAGGCGATGCAAAGCGGCGCTGCGGACTTTTTCGTCAAGCCCGCTTCGCCGGAACGGGTGATCGTTTCGATCAACAACGCCCTCAACCTCACCACCCTCAAGGGCGAAGTCTCGCGCCTCAAGCGCAAGCATGAAGGCGCTATGGGCTTCGGCGATCTCGTTGGCGAGAGCACGGCGCTGCGCCATGTCATGAAACTCGGCGAGCGCGCCGCCGCCTCAAACATCCCGATTTTGATCTCCGGCGAGTCCGGCACCGGCAAGGAAATGATCGCTCGCGCGATACAAGGCTCCTCTGAACGCTCACGGCTTCCTTTTATTACGGTGAACTGCGGCGCCATTCCGGAAAACCTGGTTGAGAGCATTCTCTTCGGCCATGAAAAAGGGTCTTTCACCGGCGCAAGCGCCAAGCATGTCGGCAAGTTTCAGGAAGCGGACGGCGGCACGATTTTCCTCGATGAAGTCGGCGAATTGCCGCCTGACATGCAGGTCAAGCTGCTCCGCGTCCTGCAGGAAGGCGAAGTCGACCCGATCGGCGCCAAGCGTCCGGTCAAGGTGGATGTTCGGGTGATTTCCGCAACCAACCGGAACCTTGCTGAAGAAGTGAAAAAAGGAGCGTTCCGCGAAGATCTGTTCTATCGCCTTAACGTGTTCCCGATCGACGTACCGCCGCTTCGCGAACGCGCTGAGGATATTCCCGCGCTGATCGATCACTTCATTGGTCGTTACAACGCAGAGGAACGCCGCGATGTGCGCGGGGTTCGCCACGAAGTGCTCGAAGTACTCGTCGCCCAGGCCTGGCCAGGCAATGTCCGCCAGCTTGAAAACACGATCTTCCGCGCCGTCGTTCTTGCTGAGGACGCCTATCTCTCGGCCGAAGACTTCCCGCTCCTCCGCGACGAATTCGCCAAGGCCGGCATCGTTTCCGGGCCACCGTTGGTCGGCGGCGACCTGCCGCCTGCCTTCGAGCCGGAAACTGGCGCGCCTGCGGACGCATCCGCCGACCACCATGAAGCGGTCGCCGTTTTCGATCGCGAAGGCCATCTGCGCAGTCTGCAGGAAATCGAAAAAGACCTTATCTCCCTGGCGATCGAGACATATGAAGGCAAAATGTCTGAAGTCGCCCGCCGACTTGGCATGGGTCGTTCAACCCTCTACCGCAAACTGCGCGAACACGATCTTGAAGTGCGTCGCGCAGGCTAACCTCAAGACAATACACATTGATTTTTTGAACGCCCGGCCCTCGCGCCGGGCGTTTCGCATATGCGCCTGCACCTGTCTAACTGCGCGAAAATACGTTACGAAAGGGCCGACGTTCACCCCGAAGGAGGCCATTCATGCGCGATCTCACCAAATTCTACGTCAATGGCGAATGGGTTGAGCCTCAAGGCCGAAAGACGCTCGAGGTGATCAACCCGGCGACCGAAGCGCCCTGCGCGACAATTTCACTTGGAAATGCGGAAGATGTAGACGCCGCAACGCGCGCCGCCCGCGCCGCCTTCGACAGTTACGCCGCCACAAGCCGGGAAGAACGGCTGGAGCTCCTGCAGAACATCGTCGAGGCCTATCAGGCGCGTTACGCCGATCTCGCGGCTGCGATCACCGAAGAAATGGGCGCACCTACAAAACTCGCCCAGCAGGCGCAGGCGGCGACCGGTCTCGGCCACTTTCAGGGAATGATCGCAATCCTGAAGGATTTTCCATTCGAGGGCGTGCACGAGAGCTATAACATTCTGCGCGAGCCGGTAGGGGTCGTCGGCCTGATCACGCCCTGGAATTGGCCGATCAACCAGATCTCCTGCAAGGTCGCGCCCGCCCTTGCCGCGGGGTGCACGATGGTGCTCAAACCTTCGGAAGTGGCGCCGATTTCAGCTTACATTTTCTCTGAAATCATGGACGCCGCCGGCGTTCCCAAAGGCGTGTTCAATCTCGTCAATGGAACCGGCCCTGATGTCGGCGCGGCGCTTTCATCGCATCCTGAAATCGATATGGTGTCCTTCACCGGGTCGACACGCGCAGGCGTCGAGGTCGCAAAAAACGCCGCCCCGACCGTCAAACGCGTCGCACAGGAACTCGGCGGAAAATCCGCGAATATCATTCTCGACGACGCCAACTTCCAGAAGGCGGTCGCCGGCGGCGTTATCGCCTGCATGGGCAATTCCGGGCAGTCCTGCAATGCGCCGACGCGCATGCTGGTCCCGGAAGCACGCATGGAAGAAGCGATCGCAATCGCCAAAGCGGCCGTAGAGAAGGTCAGGCCCGGCAATCCATCAGACGAAGCAACCGGCATCGGTCCTGTCGTCAGCGAACTGCAGTGGAACAAGATACAGGGGCTGATTGAGAAAGGCGTTGAGGAAGGCGCCGAGATTATCGCTGGCGGCCCAGGAAAACCTGAAGGGCTGGAACAAGGTTATTACGTGAAACCGACCATATTCGCTAATGTTCGAAACAACATGACCATCGCCCGTGAAGAGATATTCGGTCCTGTGCTTTCAATCCTTCCCTACAAGGATGAAGACGACGCGGTCGCTATCGCCAACGACACGCCCTACGGCCTTGCAGCATATGTATCTAGCGGCGACGAAGCGCATGCGCTTAAGGTCGCCCGTCGCCTGCGCGCCGGTAGCGTTCACCTCAACGGCGCGGGCGTGAATTTCATGGCGCCGTTCGGTGGTTACAAAATGTCGGGCAATGGCCGTGAATGGGGAGTGCTCGGGCTCGAAGAATTTCTCGAGACAAAGGCGGTGCTGCGGCCGGCGAAATAGGGCGCGGCCTCTTTACAGAACAAGCGATAGAACCGACAACCGGGCCTCAGTGGTTCCGTTGAAAAGAGCGCCCTATGGCCAACACCGCCCAGAATCTTGACCTGGCCCGCCTGAATATCGCCGACCCCGGGTTCTGGGAAGACGACGGTTTCCTGCCGCTTTTCGAGCGCCTGCGCCGGGAAGAGCCTGTGCATTACTGTCCGGACAGTGCTTACGGCCCCTATTGGTCCGTCACGCGCTATGAGGACATCCTCGCCGTCGACACCAATCATCAGGCCTTTTCCTCAGCGAGCGAACATGGCGGCATCATCATCCATGACGCATTCGCGTTTCATATGGGCCCTTATGTGCTTGAGGGCATGATCACGATGGACCCGCCGAGCCACAGCGTTCACCGCAATGCGGTTTCAGGAATTGTCGCGCGGCCCAATCTCGAGCATTTCGAAAAGATCATTCGCGAGCGCACGGCCAGCGTGCTCGACAACCTGCCTGTCAATGAGACTTTCGACTGGGCGCAGGCGGTATCCATCGAGTTGACGACGCAAATGCTGGCGACGCTTTTCGACTTTCCTCTCGAAGACCGGCGGCGTCTCGCCCGCTGGTCAGACGTATCCACAACCGAGCCTGGTCTCGGCATAATCGCCGACGAAGCCGAACGGCGCCGGGAAATCAAGGAATGTCTGTTTTATTTCACCAAGCTCTGGCGCGAACGAAAAGACAAGACCGGCGGCCTCGATCTGGTCTCGATGCTGGCGCAAAACCAGTCGACTTCGGGCATGCAGCCAATGAACTTTCTGGGTAATGTGCTCGTGCTGATTGTCGGCGGCAACGACACGACCCGGAATTCCATGTCGGCTATGGTCGATCTGTTTCACCGGTTCCCGGACCAGCTCGAAAAGCTCAGACAGGACCCGTCGCTTATTGAAAACTCCGTCAGCGAAATCATCCGCTGGCAGACGCCGATTTCCCATATGCGCCGGACCGCCGTCGCCGACGCCGTAATCAGCGGCCGCGAAATCAAAAAGGGCGACAAGGTCGTCATGTGGTATATTTCCGGCAATCGCGACGAGGCTGTCTTCGATAACGCCGAGGCCTTCCGCATCGACCGGGAAAACGCGCGGCGGCATCTTTCTTTCGGCATGGGCATCCATCGCTGCATGGGAAGGCGGCTGGCGGAACTGCAATTGAAAATCCTGCTTGAGGCGGTTCTGGAACGCTGGCGCCGCATCGAAATCGCGGGAACGCCGGAACGCATCAAGTCAAACTTCATTCACGGATTTCACAAAATGCCGGTGCGTATCGTCTCATAGATTTCGCTGGGGAGGCCTGAATGTCCGTCTCACGCCGCATGCTGCTATTAACAGGTTCAGCCGCCGTCACCGTCGCGGGCGTAACATGGGCGGCGACGCGGGACCCGAAGGCGGCGCGCGCGCCGTGGCGCGAGGCGGCGGCGGGCTTCGGCGATCCGCGACTTGATGTTCTCGCCTATGCGATCCTGGCGCCCAACCCGCACAATATGCAGCCCTGGCGCATCCGCCTTGATGGCGAGAATGCGCTGACGGTGTTCTGCGACCATGACCGGCTGCTGCCGGAAACCGATCCGCCGAACAGACAGATCACCATCGGCTTCGGCGCCTTTCTTGAGCTCCTGCGACAAGCGGCGGCGGAAAGGGGCTTTCTCGCAGAGATTACGCCTTTCCCTGAGGGGCAATCCCATCCAGCGCTCGACGATCGCCCGATTGCAAAGGTAACGCTCGTTCAGACTGACGCGGTCGAACGCGATCCGCTTTTCGGTCAGGTTCTGTTGCGGCGCACGAACAGGGCGCCGTTCGATACCAGTAAAATACCTTCCGCCGATGATCTCAGCGCAGTCGTTCAGACCGCCAATTCGGCCGTCGCCGCCGGTTTTGTCGCTAAGCCCGCCATGGTGGAGGATTTACGCGCGCTGACCATCGCTGCCTGGCGTACCGAGTGGGCGCTCAAACGGACCCGCGAGGAAAGCATCAACGTCACGCGCATCGGCAAAACGGAAAACAATACAAATCCTTATGGCTTGTCTTTGGCTGGCGCGCCGATGGATGCCGCCGCCGGTCTCGGACTGCTTACCCATGAGAAAATGAACGAAGAAGGATCGACGGCCTACGAACAGAGCCTTGAGTTTTACGAAAAGGCCTGCGAGACGGCGTCTGCTTATGCGTGGATCAAAACCGCGTCGAACACGCGCATCGATCAGCTCGAGAGCGGCCGCGCCTGGGTGCGAATGCAGCTCGCCGCCGCAACGCACGGTCTGGGTTTTCACCCCTTAAGCCAGGCGCTGCAGGAATTTCCCGAAATGGCGGAACACTACGCCCGCGCCCATGAATTATTGGGCGCCAAAGAGGGCGAAACCGTGCAAATGCTGTCGCGGCTCGGTTATGCAACGCGAAAAACCCCGCCCGCGCCGCGCGAAGCGCTGATATCCAAGCTTATCCCGATTTAGACTACTCAGCCGAAGCGCATTCTGTGAAAATCGCCGCGCTGTGACTTGTATGCCCAAAATATCTATTCGCGGCCATTTGAACTTCCGGAGGCCGCGTTAGAGGTCACGAAAGAGCCGGAATGCCCGCCAATAAGACGATGGGCGTTCCCGGCACGACCGCCTAAAAGAAATTGAGAAATTCTCAATATATTGAAATGTTGTTCTGAATCACTTCTTTCATAGTAAATAATTATGCGTAATAGTAATATTTCTGCATATTAAAGATGAGACAAAAATGGCATTCTTACGAAAACTCTGCGCAATACCCTTACTAGTTGCTTGTCTAGCTCTTCAAGCAAACGCGGCTTACGCCAAGGAGTGGCAGGAGGAAGTTGTTAAAGCTGCGGCCAAGGATTTGAAAAAAGAATACGTCTTTAAAGATATAGGCGCTGAGATCTACGCTTATCTCAATGATAATATAACGAAGTATTTGGCTATTGACGATCCTGAGCTGTTAGCTCAGCGACTTACCGAAGATCTCCAAGCCATATCTAATGACAAGCACTTAGTATTTCACTTCAAACATCAAAGCGCTGATCAAGAAACGAATAGTTTCAAACCGCCCCCGCCTGATAAAGCGGAATCCAGAATGCTGGATGATAAAGTCGGGTATTTCAAACTCACGGTTTTGACGCCGTTTCCGGAGACAGAGGCGTCAATTGTAGAAGCTATGGCAAACATTGCCGATTCCGAGGCCATCATAATCGACATGCGCGACAGCCCTGGCGGGCACCCCCGAGCAAACATGTTCTTGTGGTCCTATTTCTACGGTCAGCCCACACATTTGATGACAATGAAACGGCGTGGTCGCAAGGAGCGAAA
>CAJXLJ010000027.1 GCA_913055785.1 uncultured Parvularculaceae bacterium | reverse complement strand
CTTTCCGCGCGTATGACCGAGAACGCTCCCTTCCCATATCTCCTTTTGCTGATTTCAGGCGGCCATACGCAACTCATCCTGGTCGAAGGGCTCGGCGCGTATCGCCGCCTCGGCACGACCATCGACGACGCCGCAGGAGAGGCGTTCGACAAGACCGCGAAGCTGTTAGGCCTTGGCCAGCCGGGCGGGCCGCTGATCGAAGCGGCGGCGACGGGCGGCCGGTATGACCGGTATGACTTCCCGAAACCGCTCGCCAGACGGGACGGATGCGACTTTTCTTTTTCGGGCCTCAAGACCGCGGTCCGGGAAACGGCGGAGGCGCTATCCGCTCCCACCGGTCAGGACATCGCCGACATCACCGCATCGTTCCAGCACGCCGCTGCGCGTCATCTCGCCCACCGCACCGAAAAGGCCATGGAGATGATTGGCGCAGAGAAGGGCCGTCTTGTTGTCGCGGGCGGCGTCGCGGCGAATTGCGCGATCAAATCGATGCTGGGTTCGCTGTGCGAACGCAAAGGCTGGCGGCTGATTTTTCCGCCGGCGAAATACTGCACCGACAATGGCGCAATGATCGCCTGGGCTGGCGCCGAACGCCTCGCCGCCGGTCTCGTTCCCGATCCGGCGGAAACCCTCGCCATGGCCCCGCGGGCGCGCTGGCCGCTCGCGCCGCCCATAGAAGGCGCGGAAATCGGCGGTGGGCGCAAAGGCCCGAAAGCCTGACCCTCTTCAAAAAGCAAAACGCAAAATAAAAAAGGCGCGGAAGCCGGGTGGAGCTTCCGCGCCAGAGAATTGCTGCGGCTGAGGGAGGTGTTTGTCCTACTGAGGGGAGGGGGACAAAGGCCGCAACAATCAGGGGTTCGTTTTATCCCAGCTAGGCGATGACGCCCTTTGTGGCGTAGTCGGCGAAGCCGAGGAGGGCCGCGCCGAGAATGCTGGCGAGCGCGAGCGTGATGGCGGCCTGAAGGGCGAAATTGCGAAATGAAGCGGTCATGGCTTTGTCTTTCTCACATCCTGGTTATGCGTCTTGCGGTTCTTGTTGTTGCCGCCTGGAGAGCCGATTTGCAGCGATCCCCCCGGCAGTGGCTGCTAGGTAGGAGCTCTCTGAAAGCTTGTCAATGAACAAAATGATAAATGTTCATTTTTTATTGGAATTTTCGCGCATCTGCCAAAATGGCTGATTTTCCTTTATATAACATATAACTAATTGATAACCATCACGATTGAACGGGCCGGGAGAGGGAAAAATTTAGCATAACCATGCGCAACGGCACTACAATTCCCCAGGGACACCCCTGCGATGGCCGCCAGCGCGCTGATAATTCCGCCAGGCGAAGGCATCCAGCACCAGGTCGAGAACGCCATTGAGTTCCTTGGTCAGGATATCGGCCTCGCCCTCGTGGAACACCGCGGGGCTGGTGAAGCGAAAAGCGATATCCTGAAGGATCCGCGCCGTCTCATGCGGGTTTCCCACAGTGAAGCTCCCTTCCGCTTCACCATGGGAGAGGATTTCAGCAAGGATCTGAGCTTCTGCGTTTTCCCACTCAAGCGCCACCTTCGGCCTTTCGGCGAGCAGTGTCTGCGACAGCTCAAAAGCTTTCGGGCGATCGTGAAAACGCTCATAGGCGAGGCGAAATTTCGTCAGAAAGAACTCTCTCAGCTTTTCCTTCGGAGACTTGCCTTTCGCTTCCATAATGCCGCGAAGGCGCTCGATATGCTCAAGCCGCAAGACGGCGACGAATTTTTCTGCGATATCGAGTTTTGACGGGAAGTACCGGTAGAGGTTGCCCGTGGACATGTTGCAGTCCTGAGCGACCTCCGACATCGTCGTCTTTCCGTAGCCGTAATGAAGAAATCGGCGACTGGCGGCGGAAAGAATCTGCTTTGCGGTTTCGTCTAATTGTTCAAGCGGCATGACGGCCTTGTTGGAAGAGTGAGCGTTTTATAAACTGTTCATTCCTCAGCATGCAAGCCGAGCCGATATTTACGCCGCCGGGCCGCTTGCCAGCCCAATACGGCAGGCGATAGGCTGCCCCCGTTAACCATATTGAGGGGGTTCCATGAATAACCGGTTTTTCGGGGCGACCGCGGCGGCGGCGTTCGGTCTTTTCGTTCTCGCAACGCCTGCGGCGGCCAGCGACGTGCTTGGCATCGGCTCGGTGCAATGCTCGCAATTCAACAGCACCTTCGGAAATCTCGGCGCCGCTGACCAGGCGGATGTCAGGATCGGCCTCCACCAGTGGTCATTCGGCTACTTCTCCGGACGCAACGCCCAGGCAGGGGGACAGGCGCGGGATCTCAGCGGACTCGATTTCGATGACACCGCCGATTACATAATCACGCAGTGCCAGTATTACCCGAACATCCGAATCTTCGAGATCGCCGATACGATCTACGAAAACCTTCCTTATGACGGGCCGGGCGTTTAAAGCATAAGGCGGCGGCGCCAGGCGGGCGCCGGATTTCGCCAACGGACCTATGAACGACGCTGCGCCCTTTTCAACAATCGCCGTCATTGGCGGGGGCGCATGGGGAACGGCGCTTGGCTCGCTCATCGCCGGGAACGGCGTTGATACGCTGATCTGGGCGCGCGAAGAAAACGTCGTTCAGGCGATCAACGCAGATCACGAGAACCCGGTCTTCCTCCCGGGCGCGCGCCTGTCACCCCAACTGAAAGCCACAGGCGATCTCAGCGCGGCGAGCAAATGCGAAGCGTTCGTGTTTGTCGCGCCGGCGCAGTTCGCTCGCACGGTCCTCGCCGAACTCAAAACCTTTGCGCCGGAAACGGCGCCGATCGCCCTTTGCTCGAAAGGCGTTGAGCGTGGCGCCGGTCTTTTGATGACCGAAGTCCTGAGCGAAGTCTGGCCGCGGGCGATCCCTGCGGTTCTTTCGGGGCCGAGCTTCGCACGGGACGTCGCAAAGGGCCTGCCGACCGCCGTCACCCTCGCCTGCGCCGATGACGGGATCGCCGCACGCTGGGTCGCCACCGTCGGCGCACCGCATTTCCGCCCCTACCTCACCCGCGATCTCATCGGCGCGGAACTCGGCGGGGCGGTCAAAAACGTACTCGCCATCGCCGCCGGCGCGGTCGAGGGCCGAGGCCTTGGCGAAAGCGCCCGCGCCGCGCTGATCGCCAGAGGTTTCGCCGAATTTCAGCGCCTCGGCGTTGCGCTCGGCGCACTGCCGCAAACCATGGCCGGACTATCAGGGCTCGGCGATCTGATCCTCACCGCGTCCTCCCCCCAGTCGCGCAACATGTCCCTCGGGCTGGAGCTCGGCAAAGGCCGCTCACTTCAGGAAATCCTCGCCGAACGGCAATCCGTCAGCGAAGGGGTCGCGAGCGCCGAGGCGGTGATGGCGCTGGCGCAGAAGGCGGATGTCGACATGCCGATCTGCGCCGCTGTCGCTTCGCTTGTCTCCGGCGAGCAATCGATCGACGACATCATCGCCCAACTTCTCGCTCGCCCCTTCAAACCGGAAACGAAATAGTGCCCCAGTTTCTTCTTCTTTGCCGTGACAAACCGGACAGCGTCGACCTGCGCATGGCGACGCGGGAAGCGCATCTCGCCTACATCGCGAAAGCCGACGGCAATGTTTTACTCGCCGGGCCAATGCTGGACGATAATGGAAGACCGGTCGGCAGCCTGCTCATCATCGACGCAGAAGACCGCAACGCCGCCAACGCTTTCGCCGAGGCGGATCCATACGCAAAGGCGTCGTTATTCGAAGACGTTGAGGTTCGGCCCTACAAGCTCGTAACCGGAAAGCTGCTGGCGAAGGAAGTCTAGTTGCTGCGGCGCTTGTAAGCGCGGCAACTCGCTTCATAAGGCCGGCCCGACAGCCGCGCATTCCAGCCGGCCGTCCATGCATCGCCGGCGTCAACGCCGCCGCGCGCGCGGCACTGCTCGAACCCGGTGCGGTATTCCGGCGAGAGCACGTCGACGCGCCCCGCGAGGCGAAACGCTTCATCATAACATTCGCAGATGAGGTCCTGTCCGGATTCGGCTTCGAGAGACACGCTCGGCGCGCTGACGGAGATGGCGGGCGTGGCCGATGACGGATCGGGGCTGACGGAGCCGGAAGCGCCGAACGTGCTGTTGACCAGGGCGTAAACCGCAACGCCCAGAACAACCATCGCCAGGACGCCGCCAAACAGCGCTTCAATTTGCAGATTTCGCATACCCACCCCTCGCTCAATCCGGACGCAAACCACTCATCACCGCGCCAAGACGGCCAGTCTAGCCCGAAACAGCCCCTTAAAAAAGGGTTAAATCGGCCGCAAAACGGCGGCTTCGCTGGGGTTCAACCCTCTAGCGGGCGGCTGCTTCAGCCCTGACCCCTTCCATGATCAATCGTTCAGCGTCTTCCGGACCACGCCATTCAACGACCTTGACCCATTTGTCCGGTTCGAGATCCTTATAATGCTCAAAGAAATGGGTGATCCGGTCGATCAGGATATCGGGCAGGTCCTCGTAGGTGTTGATTTTCGAATAATACCGCGTGAGGCGCGCGCTCGGCACGGCGAGTATCTTTTCGTCCATGCCTGCCTCGTCTTCCATCAGCAGAACGCCGACCGGCCGCGCGCCGACCACCGCGCCCGGCGTCAGCGGACGATTGCCATAGACCATGACATCAACCGGGTCGCCGTCGTCGGCGAGCGTGCCGGGAATGAACCCGTAATTGCAGGGGTAACGCGTCGCCGTATAAAGAAACCGGTCGACGAACATGGCCCCGGACGCCTTGTCGATCTCATACTTGATCGGCTCGCCGCCGAGCGGCACCTCGATGACGACGTTGACGTCCTTCGGCGGATTGACGCCGGGCGGGATCATTGAAAGGTCCATCGCTATTTCGCTTTCACGTTACGCCGGGCGGCGAGTTTGAGACGCAACGCGTTGAGCTTGATGAAGCCTTCCGCGTCTTTCTGGTCGTAAACGGCGTCCTCTTCAAAAGTCACATGCGCCATCGAATAAAGCGATTTTTCTGATGATCGGCCGACGACATTCGCAGAGCCCTTATAGAGCTTGATACGCGCGGTCCCCGATACATGCTCCTGGCTCTTGTCGATCGCCGCCTGCAGCATCTCGCGCTCCGGCGCGAACCAGAAACCGTTATAGATGAGTTCTGCATAGCGCGGCATCAGCTCGTCTTTCAGATGCGCCGCGCCGCGGTCGAGGGTGATCTGTTCGATGCCGCGATGGGCGGCGAGCAGGATGGTTCCGCCCGGGGTCTCGTAAACGCCGCGCGACTTCATGCCGACAAAGCGATTCTCAACTAGATCGAGCCGGCCGACCCCGTGCTTGCGGCCGAGTTCGTTGAGCTTCGTCAACAACGCCGCCGGCGATAGCGCCTCGCCGTTGACGGAAACCGCGTCGCCTTTTTCAAAACCGACCTCGATGGTTTCGGCCTTGTCGGGCGCGTCTTCAGGATCGACCGTACGCTGATAAACATAGTCAGGCGCTTCATCCGCCGGATCTTCAAGCACCTTGCCTTCAGAGGATGTATGCAAAAGATTAGCGTCGACCGAAAACGGCGCCTCGCCGCGCTTGTCCTTCGGAATCTCGATCTGGTGTTTTTCCGCCCAGTCGATCAGCTTGGCGCGGGAATTGAGATCCCATTCCCGCCAGGGCGCGATCACGCGGATGTCCGGGTTCAGCGCGTAAGCGTTAAGCTCAAAGCGCACCTGATCGTTGCCCTTGCCGGTCGCTCCGTGGGCGATGGCGTCGGTGCCGGTTTCCGCGGCGATCTCAACCAGTCGCTTTGCGATCAGCGGCCGGGCGATCGACGTGCCGAGCAGATAGAGCCCCTCATAGACGGCGTTAGCGCGGAACATCGGGAAGACGAAGTCGCGCACGAACTCCTCGCGCAGATCCTCGATATAGATTTCCTTGATCCCGGCGCGCTCGGCCTTGCGCCGCGCCGGCTCGAGCTCCTCCCCCTGGCCGAGATCAGCGGTGAAGGTCACGACCTCGCAGTCATATTCGACTTGCAGCCATTTCAGGATCACCGATGTGTCGAGCCCGCCTGAATAGGCGAGAACGACTTTGTTGACGTCTTTGTGGGCGGGCATGGCTTGGAGTCTCCCGAATGCTGCGGCGCGGCATATACCGCGACGGAAACCCGAACGCCAGTGCGCGCGGGAAAGAGCGCGCGTCAGGGTTGCCCGCCGCCGCTCTTAGCGGCATCGTTTCCGGAGGATTATCAGCTCAAGGACGGGGGGCGTCATGACAGTGATCCGCCGGCGGCTTGCAGCCGCTCTTTGCATCGCCTTTTTCGGCGTTTCGGCTTGCGACCGCGAAGGCGCGTCCTGGGCCCTGTCTTCCTGCGATAGTACACGCGTGATCAACGACTGGATTGTCACCGCCGGACTGGAACGGGAAACCGGCGGCGAGGCTATCTTCGCGCAATGGGAAGCCAGACGAAATTACGCAACTAATTTCGGCCTGCGCCTCACCTACGACACCGGCTCGCGCCCGGAACCGTTTCTGCAAATCTGGCACAATTATAAAAATGGCGCTTTTCAAATGGTCCTGCCGGACGGCAGCTTCTTCAACACGCCCCTGAATTCCAATTACGCCGTCACCGAGATGGCCTTGAGCCCCGCCGTTATCGAGTTTCTCAGCACCCAGCCGGTGCGGATCGAACACACATCGCCTGAAGGCAAATGGCTCATTTATCGCACTGATGGGCTTCCTGAAGCCATCTCCGGCGCCAAGGCCGACCTCAGGGCGGCGCAAGAAAAGCTGGACAACCGGAAATGTTCAGCCAAGAGCCGGTGACAAAAAAGAAGCGGGCCCTGCACGCAGCCCGCTTCCTTTATCATGCAAAAACCTTCAGATTACGGATTAACTACGAACGAAAATCTTGCGGCCGTCGATGCGGATGTAGTTCATTCTCATCCGCCGGTCGTATTTCAAAGCCGAGCGAAAGTTACGTCGACCATCGGCGCGGCCTCGTCCGTTGTTGTATTTCGCCTTTGCAAAGCGCTTTTCTTCCCAGCGGTCCGGAACATAATAAAATGCGCGCGCCGGGCAGATTGTCACCGCCTCGTCACGCCGGTTTTCAGCGCGGTCGCGGCGATCCTCGATCCGGTCCCGGCGCCCGGTCGTGAAGCGCGTATCGCGGCGGTCTTCAATCCGGTCGTAACGGTCTTCGACAAGATCCGGACAGGCGCGGGGGTTAAGTTTCCATTCGCCGGCGAACGCTGGCGCCGCGCCCATGATAAAACCGGCCCCAATCACACAGGCAATCAACTTACGCATACTACTGCTCCTTCTCCATGAGAACGAGCCCCACAGCCGAGCGTCTCACAATCCTTGAACGCAACATTCGGTCCAACGCCGTCTCGCCCAGTCAAGGTCATTTCAGGGTGATTTCCGGGCGAAAATGCGGCGGTGCCCGGCTCACGCCGGGCCTGCGCACCCCATCGCGATATTCATCAGGGTCTCGGCCAGCGCGAACATGTCGCCCTGGCTATCATCGACATTTGTGAACAGCGCGACACCGAGGCCGGTCTCCACATCATAGGCTGAAACGATATTCGTCGCGCCGTTAGAGCCGGATTGGGTCGAGATCAAATGCGCCTCGCCGCACATTCTCCACGTTCGATATCTCCCGCCGAAGGCGTAGTTCTCTTCCGGCGCCTGCACGGTGCGAAACAAGGTAACGGTTTCGGGCTCCATCAAGGCGCCGGCGGAAAGAGCCCGCTCCAACGTCAGCATGTCGCCCGCTGTCGCATAGCTGCCCCGGAAGAAACGCGGCGTCCAATAATCGCCGCGGCCATTCGCATCTTCGGGATCAAAACCGATGGCGACATCCGTGACCGGCGGATCGGTTTCCTGCATATCGTGAACATAGCCGCCGCTTTGCGTCATCGCGGCGGCGTTGAAGACGTCGCTCGCCCGCAGCGCGGCATAGTCCTCGCCAGCAACCTGTTCCAGCAAATGCTGCGCTAACAGCCAGTTCGACAGGACGTAATCGAAGCGCGCGCCCGGTTCGAATTTCAGATCTCCGCTGGTGAACTCCCGCACCGCTTCACCGGCATCGAGAGCATCGATCGTCTCGGCCTCGCCATTGGCGGCGCGCCGAAACGCATCGAGAATATCGTTCGGCAGCCCGGACTGATTACTGAGGAGGGAGCGCAGCGTGATGCGCGCGCCGGTATCTGCTCTGTAGTCTGGCAGATAGGTCGCAATTGGCGCATCGAGATCAAGCATGCCTTTCTCGATCAGCCTGAACGCCGCAATGGCGACGAAATATTTTTCAACCGATCCGGTTTCAAACCGGGTTTGCATGGTCAACCGGCGGCCGGTTTGCGGGTCCGCAACGCCGTCGGCGATAGCAATGAGATCTTTTCCCGACCAATTGACCAGAACGACGCCGTTGAAGCCTCGTTCCGCCATCCAGGCGCGCGCTGTTTGCTCTGCTTCTTGAATATCGGAATCGATCAGCGGCGCCGCGCTGGAAGTGGACGCGCATGACGCCAGCGCCAGCGCCGCGCCGACCGCAGCCAGGCCGCATATAAACTTTATCGGCAGAAAACGGCCCTTCATGGCGAGTAGTTCCTCTCAAACAGGCTAAATCAGTGTCGCGCCAGCTGGCGACCGAAGCGTCCCCGACATTTATTTGTTTCCGCTTAGAGATAAAAGGCGCGGATGCTCGCATATCGGCGAACGTCTCTATGCACATATGAACCGCTCCAAGCCCCGTGGAGTCACCGTCTTGGCCCGCCCCGCCGCCGTCAGCGCGATGAACCGGGTCTCTGCCGCGCTCGACTGTGTCAGCCAGCGATTGCCGACAGCATACTACACGCGTAGCATAACGCTCGTGTTTTTCAGCGACAGGAGGCGGGGCCATGAAACTCGTTTATGCAACACTCACGGCGGTCAGCGCGGCGGCGCTCAGCCTGGCGGCCGCTCAGGCCGACGAAACGCGCGATTTTTCTAACGTCAAATCCGTTTCGTTCGAGCGTATGACCGGTACGGTCGACCTCCGCATCGGCGGCGACAAGGTTTCCGTCGTCAAGACCGATGGAACCAACGTCGCCTACCCGATCGAAATCGGTTCAGCGAACGGCGCGGTGACGGTGCTAGGCGAAGACGATCCGGAAGACCGTCACTGGCAAAAAGGCATCAACTGGAAACGCGACCATGAGAATGCGTTCAAAATCTATCTTGAAGCCTATCCGACATTCACCGTGACCGTGCCTGCCGGCACGGCTGTGTCTTTCGACGATGCGGTCGTCCTCGTGAGCGGCGGCGATCTTAATGGCGCTTTTCATGCCCATGCGGGTTATGTGGAAGGCCGGGTCGGCGATCTCGCCAGCGCCGAGATCAGCATTCACAGCTCGGCGGATCTCATCGTCGGCGACATCGCCGGCGACCTCGACCTTTCAATTCATGGCTCAGGCGACTTTACCGGCGGACGGGCCGCGACGATGGTGACCCGCATTCATGGATCAGGCGACGTTATCCTTGACGACATCGGCGCCGACGCCTCGGTCAGCATTCACGGCTCCGGCGATGTCGAACTCGGCGCCGTCGGCGGCGCTTTCGCCGTTTCAACGCATGGCTCCGGCGATGTTGTTGCAGCCGCTGTTAACGGCGGCGCCGACATCAGCGTCAACGGTTCCAGCGATATTGAAATCGCCAGCGTCGGCGGCCCCACCGCAGCATCAATCCGCGGCAGCGGCGATGTCGAGATCGCCGGCGGCGTCGCCCGGGACCTTCGGGTCACGATCGCCGGCTCCGGCGACTTCAGCCATCTTGGCGTCGCCACCAACCCTGTCCTGAGCACGAATGGTTCAGGGAGCATTTATGTCCGCGACCATGAGGGAACGGTCCGGACGCAAGGCCATGGCGACATCACCGTCAGCGGTGTTGACTACAGCGACGACGATTAAGGGCTATTCCGCGTTGAAAAGAGCGATGGCGGCTGTCGTCATCGCTTCAACGCCAGTCTTGATGGAAGGCTCTGGTTCTATTCTGAATAGCGGCGAATGATGCGAAGCGGCCTTGCCGAGGTTTTTCTCGAGCGTGCCGCCGACATTCATGTAAACGCCCTTAACGCCGCTTTCAGGCGTTACAAAATAGGCGAAATCCTCCGCGCCCATGCCTTCGCGCGGCTTGTCGATCAGAACCCCCTCGCCCATTTTCGCGGTAATCGCGGCGCGGACAACCTCCGCCGTCGCGCGGTCATTGATCGTCGGCGGCGTCGTTTCCGTCTTTGAGCGGATGACTTCAGGCATCAGGTCTTTCGGAACGCCCATCGATATCGCAACCCCTTCCGCCACCCGGTCGATTGCGTCGAGAAGCTGCATTCGGACCTCCGGATTGTTGGAGCGGACGGTGAGCTGCATCTCGACGCGATCGCCGATGATGTTGTGTTTCGACCCGCCATTAATGGCGCCGACTGTAATCACGCCGGCCTCCTGCGGATTGATGCTCCGCGATACGACCGACTGAAGCGACACAACAATCTGGGCGGCGACCAGCACAGGATCAACGCCCTTGTGGGGAGAGGCGCCATGCGCGCCGACGCCATGAACGATGATGTCGACGCTGTCGGCGCTGGAGGCGCGAATGCCGAGCGGCACGTCGACGCGGCCTGCAGGCTTGTCCGCATGGACATGCAGCGCGAGCGCGTAATCCGGTTTCGGAAAGCGCCTGTAGAGACCGTCTTCAAGCATGTTTCGGGCGCCGGAAATGCGCTCTTCCGCCGGCTGCCCGATCAGGACCAGCGTTCCCGACCACTGATCCTTGCGCGCCGCCATTTGCCGGGCGGTCCCGATCAGGGAAGTGACATGCACGTCATGACCGCACGCATGCATGACCGGTTTGACAACGCCGTCGGTGTCCTCCTGCGTCGCCGTCGACCTGTAGGGCAGATTGTTGTCCTCCCTGACCGGCAGACCGTCCATGTCGGCGCGAACCAGCACTGTCGGACCGTCGCCGTTTTTAAAAACCGCCACGACCCCGGTCCCGCCGACGCCTTCCGTCACCTCATAGTCGAGCGCCCGCAGCTCTGCGGCGAGCCTTCGCGCAGTCTCGAATTCGAGAAAAGACAACTCGGGATTTGCATGAAAATGTTCAAAAAGGGCTTTGAGATTGACGTCGTAATCGGCCGCGATGGCGGCGCGAAGATCAGACTGCGCCAAAACGGGACTCAACGGCAATCCGACAAGGAAAACGAACGCGGCGGCGAGGGGCGGTTTCATAGGATTCTCCCGTGTGGACGCCGGAATCTAGTCAGGATTAACGGCCCGGTAAATGTCAGGCGAGCGTTGGTTAAAGCTCCATCAAGAAAACGGCGGCAAAATAAGGCCGGAAATTCGGCCTCCTTCCGTCGAGGGCGGAAGACGATTTGTGAGCGATAACGGTAAAGGCTTGAAATCATGTCGCAAGTCAGCGCAGCGCAGATGCAGGAGCAGCTCGAACAGGCTTTCGGGCGCGAACAATCTAGCGCCGAAGCGATGATCGCCAGGATGGCGATGAAACTCGCGCATGTATCGTGCGATCAGTTTCTCCGCGCTTTTGCGCTCGCCGCCGCCGAGACGTTCAAACTCGACTTTTTCATGATCGGCCTCGTCAATCCGTTCTCGAACATCACGCGCTCCATCTGCCATGTTGTTGATGGTGAGCTCGCTCCGAATTTCACCTACGGGCTGGACGGCACCCCATGCGCGCGCGTCATCGATAGCGCCTGTTGCGCCTATCCTAATGGCGTCGCCGAGCTGTTTCCGAGAGATCGCTTTCTGGAAGACAACGGCATTGAGGGTTATGTCGGCGTCAATTTGCTATCCAGCGAAGGCGTACCGCTCGGCCTCGTCGTTGGCCTGTCAAGAACGCCGATGGACAACGAGAACTCGCTGGCGGCGGTGCTGGAACACTTCAGCGCACGCGCAGCCGCCGCCCTTGAGAGTACGCAGCAACTCGAGCGCTACTCATGGGCCGCCAACGAAGCTTCGGACGGCATCTGGGACTGGGATATCGTCACCGGAGGCGCCACCATTTCAAAACGGATACAGACGATCCTCGGCTACAAAAAAGGTCGCGGCCCTTATGATCTTGAGCAGATCGAACGCGCCATTCATCCGGACGATCTCAAGGGACACAAGGAGGCCTTGAATCGGCACATCGGCGAACAGACGCCTTACAATGTCAAATTTCGCCTCAAGACTGTGGAAGGCGACTATCGCTGGTTCCGCTCGCGCGGCAAGGCGATGCGCAACGACCAGGGCCGCGCCGTGCGCATGGTCGGCTGTTTCAGCGACATTCACGACTTCATCGACGACACGCCGGCAGCGTAAGCCGAGGCGCTAGGCGAGCGCGTCCATCACCGAAAAGATATCCTTGTCGCCACGTCCGCACATATTCATGAGCAGAATTTCTTCGCGGCGCATTTCCGCAGCCAGGTCAACGGCGCGCGCAAGGGCGTGCGCCGGCTCAGGCGCCGGGATGATCCCTTCGAGCCTTGAGCAAAGCTGAAACATCTCCAGCGCTTCGGCGTCGGTCGCCGAGAGATACTGAACGCGGCCGGTCTCGTGAAGCCAGGCGTGTTCTGGCCCGATGCCCGGATAGTCGAGTCCGGCGGAAATGGAGTGGGCATCGGTGATCTGGCCGTCAAGCAGCCAGGTTATTCCATAAGCAGATTTTTGCGCCTTAGCGGACACCATCTGGCAAGGTAAACTGCCTGCGAAATTCATGAGCCAGATTTTGCCGTGCAGGCTCCCATCCCATCATATTTCGCGTCAGGGTGGACAGGATGGCGTTCTTTTGAATCAACTGACCGATCCGGGTGGAACGCGAATTAATGTATTCGACACGCTTTGATCGGTCGTTTTTTATCCAAACGCTGAAATCGTTCAGCGACACATTTTCCATCAAGGCCCGGCCAATCGCATGCCCATCTTCTATCGCCTGACACGCGCCCTGCCCAAGGTTGGGCGCGAAGGGATGTATAGCATCGCCAACCAGTGTGATCTGGTCGTCTCCCCACTTTGATGCAAGCGAGCGCTCGTAAAACGAAACATAAATGACACCCTCGTCACGGCTTTGAGACGCGATATCTTTCAAATAATCAGGCCAATCCTGCAAATGAACGAGAACATCTGAAAGCTTCGCCTTGCCGGCGCGGTCAATAGGGATGTCTCGGTTGGCAATCACATACCAATAACGGGTGTCATTGCCGGTTTCCAGAATACCCATGCGCCCATTGGGGCCGAAATACTCTGCCGCTTCATCGTTAGCAAAGCTGGGCGCCGGCGCAGGCGAAAGGCCTAGCCACGCACCGTAACCGGCATATTTTGGCGGACCGTCATTGACAACTGATGCGCGCAAGGTTGACCAAATGCCGTCCGCTGCGATCACGTGTCTGGCCTTGACGCGTTCTCCATTCTCGAAAACCAGTTCCACGGCTGCGTCGTGCTTCGTTACCTGTGCAAGCCGATGACCAGTGTGACATGTGTTTTCTCGCACCGCACTCACGAGACGCGCATGTAAATCAGCTCGGCGAATGCAAATGCCGGAGTATCCCAATTTGGAGTAAATCTCTTCGAGCCCGAGTTCGTAGTACGCTTCGCCGGATGCACGTCGCCAGGCAACAGAGTTGATCGGGTGTCCCAAACTGGCAATTTCGTTGGCCAGTCCCCAATCGCCGAGGCACGCCAAAGCATTTGGCCAAATTGAAAGGCTCGCACCAATCGTTTCGAAGGCGGGTGCGCTTTCAAAAATATGCGCGTTTCGTCCAGCTTCCTGACAAGCAATTGCGGTGGTTAAACCTGCGACCCCTCCGCCGACTATAGCAATATCCAGCATCACATGTTCCTTGCGGGTGGCTCGCATGAGTCGAATAGGAATCTTTTTGCAGGATGGTCAAGCGCAACTCAACCTATGACAAAAAGCATGTCGGTGATTGGTTTTAGTTGCTGCCGACTTTCTACGCTGCGCGTCCTGTTTTCGTTCGCTCTTACCCCGCCCCTAGCGAGTCCATCACCGAAAAAATGTCCTTGTCGCCGCGACCGCACATGTTGAGGAGCAAGATCTCCTCGCGGCGCATGGAAGCGGCGAGGTCGAGGGCGCGGGCGAGCGCGTGGGCGGGCTCGAGCGCCGGGATGATCCCTTCAAGCCGGGCGCAAAGCTGAAACGCGTCCAGCGCCTCGGCGTCCGTCGCGGAGAGATACTGAACGCGGCCCGTTTCATGAAGCCAGGCGTGTTCCGGCCCGATGCCTGGATAATCGAGCCCCGCAGAAATCGAGTGCCCCTCGAGAATCTGGCCGTCCTCATCCTGCAACAGATATGTACGGTTGCCGTGAAGGACGCCGGGCCTTCCGCCTGACAGCGATGCGGCGTGATCGGGCGTATCAAGGCCCCGCCCCGCCGCCTCAACGCCAAATATCTTCACGTCCTTGTCGTCCAGAAACGGATGGAAAAGACCGATGGCGTTCGAACCGCCGCCGATACAGGCCATGATCGCATCGGGCAGGCGCCCTTCGGCCTCCATCATCTGCGCCCTTGCTTCCTCGCCGATCACCGACTGAAAGTCGCGGACCATCGCCGGGTAAGGATGCGGGCCCGCCGCCGTACCGATGATGTAGAAGGTTGAATCCACATTCGCGACCCAGTCGCGCAGCGCCTCGTTCATGGCGTCCTTGAGGGTCGCGCGGCCCGACGTCACCGGTATGACCTCGGCGCCGAGAAGCTTCATGCGAAAAACATTCGGCTTTTGCCGCTCGACATCGGTAGCGCCCATATAAACGACGCAAGGAAGACCGAAACGCGCGCACACTGTCGCCGTCGCAACGCCATGCTGGCCGGCGCCGGTTTCGGCGATGATGCGGGTCTTGCCCATGCGCTGCGCCAGCAGGATCTGACCCATGCAATTATTGATCTTATGGGCGCCGGTATGGTTGAGCTCGTCGCGCTTGAAATAGATTTTCGCGCCCTTGCCTGAGCCGGCCCTACCGCGGACATGTCCGGTCAGACGCTCGGCGAAATAGAGCGGCGAAGGCCTGCCGACATAATGCTTGAGGTAATACTCGAGGTCCGACCTGAAAGCCTGGTCCTTCTTCGCCGCGTCATACTCCTTCTCCAGCGCGAGCACGAGCGGCATCAGGGTTTCGGCGACGAAGCGTCCGCCGAATATGCCGAAACGCCCTTCGGCGTCAGGACCATTACGATAAGAATTTGGCTGGGTCACGGATTTGGACTTTGGTTCGGCGGCGCAAATACAACTTGAAGCGCGTCAAGACATAGCTTGAGCGCCAAGCATGATCCAGCCTCGTTTTTTTCAGCGCAGGGCGGCCTAGTAACGAACCTGAGTGAGGCCGCCGGTGTTAATGTGGCGATCGACTTCGGCGAGACGATCCTCATAGGAGGAATGCGCCAGCGCTTCTGTAAGGACAGCGCCCAGATCAAGAGCATTCTCAATAATCGGGAATGTCAGCCGGCCCTTCACGTGCCAGTCGCCGGTCTTGTTGAGCCAGAGCACGGTTTTGAAGACAGCCTTCGACGAACTGGGCTCGACTTTAAAGGCCGCCGCTTTAGTCGGACCCTCTATTGATGAGGGAAACGCCGGGCCTTCGTTCTGCTCTTCCTCATCGTCCTCGTCGTCTCCAGGCATAATAACGGGCATTTCCGCCGTCACTGGCATCACCTTCGCGATGTCGCCCATGGCGCCTGCAAAATGATTGTCGAGGCTCACTTCCGGCCAGCGAGAGGCGTAAACCGTGAACGCCGCCGCACCGTTCAGACCCAGATAGTGGCACGCCGTGTCCGATCCGTCCTCGGCGAAGAGTTGAATCTGCGTGAGCGCGAACGGGTAAACGGTGATCGTATCGCCGGAAAAGATCGCAAGAATGAGTTCCGTCTTCGGGCAGGTCATGCCGCTGATCGTATGCCGGTAGGCCTTTTCCTCCTCCTCCCAGCCGCCATTCTGTGTGGCGGCGGCGAGAATGACCGGTTTGCTGACGGCGGATGACGCGAAGTTATCGAGCTTCGAATAGGAAGTGTCGGGCGCCGCAAACGATTGTTCATGGATTGTCGTGCGCGCCAGCGACGGACCAATTTCGACCCGGTTGGTTTCTGCATAGCTGACATTGAGGCCGCGGGAATAACCGTTCGCGCGCAGCAGCGCATCCGCCTCACGCAAAGCCTCGGATGAGGCGCCGTAAACGCCGGCGTGGCGCGTCGGCGCAACGGTTGTCCCACTGCTCTTCTGGACAGAAGCGCAAGAGACAGCAAAGAGGCCCAGCGCAAAAATCGCCGTTATCCGGCGCGCCGGCGCCGCCATATTGAAGTTCATGATGTTCCCCACCGCTTTACCTCAGCAGAGCCTAAGCCATTGGCGCATCAGCGTCCATCGATAGCCGAAATGAGATGGGCAAGGGGGGCGTTACCCGGTCTTCGCCGCTGCAATAAACGCCTTGATCAGCGCCTCGTCCTTCTTGCCCGGCGCGCTTTCGACCCCGGAAGAGACGTCGACCCCCAGAAAGGCTGGAGATTTCTGGGCGGCGACCGCTGCCGCGACGGTGTCCGGCGTCAGCCCGCCGGCGACCAGATAGGGCGTTTCGCCTGAATAGGCGGCGAGCGCCGACCAGTCGAAGGAAACGCCATTGCCGCCCGGCCGTCCTGCGCCCGGGGGCGGCTTGGCATCGAACAGGATGATGTCCGCCATGTCCTGATAAGCCTCAGCGCTGGCGATATCTTCTTTGCCGGTCACCGACGCCGCCTTGATGACGTCGACAGCGAAGTCGGCGCCCATGTCGCGGCAGCGCTCCGGGCTTTCATGGCCGTGGAACTGGAAATGCGTCAGGAACGGCGCGACTTCGGAAAGCTCCTTTTCGCCCGCATCGACAAACAGCCCCACCAGTTTCGGCAGCTCGAAGCCTTCGTTAAAACTCGCCTGTTTGAGCTCCAGAATGAGCTCTTCCGCCGCCTCGGGCGTTATGAAGCGAGGGCTTTTACGGAAGAAAACGAAACCGAGAAAACCGGCGCCGGCGCGGGCGGCGGCGAGCGCCGTCTCAATATCCTTGACCCCGCAAATCTTGACCGTTGGGGCGTTCATCGCATCCGCCTAGGCCTGCTGCTCAACATCGCCGACGCCAGCGCTTTCAAGAAGCGGCGGCTCCGGCTCTTTCAAGCGCTCTTCAGCAGCATCGAGGCGAGCGCGGGTTTCCGCCAGTTCGCGGCGCATGGTCTTGAGTTCGCGATGCTCCGCCCGCGCCTTCATGCGGCCGGGCCGCGCCGACAGCCACATGCCGGCGACGCCCGCGGCGAAACCGACGAACAGCATGCCAACCAGCCAGAACCATAAGGGCAGCGCGGGCGTCGAGACCGCCGGCGACGTGGCGTTGAAGGGGTCGAGGCTCACCGGCACGAGCTGCCGGTTCGCCACCAGAAAGAGCAGTGTGATCAGAAAAACCGGGATCCAGAGGATACGGAAAAGCCACTTTTTCATGGCCGCAAGTGTCTCACATCATGCGCCGTTTATGCAATCTTGCGGGCGCGCTAATCCTCGCCGATCCCATGCGCGCCCTTCGCGGCGGCGGAAAACCGCCCCTCGTGATTGAGCCGGTCGCGCAGTTCCTTCCCCGCCTTGAAGAAGGGCGACCATTTCTCCTCGATATGCACCGCCTCGCCGCTTCTCGGATTGCGCCCGACCCGCGCCGGCCTGTGCTTGACGGAGAACGCGCCGAAGCCCCTGAGCTCCACCCGGTCGCCCCGTGCGAGAGCGTCCGTAATCTCATCAAAGATGATCGAAACGATCCGCTCAATGTCGCGATGGAACAGGTTCGGGTTCTCATCGGCGAGCTTTTGCACCAGTTCAGATTTGATCATTTTTTCCCTTGCTCTCCACGCCGCGCCCCGCCATCGCGGGCCAGGCGACCCCTTTTATGGAAAAAATACGCCAATTCAATCGCTTAACCTGTCAAAGGAGGTCTGCGGCGTCAAGCCGCTTCTCGCGGAAAGATGCAAAAGGTAAGGACTTAATTATGACGCGACGCAATGAGGATGAAACGAGTTTCGGCTTTCGCACAGTCAAGGCTGGCGAAAAGGCGAACCTAGTGCGCAATGTCTTCGACAGCGTCGCCTCGAAATACGACCTCATGAACGACCTGATGTCAGGCGGCGTACACCGGATCTGGAAAGCGACGCTGCTCGACCGTCTCGCACCCCAGCCCGGGCAAATGCTGATCGACGTCGCGGGCGGCACCGGCGATATCGCGCTCGGCTTTCTGGAAAGAGCCGGAAGCCGTCCGCTTGCGGATGAAAAACCCAAGGCGAGAGCTGTCATCTGCGATATCAATTACGAGATGCTGAGGGCCGGCGAAACGCGCGGCCGCGCCGCCGCGCACGCCGGGCGGCTGACGCGCGTCTGCGGCGATGCGGAAGTCCTTCCCTTCGCTAACGGGACCGCCGACGCCTACACAATCGCTTTCGGCATTCGCAATGTCACCGACATGGCCGCCGCATTGCGCGAAGCGCGGCGGGTTTTAAAACCGGGCGGGCGGTTTATCTGTCTTGAGTTTTCTCATCCGACCACGGAAGGATTTCAAAAACTTTACGACGCCTATTCCTTTAATGTCATTCCGTGGCTTGGCGAGAAAGTCGCAGGCGACAAGGAGTCGTATCAGTATCTCGTCGAATCGATCCGACGGTTCCCGGGGCAGGAAGCCTTCGCCATGCGCATTCGCAAGGCCGGATTTTCCCGCGTGACGTATGAAAACCTCACCGGCGGCGTCGCGGCGCTGCACATGGCCTGGCGGATCTGATGCTGACCGCCCTTACCGATTACGCCCGCCTCGCCCGCGCCGGATGGACGCTGATGCGTCATGACGCGCTGGTTCCCAGGGAATTCGCACATCTCGCGCCGGCGCCGGTGAAAGCCTTCGGCGCCGTAACGCGGATCGGCGCGCGCGGGGCCGGCAAAAGGCCGGGCGAGCGGCTCGCCGCCGCTTTCGAAAAACTGGGGCCGGCTTACGTCAAACTCGGCCAGTTCATGGCGACGCGCCCCGATATTATCGGCTTTGAGATGGCGGACGATCTCGGCCGTCTTCAAGACAAGATGCCCGCTTTCCCGCAGAAAGACGCGCGCCGCGAAATCGAGAAGGCGTTCGGCAAATCCGCAGATGATCTTTTTGCGGCGTTTTCAGAACCGATCGCCGCCGCCTCCATCGCCCAGGCCCATCGCGCGCAGATGAAAGACGGACGCGCCGTCGCGGTGAAGATTCTGCGGCCGTCGATTGAACGCAAGGCGAATGAAGAGTTCCGCGGCTTCGCAAGAGCGGCGCGCATGATAGAGGCGGTGTCGAAATCCGCGCGACGCCTCGAGCCCGTGAGGTTCGTCAACACGTTGAAGGCGACTGCGGCGATCGAGCTTGATCTTCGCCTTGAAGCCGGCGCCGCATCGGAGCTGGCGGAGAATTTGCGCGACGAGCCGCGCGTGCGCGTGCCGGAGGTGATCTGGTCGCTGACCGCGCGCCGCGTGCTGACGATTGAATGGATCGAGGGAACGCCGATCGCCGATCTGAAAGCGCTCGATCAGCGCGGCGTCGACCGCAAGGCGCTCGCGCAGCTTGTGATGGCGAGCTTTTTAAAACAGGCGCTGCATACCGGGTTTTTTCACGCCGATATGCATCAGGGCAATCTCATCATCGACAATGAGGTGCGCCTGGCGCTCGTCGATTTCGGGATCATGGGCCGGCTCGATGAAAAGGCGCGGCATACATTTGCGGAAATCATCTACGGCTTCATCACCCGCAACTACCGGCGCACGGCGGAAGTGCATTTCGAGGCTGGCTATGTGCCGGCGGGGCACTCGGTCGAAGCGTTCGCTCAGGCGCTGAGGGCCGTCGGCGAACCCTTGCAGGGCCGCAATGCGCATGAGGTCGACATGTCCCGCGTCCTGCAGCAGCTTTTCGACGTCACGGCGCTTTTCGACATGCATTTGCGGCCCGAACTCGTGCTTCTGCAGCGCACCATGGTGACGGTCGAAGGCGTTGCGCGCCTGCTCGATCCTGAGATCAACATGTGGGAAGCGGCGGGCCCGACCGTGCGCGCCTATATCAACACCGCCATCGGCCCCGCCGCGCAGGCGGAAAAGCTCAAGAGCGCCACGCGCAAGGCCCTCGAAATCGCCCCCCGGCTTCCCCATTATGTAGAGGAGATCGGCAAGGCGGCGGAAAAGATCGCCGATCCGGCGTTCGCCGCCGCGGTGAGAGGGCCGGAAAAATCCCGCTCTGGCCGGGCGGCCCTGTGGTTCGCCGGCGCGGCGGCCCTGATCCTCGCAGCGGCGTTCATTTTGCGCTAGACAGGATGCAATGACAGATCCTTCGATCCTCCTGATTATCGGCGGCGGCGTCGCCGCCTATAAGAGCCTTGAGCTGATCCGCGAACTGAAACGCCGGGGCGTCGCGGCGCGCGGCATTCTCACCAAAGCCGGCGCCGAGTTCGTCACGCCGCTTTCCGTCGCCAGTCTCTCCGGCGAAAAGTGCTACACGGACCTTTTCGACCTCACCGACGAGGCGGAAATGGGTCATATCGAACTCTCGCGTTCGGCGGACCTTCTGGTCGTCGCCCCGGCGACCGCCGACCTGATGGCGAAAGCCGCGAACGGGCTCGCTAACGATCTCGCCTCGACGACGCTGCTCGCCACCGACAAGCCGGTGCTTTACGCCCCCGCGATGAATGTCCGGATGTGGGCGCATCCCGCCACCCAGCGCAATCTGAAAACGCTCAAAAGCGACGGCGCGCTTTTGGTCGGCCCGAATGAAGGCGACATGGCCTGCGGCGAGTTCGGCCCCGGGCGCATGGCCGAGCCGATGGAAATCGCAGACGCCGTCGAGGCGTATTTCGCCAGCGCCGCAGGCGGGCCGCTCAACGGCAAGCGCATTCTCATCACCGCCGGGCCGACCCACGAGGCGCTCGACCCTGTGCGCTACATCGCCAATCGCTCGACCGGCAAACAGGGCTACGCCATCGCCGCCGCGCTTCGTAATCTCGGCGCCGATGTCGTACTCGTCTCCGGCCCGACGACCATCCCCGACCCCAAGGGGGTTGAGTTTATTCGCGTTGAAACCGCCCGGCAGATGATGGACGCCTGCGAAAAGGCGCTTCCCGCCGATTGCGCCGTCTGTTGCGCGGCGGTCGCCGATTATCGCCCCGCGATTGAAACCGAACACAAGATCAAGAAAGAGCGCGGCGGCCTCACCAATATTCCGGTGACGGAAAATCCCGACATTCTGAAAACCATTTCGCAGCTGAAAGACGGCCGGCCGAAACTGGTCGTCGGGTTCGCCGCGGAGACGGACGACGTGTTGTGCCATGCGGAAGTCAAACGCAAGCGCAAAGGCTGCGACTGGATCGTCGCCAATGACGTCTCGCCGGGCGCCCATTGCGCGATGGGCGGCGGCAAGAACTCAATTATTCTGATCACCGACAAGGGCGACGAGGCCTGGCCCGAAATGCCGAAGGAAGAGGTCGCCCGCCGCCTCGCGGACCGCATCGCCCGCGCGCTTTCGGGCCCGACGCTCGTGAAAGCGGCGGAGTGATGGCGAGAACCCGCAAAACACCGCAGGAAAAAAAACGCCTGTCCTTAGAAAAGGACCGCAGGAATGTTTATGGTGAAAGCGACAAAGGCTCGCGAAAAAACATCCCAAAATCGAAAGCGATAAGCCATCGGAAAAACAGACGCAAATCTACCGAATTGGAAAAAACGCTGACGGCGGCGACTGAAGATGTCGCCGAGATTATTGAATCCACTCTCACTAAGCGGTCACTCCAAAAACCTGATTGGAAGAAATCTCCGGATGCGCCACTCGGCGAATTCATAGAACAACAGCGAGAGATGGCGGACGCACGAGAACGCAACAACCGTTTGAAAGTTGACCTAACACCAATAGTGATAAAACAGTATAAACCTTCGGATTAATTATCGAGGTCTTCCCCATGGAAGTCGCCATTATCGTTCCGCTGATCGTGTTCGCCAGCATCGTGCTGATCATCGCCACGCCGTTTTATTTCCGCCACCGCAATCGCCGTGTGATCTACGAGGCGATCAAGACGAGCGTCGAGAAAACCGGGGAGGCCGACCCGAAGCTGATCGCCGCCATCACCCACGACGCGATCGGACCCAATGCGGACCTGCGGCGCGGCGTTCTGTTGTTATGCCTGGCGGTTGCGCTGGGCCTCGCTGAATATTTCGGCGCCGGCGACATGATGGGCTTTCCCTATTGGGCTGCGGCATTGTTTCCCGGGCTGATCGGCGCCGCTTACATCGTCTTTCACTTTTTCGCCCCGCGCGAACCGACCGTCTAGGCGGCGGACACGGACGGCGCGCGAATGTCTGACCCCATCGGTTTTTTGCACGCCATGATCGGCGAACGCCCGGTCGAGATTATCGCGGCTCTCCTGGGGCTCGCCAATATCACGCTGCTGATCCGCCGCTCGATCTGGAACTACCCGTTCGGGATCGTCATGGTCGCGCTTTACGCGTGGATTTTTTACGGCGCGAAACTTTATAGCGACGCGCTCCTGCAGATTTTCTTTTTCGTCGTGCAATTTTACGGCTGGTATTACTGGCTGAAGGGCCGGGGCGGCGACGGGCGCGTGATCGTTCGCACGCTCAACCGAAACCAGATGCTCGGCTATGCGGGCGTCGGCGTCGCCGGCGTTGCCGCGCTGGGGACGTTTATGGCGCGTTTCACGGATGCGTCCTTTCCCTATTGGGACGCCTCAATTGCGGTCCTCAGCGTCATCGCACAGATAATGCTGGCGCGGCGCCGGCTTGAGAACTGGATCGTCTGGGTCGCCGTCGATCTACTTGCGATCGGTCTTTACTGGACGAAAGCGCTTTACCCGACGGCCGCGCTCTATTTCATCTTTCTTATCCTCGCCACACTCGGTTACTTTGCGTGGAGACGCTCACACAGAACCGGCGAGGCGGCGACCTGATGCCTGAAAGACGACGCCTGCAAAAACGCATTTGCCTTCTGGGGCCGGAGAGCACCGGCAAGACGGAACTTGCAAAGGCGCTTGCGGCGCATTTCAACACCCATGTCATGCCCGAATACGGCCGCGCCTTCGACATTCATCACAAGCAGGGCGTTGACGGCGGCGCGAAGGGACAGAACTGGACCGAAGACGACCTCGTCAAACTCGCAAAGACCCATATCGCGATGCGCGAGGCGATGGCGCCGGAAGCCGGGCCGCTGCTGATCGAAGACACGGACATCGTCCAGACCGCCATCTGGGCGGAATTCCTGCTCGGCGCGCGCTCAACTGCGCTGGAGAAAATGCTCGCCGGCGCCGATCTCGCCGATCATTATCTCATCCTGTCGCCCGATGTCGCCTGGATCGACGACGGCGTGCGATACGCGGGCGGCGAGGAGGTCCGGCGCTGGTTCTTCGATGAAGCAGTCGCGCGCATAACGAAGCTGGGCGCGCGCCATACGATCATTGTGGGAAGCGACTGGGATGACCGCACGAAACAGGCGATCGCCGCTGCGGACGCTTTCGCCGGCGGCTTCTAACTAGGGCTTAGGCTCCCAACCCGGCGGCGCAAGCTCGAACCCGCCAAACTCAAAACCCGGCGACACCGTGCAGCCGACCAGCGTCCATTCCCCGAGACTTTCCGCCGCCTGCCAACAGCCGGGCGGAACGATCGCCTGCGGCCGTTCGCCGTTTTCAATATCGGGACCAAGCGTAACGCGGTCTTGTGACCTTCCGTCCGTAGACAGAGAAAGCCGCAAGGGCGCGCCGGCGTAATAGTGCCAGATCTCGGCGGCGTCGACGCGATGCCAGTGCGATCGCTCGCCTGCTTTCAGGAGATAATAGATGGCGGTGCCGGCGCTGCGCTCGCCGGGCGCGGTTTCCGCGCGCCAGGTCTCGCGGAACCAGCCGCCTTCGGGGTGAGCGCTCAGTCCGAGCGCGGCGATGATTTCGTCAGCCGTCAAGAAAGACTGGAAATATCGGGGACGGCGACAGCGTGGAAGCCGGCGTCAACATGCAAGGTTTCTCCGGCGCAGGAAAAGCCGAGATCGGAGAGCAGGTAGAGCGCGGCGCCGGCGACGCCTTCCATCGAGGTGTCTTCTTTCAGGAGCGACCAGTCCTTGCCCGTCGACATAAGCTGGCGGCCGCCGGTGATGCCCGCCATGGCGAGGGTCTTCATCGGTCCCGCAGAGATCGCGTTCACGCGGATGCCCTTCGGCCCGAGATCGCGCGCCACATAGCGCATGGAAGCCTCCAGCGCCGCCTTGGCGACGCCCATGACGTTGTAGTTGGGCACGATGCGCTCCGACCCGAGATAGGTCAGCGTGATCATCGACCCGCCGTCCGGCATCAATTCGGCCGAGCGCCGCGCCGCATCGACAAATGAGAACGCCGAGACGTCCATCGTGTCCTTGAAGTTCTGGCGCGTCGTATTTTCAACGAAGGAGCCTTTAAGCGCCTCCTTGTCGGTGAACGCAATGGCGTGAACGAGAAAGTCAATCTTTCCCCATTTGTCCCTGATTTCGCCAAACGCCTTGTCCATGTCGTCGTCGCTCATAACGTCGGCTTCAACAAGAAACTCAACGCCGATCGTCTCGGCGAGCGCGCGGACACGGCTCTCCATGGCGGGGATATAGGAAAAGGCCATTTCCGCGCCCTGGGCCGCAAGCTGCTGCGCAATGCCCCAGGCGATGGAATTCTTGTTGGCGACGCCCATGACGAGGCCGCGCTTGCCCTTCATCAGGTCGCCTTTTGGAAAAGGAATTTCACCGCTCATGCTGATGTCCTTATGTTGCGGGTCCGGTGTGATAATTCTGCAGAATAACGATCATCACGAGAACGAAATAGGCGAGCCAGACGCCTGCGTAAACCGCATAGCGGGTTCGCTTGGGCGATTTCCTGACGCTGACCATGATAAGCTGAAACCACCACAGACCGACGCTGGCGATGACCGCTGCGGCGATCGCGGCGTAGGGCGCAATCTCAATCGCCGACGCGTCGCTCACGCCGCCCCGCTAGCCTTCAACCCGGGAGATGACGAGGCTGCCATTGGTGCCGCCGAAGCCGAAACTGTTTGTCAGGAAACAGTCGACCTTCGCGTCATCCATCCGCTCGCGGATGATCGGCAGGTCGGCGAATTCCGGATCGATGTTCTCGATATGCGCGGACGCCGCGAGGAAGCGCTCGCGCATCATGATAAGGCCGTAGACCAGCTCCTGCGCGCCGACGGCGCCCAGCGAATGGCCGGTCAATGACTTCGTCGAGGAGAAAGGCGGAATCTCGTCGCCGAACACTTCGCGGATGGCGCCGGTTTCCTTCTTGTCGCCCACCGGCGTCGAGGTGCCGTGCGGATTGATGTAGTCGATCGGCTGACGAACATCTCGCAGCGCGCCCTTCATGCAGCGCACGGCGCCTTCGCCGGAAAGCTGCACCATGTCGAAACCGTCGGAATTCGCGAAATAACCGACAATTTCACCGAGAATGTTGGCGCCGCGTTTTTTCGCCCGCTCATATTCTTCAAGCACGACGACGCCGGCGCCGCCCGCGATGACAAAACCGTCGCGGTCGCGATCGTAAGCGCGGCTCGCCGTCGCCGGCGTATCGTTGAAATTCGTCGACATGGCGCCCATGGCGTCAAAGAGATCGGCGAGCGTCCAGTCGCATTCCTCGCCGCCGCCAGCGAAGACGACATCCTGCTTGCCCCACATGATCTGTTCCGCCGCCGCGCCGATGCAATGCAGCGAGGTCGTGCAGGCCGATGAGATCGAATAATTCACGCCGAGAATTTTGAATGGCACGGAAAGCGTCGCCGAATTCGTCGAAGACATGGCTTTCGGCACGGCGGTCGGACCGATTTTCTTGGTGCCGCCCGTTTCGCGCACCTTGTCGGCCGCTTCAACGATGACCCGGGTCGACGGGCCGCCAGAGCCCATGACGATGCCGGTCATCGGGTGGCTGATTTCGTCTTCGGTCAGCCCCGCCTCGGCGATCGCTTCCTGCATCGCGATATAGTTCCAGGCGGCGCCTTCGCCCATGAAGCGGCGCGCGCGACGATCGAGGACTTCTTCATAGTCGAGCGTCGGCCGCGCCCAGACCTGACATTTGAAACCGTGCTCGGCGAACTCCGCCGAATGGGTGATCCCTGACTTGCCTTCCCGCAACGCCGCCGTCGTCTCGGCGACGTTATTGCCGATGGATGAAACGACGCCCATGCCGGTAATTACTACTCGTCGCATATGCACTCCGCCTTTCAGTCAGGGTCGACGCGAAATTATATCAGGCGATACCGCCGCGCAGCTGCTCTTCGGAGAAGAGCCCGACGCGTAGATCCTTGGCCGTATATATGGTGCGACCGTCGGCGATCAAAACACCGTCGCCAATGCCCATTTTCAGACTGCGGTTTATGACGCGGCGCATCATTATTTCGTATCTTACCAGCTTCACATCCGGCGTGACCATGCCGGAAAACTTCACTTCTCCGGCGCCAAGAGCGCGTCCCTTGCCCGGCATGCCTGTCCAGGTCAGGTAAAAGCCGATCAGCTGCCACAAGGCGTCAAGCCCGAGACAGCCGGGCATCACGGGATCGCCGGGAAAATGGCAATCGAAAAACCACAGGTCCGGATTGATATCGAGCTCGGCGTGGATGAGCCCTTTCCCATGCTCGCCGCCGTCGCTGTTGATTTCCGTGACGCGGTCGAACATCAGCATCGGGGGCACCGGCAGCTGCGCCGTACCGGGGCCGCTAAATCCCCGATAGCCGCACTCCAGCAATTCTTCGCGGGTGTAAGAGTTCTTTTGTTCCATTGGGCCTTCTAGCAAGTGAGCTGAGGCCGCTTGGTAAAGGCGCGGGCGCCGCCGGTCAATTAGCCGCGTCAGCCGCCGCGAAAACGCCCCAGAACCCGTCCCGGGGTGCCCAGCCCCGGACGCCGTCCGCCGAGACCTTGAGCCAGCCGTCCTGCTCCTTCTCGATCCGGGCGATCAGTCCGCGTCCGAGATGCGCTTTTTCTTCCGAATCCGCCGCCGGCCGCATTCTCAAAACCAGCCCTTCCCGGATCACCATGGCGGTTTTCGCGCCGGAAAGCTGGCTCTTGTGCATCCAGCATTCATCCCCTTCCGGGTCCCGGATCTTGCGCCAGTGATCGAGGGTTTCCGCAACCACCATGACCGGCAGTCCCTGGCGCATATAGGTGAGGCGCACCGGGTGGTCGAAAGTCGGGCCGGCCCGGCAGAAGCTGCGGCGGGTCTTTAACGACACGAAACGAGGCACCGGCAGGCCTGAGGGCGTGTCGAGGCGCGTTTTCGGGCTTTTTGCGGCCTGAGCGTCATGACCTTGCGGGAAGGCGCCGGGGGCGGCCATAGTGTCGGACGCCGCCAGAATAAACGCTGCGGCTGCGAACAAGGCGTGCTGGAACATCACAAGAGCAAGAACTTCAACTAAGATGAATAAAGCTTTACTCAAATCCAAAGGCGTTAATTCGAGGTTAACCATCTTGCGAAAACGGATTTGCGGCCGCAGCGACGGAGGGGCGCGATGAGTGGCCGCTCATTGAAAGTCGCCCTGACCAGGCGCTTGCCGGCGCCGGTCGAAGAACGCCTTTCCACGCTGTTCGACACCGTCCTGCACGATGACGACGCCCCGCTCACGCGCGCCGGCCTGCTCGAACGGGCGAAGGACGCCGACGTGCTCGCACCGACGCTTGGGGACAGGCTTGACGCCGCGTTTTTTGAGGCCGCCGGCGAACGGCTGAAGCTGGTGGCGAATTTCGGCGCCGGCATCGACCATATCGATATCGCCGCTGCGAACGCCCGGGGCATCACCGTCACCAACACCCCTTCCGTGCTCGCCGAAGACGCCGCCGATATGGCGATGGCGCTGATCCTCGCAGTGCCCCGGCGGTTGGTGGAAGGCGTCCGCGCGCTTGAAGAAGGCCGCTTCGAGGGCTGGTCGCCGACCTGGATGCTCGGTCATCGGGTGCGCGGCAAGAAGCTCGGCGTGATCGGCCTCGGCCGCGTCGGCGAGGCGATCGCGCGGCGGGCCCGCGCCTTCGGGCTGTCGATCCACTATCACAATCGCAACCGCATCAACCCGCATATCGAGGAAGAGCTCGACGCCAATTACTGGGACAGCCTCGACCAGATGCTCGCTCATGTGGACATCGTCTCAGTCAACTGCCCGCACACGCCAGCGACTTTTCACCTGCTTTCCCAGCGGCGGCTCGAACTCCTGCAGCCGCACGCCTATGTGGTGAACATCTCCCGCGGCGAAATCGTCGACGAGACCGCACTCGCCAACCTGATCGAACAGGGGCGCATCGCCGGCGCCGGTCTCGATGTTTACGAACGCGGCGCGCCAAACGAAAAGCTCCTAAAAGCGCCGAACGTCGTCCTGTTGCCGCACATGGCCTCGGCGACCGTCGAAAGCCGGATCGAAATGGGCGAACGGGTGATCATCAACATCAAGATGTTCGCGGACGGCCATAAGCCCCCCGACCGCATTATCCTCGGTCTCGATCAGGACCGGCTGCCGAAAGCCGGCTGAATCTCTCGCCGACCGGGACGGACCAGCACTAGTCCCCTGGCGCCGGTGCTGCGCCGCAATAACCGCCATTCACAAGCCCGGCGCCGTTGAAAATTTTAGTTGAATTGCAACCATTCACCGTCTTCAATAGGGCTCTCAGGGCGGCGCCGGTCGCCCTTTTGTTCGTTTCAAGGGTGTAGCGCTGTGCGTAAACTGTTGGGGATCGGGGCTATTTTATTGGCGGGTTTTTCAGCGGGCGCCGCGTCGCACGCCGAGACCGCCGACACCGTCAATTTATATTCTGTTCATGCCAACCCGACCATGCCGGTCGTCGCCGTCGAAACGGCCTTCGCCGTCGAGGCGGGCAAAGCCGTCAGGCTTACGGTCTATGACAGCGAGGAAAACTTCCTCGAAACGCCGCGCGCCAAGTTCGAGGCGACGGTCAATCAGAGCGGCATCGCCGTCCTCCCACTCGAGGGGCTCGAAGCTGGCGTCTACGCCTTCGCCGCCTATCTCGACGAAGACGGCGACGGCAAGCTGAAGCGCGGAAAAATTCTCGGCCGCCCGAAAGAACCGCTCGCCTTTTCGAACGGCGTGAAGATCAAAATTCGCAAACCGCGCTTTGATGAAACGAAAGTCGACATCGCGCCGGGCGACGTGATCGTCATCACCCTCGACGACTAGGACTACAATCCGGGCAATTCGGATCGGCCGGCAACGCAATCGTTCGAAACGACGCGGCGAGACCGTCATAGAGCATCAGTCTTCCGGTCAGACTGTCGCCAAGCCCTAAAATCTCCTTGATGACTTCCATCGCCGCCAGCGTTCCCATAACGCCGGTGACGGCGCCCATGACGCCTTCTTCGGCGCAGTTGACCTGGGCGTCGCGGGGCGGCTCTTCAGGCACCAGGCAGCGATAACAGGGATAAACACCGGGCTTTTCAAACGGCTTGAATGTAGAGAGCTGACCCTCGAAACGGCCCACCGCAGCAGAGACAAGCGGCTTTCCAAGATCGATGCAGGCGCGGTTGAGCGCGTAACGGGTTTTGAAATTATCGACGCCTTCGGCGACAAGGTCGTAACCCGCGATAATCTCCGCCGCATTGCTTTCATCGATCCGCACCGGATGGTCGTTGATCGTCACATGCGGATTGAGGCGCGCGACGAACTCTTTCGCGGCTTCCGTCTTCGCTCTCCCCACATCGTCCGTATGGAAAACGACCTGCCGCTGCAGGTTTGAAAGCGCCACCTTGTCATCGTCGGCGAGTCCGACCGTCCCGACCCCGGCGGCGGCGAGATATTGCAGCATCGGCGCGCCCAGCCCACCGGCGCCCACAATGAGGACGCACGCGCCCATGAGCTTTTGCTGCCCCTGGCCGCCGACTTCCCGCAGGAGGATATGACGGGCGTAACGTTCGCGTTGGCTTTGATCCATAAGCGCCTATTTATGAGTTCAGGGTCGCTTTGAACAGGGAGCAGGAACATGGTGTCTGGAGAAGAAATTCTCGTGAGGCCGGTGCGCGAGGAGGATAGCGAAGGCTGGGCGCGGATGCGGCGCATCCTGTTTCCGGATTTCGACCCGCCGGAAATAAAGGCGTTCTTTGAGGCCGGCGGGTTTGACAACTTCGCCCACAGCGCCGTCTTCGTCGCCGAAACCGCGGGCGGCGCGCTTGTCGGTTTTGCGGAAGCAACTGCGAGGCCTTACGCCGAAGGGTGTGTTACGTCGCCGGTCGCTTATCTCGAAGGCTGGTTTGTCGACGAAGCGTGGCGAAAGCGCGGCGTCGGCGCCCTGCTCGTTCGCGCCGTTGAAGACTGGGGCCGCTCATTGGGCATGACGGAATTCGCGAGCGACGCCGCCCCAGACAATCTCACCAGCCGCAACGCCCACCAAGCGCTCGGCTTTCGCGAGGAAGGGCTGGTCATATGTTTTACAAAGAAACTTTGATACGATCCCGCTCATGCAGAAAACCCTGATCATTATCGGGCTTCTCATCCTCGCTACGGGACTCTTGTGGCCAGTGATCTCGAAGCTTGGTTTGGGTCGCCTGCCCGGCGACATCATCGTCCGCCGTGAGAATTTTTCGTTCTATTTCCCGATCACGACGATGGTGATCGTTTCAATCGTGCTGACGGTGATATTCAGGCTGTTTGGGAAGTAATTAGGTCTGCCTAAACGCCCGTCGACCCAAACCCCCCGGCGCCGCGCTCGGTGTCGTCGAGTTCTGCGACTTCTTCGAAGCGCGCCTGCCAGACCGGCGCGATCACCATCTGGCCGATACGGTCGCCGCGATTGATGGTGAAATCTTCGTTCCCGTGATTGATGAGGATCACTTTCAATTCGCCGCGATAATCCGCGTCGATGGTGCCCGGCGCGTTGACGCAGGAAACGCCGTGTTTCGCGGCAAGCCCCGAACGCGGGCGCATCTGCGCCTCCCAGCCCGGCGGCAGGGCGATGGCGATACCGGTCGGCGTCATGAAGCGCTCGCCGGGCTTTAAGGTCACCGGCGCATCCACCGCCGCGCGCACGTCGCAACCGGCGGCGAGCGTCGTCTCATAACGCGGCAGGTCGAGCCCTTCCCCGTGAGGCAGGCGCTTGATCTTCACGACCGGCGCAAACCCGATGTCTTCGCGCGCCGCGCCGTCAGCTTCGTTTTCGGTTTTCAATGCGGTCGCCGCCATCGCCGGGATTCCTTTTAAAGCGATTTACACCGCTGAAATGTGCCTGCGATTCGGACCCGGGACCGAGGATTCTTTCCCGATATTTTCCCCGGCTTATTCCCCAGACTCGGCGGCGATCACGGCGCGCAGATAGGGCGCGGGATCGACCCGCTCAAAGCCCGGCGTCTGGTCGACGAAATGCTCCAGCCAGAATTTATGGCCCGCGCCGTAGACCACGACGACCCGGTCGCCCGGCTCCGTCACCTGCATGAGCTTTGAGAAAATCTTGGCGTTGCGCATGAACCAGTAAGCCTGAAGCTCGGAAGCGGGTTGATCCTCACCCCGATCGAACTGGAACATCCGGTAATAGGGCTCCGGGGAAGCCATTTTTCCGTTGGATGCAAGTAGCAGCTCCGCCATGGTTTTTTCAGCCTGCGACGCGGCGAAGGCGTCAGCTGTGGCGCGCCCCTCCGCGATCAGCGCTTCAACGGCTTCCGTCTGACCTGTGCGTTCGGCGTGCTGCATCAGCTTGCCGAACGGAAAATAGTCCGGCTCGCCTTCAGACGGCTGCTCGTCGATGCCGTAGACGCGATCAACGCCCGCAAGACCGGCGAGCCGATAGGCCACCTGCACGGTCTCGCTGGCGTTCGCCGCCAGCATTGCCTCGGAATACTCCTTGTAGGTTGGATCGACATAGGCCGGCGCGTCCGTGATGCGCTCAACCGCAACGGCGGTCGGCTGAAACCCGTTCAGCGACTCCGCTATGGCGGCAAGCTGCGCCTGTCGCGCGGGCGTCAACACGCTTTCCGTCTCGATATCGATGAGGTTCCGGTTCGAGCCGGCCATGTGATAGCTGCCCACGACCATGACCTTGACCGGCGGCAGACCGTCCGCCGCCGCATCGAGTTGAGCGGTATGCGGCGGCGTCGAGGCGCACCCCACGGCAAAAAGAAAAAACAGGATTCCTGTCAATCTGATCATTTCACCCCTCCATGGCTCGCACGATGATGCCGTGCGGATCAGCCGTGAAGCAACAAGTGATCGGCAGAGTGTTCACCCGGCGCGTTATCCGGATCGTGGGAAGCAGCCTATCCTTTCTTCTCCTCGATCCACCGCCGGATCTTGCGGTCCAGCACGGGCAGGGGCATCGATCCGGTCAACAGCACCTCATCGTGAAATTCGCTTAAGTCGAATTTATCGCCGAGTTCTTCCTCCGCCGCCTTTCGCAGTTCGTTGATCTTGATCATGCCGAGTTTGTAGGAGCAGGCCTGCCCCGGCCAGACGGCGTAACGTTCGATCTCGCGCGTCACGGAGTCTCGTGTGTCGCCGGTGACGGACTGCATGTAGTCAATCGCCTGTTCCCGGGTCCAGCGCTTGGCGTGGAGGCCGGAATCGACAACCAGCCGCGCCGCCCGGAACAGCTCCGACTGCAGGCGGCCAAGATCGCCCAGGGGATCGTCCGCATACATGCCCATTTCCGCTGCAACCTGTTCGGCGTAAAGCGCCCAGCCTTCGGCGAACTCTGAATAGCCGAGCATATTGCGAATAAGCGGCAGACCGGCGGCGCGCTCCAATGAGCGCTGGAAATGATGGCCGGGAACCGCTTCGTGATAAGTCAGGGTCTTGGTCGTGTGTTTCGGCCAGTCGGCGGTGTTCTTGAGATTGATCCAGTAGATGCCGCCGCGCGACCCATCGAGCGCCGGGCTAGAATAATAACCGCCGGAGGACGTATCCTGTTCATAGACAGGAATGCGCCTCACCTCGACGCTCTGGGAGGGAATGGCGCCGAACCAGGACGACGCCTTTTCCATAATCGCGCCGATCTGGACGTTGAGATCGCCGAGCAGCGCGGCGCGGCCTTCATCCGTATTCGGATAACGCATGTCCTCGCGCGCGCCGATGGCCGCGAACCGTTCGGCGACGGACCCGCCGGCCATGCCTTGCGCTTTAAAGATCGCATCCATTTCGGCGGTGATGCGCGCGACTTCAGCAAGACCGAGTTCGTGAACCTCTTCGCCCGTCATGCCCTCGGCGCCGTAAGCGCTAAGCGCAAGCCCATAAAACGCCTCACCTTCCTCGCCGAGACGCCAGACGCCGGCGTCGCGGCCCGCCTGATCTTTCAGGTTTTCAAGGGCGGCCGAAAGGCGCGCATAGGCGGGATACACCACGGTCTCGACCGTCTCCGCGGCGCGGGCAACAAGCGCGCTGCGCTCTTCCTCGCCAAGACCGTCAACTTTTGAAAGACGCTCCGCGAAGGTCGTGGCGAGCGGGTTCTCGGCCGGCGGCGAGGCGGTGAACCCATTCATGGAGTTGACTGCGCCCTCAATGGCGAAATAGGGCGGCGTGACGCCAAGGGCGGCGTCTCCGCCAATCCCTTCAATCACTTCATCGAACACCCGGCCAAAATCGGAAAGCCGCGCAAGGTAGTGTTCCGCATCTTCTTTCGATCGCAACGGCTGCTGGGTTTGCAGGAGACGCGGCAGATAAAGATGCGGTCCTGAAAGCTGGGTGATCCGGTAAGGCCCGGTCGAGCCCCAGGAAACAGAGCCGCCGAAATCAAACTGGTTGCGCCGCGCGCCGGTTTCATAAGCGTCGCGCAGAACATCATAGGTAATCAGCGCCTGGCCATCGAGACCGCTGCGGTCGATGCCGCGAATTTCCTGAAGGAACCGGTCGTTCATCTGGCGCAGTCGTTCATTGCCGGTGAAACCGTAGGCGCCGAGCCGGGCGTTATAGTCTTCGCCGGCGATGGATTCGCTGACGCCGAGCACAGTCGCCGCTTCCGGCGCGACCTGAAGGTATTCGGCGGCGTGCCGCCCGGCCATCGCATTCAAGGCGTCTGACGGGCTCTCCGCCGCAACCGCCTCGGGCTCTTCCGCCGCGGAAACCGAAGGCTTTTCTGCGGCTTTCTTGTCGCCGCAACCGGCAACCGCCAGAAGCGCCGCCGCAGCGAAACCGGCGAACAGAGATGTATTGAAAGCGCTCATCAACGTTTCCCCTTCAAAGAACGGTGATTCCATGTCCAATTTAGCCCGTATGCGGAGCCCCGCCCAAGCCCCGGCGGGCGAATTCCCGCACGCCGGGGCCGATATGCAACAACACAAGAGTCGCACATGAATTACGGTTGATATTCAACTAATTGAGGCGGCGATTGCGCCCCTTCGCAAGCGGGTTTTCCCCGCCCGCGCCTTTACTGACGCCTGAAAGGCCTGCGGCGCTGAAGAACGCGCTGTTAAAATTTCGTCATGGAATGCGCGGAAACGGCGCCTATTGAAGGGTCGTCATCTCCGGCTCGTCGCCAACCACGCCGAGCCGTACTTTATAACGTCGCATATCGCCAAAAACTTCTTCCATTTTCAGCATCTCGCCGGTTTTCTGATCAAGCCAGAAGATAGCGTTATCGGTTTCGCCGTACTCTATTTTTAGCATCCAGGTTTTGACCTTGCGGCCTGCGTAGTCCGTCAAAACGTCTTCGCCGATAATTTTGTATTCATAGGCCTGCGGCGCGGTCTTGGAGCCCGGATGATAAAAGTTGAGATTGAAGACGGCGTCTTTTTTTAGCGGCAGCAGCGCAAAAGTCTCCATGTCCAGCTCCCAGTTCAGCGTGTTCGGCGCTTTCGCAACACTGAAATCCGTCTTAGTGTTTCCCTCCACCCCGGGCGCGCCTGTTATCTCTGAATCGGAAAACTGATAGGCCTCGATAACGCCCTCTTCGCCGCGTTTCGTTATGTGCAGCACAGGGGCGAAATCCTCAATTCGGTTCAAGGAATAAAGCTCGCGCTGGAAACGCGGATCGTCCGACCGCCAGATCTGCCTGATTTCAACAAGTTTCTCACCGGCTCGCTCAACAATCGCCGTTGACCGGGTCCATAACGACAGCCACTTGGCGGCGTCAGAACCCTTGTCCTTGAAATAAACGAGATATTGCCGCTCGCCGAGAGTGTAGTCGCTCGCGTTGAGGCCTGAAAACTCGAACTCGTCCTGCGCGCTTGCTTGCTCGGCCGCGTGAGCCGAGATTGCAACCCCTGCAACAAAAACCGCGGCGAGAATGGATGAAAAGATACGCATGCCGTCCCTTTATGAATCTGTAACGCGAAGTCCGCCCGGCCTATATGACCACAGGAAGGATAGCGCCTGCACCGTTCTGCGACGAGCCGCCTCTGATCCGTGACGAACCCCCAGCTGGCGCAGAATCAGAAACGGGCCCCGAAGGGCCCGTCTCGAAACACATTAAAGGAAAATAGCCGGAAACTTATTCTTCCTCTTTGTCCTTCTTGATTTCCTCGCCGGTCTCCTGATCGACGATCTTCATGGAAAGGCGCACCTTGCCGCGATCGTCGAAGCCGAGAAGCTTGACGTAAACTTCATCGCCTTCCTTGACGACGTCGGTGGTTTTCTCCGGCCGGCCATGGGCGAGCTGCGAAATATGCACAAGCCCGTCGCGGGCGCCGAAGAAGTTCACAAAAGCGCCGAAGTCCATGGTTTTGACGACCTTGCCTTTGTAGATTTCACCGACTTCCGGCTCGGCCACAATGGAGTGAATCCATTTATAGGCCGCTTCGATCTTCGCCTTGTCGCTCGAAGCGATCTTGATGAGGCCGTCATCATTGATATCGACCTTGGCGCCCGTCTCCTCGACGATCTGGCGGATGATCTTGCCGCCCGAACCGATAACATCGCGGATCTTGTCCTTGGCGATCTGCATGGTTTCGATGCGCGGCGCGTAATCGCCGAGATCGTCGCGGGCGTGATCGAGCGCCTTGCCCATCTCGCCGAGAATATGCATGCGGCCGTCTTTCGCCTGCGCCAGAGCGACCTTCATGATCTCCTCGGTGATGCCGGCGATCTTGATGTCCATTTGCAGCGACGTGACGCCTTCGTCCGTCCCCGCGACCTTGAAGTCCATGTCGCCGAGATGATCCTCATCGCCGAGAATGTCGGAGAGCACTGCGTAACGCTCGCCTTCAAGGATGAGGCCCATGGCGATGCCCGCCACCGGGCGTTTGATCGGCACGCCGCCATCCATCAGCGCCAGCGAAGAACCGCAAACCGTCGCCATGGAGGACGAACCGTTGGACTCGGTAATCTCGGAGACGAGACGGATGACATAGGGAAATTCTTCCTGTGTCGGGATGACCGCCTTCATGGCGCGCCAAGCGAGCTTGCCGTGGCCGATTTCGCGGCGCCCGGCGCCGCCCATGCGGCCCACTTCGCCGACCGAATAGGGCGGGAAGTTGTAATGCAGGAGGAAGCTTTCCTTGTACGTCCCTTCGATGGCGTCGATGAACTGCTCGTCCTCGCCGGTGCCGAGCGTTGCAACGACCAGCGCCTGCGTTTCACCGCGGGTGAAAAGCGCCGAGCCGTGCGTGCGCGGCAGGACGCCGGCTTCCGCAACGATCGGACGAACCGTTTTCGTGTCGCGGCCGTCAATGCGCTCGCCCGTGTCGAGAATACCGCCGCGAACAATGTCCGCCTCGATCGACTTGAAGGCGCCCGCAACCGCAGATTTTGACGGCGCGTTTTCGTCTTCTTCGTCGCAGAGCGCTTCCACCGCCTTGGCTTTTGCTTCCGCCAAAGCGTTCTGACGGTCCTGCTTCACGACAATCTTGTAGGCGGCCTTGACGTCTTCGCCGACAACGCCGCGGACCTTGTCTTCCAGTTCAGAATTGTCCGGCGACGTGAAGTCCCAAGGCTCTTTCGCGGATTCTTCCGCAAAGCCGATAATGAAGTCGATCGCCTCTTTCGCCGCCTTGTGGCCGAAATTGACGGCGCCAAGCATGATCTCTTCGGAAAGTTCTTTCGCTTCCGATTCCACCATCATCACCGCGTCGGCCGTACCGGCCATGACGAGGTCGAGCTGGGTTTCCGGCATTTCGTCGTTCTGCGGATTGAGAACATACTCACCGTTGATGTAGCCGACGCGCGCCGCGCCGATGGGGCCCATGAAGGGAACGCCGGAAATCGTCAGCGCCGCAGAGGCCGCGATCATCGCGACCATATCCGGATCGTTTTCGAGATCGTGGGACAGCACCTGGCAGATGACGTTGACTTCGTTCTTGAAGCCTTTGACGAACAGCGGACGGATCGGACGGTCGATCAGGCGCGAGGTCAGCGTTTCCTTTTCCGTCGGGCGGCCTTCGCGCTTGAAGAAACCGCCGGGGATGCGGCCGGCCGCGTAGAATTTCTCGATATAGTGAACAGTCAGCGGAAAGAAATCGAGCGCAGGGTTCGGTTCCTTTGCCGCGGTGACGGCGGCGAGCACGGTTGTTTCGCCATAGGTGGCGAGCACGGCGCCGTCGGCCTGGCGCGCAACGCGCCCGGTTTCAAGGGTCAGCGTGCGACCGCCCCATTCAATCGATTTTTTGGTGATATTGAACATTTCTTCTTCTCTTTCGTAATGCGCCGACAGCGGATCCGCCGGCGCCGGTGGCATGAAGCCGAAAACAAAAGCGCCGCCTCTTTTCCGGCGGCGCTGATCCTTATCTCGGCTGCATTCTGATCGCGCCGTCGAGCCTGATGGTTTCGCCGTTCATGTAACTGTTGCGGCAAATCTCAAGCGCCAATGACGCATATTCTTTCGGGTCGCCGAGGCGTTTCGGGAACGGCACCATGGCGGCGAGCGCGTCCTGGATCTTCTGATCCATGCCCGCCATCATCGGCGTCCAGAAAATGCCCGGCGCAATCGTGTTGATGCGCACGCCGATGCTCATGAGATCGCGCGCAATCGGCAGGGTCATGCCGGCGACGCCGGCTTTGGAAGCGGAATAGGCCGCCTGACCGATCTGGCCGTCGAACGCCGCGACAGAAGCGGTGTTGACGATCACGCCGCGTTCGCCGTCGGCCTTCGGTTCATTCTTTTCCATCTCGGCTGAGACCAGCCGGATGCAGTTGAACGTGCCGATGAGGTTGATGTCGATGACTCGCCGGAATGCGTCGAGCCGGTGCGGGCCGTTTTTCCCGACTGTCTTCTCGCCAGTCGCGATGCCGGCGCAGTTGATCAGGATAGAAGGCGCCCCATGGGCGGCGACGGCTTTTTCAAGCGACGCCGTAACGCTCGCCTCATCGGCGACATTGGTTTCGCAGAAGACGCCGCCGAGCTCTTTCGCCAGCGCTTCGCCTTTTTCAGCGTTGAGGTCCCAGAGGGCGACTTTGACGCCCTCATTTGAGAGGGCCTCGGCAGTGGCGGCGCCCAGACCTGATGCGCCGCCGGTGATAATTGCGGAAGTACCCGATAGCTTCATATTTCGCTTTCTCGCCTAGCGACGGATGCCGAGTTCTTCGATCAGCTTCTGGTAGCGCCCTTCATTGTTGCGCTTCACATAATCAAGGAGACGGCGGCGCTGTGAGACCATTTTAAGCAGGCCCCGGCGCGAGTGATTGTCTTTCTTGTGCTCCTTGAAGTGCTCGGTGAGGTTGGCGATGCGCTCGGTGAGGATCGCGACCTGCACTTCCGGAGAACCGGTATCGTCTTGTTTTTGGGCGAATTTTTTGATGAGTTCGGCCTTACGGCCTGCCGTAATGGACATTTATGCTTGCTCCGCGGCGTCTCCTGATATGCCGGCCCCGCCGGGACGCCGTCCAGCGGGGTCGGGGAATTGGCGGGCCTTATGGGGGAAATGGCGGAAGAAAGCAAGGCGGGCCGCTCAGGCCGGCGAGGCTTGCTCCGGCCGGCTTTTCCGCGCTTCCTCAACGGCTGTTTCCGCCGCCTTGAGGGCGCGGGTCTCGCTGAACTTCTGACGGTCTTTTCTGGGCGCGCCCTGACGCTTGTGCGGCTTGCACAATAGGCAACCCGCCCGCGTCGATTTCGGCCCTTTTCTCTTGTGATGCGCCATCGGTCCGCTCCTTGGCGTTTCATATAGGAGCAAAATGCGGCGCGAATAAGAGGCCGGCCTCAGAGATTGAACACCCGGCCGGGTTTGAGCTTCAGCCCGTCGAGCTCGCAGATGGCCACCGGTTCGTCATGGCAGACAGCGAGGACGTCTTCGATGACGCCCGCCCGCTCGCCGCGCACCCCCTTGGCGACCGGCGGCGCGACCACCGCCGCCTGCCCGCGGCGCAGCTTTTCCGCCTGCGGGCCGTCGATTGACGCCTGCGGCAGGTGAACGAGCGCCTCAGCGATCGGGGTCAGCGCCGCATCGCGGTCTTCAAGCAGGCTCAACCCCTCAAGCTGATCGATCGTGACGCCGTCTTCGGCGCGGAACGGCCCAACGGCCAGCCGCCGCAGGGACGAGACATGCCCTTCCGTGCCGAGCGCCTTCGCCATGTCGCGCACCAGCGCGCGCACATAGGCGCCCTTGCCGGTAGCCGCTTCGAAAACCGTTTCATCCGCAGACGGCGTATCGACGATGACAAGCTCATGGACAACGATCCTGCGCGGATCGAGTTTCACCTCTTCGCCGTCGCGGGCGATGTCGTAAGCGCGCTCGCCGCCGACCTTGATGGCCGAAAACTGCGGCGGGATCTGCTCGATCTCACCGGTGAACCGCTCAAGCACGGTTTCGATGTCCGCCACAGCCGGACGCATGTCGGAAGTTGCGATCACCTCGCCTTCGGCGTCGTCGGTCTTTGTCGAGGAGCCCCATTTCGCCGTGAAGCGATAGCGCTTTTGCGCATCCATGATGTAGGGCACGGTCTTGGTCGCCTCGCCGAACGCAATGGGCAGAACGCCTGTCGCCAGCGGGTCCAGCGTGCCGCCATGCCCCGCCTTTTGCGCCTGGAACAGCCAGCGGCATTTCGAGACCGCTTCGGTCGAGCCCATGTCATGGGGCTTGTCGAGGATCAGCCAGCCGGATACCGGCCGCCCTTTCTTGCGTCGTCTGCCCATCGGGCGCCTCTTGATTTCGTTTTTACAACACCGCGGCGGCGCCGGCTCGAACGGTGACGCGCGAGGGGCCTTTCAAACAAGTCCGGGACATTTGGTCAAGTTGTTGCGAAAGGCGTTGCTACCGCTCAATCCTTCGCCAGATCACGCGCCACCTCCGGCCTAGCCAGCAATTCATCAATCTTTCTGGCTTCAGCGAAGGTTTCGTCACTTTTGAAGGTGAGGGCGGGCGTGAATTTCATATCGATCTTCTTGCCGAGGAGGCCGCGCAAATAAGGCGACACGCGGTTGAGCGCATCAATAACCTCGCGTTGATGCTCGCCGCCGAGAGGCGCGGCGAAGACGCTCGCCTGTTTCAGATCCGGTGAGACCCTGACCTCGCTCACGGTCACCGAAACGCCATCGAGCGCCGGATCGCGTAAATTTTCGCGCTGCATGATCTCGACAAGCGAATGGCGGATCAGCTCGCCGGCGCGGAGCTGGCGCTGGGTCGGACCTTTGGATTTTGAAAAGCGTTTGGGCATCAGGTCAAAATAGGCTTTTGACGGCGCGCATCAAGGCCGGACAGCCCCAAGGCGGGCCGCAAACGCCTGCAACTTGCCGGCACTGAGCGCATAGCCCCTCTCCCGATCGCGAATTCCCGAACAGATATCGACCCCGAAGGGGCGAACCGATTCAATCGCGCCGGTCACATTATCAGGATTTAGCCCGCCCGCCAGAAAGACAGGCGTCGACACCGCATTAACAATCCGCTTACTGATTGACCAGTCATGGGTGGCGCCCGTCCCCCCGAGCGTTCTTTCCGGCGCGCTGGGCTTGCCTGAATCAAGCAGAATGACATCGACCTGAGCAGCCGCCCTCTGGGCCTGCTCCACAGCGCGGTCATCTTCAACATGAATAACCTGAATTAGCCGCAAGCCGGGATGCGCTTTCCTGAGCGTGGCGTAGGCATTCTCCTGCGGCGCATCGACGATCTGTAAGACGTTGCAGCCAGTTTCCGCAACATGGTCCGCCATTGCATCCCCGCAAGTCCGGCTTGTCAGCAATGTCGTCCAGATTTTGTCACCGTAGCGCGCGCGAACATGATCGCAGACATCGCGAATACGCTCGTCATCGATTGGACCAGGGCCGTTCGGCATGGCGCCGACAAGACCGACCGCCAGCGCGCCGGCGGCGATCGCCATGTCGGCCTCTTCAGGCGACTGAATGCA
>CAJXLJ010000026.1 GCA_913055785.1 uncultured Parvularculaceae bacterium | reverse complement strand
CTCGTCAGGCCTCGCGACGGTTGGCCGAACCCGAAAGCCGCCGCCATGGCGTCCGGCGCCTCGATCGTAATCGACCAGGCCGAGGTGTTCGAGACGACCGATGCGGCGATCGCCGACTGCACTTATGTTATCGCGACGACGGCGCGGATGCGGGAGATTTCGATTCCGGTGCTGGAGCCGGATGCGGCGGCGGCGGAACTCAAAAAGCGGGTCGGGGCCGGCGAGCGTTGCGCCGTCCTGTTCGGCGGCGAACGCAACGGCCTCATGAGCGAGGATGTCGCCCGTTGCGATGCGATCCTTTCCGTCCCGGTCAATCCCGCCTTCGCTTCGCTCAATCTCTCCCAGGCGGCGGTCATTGTTGCCTATGAATGGTCGCGCGCCGGAGATTATGCGGCGCTGGAAAGTCCGCTCGATGAAGAGCGGCCTGCACGCCGCGAGGAACTGGCGCATTTCTACGAGCGCCTGGAGCATGCGCTCGACGGCGCCGGCTATTTCTTCCCGCCGGAAAAACGGCCGGGCATGGTGAAAAACCTGCGGGCGGCGATCACTCGCGCCGGGTTCACCGAATCGGAAATCCGCACCCTGCATGGCGCGATCAAGGCTCTTGCGAATCAGCGCCGCGATTAGGCTTTTTGGCGCAAAGCAGCTAAGAAGGGCTTCGTCTGCGAGACGAGGGGCGCGGACAAAGAGGGAATGAAAATGAAAAAATCACTGCTGTTGCGCGGCGTTGCGGCTGCGATCCTTGCGGTTGCGGCCGTCTCCTGCACTGCGAAAGAAGAATCCAAAAAAGCCGAGGCCGAAACCCACAAGCCGATGATCGAACCATGGGGCTATCCGCTCGACGCGCTTGATCGCGCGACGAAGCCCGGCGACGATTTTTATCGCTTTGCAAACGGCGGATGGCTGGATGCGACGGAAATTCCTTCTGACAAAACCTCGGTAGGGTTTTCAACGGATATGCGCGATCGCAACGAAGAGCGCATTGCCGTCATCATCGCCGATATTGCTGATTCTGATGTCCGGCCTGGAACGGATGCGCAACGCATCCGCGATCTGTACCGCAGTTTCATGGATGTTGAAGGCATTGAAGCTTCAGGGCTCGAGCCGCTTCAGGCGGATCTGGACCGGATCGCGCAACTCGATACGCATGAGGCTGTCGCGGCGATTATGGCGGATCCTTCACTTGCGCTCGATGGTCCTTTCGGCGTGCAGGTCTGGATCGATTCAAAAAATCCGGACAGTTACATCACCTGGATCGGTCATTCCGGTCTCGGGCTGCCGGACAAGTCATACTATGAACGCGAAAGCGAGAGGCTTGAGACGACCCGCGACGCTTACAAGGCGCATATCGAGAACATGCTGAGCCTCGCCGGTGTAGACGCCCCCGGCGCAAAGGCGGCGGTGATTTTTGATCTCGAAAAGTCAATCGCAGCGCTTCATTGGGAACGCGCAGAACGGCGTGATGCCGACAAAACCTATAACCGTATGGACCGGGATGAGCTTCAGTCTTTCGCTGAAGGTTTTCCCTGGTCTGCTTACTTTGAAAGCGCAGGCCTTGGCGGCGTTGACGAGCTCGTCGTGGTGGAAAAAAGCGCATTCCCGCCCTTGGCGGCGCTTTTTCAGGAAACATCAGTCGAGGACTGGCGCGCCTATCTGACATTCAGGCTGCTGAGCGCGCACGGAAGTTACCTCTCAGCAGAATTCGATGACGAGAATTTTGCGTTTTACGGTAAGGCGCTAAGCGGGCAGGAAGAGCAGCGCAGCCGCGACAAGCGCGCCATCAACCTTGTCAACGGCCGGCTTAGTCAGGCTGTCGGGAAAATCTATATCGAGCGTTATTTTCCGGAAGAGTCCAAGGCGCTGATGACGGAGATGTTCGAGGATATCCGGTCTGCCTTGCGTATACGGATTGAAAACCTGTCATGGATGACCGAGGAAACAAAAACCGCCGCGCTTGGCAAGCTTCAAAAAATGACAGCGAAAATCGCGTACCCGGAGAAGTGGCGGGATTACGCCGGTCTGGAGATCGCCGCCGATGACATCATCGGCAATATCAAAAACGTTCGCAAAGCGGATGCTGATTTAGCGATTGGCCGGCTCGGCAAGCCTGTCGACAAAAAGGAATGGTTCACCGGGCCGCAAACAGTGAATGCTTTCTATAGCCCGACGCGAAATGAGGCCTTCATTCCGGCGGGCTATATTCAATCGCCCTTGTTCGATCCTTACGCGGATCCCGCCATCAATTACGGCGCTATCGGATCCATCGTCGGCCACGAAATCGGCCACGGGTTCGATGACCAGGGCTCGAAATATGACGGCGACGGCGTCCTGCAAAGCTGGTGGACGGACGAGGACCGCATGGCGTTCGATGCACTGGGTGATCGTCTGGCTGACCAGTTTAGCCAGTACGAACCGTTGCCCGGTCTGTTTGTGAACGGCCGCCAAACGCTGGGTGAGAACATTGGCGACCTTGCCGGCGTTATCGTCGCCTATCACGCTTATGTTTTATCGCTCGATGGTGAAGACCCCCCGGTGCTTGACGGCTTTACCGGCGCGCAGCGCGTGTTCCTCGGGCGGGCGCAAGCGCGCCGTTTCAAGCAAACTGAGGAAACGCTGCGGCAACGCTTGTTGTCTGCGCCGCACAGCCCGATGGATCTTCGCGTGAACGGCATGGTGCGCAATATCGACGAATGGTACGAGGCGTACGATGTCCAGCCGGGCGATGCGATGTATCTCGCGCCTGAAGATCGCGTTAAAATCTGGTGACGAGCTACTAGGATTGTGATCCCGTGAACGAAACGAGGGGGCGCATCGAACGCATTGACCGCGCTGAAGCGCTCCACAATCATCGTTTCAAATATTACGACTTCATGATGGCGGCGTTCGTCGCCATCCTGATCTGTTCAAACCTGATCGGCGCGGCGAAGCTCGTCGAGATTTTCAAGTACGAGATATTCGGCTGGGAAGTCGGCAAGTTCGGGGCCGGCATCCTGTTTTTCCCTTTATCCTATGTGCTGGGAGACGTGCTGACGGAGGTCTACGGCTATGCGCGCGCGCGCCGGGTCGTTTGGGCGGGGTTCGGGGCGGTTCTTTTCATGGCGTTCATGTCCTGGGTCGTGGTCGCCATGCCGCCTGCGCCGGGATGGGACGGGCAGGCGGCCTATGAGGCGGTTTTCGGCCTGACGCCGCGCATCGTACTGGCCTCGGTCCTCGCTTTCTGGGCGGGGGAGTTGTCGAACGCCTTCGTCATGGCTCGCATGAAGGTCATGTCCGGCGGCCGGCATCTTTATCAGCGCACAATCGGGTCGACGATTGTGGGGCAGGGGGTCGACAGCCTGCTGTTCTATCCGATCGCCTTTCTCGGCGTCTGGTCGACGGAGGATGTTCTCACCGTGTTGGCGACCAACTATCTTCTGAAGGTCCTTTGGGAAGCGCTGCTGACGCCGGTCACCTACCGGGTGGTCGCAGCTCTCAAGAAAGCCGAAGGCGTCGATGTCTACGACAAGGAAACGGCGTTTACGCCGTTTTCGATCCGATCGTAAGCAAACGCTACGCGCCATTTTTGCTACGCCAAATCAGCGGCTTATGGTTAATGTCGGCAGGGGAAATCGCAGCTCCCGCGAAGGCCTGCAAGCGCGCACAACCTGTGCGCGAATTGTGGCGAAAAACTTCATAAAATGTAATCTAATTCCGAACGAATTCAGTTGCCTTTAGGCAGAGGAAAATTTACGACAGCAACAGGTTGTGGGTATTCGTACCAATTTTTGGGGGAAGTTATGAAGTTTCTCGCTAAGACTCTTATAGGCGCTACGGCATTTGCTGCTATGGCGTTTGCGCCGGCCGCGGCCAACGTCGTTACGTTGGGGCCGTCCGAGATCGAGTGCAACGACGACAATGACGCTACTGTCGATTGCCTAGGCATGACCGGCGGGTCGTTGATTCTTAGCAGCAACATGGTGACCGGTGGTACGGCTGGCTCGCTCGATATTGCAGCGCCGTTCATTGCAGATTTATACGGTATCGGTTCGAACTCTGAAGCAAACGAAGCGGCGGCGCTTAATGTGCTCGCGGGCACTTCTTTCACAGGCGCCGACGGTTCCAGAACAGACGCTGGCGGCGTTGATGTTCTAAGTTTCACGACATTCGCCGAGTGGGTTGTTATCAAGATGGGCGCGGGTACGGTGTTCATCAAGAATACGACCGGCGGCGGCATGGCGTTGGAAATTGACTTTTCAAAATTCTCCGGCGCGGCTGGAGCCGCTGGCGGCTTTAGCCATTATACCGAATTTGGAGCAGCGGTTCCGATTCCCGGCGCGATCTGGCTGATGGGCGCAGGACTTGCGGGTCTCGGTTTCGCTGGCCGCCGGAAAAAGCAGGCCTGACGCCAGCTTATCCTCAAGGTTTGGAAAGCCCGCCTCTTGTGGAGGCGGGTTTTTCTTCGCCCGGATTTGACAGAACGCCCCCGGGCCCTTATAGGCCCGCCCTTCATGACGGATGGCGCGTGGACCGCCGTTGGAATTGCGCCGGGGATGGGCCCCGGAGCCGGGCCGCGCCGAGAGTGAGGATCAAATGTCGAAGCGCATCAGCGCCAAGCACAAGCTTGACCGCCGGGTCGGCGAAAACGTCTGGGGCCGGCCGAAATCTCCCGTAAACAAGCGCGACTACGGCCCCGGCATGCACGGCCAGCGCCGCAAGGGCAAGCTGTCGGACTTCGGCCTGCAGTTGATGGCCAAGCAGAAGCTTAAAGGCTATTACGGGAACATCTCCGAAAAGCATTTCGAGCGCACCTACAATGAAGCCGTGCGCCGCCGCGGCAACACCGCCGAGAACCTGATCGGCCTTCTCGAAAGCCGCCTAGACGCCATCGTTTATCGCGCGAAGTTCGTGCCGACCGTGTTCGCTGCGCGCCAGTTCGTCAATCACGGCCATGTGCTCCTGAACGGCGTGCGCACCAACATTCCGTCCGCGCGCGTGAAGCCGGGCGATGTGGTTGAGATCAAGGAAAAGTCGAAGAACATGGCGCTGGTGCTTGAAGCACTGCAAAGCGCCGAACGCGAGATTCCCGACTATATCGACGTCGACCCGAAAAAGATGACGGCGACATACATGCGCATCCCGGAATTTGCGGAAGTTCCCTATGCGTGCACGATGGAACCGAACCTGGTCGTCGAATTCTATTCGTCGTAAGGTTAGCGTTTGAGAACAACCAAAAAGGCCGCCCGGGCAGGGCGGCCTTTTTGTTTGTCTAGTCGTCCACTTTTTCGCGGATATTCTCGATCAGCGCGTCGATCCCGGCGGGCGGGCCGCCATTGTCGGCGATGATCGACGTAAACGTCTCCTGCTGTTCGATAGACAGGAAGATGCCGTCGGCGCCGGCGTCGACAATGCGCATCTCGCCGTCATTGTTCACATGAACCCACCACTCGATCAGCGTATCGGCGTATTCGTCGCCCGGTTTGGCGTTGGCGACTTTCGACTGCACGAAAATGTTCTTCTCTGAGCGGTCGACGGAGCCGGTCACGGCGAGGCGTTCGCCGGAATATCGCGTCAACGCTTCCTGGTAGATCGACCGCGCATAGTCTTCGAACAGCGGGAAGTATTCTTCTTTCTGTTCGCTAGTGATCTGGCGGGCGGATTTCCCGAGCACGAAATAACCGATATGGCGCATATCCACATATTTATCGACGAGCGTCGCGATGCCGTCGAGCTGCGCCTGTTCGTCTTCCAGTTCGAGATAGGGCTGGGCCTCATCCAGCACTTTCTGCACGAACTGTTCGGCGGCGTCGTTAGCGAAAGCCGGCGACGCCGCGACCGTTACGGCGAGAAGCACGGCGACCGCGGCCTTTTGAATGAAGTTCATGACGTCCATCCCCGGTTGCGTTTCACGCAAATACTATTCTTCGTCGAATTCTTCAAAATCGCCGATATCCGGCAATTCGTCGTAATTGGTGCGGCCGTTCTGGATTTCCCGCTTGCGTGACTGCAGATAGAAACTCCTGAATGACGCGTAGTAGTCGAGCGAGTTTTCCTTGATGTCGTCGAGGGGCTCGATCAGCGGCTCGCGGATCGCAAGCGCGGTTGCGCCGGCCCTTACGTATTTCGCGGTCGCCATGGCGTCCGAGCGATAATAGAAGGATGGATCGAGCCCGGTGTCGACGGCGGCGCCGAAGCCGTCGCGCAGCGTGCTCGGCCCGAAAAACGGCAGGAAGAGGTAAGGGCCGGTATCAAGCCCCCACACGGCGAGGGTCTGGCCGAAATCTTCCGAGTGCTGCGCAATGCCGATGCGTTCCGCCGGATCGCCCATGCCGCCGAAGCCGACGGTGGTGTTGATGGCGAAGCGGCCGAGCGTGTCGCCGGCGCGGTCGAACTCTCCCTGCAACAGGTCGTTGGCGAGGATCACCGGCGTTTTGAGATTGTCGAGAAAGTTCCGGATGCCCTTGCGCTGCTTTTTGTGCGTCGTCGCGCGATAGACCTTCGCGAGGGGAACAAGGAGATTCTCGTCGAACACATTGTGGAAGGCGAACATCTTCCGGTTAAAGCCTTCCCAGGGGTCGATCTCCTTGCCCTCGGTGGTGTCGGCTTCGCCGCGTTTCAGTTCTTCGGCGAACTCTTCAGGGTCGCCCGCATCGGACAGCTGGGCGTGCGCCGCGCCGCCGGCGAGAAAAAAGAACAGGGCGGCGAAAACAGTCAGTCTCATACTCACGCGTCAGAACTCCGTGCGTCGGGAATCGGTGCTGTCGAAGCATGTCAAATTCGCCAGCGGAATATAAGTCGGCGGACGGGATTATCATTAACTTTGTCGTCTTCTGGCGGGCGAATGTGGCGAAAATGCTAGGGTTGGGGATAAGCCCGGCTTGCTATCATATAAAGATATCTTTATATGTTTCGGTCAATCATTGGACCGGACCATGAGCCTAGATGCGACACTCAGCGTTTTTCGCGCCATCGGCGAGGAATCCCGCCTGCGGATCATGGCCTTGCTCGCCCGGGGAGAGCTGACGGTGAGCGAAATCACGGCGATCCTCGGCCAGAGCCAGCCGCGGGTCAGCCGGCATCTGAAAATCCTCGCGGACGCAGGGCTCGCCGACCGTCATCGCGAAGGGGCCTGGATGTTTTACCGGGTGAGCGCGCGGGCGATGAGCGAGCCGAGCCTCAAGGCGGTGATGGAAGCGGTGTCGGCGGTGGCGGAGTCTGGCGACCGGATCATCGTTCGCGATGTCGAGCGCTTTGCGCAGAGCCGCGCTGCGCGGGCGGCGCAGGCCGCCGCCTATTTTCAGGAAAACGCCCGGGAATGGAATCGGCTGCGCCAGCTTCATCTGCCTGAGTCCGACATCGAGGCGCGCATCGTCGAAATGGCTGGGGAGGAGCCAGTCGATCTGTTCGTCGATCTCGGCACCGGCACCGGCCGTATGCTCGAAATTTTCGCGGATCGTTATCAGTCGGGCGTCGGCTACGATCTCTCGCACGAAATGCTGGCGCTCGCCCGCGCCAATCTCGACGAGGCGGGGGTTGCGCACGCGCAGGCCCGGCATGGCGATCTTTTCTCGCTGCCGCTCGAAAGCGAGACCGCCGACATCGTGTGCCTGCATCAGGTGCTGCATTATCTCGCCGAACCCGCCGGCGCGGTGCGCGAGGCGGCGCGGCTTTTAAAACCCGGCGGCCGCCTCATCATTTCCGACTTCGCGCCGCATGAGCTTGAGTTTCTGCGCGATGAACACGCTCACCGCCGTCTCGGCTTTTCCGACGATGAAGTGCGCGAATGGTGCGATGCGTCCGGCGTCGAACTTCAGCGCACCGAAACCCTGTCGCCGGCTTCGGGCGATAAAAAGAAACTGACCGTAAAAATCTGGCTTTGCAGCGCGCGCGAAGACGTCCGCCGTTTGCGTCGCGCGAGCGCCGCCTGAGGATCGGGAAACAATGTCCGACTTGCATGTCTCATTCGAATTCTTTCCGCCCAAAACGCCGGCGATGCAGGAAAAGCTGTGGACGTCAGTGGAGAAGCTTGCGCCGCTGCAGCCGGATTTCGTTTCGGTCACATATGGCGCAGGCGGTTCGACGCGTCAGCGCACCCATGAAACGGTGGAGCGCATTGTCAGGGAATCCGGGCTACAGGTCGCCGCGCATCTCACATGCGTCGCGGCGACCCGTGCGGAAGTCGACGAGGTATTGAAGTCCTACTGGGCTGCGGGCGTCAAACATATCGTCGCCTTGCGCGGCGATCCGCCGGGCGGGGCGGGGGATCCCTATGCCGCCCATCCGGGGGGCTACGCTAACGCGGCGGAACTTGCGGCCGGCGCCAAAAAGATAGCGCCGTTTGAAATATCCGTCGGCTGCTATCCGGAAAAACATCCCGACTCGCCGTCCTTCGCGGCGGATATCGACATGCTTAAACAGAAGATCGACGCCGGCGCGACACGCGCCATCACGCAGTTCTTCTATGACAACACGGTTTATCTGCGCTATCTTGAACAGGTGAGGAAGGCCGGCGTCGAAATCCCCATCGTTCCGGGGATCATGCCGATCACGAATTTCACCGGCTTGCGCAAGATGGCTGACGTCTGCGGCGCAACAGTGCCCGGCCGGCTCGTCAAGTTGTTCCAGAATCTCGATGACGACCCGGCGACGCGCCAGCTGATTGCGGCGACTGTCGCGGCGGAGCAATGTCTTGATCTCGCCGAACACGGCGTCAAACATTTTCATTTCTACACGCTGAACCGCGACGAACTCGCCTATGCGCTGTGCCATATGCTGGGCGTCAGACCGAAAGCGCCGGCGGGCGGGAAGGCGGCGGACGCCGCATGACCAGTCCGAGATTTGTCAATATAGGCGAGCGGACGAACGTCACCGGCTCAGCGAAGTTCCGCAAGCTGATCAAGGACGGGCGGTATGAAGACGCGCTCGCCGTTGCGCGCCAGCAGGTCGAGAACGGGGCGCAGGTTATTGACGTCAACATGGACGAGGGGATGCTCGACGGCGTCGAGGCGATGACCACGTTCCTGCGGCTGATTGCGTCGGAGCCCGACATCTCCCGCGTGCCGGTGATGATCGACTCCTCGAAATGGGAGGTTATCGAAGAGGGCCTTAAAAACATTCAGGGCAAGGCGATCGTCAATTCGATTTCGCTGAAAGAGGGAGAAGAGCCATTCCTCGCCCAGGCGAAGAAAATCATGCGCTACGGCGCCGCCACGGTCGTCATGGCGTTCGACGAGAAGGGGCAGGCGGATACCGCCGACCGCAAAGTCGAGATTTGCGAACGGTCCTACAAGCTTCTGACCGGGATCGGCTTTCCGGCCGAGGACATCATTTTCGATCCGAACATCTTCGCCGTCGCGACCGGCATCGAGGAGCATGACAACTACGCCGTCGACTTCATCGAAGCGACGCGGCGCATCAAGGAGACTCTGCCATACGCCAAAGTGTCGGGCGGCGTTTCCAATATCTCCTTTTCGTTCCGGGGTAACGAGCCGGTGCGCGAGGCGATGCACTCGGTGTTTCTCTATCACGCCATCAAGGCGGGGATGGATATGGGCATCGTCAACGCCGGCCAGCTTGCGATCTACGATGAGATCGATGCGTCCCTGCGCGACCCGGTGGAGGACGTCATCCTCAACCGTCGCAAGGACGCGACCGAACGCCTTCTCGAAGTCGCCGAGAAATATCGCGGCGAAGCCGGCAAGACGCAGGCGCAGGACCTTTCATGGCGCGAGGCGCCGGTGGAGGAGCGGCTGCGTCACGCGCTGGTGAAAGGGATCACCGAATACATTATCGAGGATACGGAAGAGGCGCGCAAAAAACTCGGCCGTCCGCTGCATGTCATCGAAGGCCCCTTGATGGACGGGATGAATGTCGTCGGCGACCTCTTCGGCGACGGCAAGATGTTCCTGCCGCAGGTCGTCAAGTCCGCGCGCGTCATGAAGCAGGCGGTCGCCTATCTGACGCCCTATATGGAGAAGGAAAAGGAAGAGCAGGGCCTCGAACAGGGTAAGCCAAACGGCAAGATCCTGATGGCGACGGTCAAGGGCGACGTTCACGACATCGGCAAGAACATCGTCGGCGTCGTGCTTCAGTGCAATAATTACGAAGTGATCGACCTCGGGGTGATGGTTCCGTCCTCGAAGATCCTCACGGAGGCGAAACTGCATGGCGTCGATATTATCGGCGTTTCCGGCCTTATCACGCCGAGCCTGGATGAGATGCGCAATCTCGCTGCTGACATGAAGCGCGAGGGGTTCGATATTCCGCTGCTGATCGGCGGCGCGACCACGAGCCGCGCCCATACGGCGGTGAAGATCGCGCCGAACTACGATCACGGCGTCGTTTACGTCGCTGATGCGAGCCGTGCGGTTGGGGTCGCCGGCGCGCTGGTGTCGGATGAGCGGCGCGGCGATTACCTCGCCGGCGTGGCGAAAGACTACGACAAGATTCGCGAGAGCTATAATAAAGGCGGCAAGAGCGCCCCGCGCCTTGCGCTCGAAGACGCCCGCGTCAACAGCCTGAAGATCGACTGGTCGGCTTACACGCCGCCGCGCCCGACCTTTACAGGACTGAAAGTCTTGCAAAACTACGATCTTGAGACGCTGATCCGCTATATCGACTGGACGCCGTTTTTCTCAGCCTGGGATCTGCATGGGCGCTACCCGCAGATCCTGGACGATGACAAGGTCGGCGAACCGGCGCGCGCCTTGTTCGACGACGCCCAGAACATGCTTCGCCGGATCATCGATGAGAAAGCGCTGACCGCGCATGGCGTTGTCGGGCTCTGGCCCGCCAATTCGCGCGGCGACGATGTTGTTGTCTATACGGATGAAAGTCGTTCTGCTGAGTTGGCTGTGTTTCACGGGCTGCGCCAGCAGATCGCCAAGCGCGAGGGCGGCGTCAATTACTGTCTCTCCGACTTCATTGCGCCGGAAGACTCCGGCGTCGCCGATTATATCGGCGGCTTCGCCGTCACCGGCGGGGTCGGCGAGGATGAGTTCGCGGCGAGCTTTGACCGCCGCAACGACAACTACTCGGCGATCCTGTCAAAGGCGCTCGCGGACCGGCTGGCGGAGGCGTTCGCCGAGCATCTCCATGAACGCGTACGCCGTGAATTCTGGGCCTACGCGCCGGATGAAAACTTCACCAATGAAGCGCTCATCAAGGAAGACTATCAGGGCGTTCGGCCGGCGCCCGGTTATCCCGCGCAGCCTGATCACACCGAAAAGGCGACGCTGTTCCGTTTGCTGGAGCCGGAAAAGAACGCTGGTATGGAATTGACGGAGAGCTTCGCCATGACCCCGGGCGCTTCGGTCAGCGGATTATATTTCTCGCACCCGCAGTCGATTTATTTCGGCGTCGGAAAGATCGAGCGCGATCAGGCGGAAGATTATGCCATACGAAAAAATATGGATCTTGCGGCAATCGAGCGTTGGCTCTCGCCGATCCTCAACTATGATCCCGATTTGCCGCGAAGCCGCAGCGCTTAGGTGAAAAGCCCGACCATGAACAGCGCCGCCGCCATCAAGGTCGCCCCGCTCAGTAAGCCGAGAAACAGTACGCCAATGTCACGGAATGCAGTCCCCATCGCCCATCCCTCACTGGATCGCCACGTCGGGAATTGTGAATCTTTTATGTGAGTTTTGCAAAATTTCTGTGCGCTCAAAGGCGCAAATGGTGCGCGACGAGCCTGATAAGCGATGAAAAACACACACGAACTTTTTTCACATAATTTTTTCCCCATTGCCGTTTCGGCGCGGGCCGATGCGTCATTTTCCTGCTGGCGCGCACAGCAGAGGGGGGGTATGGCCCCGGTATGAGTTTGTGGGATCGCATAGAAACGGCGCTTTCCGAAGCCCGAAAACGTACAATCGGGGCGCTTCTGGACTCGCTTGCAGCGCAGAAACAGCGCCGCAACGAAACCGCGTTCTCTATCGCACTGATTGCGCTTTCCGCCAAAATGGCCAAAGCCGACGGCGTCGTCACCGATGACGAGATCGGCGCATTCCGCGACTTTTTTCAGTTTCCCGAGGAAGAAGCCGACAAGGTGCGGATGGTCTATCGGCTCGCCCAGCAGGATGTCGCCGGTTTCGACGAGTATCTCTCCCGGATCGCTAGGATTTTCGAGGATGCGCCGGCGGTGCTGGAAGACGTGCTTGACTGCCTCTTTCATGTGGCGGTCGCCGACGGGATCGCGCATCCCCGTGAGCTTGAACTGCTTGACCGCGCCGCCGAGGCGTTCGGGGTCAAGGGGGCGGCCTACCGGCGGCTGAAAGCCGCTCATCTCGGTCTCGCCGATGATGATCCCTATCTCATTCTTGGCGTCGATCACGGCGCCAGCGCGGCGGAAATCAAGGCCGCCTATCGCGCGCTGGTGCGCGAACACCATCCTGACGCGCTGCTGGCGCGGGGGGTTCCCCACGATCTCATCAGGATCGGAGAGGGGCGTATGGCGGCGATTAATACCGCTTATGAGCGAATCCTGGCTGAATCAGCCTAGGAGACAAGGTCGACGCCGTTGACAGGCTGGACGGCCGGGGCAGGCTTTGCTTTGATGGAACGGTTGCGAAACGACGAGTGGCGTTGAATGAGTTCATCAGGAAAATCGCTGGAGCGCGCGGAAGACCGCAAGACGCTGCGCACTTCGACAATCAACCATTTATGGGACGCCGCCGTATTTCTCGGCTTTCTGCTTTTTTCCGGACTGGCGATCGCTGCGGTCGCAATTGCGACGCCGCTGATCCTCGCGGTTTCCGCGCTCGCCGGACTGCTGTCAAACAAGGCTGACGGCGCCGCTTGGCGCCCGGCTCACGCCTGAACTGATCAACTCATTCGAAAAAATCGTTTGATGCCTCCCGCCTATCGGGCGTAGGCAGCCTTTTTGCTTTCCGAACACGGGAGTGGAGCGTGAGCGCGCGCGAATTCGCCGTCCTCTTGTTGATGTGCCTCGTCTGGGGTTTTCACTTCGTCGTTATCAAGACGGCGGTCGGCGAATTGCCGCCGATGTTCTATGCAGCGATCCGCATGACGTTGGTGGCGGCGCTGATGTCGCCTTTCCTGCGCTGGCGCAAGGGGCATATGATCCGGGTGCTGAGCGCCGGGCTTTGTCTTGGCGCGCTCAATTATGCGCTGATGTTCACCGGTCTCAGCTTCGCGACGGCGTCGGCCTCGGCGATTGCGCTTGAGCTTTACGTGCCGTTTGCGACGATCCTTTCGATCCTGTTTCTCGGCGACCGGCTCGGTTGGCGCCGCGGCCTTGGCGTCGCATTCGCCTTCGCCGGGGTCGCCCTGATTGCGCTCGGCAAACAGGAGGGCGCGCCGGGATCGAACATGCCGCTTGGGATTGGGCTGGTGGCGGGCGGCGCCTTTTCGGAGGCGGTTGGCGCGGTTCTCGTGAAGAAATCCCTCTCCTTCAAACCGCATGAGCTGCTCGCTTGGTTTGCGCTGGTCGGCGCCGGGGGCCTGTGGCTCCTGACCGGCGCTTTCGAGACCGGGCAGGCGGCGGCGCTCGCCGCCAGCGACAAGCCGGTGGTGATCGCAGCGGTCCTCTATTCGGCGCTCGGCGGGTCGATCTTCGGCCATTCCGCCTATTACTGGCTGTTACACCGCCTGCCGGTGAGCGTGGTCGCGCCGAGCGCGCTCGTCACGACCGTTTTCGCCGTGTTTTTCAGCGTGCTGTTGCTCGGCGATCCATTTGGACCGCGAATGATCGCCGGCGGCCTGATGACCCTCACAGGCGTCGGCGTTGTGCTTTTGCGCACGGCCAAGAAACAGGACATAAAGGCCCCGGTCAGCGAACCGGGAGTCGTCCCTTGAAGATCATCGACGCGCCGTCCCCGAACTGCAATGAGCGCAAGAGCGCCATCGATACGATCGTTCTCCATTATACCGGCATGCGAACCGGCAAGGAGGCGCTTGACCGGCTGCGCGATCCTGATGCCAAGGTCAGCGCGCATTACCTCGTGGAGGAAAACGGCGACGTCTACCGGCTGGTTGAAGAGGCGAGCCGCGCCTGGCACGCCGGCGTTTCTTTCTGGGCGGGCGACATCGAAATCAACGATCGGTCGATCGGGATCGAAATCGTCAATCCCGGCCACCAATTCGGTTATCGCGATTTTCCGGCGGTGCAGATCGAGGCGGTCGTTTCGCTGCTGAAGGAAATTGTCGCGCGTCACGAGATTGCGCCCCGGCGGGTGATTGGCCATTCCGACGTCGCGCCGCGGCGCAAGGAAGACCCGGGAGAGAGATTTCCCTGGGCGCGGCTTGCGGCGGCAGGGCTGGCGCTCGCGCCGTTCGACGGCGACCCGGAGGCGGGCGAGGGGATAGAGTTCGACGACGCGTTAAACGCGCTCAAAGCAATCGGCTATGATGCGAGCCTCGGCGATTACGCCGCAGCATTGCTGGCGTTCCAGCGCCGTTTCTGCCCGCAATCCCTGGGGCAGGGCTTCGATCCGCGCACAAGGGCGGCGCTGATCGCTGTCGCCGCTGCGCAATAATTTTACTCGCTGCATACTCTCTTGGGCGCTTAATTCGGATTAGTCGGAGACGGTCTGTGCGGGAGATGCCTTGCATAGTCGCAGGATTGATCGCCAGCCTATTGTGATTGCTTGACCTTTCGGGTTTTCGTCCGCACATACTGGGCCGCCAGACGGTCGGACGGCCGCCGGCCTGCGCCTTGTGGGCGGAGGCGGGAGGAAAGTCCGGGCTCCATGGAGACAAGGCGCCGGGTAACGCCCGGCCGGGCCTTTCAGGGCCCGAGGGATAGCGCCACAGAGATCGAACCGCCTTCTCCGGAAGGTAAGGGTGAAAAGGTGCGGTAAGAGCGCACCGCCGGACCAGCAATGGGACGGGCACGGCAAGCCCCGCCTGGAGCAAAACCGAATAGGGACGGCGCGCCATTTGGCGGGCGGGTCTTCGCGCCCTTTGTTTTAGGACTTGGGCCGTCCGGGTTGGTTGCTTGAGCGCACGTGCAAGCGTTCGCCTAGAGGAATGGTCGTCGTCCCGCACTCGATGCGGGATACAGAACCCGGCTTACAGACCGTCTGGCTTTTTTGCTTTCAACGTTGCAACAGAACGGAGTCCGAATAAGGTTTGCCGATGAGCGACGTTAAACCATGGCCGGTCGCCGATCCATTCGTGCAGCGCCGCGTTGTCGCCGCGGAGGACCTCGATGAATTCCGTCATGTCAACAATGTGCGTTATATCGACTGGGCGATGGAAGCCGCATGGGCGCATTCAAATGCACTTGGCCTCACCTTCGCGGCGTATGAACGCATCGGGATCGGTTGCGTCGTCTGGCGGCATGAATTTGATTATCTCGCGCCGGCTCGTGGGGGAGACGAAGTCGCCGTCGCTACCTGGTTTTCGGCAAACGACAACCGCGTCCGGCTCACGCGATCATTCGAAATTCGCCTCTTTCCGGATGGCGACACCTTGTTCAACGGGCGCACGCTGTTCGTGACCATCGACATGAAGAGCGGCAAGCCGGCGCGCATGCCGAAAGAATTTATCGAAGCCTACAAGGTTGCCAAATAGACTGACGCTTAATCTTCAGAAGCGGTCATCGGGCACTCTGCCGGTTGCGCCTTTTCACGTAGTCGCCTTGCGTATTCGTCAGCGCCGTATCGTTCCCCGATCTGGTCAAGCGTTTGCGCGGCGTCGCAATAACGTCCCATGGCGTCAAGAAGCTCGCCGTAGCTGAATATGCCGTAGCTGCTGGTCGGATAAGTTTCGGCGAATATCTCTGCAAATTTCAAGGCCTCTTCCAAATCACCGCCCAGTTTATGAGAAGCGACAAGATGGGCGAGCGTGCTTTGCGGGATTCGAGGATCATAACCGAATATAGTTGCGAGGGTCTGGAAATGCGCGACTGCCTCTTTTGCAGTATAACGGGTTAGGTCGCCGGTTAAAAAATAATCAGCAAACACGCTCTTGAGGCCGAAATACCCGGTTAGAGGCGTCATGCTATTATGATTTTCATTTTCGCGGTGAAAATAGCCCCAATTCGGGTTGCTGTAGTTTTTAATTACCTTTGAAAATTCAATAACACCTTGCCTTTCCTCACCGAGTTCGTTTGAGAGTTCAGTATAAATAACTGTGTCTGCGAACTCGCCTTTAGCCGCGCGCTTCTGGAAAGCTTTTACGAGGGAGTAGTCATCCCACCAAAGATTTGGCGTGGCGAGGATATATGCGTCAAACAATTCCGGCTTTTCGAGAAGGGCGTAGACGCCAAATCCGCCGCCTGCGGAATGACCGTAAAATATTCTATACTCGCTCGTGTTAAATTCTTTTTCGGCGAATGGGATCAGTTCTTGTTCAATAAACTCAAGAAACTTGTTTGCGTTTCCGCCGTCCGGAGATTCCTCATCCGGCTTGAATTTCATATCGCGTCCGCGACTTTCATGTTCTATACCAATCACCACAACATTTGGATGGCCGCTAAAATAAAGCGCTTCACGCGTGCGATCGAGATGATCCATGTGCCATGGACCGTCCAAAGCGATGAGCAGCGGCAATTTGCGGTCGCGAGATTCAAAATTATCCGGCCGCGACACCTGGATGGTGCGGGTTTCGCCGAGGATGGCGGATTCAATTTTGTACTCAGGAAAATCCTGACCTGTGGCTGGTAATAAGCTCAACGCTGTATACGTAATTACGGCGAAGCTAACAAAACGCATAAGAGCTCGTCCTCTGATCCGGTAAAAGTATTCTGGCTTAGACTTTCGCAGGATTAAAAACGAGAATAGATGTAACATATACCGCTATGGAAACCATGCAGAGCTGGAAAATAGAAGGAGAGGGGCATGCCCTCATTTGACATCGTATCCGAAGTCGACCGCGCCGAAGCGGACAATGCGGTCAAGAACGTTCAGCGTGAGATCACCACGCGCTATGACTTCAAGGGATCTAAATCGACGATCGAGTTCTCCGACGGCGTCATTACGATCTTCGCCGATGACGATATGAAACTTCGCCAGATGCACGAGATCCTTCAGGGCAATATGCAAAAGCGCGGGATCGAGCCAGGCTCGCTCGACTATCAGAAGGAAGAGCCCGCCGCCGGCCAGTCAGTGCGCCAGCGCGTGCTCCTGAAGGAGGGGATCGGCAAGGAGCTGGCCAAGGACATCGCCAAGAAAATCAAGGGCGAGAAGTTCAAGGTGCAGGCGGCGATCCAGGGCGAGGAGTTGCGGGTGACCGGCAAGAAGCGCGACGATCTGCAGGACGTCATCGCCTATGTGAAGGGGCTGAAGATCGAGCAACCCCTGCAATTCAAGAACTTCCGGGACTAGGTTCCTAATCTACATAAACGCCTAGCCATGCCGGGCGGCATCGGATAAGACCGGCGAGAACAAGAGAGAGACGAGAAATGGCCGATATTGAACAACCGTTGCTTGACATCATCAAGGAACACGCCGTCGGCCTGACCCAGCCGCCGACGCGCGACACGCCGATCGCCGATCTCGGCATCGACAGTTTCTCGATTGTCGAGATCATTTACGAAGTCGAGGAAAAGCTCGGCGTTGAGGTTCCGTTCAACGCCAATGAAAACCCGTTCGGCGATATGAGTTCGGTCGGCGATCTCATCGATGCGCTCGACAGTCTCATCAAGAGCAAAGACTAGAGAACCCGTTCCATGAGTCGAAACGTCGTCGTCACCGGCATGGGCGTGGTCTCTCCGATCGGCGCCGATATCAAAAGCTACTGGCGGGGACTGTCCGAGGGTGTTTGCGGCATTGAGCCGCGCGAAATTGCGATTGGCGATTTATCCGTCACCTTGCCGGTGGCGCCGATTGACGGGCTTGAAGAGCGCATCAAGGCGCTCGGCAATGATCTCGGCCGCGCCGACAAGGTCTCGCATATGGCGACGCTCGCGGCCGATGAAGCGATCGCGAACGCCGGTCTTGAAATCGACGAGGAAACGGGGCGGCGTACGGCCTGCATCATCGGCACCGGGATTGGCGGACAGGATACGCTCGACAAGTCCTATTACGCCATGCTCCGCAACGGCAAACGTCCGCATCCGCTGACCATCCTGAGGATCATCCCGAACTCGCCGTCGAGCCACATCTCCATCCGTCACGGTCTCAGGGGACCTTCGTTCGCCGTGTCGAGCGCCTGTTCCACCGGCGCCCACTCAATCGGTCTTTGCGCGGACATGATCCGCTATGGCGGCGCCGATGTGGGTATCGCCGGCGCGACGGAGGGCGTCCTTACCTATGGCGGGATGGAAGCCTGGCTCGCCATGCGCATTCTCTCGCGCACCACCTGCCGGCCGTTTTCGAAAAACCGCAGCGGTCTTGTGATCGGCGAGGGGGCGGGCGTGCTTGTTCTCGAGGAAGAAGAACGGGCGAAAAAGCGCGGCGCGCCGATCCTAGCGCGGATCGCCGGTTTCGGCATGAACGCGGACGGCAATGACATGATCAACCCGGCGGTCGAGGGCGCGTCCGGCGCCATGTCGCTGGCGCTGGAAAGAGTGACTGTCGGCGATGCGTCCTCGGTTTATATCAATGCCCACGGCACCGGCACGCTGATGAATGACCCGACGGAGACGAAAGCGATCAGAGCGATCTTTGGCGCAGACGCCGACGATCTTGTCGTCTCGTCGACGAAGTCGATGCATGGGCACTTGCTGGGCGCCGCCGGCGGGATTGAGTGCATCGCCGCGATCCTGGCGCTCAACAATAATGTCGCGCCGCCGACCATGAACTATGATGAGCCCGATCCCGAATGTGATCTCAACTATGCGCCGAACGAAGCGGTCGAGCGCAAGATCGATCTCGCGATTTCGAATTCCTTCGCCTTTGGCGGGCTGAACGCCGTCGTCGCTTTTGAGAAGGCCGCCTAGTAGGGATAGGCCGGTTTTGACGAGGTTTTCGCAGGCTTCACATGGTGGATGCGGCGGCGCAGCGCGATGAACCCGCTCATCATCAGGCAGAGGCCGAGGTAACGCACCACATAGATGCCGAGATCGTCGAGGAAGCCCGTGAAATAGGCGCCGACCGAAGCGTAGATCGCGTGAATATCGGAGCCTGACAACGCCATGCCGGCGATCGGCCAGACGAAGCGGTCGATGAGAAAGGCGAAAGCGGCCATCCGCCAGACGTCGGACTGCCGGGACGTCGCCATCGCGAACAGGAAGGCGAGGATCACCGCCCGAATGACGTCGGAACCGGAAAAGCCCAGGGTCACGATATAGCGAAGGTCGTCCATGGCGCATGCTCCCTTCTTGGCGCGCCCTATTAACGGCCCATCAAGGTTAATAGGGGGTAAAATGCGCGGCTTCCCCCGCAAGAAACGGGTGTTTTATGGGGGCGCCGGGGAGTAATCTCTTCCCATGACCCTGATGAGCGATACAGCGCGGGAATTGAACGTCCGTATTCGCACGCGCCTCGACGACTACGAGCCGGTGGCGCGGGCGATTGATTACCTGGTCGACAATTTCGAGTGTCAGCCGTCACTTGAGGAAACGGCCGATCACATCGGTCTTTCGCCCCAGCATTTTCAGCGGGTCTTCAAGGCCGGGGCCGGCGTCTCGCCAAAGCGCTTCCTGCAATATCTCGCCGCCGGGAAAGCCAAGCAGGCAATGGCGCGCGGCGAAAGCGTTCTCGATGCGTCGTTCTCCGCGGGGCTGTCGGGCTCGTCGCGGCTGCATGATCTGTTTCTGGTCGCCGAGGCGATGACGCCAGGCGCTTATCGGAAGAAAGGCGAGGGGCTCGAGATCCGCTACGCCGTCGTCGCCGGCCCTTTCGGGCGAGCGCTGATTGGCGCCACCGAAAAGGGGATCTGCTGGCTCAGCTTTTTCGGCAAAAAGGATGAAACGGGTCAAGTCGCGGAAATGAAAGGCGACTGGCCGGCGGCGCGGTTTGTTGAAGACGCGGCGTATATCGAACCGCTGGCGGCCCGCGCTTTCGCCTTCGCCGCGAACCGGCCACTCGACAAACCGCTCGGCCTTCATGTTCAGGGAACGAACTTTCAGCTCAAGGTCTGGGAGGCGTTGTTAAAAATCCCGTTTGGCGGCGTCGTCACTTACGGCGACATTGCGCGCAAAGTCTGCACGGCCCGCGCCTCCCGCGCGGTCGGCGCGGCGGTCGGCGCCAATATGATTTCACTGCTCATTCCCTGCCACCGGGTGATCCTCTCCTCAGGGGCCATTCACAACTACCGCTGGGGCGTCGAGCGCAAGAAGGCGATCCTCGCCCTGGAGCAGGCGGTCAGCGCGGCATAGGGAAAAGGCTAGTTCCGGCCGAGCGGCAGTTCCATGAAAAGGATCATCGGCTTCAGGCGCTCCGGATATTCGATATAGGGTGCGCGATCCTCGAAACCGAAGGACCGGTAAAGGCCGATCGCTTCAACCATATCGCGACTGGTGTCGAGACGCATGATGTGAAAACCGTCCTTGCGCGCTGTGTCGATCAGCGCCTGACACAGCGTGCGGCCTAGCCCGCGGCCAGCGGCTTCCTTGGCGACGAACAGGCGCTTCATCTCGCAGATGTTGTCCGGCCATGCGCGATAAGCGACGCCGCCGACTGCGCTGTCGCCATCGACGGCGAGGAGGACCTTGCCGTTTGGCGGCGTGAACTTTTCGCTGAGGTTTTCGAGTTCCTTGTCGAGCGCCTGATGGCCGAACGCCATGTCGACTAGCCAGGGCATGTCTTTGTACCGCTCACGGCACCAGTCCACATAAAGCGTAACGAGGCGGGCGAATGCTTCGAAGTCTTCCGCCGTTTGAGCTGCGCGTATCTCCGTCTGTCGATCCGTCGTCATGTTCGTTATCCCGTTCCGCTCGAGAAAGATAAGCGTGCGGCTCGGGGCCTGTCTACGCGGAAGCGCAAGCCCAAAGAAAAACCCCGCCGGAAGGCGGGGCTTTCGTAAAGGTGCAAGTCTTTCGGGCGCAGGCGTCAGGCGACGTCCGCCGCTTTTTCTTCCTGCGGGTCGCGCAGCACATAGCCGCGGCCCCAGACGGTTTCGATATAATGCTCGCCCTGCGTCGCCGCCGCCAATTTCTTGCGCAGCTTGCAGATAAAGACGTCGATGATCTTGAGTTCCGGCTCGTCCATGCCGCCATAAAGGTGGTTGAGGAACATCTCCTTGGTCAGGGTCGTGCCCTTGCGGAGCGAAAGAAGCTCCAGCATCTGATATTCCTTGCCGGTGAGATGCACGCGCTGGCCGGCGACTTCCACCGTCTTGGCGTCGAGATTGACGACAAGCTTGCCGGTGGTGATGACCGACTGCGAGTGGCCTTTCGAACGGCGGACAATCGCGTGAATGCGGGCGACAAGCTCGTCCTTGTGGAACGGCTTCGTCATATAGTCGTCGGCGCCGAAGCCGAGGCCGCGAACTTTCGTTTCAATGTCCCCCTGGCCGGTCAGAATGAGGATCGGCGTGTTGATCTTCGAGACCCGCAAGGACTTCAGAACGTCAAAGCCGGTCATGTCAGGAAGGTTGAGGTCGAGCAGGATGATGTCGTAGTCGTAGACCTTGCCGAGATCGACGCCCTCTTCGCCGAGATCGGTCGTATACACATTAAACCCGTCTGATTTCAGCATCAGTTCAATGCTTTGGGCGGTGGCGCCGTCATCCTCGATGAGCAAAACCCGCATCGTCTATCTCCTTGTCGGGCGCGGCGTCCCCTTAACTTTCATGAACCGCGCATCTCTGTTTTGTAGGGCGGATGCTAACGACGATATGCTTTCACATTGGTTAACGGCCGCGCGCCAATTGCTTCTTTCACGCCGTTTTTTTAATTCGGCGACAACTCTTCTTACTGCCCGACCCCCGTAATTGCTTGATTTGCGGGGCCTGTCATTAAGCTTGCGGGATTTTTTTCGGATAAGGCGATTCACCGGTTTACGCGAGCTTAAGCATGGGGCCGTTAATTTCGCCGGGCGCGCAAACCTGCGCGAAGGTTAGGCCTGTTAACGGGAGCTCTCGCTGATGAACGCCGCCGCCGCCATTGCGGACGATCTCAGTCCGATTGTGATTGAAGGCGCCGTTCTCGCCGTCTCCGGCGGGGCGATCGAGATCGCCGACCGGCTGGGCGCGCTGAGGATGAACGCCCGTGTCGAAATCGAAACGGCCTCCGGCCCGTTGCTCGCGGAGATCGTGGGATTGAGCGAGGGCAAGGGGCTGGCGCTCGCCTTCGGCGCGCTCGACGGCGTCAGGAGAGGCGCGCGGGCGAAGTTTCTGAAAGACGCGGGGAGCGTTCGTCCGGCCGCCGCCTGGCTCGGCCGCGTGATCGACGGGCTCGGCCGGCCGATCGACGGCAAGGGCCCTCTGGGCGAGGGAACGAAGCCGCGGCCGCGCCGCGCCGCGCCGCCCCCGGCGCCGCTTCGGGCGCGGCTGGGGCCGGCCGTAGACTTCGGCGTGAAAGCTCTCAACGCCTTCACGCCGGCGAAAGCGGGTCAGCGCATGGGCGTCTTTTCCGGTTCCGGAGTCGGCAAATCGGCGCTTCTCGGCATGATCGCCCGCAACACCCAATGCGATATTTCGATCATCGCTCTTATCGGCGAACGCGGCCGCGAGGTGCGCGACTTCCTTGAAGACCATCTGGGTCCAGAAGGTTTATCCAGATCGATCGTCATCGTCTCGACTTCCGACGAACCGGCGATGATGCGGCGCGAAGCGGGCTATCTGGCGCTGGCGCTCGCCGAACATTTCCGGGATGAGGGCGCCCATGTGCTTTGCCTCATGGACTCCCTGACGCGCATCGCCATGGCGCAGCGGGAGATCGGGCTTGCTTCCGGCGAGCCGCCCGCCACCAAGGGCTATACGCCGTCAGTCTTTTCGGCGCTGCCGGCGCTGGTCGAACGCGCCGGGCCCGGCGCGGACGGCGCATATAATGATGATGGCGGGCCGGGTTATATCACCGGCGTTTTTTCGGTGCTGGTCGAGGGTGACGACCATGACGAACCGATTGCCGACGCGGCGCGCGCAATCCTCGACGGGCATATCGTGCTTGACCGCCGCATCGCCGAGCGCGGCCGGTTCCCGGCGGTCGATATTCTGAAATCCGTGTCGCGCGCCATGCCGAACGCCGTCAGTGAAGAGGCGGCGGCGCTGATCGCCGGGGCGAAGACGTCTGCGGCGGTTTTCGACGATATGCGCGAGCTGATCCGTATCGGCGCCTATCGCGCCGGCTCCAACGGCGACGTCGACAAGGCTATTGCGATACATCCCGAACTTGAGGACTTTCTCAGTCAGCCGCTGGGCGAGCATGTCCCGATTGACCGGACCTTCGAAATGCTCCGCTCGGCGCTGGAAAAGGGTGACCCAGCATGACCGGCGTTCAGCGCAACCTAGCGGTAATCGATAAACTCCTGAAGCTCGCCCGGGCCGACGCTGATGCGTTTCGCATCGATCTCGCGGATGTCGCGCGCGCGCGGACCTCCGCCGAAGACACATTGCAAAATCTCGACGATCACGTGCGCCGGGAAGAGGCGGCGATGAAGGAGGCGGGCGTCGTCGACTTCGCCAATTACATGGAGGGCGTTCGCGAACGCCGGCGCAATCTGCAAATGACGCTGATCGCCCTTACCGAGGCGGAAGAAGACGCACGGGAAAAACTTCAGGCGGCGTTCGGCGAGATCAAGAAACTTGAGCACCTCTCCGACATCAACGCCCGGACGATCAAAAAAGCCGAGACCCGCGCCGACCGCGCTGCGACGGACGAAATCGCCAGTCTTCGCGTCGGCGTCTAAAGCTGATTTTCCAGGCTTGCGCGTCACGCCAAGCTGAGAAGATTTGCTCTTCCGGCGTGCTGGTTTCGCCGCTCCGGACCTTTCTTAACCAAAAATTTACGCCTCGCGCCCGAAAGCTGGGGAAAACTGATTCGGGCTGTTCCATTTCTGTTCCGGAATCGCCCGGAAAAATCCGCGCTGTGGGGCGATTAATCCTTTACGTCCCATAAAATACCATGATATCCCATGAGATACCGTTTCATTACGGCATCAGGGGCGGCGCATCCCGGTTGGAGGCGCTGCGGCGGAGGACTTCGGCATGCGGCGCGGGGCCGAGACCCTTTTTCTGGGGTCGTACACCAACAAGATCGATGCGAAGGGCAGGCTCGCGACGCCCGCCCGGTTTCGCCGCGTCCTCGAACTTGAAAAGTCGAACGAGATTTACTGCTACCCGTCGCCTGACGAGCCCTGTCTCGACTGCGGCGGCCCCGATTTCATCGAAAACCTGATGGCGTCGATCGGCGGTCTCGCGCCATTCTCGCGCGAGCGTCGGGTGCTGCAGCGTTCGATCACCGCCAAGACCTTCATCGTTTCCATGGACAAGGAAGGCCGGATTATCCTGCCGCAGCATCTGCGCGATCACGCCGGGCTCGACGGAGAGGCGGAGTTTTCCGGCAATGGCGACTTCTTTCAGATCTGGGCGCCGGAAACCTTGCAGCGGATCACGGCCGAAGCCGATGCGGAAGCCGCGGCGGCGCGGGAGAAACTGCAAAATCCGGGCGTCATGCCGGGAGCGGCGGAATGACCGGCGCTGCGCACATCCCGGTGATGGCGAAGGAAGTCATCGAGGCGCTCGCCCCGAAGGATGGCGGCGTTTATGTGGATGCGACGTTCGGCGCCGGCGGCTATACGCGCGCAATCCTCAAGGCCGCCGATTGCACCGTGTACGGATTTGACAGAGACCCCAACGCCATTGAGCGCGCCGGCGGACTGGCGGAAGAGTTCGGCGGGAAGCTGAAGCTCATCAACCGGCCGTTCGCGGAAATGGAAGAGGCGCTCGCCGAAGAGGGTGTCGATGCTGTTGACGGCGTCGTCTTCGATCTCGGCGTATCGTCCATGCAGCTAGACGAGGCTGACCGCGGCTTTTCCTTTCGTCAGCAAGGCCCGCTTTCCATGCGCATGGACGGCGGCCGTCCCGATGCGGGCGATGTCGTGGCGAAAGCGGACGCATCAGCGTTGGCGGCGATTTTCAAAGCCTATGGCGAGGAAAAGATGAGCGGCCGGATTGCGCGCGCCATCGTCGCCGAGCGCGCGCGCGCGCCGATCACGACGACGACGGCGCTCGCCGCGATTGCCGAACAGGCCGCGCCGCCGCGCGGCGCCGCGAAAATACACCCCGCGACGCGGATCTTTCAGGCGCTGAGAATTTTCGTCAATGACGAGCTCGGCCAGTTGATCGCCGGGCTTCGCGCGGCGGAACGCATTTTGCGGCAAGCCGGGCGGCTGGTTGTCGTGACTTTCCATTCGCTTGAGGACCGGATCGTCAAGCGTTTCTTCGCGGCGCGCATTGAAGCGCAGCCTGCAGGGTCCCGCCATGCGCCGCCGGCGGAAAAGAGCCGCGCGACATTCGATCTGCTCTACGGCAAAGCCCTCGCGCCGGGCGAGGACGAAACCGCTGACAATCCGCGCGCGCGTTCAGCGAAGCTGCGGGCGGGCGTCAGACGAGCGGGCGCGGCGTCGATCGTCGTCGACGCCATACTGGAATTGCGCGGGGGCGTCACATTGGAGAATTTTAAGGAAGGGAGAGCGTAAATGTTCCGTATCACGACATTGTTCTTGTGCATATTGCTGACCGCCGCCGCCGTCGGCCGCTATCGCGCGGAGGAATCGGTCCGCAAGGCCCGGTCCGAACTTGAAAAGCTTGAAACAAGCAGGCTCGAAGAGCTTGAACGCATTCAGATACTGCGCGCCGAAATCGCGTATCTCGATAATCCGGAACGGCTCGCCAAGATTGCGCGGTCCGAAACCGATCTGCGTCCGACATCGAGAGAACAAATGGTGTCGCAACGGCAGTTTGCAGCGGCGATGACCGGCGAAACGTCCCCGACGCCTGCCGAGGATGCGCCGGTCCCGAGCGAGGCGATCACCAACGCCATCGCGATGGCGCAGCTCGCCGCCGGCGAGTAGGCGCGGGGCATGTTCAGGCGCGCCAGAAAACGGCCGAAGCCCGTCGCCTATGTGATTGAGGAAACGCACGCGCAGGAAGCGCCCGGCGCTGACCTTCATGTGCGGGCCAGGAGCGGGCGCTCGCGGCAGGCGGATCGCGCGAAAGCACGCATCCTGATGTGCGCTGTCGTTTTCGCTGCGGCCTTCGCATCGCTCGCCGCGCGGCTCGCCTTCATCACCTTCGGACAGATCGTTCCGCAGACCTCCATCGCATCGGCGCCGGCGGCGGAAGGCCCGCGCCCTGAAATCATCGACCGGAACGGCGCGCTGCTCGCGACGAACCTGCCGATGATCGCGCTCGAAGTTTGGGGCAAGGAAGTCTGGGACGCTCATGAGACCGCTGAGAAACTGCATGGAGTCCTGCCGGCGATCGACACGCAATCGCTTGAGCAGAAACTGCGCGCCGGTCAGTATGTGGAAGTCGACGCTGACATGACGCCCGCCGAACGTCAGGCGGTTTTCGATCTCGGTCTGCCGGGCGTTCGGTTTTCATCGCGCATTCAGCGTTTCTATCCGCAGGCTGATCTCGCGGCCCATGTCGTTGGCCATGAAGAGCCGGGCAAGGGCGGGGTCATGGGGCTTGAAAAAGCCACCAATGGCTGGCCGCGCGGCGGCGCCATGCGCGCCTCGATTGACATTCGCGTGCAGCAGATCGTCGAGGAAGAGCTCGGCGCCGCGATGGAGAAGTTCAACGCCAAGGCCGCCTGGGCCGGCGTGATGGATGTCAGAACCGGCGAAATCATCGCCCTTGCGAGCCTTCCTGATTTCGACCCCAATGCGCCGGGCGCCGCGCCGGCGGATTCCCGCCGTAATCGCGCCACCTATGACCGTTATGAACTCGGCTCCGCGTTCAAGGCGTTTACGGCGGCGGCGGCGCTCAATGACGGCGTGGCGAGCGAGACCTCCCGTTACGATGCGCGGGGGAGTTTCAAAGTGGCGGACCGGCGCATAACGGATTTTCACGGCGAGAACCGCGTGCTCAATTTTTCGGAAGTGGTGCAGTATTCTTCCAATATCGGCATCGCGCGCATTGCGGGCGATCTTGGCGCGGAAAAACAGAAAGCCTACCTGAAAAAGCTCGGCCTGTTCGAGCCGTTGGCGATCGAACTTGCGGAAAACCGCGCGCCGGAGCTGCCGGGTCAGTGGGGGCCGGTTGAAACGGCGACCATCGCCTATGGCCACGGCATTTCGGTAACGCCCCTGCATTTGCTCACCGCCTTTTCGGCGGTGGTGAATGGCGGCGTCTATCACGACCCGACTTTTCTCGCGGTAGAGGGCGGGGCGCCCGAGCGCCGCGTTTTCAGCAAGGATACGAGCGCCGTTATGCGTCGCGTGTTGCGGCGCGTCGTCACCGACGGGACGGCGGAATACGCCGAAGCGCCGGGCTATTTCCCGATCGGCAAGACGGCGACCGCCGACAAGCCTGCGCGCGGCGGTTATAATCGCAATACGCGCATCGCGAGTTTTATCGGCGCCGTACCGGGCTATGCGCCGCGCTACGCATTTCTCATATCACTCGACGAGCCGCAGCCGCTGAAAGAAACCTACGGCTATGCGACGGCGGGCTGGAATTCGGCGCCGGCGTTTTCGCGGATTGTCGAACGGGCTGCGCCCTTGCTGGGCCTCTCCCCTGAAAATGAGGCGACGGCGCTCGCCGCTTTCGTTTCCGGCGACATGGAAGAATATATGGAAGCCCGCCTCGGTGTTCCGGTGTCGGGAGGACGGATGCCGTGAGACTGTCCGAGCTTGCCGGCGCGCCGATGACGCCCGATCCCGACATCGCCGGGCTCACCGCCGACAGCAGGCTCGTTGAAAAGGGCTTTCTGTTCGCCGCCATGCCCGGCACACAGGCCGACGGCGCGAAATTCATTCCGCAGGCTGAAGAAAGAGGTGCGGCCGCGGTGCTGGCGTGTCCGGGCGTCTCCACCCGCCTGCCGCTTGTCGCAGACGACAATCCGCGGCGGCGGTTTTCGGAAATGGCCGCGCGTTTCTATCCGCGGCAACCGAAAGTGATCGCCGGGATCACCGGCACCAATGGCAAGACTTCTACCGCGCGTTTCGCGGCGCAGATCTGGGCGCGGCTCGGGCGGTCGGCCGGCAGCATCGGCACGCTCGGCGCGCAAGCGGCGAACTACGCCCGCAAGCTGCAGCACACGACGCCGGAACCGGCGACGCTTCATCTGACGCTGCAGGAAATGGCCGACGCCGGAGTCGACTATCTGGCGATGGAAGTTTCAAGCCACGCCATCGCGCAACATCGCGCCGACAGCGTGAACTTTTCGATCGCCGCCTTCACGAACATCACGCAGGACCATCTCGATTATCATGCGGACTTCGGCGACTATTTCGCCGCCAAGGCGCGCCTGTTCGACGATCTCGTGGCGAGCGACGGCGTCGCGGTCGTCAATATGGACGGCGAGGGCGCTGAAGATGTTCTGGCCCTTGCAAAACGGCGCGGGCTGAAAACCATCACCACCGGCGCCGCCGGCGATGACGTGAAACTCCTCAAAGTTGAAGCTTCGCCGCACGGCATGCGCATCGAGGCCGACGCCTGCGGCTATCATTACAAGGCGGACACGCATCTGATCGGCGCCTTTCAGGCGGAGAATATCCTGCTGGCGGCGGGCGTCGTCATTGCATCCGGCGCCTCGGCGGAAGATATCATGCCGGCGCTTGAAACCGTAACCGGCGCGCCGGGGCGCATGCAACACATCGGGAGCGCCGGTGAGGCGGGCGTTTTCGTCGATTACGCACACACGCCGGATGCGGTGGCGACGGCGCTCAAGGCGATCCGGCCGCACGCAAAGCGTCGTGTCATTGCGATCATCGGCGCCGGCGGCGACCGCGACAAGACCAAACGCCCGCTTATGGGAAGCGCGGCGGCGGACAATGCCGACTGCGTCATCGTCACTGACGACAACCCGCGCAGCGAAGACGCAGGTGCGATCCGCCGGGACGTGATGCAAGGCTGTCCCGGCGCAAAGGAAATCGGCGACCGGGGCGAGGCGATTACGGCCGGGGTCGCCATGCTGGAAGACGGCGACGTGCTTTTGATCATGGGGAAAGGGCACGAAACCGGGCAAGTGGTAGGGGATCAAATCATACCGTTCGACGATGCTGACGTTGCGTCCATGGCGCTTCGCGATCGGTGCTAGGGAGTTCGGGCGATGACGGAGAATTTATGGACGGCATTTGAAGCGGCGGCGGCGACCGGCGGCGCCTTGTGCGCGCGCGGCGGCAATCCGGCGACCTGGATCGCTGAGGAATGGTCGGCGAACGGCGTTTCGATCGATACGCGCAGCTTGAAACCCGGCGACATCTTTGTCGCCCTGCGCGATGCGCGCGACGGCCACGAGTTTTTGAAAAGCGCGTTCGAGGCGGGCGCATCGGCGGCGCTGGTCGCCAGAGCGCCGGAAGACGCGCCCGAAGGCGCGCCCTTGCTTGTTGTCGGCGACACGTTGCAAGGGCTTCGCGATCTCGCCGTCGCCGCGCGCATGCGCAATTTCGGCAAGCGCGTCGCCGTCACCGGCAGCGCCGGCAAGACCAGCACGAAGGAAATCCTGCGCGGCGTGCTTGGCGCCAGCGGCCAGGTGCACGCCGCCGACAAGAGTTTCAACAATCACTGGGGCGTGCCGCTCACATTAGCCCGGCTGCCGATGCACGCTGATTACGGCGTCTTTGAAATCGGTATGAATCACGCCGGCGAGATCACGCCGCTGACGGCGCTGGTGCGTCCGCATGCGGCGATCGTTACGACGGTTGCGGCGGCGCATCTTGAATTCTTCGGCACGGTTGAAGCGATCGCCGAGGCCAAGGCCGAGATCTTCACGGGCCTCGCGCCCGGCGGCGTTGCGGTGCTGCCGTTCGACAATTCGCATTTCGCACTGCTCAAAAAGCGCGCCGAAGAAGCGGGCGCGGCGAGCTTCATCAGCTTCGGTGAAAAGGACGGCGCCGACTTTCAATTGCTCGACTATCAGGCGGCGGGCGACGGCGCACGGCTCAAGGCGAAGATCAAGGGCGCGGTTCGCGAATACGCAGCCGGCATTCCCGGCCGGCATCAGGCGGTCAACATGCTGGCGTCGCTCGCCGCCGCCGAAGCGGTCGGCGCCGATCTCGATGCGGGGATCGCCGCGCTTGCCAGGCTTGTCCCGGCGGAAGGGCGGGGCGCCCGTTCGACGATTCGCGCCGGACGCGGCGAGGCGACGCTGATCGACGAAAGCTACAACGCCAATCCGGCCTCCATGGCCGCCGCCATCGGTCTTCTGGGCGCGGCGCCGCTCGCCGAAGGCGGCCGGCGAATCGCTGTCCTCGGCGAAATGCTGGAGCTCGGGCCGGAGGCGCCGGCGCTTCATGCGGGGCTCGCCGAGGCGCTGGTTGCGGCGAAGGTTGATCGCGTCTACGCAGCGGGCCAGTTGATGCGTCATCTCTGGGACCGGCTGCCGCCGGCGATGCGCGGGCTCTACGCCGACTCGGCGGTGGGGCTCGTCGGCGCCGTCGAGGATGCGGTCGGTCCGAGCGATGTCGTCATGGTCAAAGGATCGAACGCTTCTAAAGTGAGCGCGGTGGCGCGCGCCTTGTCGGAGCGCAAGAAACAAGAAAGTACCGCCTGATGTTTTATCACCTGCTGACCCCATACGCGGATCAGTTCCAGCTTTTCAACGTCTTCCGCTATCTTTCGTTCCGCACTGGCGGCGCGGTGATGACGGCGCTCATCATTTCGTTCCTGCTCGGGCCGACGCTGATCCGCTGGATGCGCCGCAAGCAGGGGCGGGGACAGCCGATCCGCGACGACGGCCCGCAAAGCCACATCATCGAAAAAGCCGGAACGCCGACCATGGGCGGCGTGCTTATTTTGTTGTCGCTGACGGTGGCGACGTTTTTATGGGCGCGGCTCGACAATATCTATGTATGGATCGTCATGGGCGTGACGCTGTCCTTCGGCGCGCTCGGCTTCATCGACGACTATCTGAAAGTGACGAAGCAAAGCGCTAGCGGCGTGGTCGGCAGTCTGAAGCTCGCCGTGCAGTTCGCGGTGGCGCTGCTCGCCGGCTATTATTGCATGACGGCGCCGGACGCTCCGGCGGGGATTGCAACCTCGGTGGGCGTGCCGTTTTTTCCGGTTCGCCTGTTTGAGCAGTGGTTTAACGCGCCGGGCGTGCCGCTCGGGCTTTTGATCATTCCCTTCGCGGCGTTCGTCATCGTCGGCGCATCGAACACGGTGAACCTCACCGACGGGCTCGACGGTCTCGCCACCGTGCCGGTGATGATCGCCGCGGGCACCTACGCGCTCATCGCCTATCTCGTCGGCAACTTCATCTATGCGCAATATCTCGGCGTTCCTTATGTGCCGGGCGTCGGCGAGCTTGCGGTGATCTGCGGCGCAATCATCGGCGCGGGGCTCGGGTTTTTGTGGTTCAACGCGCCGCCGGCGGCGATCTTCATGGGCGACACCGGGTCGCTGGCGCTTGGCGGCGCCATCGGAACCATCGCCGTTGCTGCCAAGCATGAGATCGTGCTGGCGATTGTCGGCGGGCTTTTCGTGCTTGAAGGCCTGTCGGTGATGATCCAGATCGCATCCTTCAAGCTGACAGGGAAGCGCGTCTTCCGCATGGCGCCGATCCATCACCATTTCGAACATCTCGGCTGGAAAGAGTCGACGATCGTCATCCGCTTCTGGATTGTCGCCGTCATTCTCGCCCTGATCGGTCTCGCCACCCTGAAACTGCGGTAAGCGCCCAATGATCCTTGTCCCGGACGTAAAAAAGCAATCGGTCGGCGTCTTCGGACTGGGCGTCAGCGGTATTGCGACCTGCGAGGCGCTCGTCGCCTCGGGCGCGAAAGTCTTCACCTGGGACGAGAATGCGGGCGCGCGCGCCAAAACAGCGGATACGGAATATCGCTCGGAACACCCGAAAGAATGGCCGTGGAAAGAGATGGCGCTCGTGGTCGTCAGCCCCGGCGTGCCGCTCACCCATCCAAAGCCGCATCCGATTGTCAGGAAGGCGCGCATGGAAAAAATCCCGGTGGTCGGCGATGTGGAGCTGTTCGCCCGTGCGGTGAATGCGCTGCCCGAACGCGAGCGGCCGCGCATTGTTGCGGTCACCGGTTCGAATGGCAAATCGACGACGGCGGCTCTGATCGGCCATATCCTTCGGGAAGTCGGCGAGGAAGCCCATGTGGGCGGCAATATCGGCGAGGCGGCGCTGTCGCTGCCCGCGCCCGAGAAGAACGCGATCTATGTGCTGGAGCTTTCATCGTTCCAGCTCGATCTCACATCGAGCCTCAAGGCGGATGCGGCGGTGTTTCTCAATCTTTCGCCGGATCACATCGAGCGGCATGGGAGCGTCGACGGTTATCTTACCGCCAAGAAACGTATCTTCCTCAATCAGTCAGCGGGCGACGTGGCGATCATCGGCGTCGACGATCCTTACGGACAGGCGCTTTGCACGGAAATGACCGCGAAAGGCGCTCCGAAAGTACTGCCCGTATCGGCGCAAGGCACGCTCGGACGCGGCGCCTATGCGCTTGACGGCAAGCTCTTTTACAATTTCGACGGCAAGACCAATCGCGCCGGGGATATCTCTTCCGCGCGCGGGCTTCGCGGCGTTCACAACCAGCAAAACGCGGCGGCGGCGCTTGCGGCCTGTGTTTCTCTTGGCGTCTCGCCGGCGCTTGTCGCCAATGCGGCGAACCATTTCGCGAGCCTGCCGCATCGCATGGAAGAGGCGGGGCGGATCGGCAAGACGCTCTTTATCAACGATTCCAAAGCCACTAACGCGGATGCGGCGGCGCGCGCGCTGGCGGCGTTCGACGACATTTACTGGATTGTCGGCGGCAAGGCGAAAGAGGGCGGGCTTTCCACTCTGAAAGGCAAGCTCGGGCCTGTGCGCTGCGCTTATCTCATCGGCGAAGCGGCCGACGAATTCAAGGAACAGCTTGCTGGCGAAGTGAAAACCATCCTGTCGCGCGATCTTAAAAAAGCAGTGGCGAAAGCGGCGGCGGATGCGGCTGCATCCGATGCGCCGCAGCCGGTTGTGCTGCTCTCGCCGGCCTGTGCGTCCTATGATCAGTTCAAAAATTTCGAAGAACGCGGCGCCGCCTTCAAATCGCTTGTCGCCGAATTGCCGGCGGAAAATGGAGCTGCCGCATGAAATCGCTTTCCCGCGCTGACAATTCCGTCTTCGGCCGCTGGTGGTGGTCGGTGGACCACACGCTGCTCGCCGTGCTCGCGCCTATCATTGTCATTGGCGTGATCGTTCTCCTGGCGGCGGGCCCGGCGGCGGCGGGGCGTTTGCGGATTTCAAACGAGTTCTATTTTCCGATCCGTCAGATGATTTTCCTCGGCCCGGCGATCGGCGCCATGGTCGCGATTTCGTTTCTTTCACCCTTACAGGCGCGCCGGTTCGGCGTCGTCATGTTCGCGGGCGCCGTCCTTTTGATGCTGGCGGCGCTCCTGTTTTCATCGGGGATCAACGGATCGAAACGCTGGATTGATCTCGGCCTCTTATCCCTGCAGCCGTCTGAATTCGCCAAGCCCGGTTTTGTGATCGCAGCGGCGTGGATGATGGCTGAAGGCGCGCGCGATCCGCGCTTTCCCGGCGGCGCGCTTGCCATGGGATTATATGTCGTGCTTGCGGGGCTTTTGCTTATGCAGCCGGACTTCGGCCAGTGGGCGCTCGTAACAGCGGTCTGGGCGTTGATGTTCTTTATCGCCGGCTGGAGCTGGCTGTGGATCGCGCTGCTTGCAGGGGCGGGCTTTGCGGCGCTCACCGCCGGCTACTTTCTTTCATCGCATGTCGCCGCGCGTATTGACGGATTCTTCAAACCCGGCGCGGCGGAAACCTATCAGGTCGACCGCGCGATCGAGACGGTGGCCAATGGCGGCGTCATCGGGCGCGGCGATGCGGCGGCGGTGAAAGGCGCGCTCCCCGATGCGCATACGGATTTCATCTTCGCCGCCGCGACGGAGGAATACGGTCTCCTGATCGGCGTTCTGATCATTTCGCTGTTCGCGGTCTTCGTCGCGCGCGCGTTCTGGATCGCCGCATCGCGCCGCGGTCTCTTTGCGCGGTGCGCAGTGACCGGGCTGGCGGCGATTATCGGGCTGCAGGCGATCATCAATATCGGCGTTTCCTTGAGGGCGCTTCCGGCCAAAGGCATGACGCTGCCGTTCATCTCCTACGGCGGCTCTTCGCTGCTGGCGACCGGGCTGACAGTCGGGCTTATCATCGCGCTCACCCGCTCTCATCAGGGCGTTTGGCGGCGCAAGGACATCATGCCGTGACGGAGACGCACCCCATTGCATTGGCGGCGGGCGGCTCCGGCGGACACATGTTTCCCGCCGAGGCGCTGGCGCAGGAGCTGAAGCGGCGCGGCCGGCGTGTTCTTCTGGTCACCGATGCGCGCGGCGCGCGATATACGGATAGCTTTCCGGCGGATGAGATGTTTCAGATCTCCGCGGCGACGCCGTCAATCGGCGGACCGATTGCGAAAGGCTTCGCCGCCGTCTCGATTGCGCAAGGCCTCTTCACGGCGCTGCGCGAATTCAGGAAGCGCAAGCCGGTCGCGGCGGTAGGATTCGGCGGCTATCCGTCGCTGCCGGCGATGAAAGCCGCGTCGTTCATGCACATTCCTTACGGCGTGCACGAACAGAACGGCGTTCTCGGTCGCGCCAATCGGTTGCTTGTCAAAGGCGCGGCGTTCACGGCGCATGCGTTTCCGGTGCTTGAAAAACTTCCCGCTGGCGTTGCAGCCATTGAAGTCGGCAATCCGGTGCGCGACGCCGTCGCCGCGCTGAAAAATGCGCCTCTGCCGCCGGCGGGCGAAAACGATCCGATTGGTATTTTGATCTTTGGCGGCAGTCAGGGCGCGACGCTTTTTTCATCGGCCCCGGTGAGTGCAATTGCGAGCCTGCCTGAAACTTTGCGCAGAAGACTGCGCGTTGTTCATCAGGCGCGCGAAGCGGATATGGAAAGCGTCAAGGCCGCCTATGACGCTGCCGGCGTTCAGGCGGAAGTCGCGCCGTTCTTCACCGATCTCCCCGAACGCATGGCGGCGGCGCATCTCGTGATCTCCCGCGCCGGCGCTTCCACAGTCACTGAGCTTTCGACCATCGGCAGGGGCTCGATCCTCGCACCGCTCGGCATCGCCATGGACGACCACCAGACCGGCAACGCCCGTGTTCTTTCCGAGGCGAGCGCGGCCATTCTTCTGCCGGAAAGCCGGTTTAACGAGGACGCGCTGAAAGCGGCGCTTGAAACGCTGATCGCCAACCCGGGAAGGCTTGAAGCCATGGCCGAGGCGGCGCGGGGCCGCGTCAAACAAGGCGCAGCGGCGGCGCTTGCGGATCAGGTGGAGGCGCTGTTAAACGCGCGGCAAGCGGCGTAAGTTGTTGAGTAATGGCTGAAGACAGGAAATTTTCGAAAATCGATCCGCCGAAGATCAAGGTGCGTCTGCCGTTCGGCGTCGGTGTCATTCATTTCGTCGGCATTGGCGGTATCGGCATGAGCGGCATCGCGGAAGTGATGCACAATCTCGGTTACGAGGTGCGCGGCTCTGACGTCGCCGACGGCCCGAATGTGCAGCGTCTGCGCGAGAAGGGCATCGAGATCGCCATCGGTCATGCGCCGGAAAATATTCACGGCGCCGAAGCGGTGGTGATTTCAACGGCGATCAAGCGCAGCAATCCGGAGGTCGCCGCCGCCCGCGCGCGTCATATTCCGGTGGTGCGCCGCGCCGACATGCTCGCCGAGCTGATGCGGCTGAAATGGACGGTGTCGATCGCCGGCACCCATGGCAAGACGACGACGACGACCATGGTCGCCGCGCTGCTAGACGAGGCCGGGCTCGACCCGACCGTCATCAATGGCGGCGTCATCAACGCTTACGGCACCAATGCGCGCCTCGGCGAAGGCGACTGGATGGTGGTCGAGGCGGATGAATCCGACGGCGCTTTCCTTCGCCTGCCGACGACCATCGCGGTCGTCACCAATATCGACCCGGAGCATCTCGATCACTGGGGCGGTTTCGATGAATTGCGCGAAGCGTTCGACCTGTTCATCGAGAACACGCCGTTTTACGGGTTCGGCATTGTCTGCCTCGATCATCCGGAAGTGCAGGCGCTGGTGGGCCGCGTCACCGACCGCCGGCTCGTCACCTACGGCGCCAATCCGCAGGCGGATGTGCGCGCTGAAAACATTTCCTATAAGGACGACGCGTCGCATTACGACATTGTCTTTCGCGAGCGCGGCAAGGAGGTCGGCCGTATCAACGCCGTGAAGCTGCCGATGCCCGGCGTGCATAATGTCCTGAACTCGCTCCCCGCCGCGATCATCGCCAAGCGCCTCGGCGCGAGCGACGATAATATCCGCGCCGGGCTTTCGAATTTCGCGGGCGTCAAGCGCCGCTTCACGGTCGCGGGCGAGTGGAAGGGCGTCAAGATCATCGACGATTACGGCCACCACCCGGCGGAGATCGCCGCCGTCCTGCGCGCGGCGCGCAATGTTTCCAAAGGCAAGATCATCGCCGTTGTCCAGCCGCATCGCTATACGCGGCTGCAGGATCTGTTCGATGAATTCTGCGGCTGTCTCAATGAGGCGGACCTGGCGCTGATCGCCGATGTCTATGCAGCGGGCGAGGCGCCCATTGAAGGCGTTCATCGCGACGCGCTGGTCGCGGGGCTGGAAGCCCACGGCCACAAGGATGCGCGCGCGCTCGAAAGCTTCGACAAGCTGCCGTCGCTGATCGCCGATCTTGCGGAGCCGGGCGACTATGTCATCTGCCTGGGCGCCGGTGACATCACCAAGCACGCCAATGCGCTGGCGGTACGGTTGGCGGAGTTTGGAAAGTAGCCTCATGCATGTGCAGCAAAAAACGGCCCTCATCCTGAGGTGCGAGACGCGAAGCGTCGAGCCTCGAAGGATGAGTGGCGAGCGGGGCGCTTGCGGCGCATCCTTCGAGGCTTTTGCTGCGCAAAAGCGCCTCAGGATGAGGGTTGGTCTTTGATGAGAAAGCGTATTGCGCTTGCTGTCCTTCCAACCGTCCGCGGCAAGTATATCGAAAATGCGGATTTGTCGGCGCTCACCTGGTTTCGCGTCGGCGGGCCGGCGGATGTGCTCTTCATGCCGGCGGACGAAGACGACCTGGCGCATTTTTTAAAAAACACGCCCGAAGAGATTCCCGTCTATCCTATGGGCGTCGGATCGAATCTCTTAGTGCGCGACGGCGGCGTCAGGGGCGTCGTCATTCGTCTGGGCTCGCCTTTTCGCAAGATCGATACGGACGGCCTTCGCGTCATCGCCGGCGCGGCGGCCATCGACGCGCAGGTCGCGAAGGCGGCGGCGCAAGCCGGGATTGCGGGTCTTGAATTCTATCGCGGCGTGCCGGGGACCATTGGCGGCGCCCTCGCCATGAACGCCGGCGCCTATGGCGGCGAGACGAAAGACGTGATGGTCGAAGCCGTCGCCTATACGCGGCAGGGCGAGCGCCGCGTGCTTTCCAATGAAGAGATGGGTTTTTCCTATCGCCATTGTGAAGCGGCCGGCGGGCTCTTCTTCACGAGCGCGACGTTCGAAGGGACGCCGGGCGATCCGGCGGAGATTACCGCCCGCATGGACGAGATCAGCCGCCAGCGCGAAGAGACCCAGCCGATCCGCGAGCGCACCGGCGGGTCGACCTTCGCCAATCCCGATCCAGCGTTATCCGGCGGGCGCAAATCCTGGCAGATCATCGACGAGATCGGGGGCAGGGGCCGCGTCGTCGGCGACGCGCAAGTCTCGGAACGCCACTGCAATTTCATGATCAATCGCGGCAAGGCGACCGCGGCGGATCTTGAAACCTTAATAGAGTCTTTACGTAAGGATGTCTTAACGAATACCGGCATTGAGTTGCATTGGGAAATAAGGCGGATCGGCGAGGCATGAGCAGGAAGTATAACCGCATCGCAGTCCTCAAGGGGGGCTGGTCGCCGGAGCGCGAGGTCTCGCTTGTCTCCGGCGCGGAAGCCGCGAAGGCGTTGCGCGAAGCCGGATACGACGCCGTCGAGATCGATGTCGACCGCGAACTGGCGGCGCGCCTTGCCGACCTCAAGCCTGACGCGGCTTTCAATGCGCTGCACGGCCAGTGGGGCGAGGACGGCTGCGTGCAGGGCCTCCTTGAACTCATGAACATTCCCTATTCTCATTCCGGCGTGCTCGCCTCGGCGCTGGCGATGGACAAGCAGCGCGCCAAGGCGGTGTTCGAAGACGCCGGCATTCCCTCGCCCTATGGCAAGATCGTCTCGCGGCTTGAGGCCGCCGGCGGCCATGTGATGAAGCCGCCCTATGTGGTCAAACCCAACGCGCAGGGGTCGTCTGTCGGGGTTTATATCGTGCGCGAGGGCGACAACCGCCCGCCCGAAGAACTCACCAGCAAAGAGTGGGCGCTGGGCGAAGAGGTGCTGGTCGAGAAATTCATTCCCGGCCGCGAACTGACGGTTGCGGTCATGGGCGACCGCGCGCTTTGCGTCACCGAGATCACCACCGCGCTCGCCTTTTACGATTACGAAGCAAAATATGCGGCGGGCGGGTCGAAGCATGTTCTCCCCGCAGAGATTCCGGCGGACATTACCGAACGCTGCCTTGACCTCGCGCTCAAGGCGCATCAGGCGCTCGGTTGCCGCGGCGTTTCCCGCGCCGACTTCCGTTATGACGAGAATGCGGAAGGCGAACAGCTTTATTGTCTTGAAGTGAATACGCAGCCGGGTCTGACGCCAACATCGCTTGCGCCTGAACAAGCGGCGTTTGTCGGCGTTCCCTTCAAGGAACTCTGCGCTTGGATCGTGGAGGACGCATCATGCCTAAGGTGAAAAAGAAGCGCGCCCCCGCGCGCAAAACCAAAAAGAAAGCACAAAAGACGGGCTTGCCCGGTACGGTCGCCGCGCTTGTCTCACGATATTCGACCGCCGCCGCCGCTGGCGTCACGGTTGTCGCCGTGCTGGCCGCCGTGTTGTTGTGGTCGGGCGGTTATGTCGGGCTCCTAGGCGAGCGCGTCAGCCGTTTTACGGACGGCGTCACCGTCGCCGCCGGGTTCGAAATCAATCGCATCACCGCAAGAGGTTTTGAACATGTCAGCGAGGAAGAGCTGCTCGCGGCGCTCGGCCCGGTCATGGGCGCGTCGATAGCGCATTTCGACCCTTACGCGGCGCAGGCGCGGGTTGAGGAACTCGGCTGGGTGCGTTCCGCGGCGGTGTCGCGGCTGTGGCCGAACACCATCCATGTTTCCGTGCGCGAACGTGAGCCGGCCGCCGTCTGGCAGCTTTCCGGGGCGTTGCACCTCATCGATCAGTCAGGCGCCGTCATTCGCCAGATCGATGCTTTTGAATATTCAAACCTGCCGCTGATCGTCGGCGCCGGCGCGCCGGGTTCGGCTTCGGGCATGCTGAAAGCGCTGCGCAGCGAACCGGCGCTCTGGGGCGCCGCCTCGGCGCTCATTCGCGTCGGCGACCGGCGCTGGAACGTGCGGCTCAATTCCGGCGCCGACGTGAAGTTTCCCGAAGACGGATACGAGGACGCCGTGCACGATCTTGCAAGGCTCCACGCCGCATACGGATTGCTTGACCAGAAACTCGAATATATCGATCTTCGCGACCCTAACCATCTTGTCTATCGCGAGATCGGGGCCGGCGAAGTCGCGCCGGCGATAGAACGTACGCGGTGACGAACGGCTTATAAAACTACGCAACCGGAGAATTGGCGGGCGATGTTGCTTCGACGCGGAAAAGACCAGCAATTAATCGCCGCTGTTGATATCGGCGCGTCGAAAGTCTCCTGTTTCATTGCGCGCGTCACGCAGGAAAACGATTTCTCGGCTCATGCGGAGATCGTCGGCGTCGGTCACAACGGCGTTCCGTCGAGGAGCGGCGGCGGTCACGCCGCCGAGCAGTTTGAGGCGGGGCTGCGCCACGCGGTCGACGCCGCGGAACGCATGGCAGGCGCCCGCGTTCATCGCGTCGGCGTCGCCGTGCCGGGCAGGGCGTTGCGCACCAGACGCATCGCGGTCGACATCGAAATTGCTGACGGCGTCGTCACCGAAGAAGACGTTGCGGACACGCTGACGGAAGGCGCCGCCATCGCCGTCGCGCCGGAAGACGCGGTCCTGCACGCCATGCCGACCGGCTTTCGCCTTGACGGTGAGGAGATTGACGGAGATCCGGTCGGCCTGAACGGCGCGGTCCTGTCGACCGAAATGATCGGCGTCGGCGCCCGTCAGAGCGTACTCGATAACCTGTCGTCTCTCATCGAGCGCTGCGGGCTTGCCGCCGAGGAATTCGTCGCCGCCCCTTATGCGGCGGCGGAAGCAACGCTGATCGAGGACGAAAAAGAGCTCGGCGTCGTTCTCATCGATATCGGCGCCGCCTCGACCGGTTATGCGGTTTACGATCACGGCGTGCTTGTCGATTGCGGCGGGGTTGGCGCTGGCGGCGGTCACATCACCAAGGACATTGCGCAGATATTCGGCTCGCCGCTCGTTCAGGCCGAGCGCATCAAGACGCTTTACGGCGCCGCGCTGATCGGACCCGGCGACGAACACCGGTTCGTCGACTTCCCGCAGCTTGGCGACATCGGCGAAACGGCGCGCGCCTCACGCGCCGACCTGTGCGAAGTGATCATCCCCCGGGTCGAGGAGATCTTTGAACTTGTCGCCGAACGCTTGCCGGACGACAGACTTCGCCGCAGCGGCCTTCGCCGTGCGGTGATCACCGGCGGCGGCAGTCTCCTGGTCGGCGCGCGCGAGATCGCGGAGAAAACGTTATCCATGAAATGCCGCAACGGCCGTCCGGTGTCGATCGCCGGCGCGCCGGAGGCGGCGACCGCGCCCGGCTTTTCAGTTTGCGCCGGGATCATTCAGCACTGCATGAATGTGCGCAGCGAAGACAATTTAACGCTTGGCGCGCCGAGCCAATCACCTCATTCCTTAACGCGGTCAGCTTTCCTTGGCGGCGCTCGAGCGTGGTTGCGCGCAAAATTCTGATACGCGGTTAAGGGGCTGTTAACCTTTTAGAAAGGGTTCTGAACGAATCTTTAACAAAGGGGTAACCATAAGGGCGGGCCCCCGACTGCAGCGTGAAACCGGAGCATCCCATGCCGTTAAAATTAAGCGTGCCAGAACTGACAGAATTAAAACCGCGCATAAGCGTCATTGGCGTCGGCGGCGCGGGCGGCAACGCCGTCAACAACATGATCGAGAGCCAGCTCGAAGGCGTCGATTTTGTCGTCGCCAACACGGATGCGCAGGCCGTGGGGCTCTCCAAGGCGGAAAAGAAAATTCAACTCGGGGTCAAAACGACCCAGGGCTTGGGCGCAGGCTCCGTGCCGGATATCGGTCGTGCAGCGGCTGAAGAGTCTCTGGATGAGCTTTTGGAGTTTGTCGGCAACGCTCACATGCTGTTCGTGACCGCCGGTATGGGCGGCGGCACCGGCACCGGCGCCGCGCCGGTGATCGCCAAGGCGGCGAAGGAACGCGACATTCTGACGGTCGGGGTCGTCACAAAGCCCTTCCATTTTGAAGGCGCGCGGCGGATGCGGATCGCCAACGCCGGCATCGAAGAGCTCCAGAAGCATGTCGATACGCTGCTGATCATTCCGAATCAGAACCTCTTCTCGATCGCCAACGAACGCACGACCTTCCATGAAGCCTTCTCCATGGCTGATCAGGTTCTGCATTCGGGCGTGCGCGGCATCACCGACCTGATGGTCATGCCCGGCCTTATCAATCTCGACTTCGCCGATGTCAGAA
>CAJXLJ010000025.1 GCA_913055785.1 uncultured Parvularculaceae bacterium | reverse complement strand
AAATCCCCCCCCGAAAAATTAACTCTAAACTCTTCAATTCCGGGCAAAATCACCTAACTGATAAGCGGGGCGCGCTCGCGCGCGCCCTAAGAAAGTGTTAACGCGGAACAAGTTCCAGCCGGTAGAGACGAGTTAGGCAGAGGAAGGCCTTGGCGAGAAATCCGTACGCAGTTCTGGGCGTGGCGCCGACGGCGAGCGATTCTGAAATTCGCTCGGCGTTTCGCGCCCTTGCGAAGAAATTTCACCCGGACCGGAACCCGGACGACAAGCGTTCGGAGGAGCGGTTCAAGGAAATCTCGGCGGCGTTCGACATTGTCGGCGATCCCGACCGGCGCAAGAAATTCGACCGCGGCGAACTCGACGAGGATGGCCGCGAACGGGCCCATCCGTTCGGCCAGTGGTCGTCAAAACGCGGCGCGCCCGGCGGCGGCGGCTATGGCGCGGCGGGCGGCATGGGCGGAGGGATGGGCGGCGGTCCCGGCGGCGCCTCCTTCGAGGATTTAAGCGACATCTTTTCCGACCTTTTCGGCGCAAGGCGCGGCGCGCCCGGCGGCGGTCCCCGCGCGGCGCAGCGCGGCCGCGACGTGCGCTACCGGCTCGAGGTCGACTTCCTCGATGCCGCGGCGGGCGCCAAGAAGCGCGTCACCATGCCGGACGGGCGCACCCTCGATCTTTCGATCCCCGCCGGTCTCGACGACGGCCAGACCCTGCGCCTTAAAGGCCAGGGTGAGCGCGGTCCCGGCGGCGTCGGCGACGTTTATGTGGAAGTGAAGGTGAAGCCCCACCCGCTGTTCGAGCGCAAGGGCAATGACATTCACGTCGAGGCGCCGATCACGCTGAAACAGGCGGTCCTTGGCGGCAAGATCACCGCGCCGACCATCGCCGGCGACGTGACGGTCACCGTGCCGAAGAATTCGAGTTCCGGCACGGTGCTGCGCCTGCGCGGCCGCGGCGTCGTCAAGGGCAAGAACGGTCCGGCCGGCGATCAGTATGTGAAGCTGAAGATCATGCTGCCCGAGGGCGGCGATCCCGAGCTTGAAGAATTCATCAAGCGCTGGAAAGGCGCCGATCATCCGTCCGCCAAGCATTTCGCTGGCGTTTAAACGGCAATCTTGATGTAATGACGTTGAAAACACCGCTCATCCCGGCGAAGGCCGGGATCTGGGTAAAAGTACCGTTCCGAGTGTTTGAAGAGATTCCGGCTGGAGTTTATCCTCGGACCGGCCTTTGGCCGGATCCGGGGGGCGGAATGACCGGACCAAGTTAAGGGGTTTCTGCCTTGTCCATCTCGCCGCGCAAGAAGCAGCAGCTCGCGACGTTTCTCGGCGGACTTCAGGGCGCGACGGCGCTGAAGCTGTTCGCCGCGATCGAGGCCGACCGCGCCGCCGGCGGCAAGGGCCTGCCTCATGATGCGCTGCTCGACAGTCTGAGAAAGCAGATGCTGGCGCGCGGCCAGCGCCCCCCTGCCAGAAAGCCCGACGCGAAGCGGCTTTTCTTCACCCCGTTCGAAGATTTCTTCATCGGCGCGCACGGCTCCTCGAACCGGCGCATTGAGATCGCGCGCCCCTCTCTCGGCCCGATCTGGCGGCTGATGATGACCGACAGGGCGCTCGCCGATGCGGCGCTGGCCGCCGCCGCGCTCGATGACGCCTTGCGCGGGAAAGGCGATCCGGCGTCCCTTGAGCGTGCGTTGTTTTTCGCCGCCGAAGCCGGTCTTGGCCGCCTTTGCGCGGTGGCGGAAGACAATAGAGAGGCCGCGTCCCGCCTTGCCGACGCGCTCGGCGGCGAGGGGGCGTTCGGCGATCTTAAAACCCTCAACCGGTTGCTCCGGGGTGTTGAAATCTTGAAGGCGCTGCACCGGCTCGTTCCCTCGGGCGCGCCCTCTTTAAGCGAAACGCAGCTTTACGAGCTGCGCGCGCTCTTTCTATCCGCATACGGAAAATCACGACGGCTCGGCGCCGATCTTTTGCTGGCGCTCAAGGGCCGGCTTGAAAAGCCGTGGCGCGCGCTCGCCGTCTATTATCATCTCGACCGCAGCTCCGACGAAAGGCTTGTGGCGGCGGGAGAGCAGATCGCCCTTCTCAAGGACAGCCTGATCGACGATCTCGAAGCGCTTGCCCGCGCGCTCGAACGGGACGGCGCCGGCGCGCTTGAAGCGGACACGGCGCGGCTCAGGATCCGCTATTTCGCAGACTTCGCCGACGGTCTCTCGAAGGAAGCCGCGAAAGCCGGCGACACGGTGTTTTTGAAACGCATCGACGCCTGCCGCGACGTCGCCGCCGAAGCGTTCGAACGGTTCGGCGAACTGGCGCTTGCGGTGTTGCGCGAGGCGACGCCGACGCGGCAGGCGGGCGGCTCGACGCGGCTGATGGCGCAGCGCCCCGACATTGCAAGGCCGCTGACCCCGGCTGCGGTTGAGAACGCCTGCGATGCGGCGGGACTGATTGCGGAAAGCGCGGGGCTCGCCGAACGGCTCGGCGCGGAGGCGGCGTTCGCCGCCGACATCGCGCGCGACGCCGCCGACCGCCTCACCGCCTACGCGAAAGACCTCGTCGTCGAGATCCGCGCCGCCGAAGGCGAAGAGCGCCGCGCCGCCCGGCGGCTTCTGGAGCATGTTCTCGTCATGGCGGCCTATCTGGTGGAAAGTGAAGAGATCGAGACAATTCGTGATCGCGCGGCGACTGCATCCCTGACGGTTTGACGCTAACTCCATCGGCGCAGCAGCCTGAAAGAGAGCTCATGGACGGCGAAACACGCAAGACTGAATTTCAGACGGCGGGGGGCGAAAAGCTCGCCGCGGCGCTTGAACTGCCGCGGGGCGCGCCGCGCGCCTATGCGCTGTTCGCCCATTGCTTCACCTGTTCGAAAGACATCAAGGCGGCGCGCGAAATTGCGCGGGCGCTGCGCAAGCGCGGCTTTGCGGTGCTGCGTTTCGACTTCACCGGGCTCGGCGGGTCGGAAGGCGATTTCGCCAACACGAATTTTTCCTCCAATGTCGCCGATCTTGTGAGCGCCGCCGATTACATGCGCAAGGAATTCGAGGCGCCGGATATTCTGATCGGCCATTCGCTCGGCGGCGCCGCGGCGATCGTTGCGGCGAAACATATCCCCGAGCTCAAGGGCGTCGCGGTGATCGGCGCGCCGGCGGAAGCCGATCATGTCACCATGCAGCTTGGCGAGCAGCGTGCGGAGATCGAGGAAAAGGGCGTTGCGACGGTGCGCCTCGCGGGCCGGCCTTTCACCATCAAGAAGCAGTTCCTCGACGATCTTTCCGGACAGACGGTGATCGACTGCGCGGGCGATCTCAAAAAGCCGCTCCTGATCATGCACGCGCCCCTCGACCAGACCGTCGGCGTTGAAAACGCCACCAGGATTTTCATCGCGGCGAAACATCCCAAAAGCTTCATCAGTCTCGATACGGCCGATCACCTGTTGTCGGATGTGAAAGACGCGCATTACGCGGCGGGCGTGCTCGCCGCCTGGGCGGTGCGTTATGTCGGCTATGAAGAACCGCTAGAGGAAGAAACCGGCGCCGCGCCGGCGGTCGCCGATTTCAAGGGCGGGGCCCGGGCGCGGACGGTTCCCGGCGAGCCGTTCGCCGTCGCGCTTTCCGTCGACGGTCACCGGCTGGTGATCGACGCCGGCAAGGAGGAAGGCGGGAGCGATCTCGGACCTAACCCGACTCGCACGGTCGAAGGCGCGCTCGCCGCCTGCGGCGTGATGACGATGCACATGTATGCGCGGCGCAAGAAGTGGGACCTTCGCGCGGCGGAAATCGATGTCAGGCGGGAAGCGTCCCAGGACTCCCATGTCCCTTATGTTCTCGAAAAGACCATCCGCCTTGAAGGCGCGCTCGATGACGCCCAGCGCGAACGGCTGCACGAGATTGCGGATAAATGCCCGGTTCACCGCATGCTCACGGATCATGTCGAGATTTTGTCGCGAATGAGTTGATTCTGTTAATTTTTTGAAAGGACAAGAAAGCGCTTTGCTTACGCCGCCGGCGCGCTTATTTACCAAAGGGTCAAAAGCGGTGGGGCGCGTTTTCGAGCGTGAGGCTTTGTAGAAGCGACTGAGTGAGATCATTATGCCCAGAATTTCTTCCCGTCATTTCCTGAAAAACGCCGCCGCCGCCGCGCTTGTCGCGGCGAGCCTGACTGCCGCGCCTGCGTTTGCGCAGGCGCCGCGCCTGACGGCGCCGCCGGTTACGGCCGATGGCGCGCTCTCCTTCGCCGACCTCGTCGAACGTGTCAGCCCGGCAGTGGTGAGCGTTCTGGTCGAGCGCGAAGTCGAGGCGCCGCAGATGCCGACCGGACTTGAAGAGTTTTTCAATTTCCGGTTCGGCCAGCCGGACGCGCCGCAGCCGGATGGCGACGACCCGTTCAGCGATGACGGCGTGCGCCGCATGCAGGCGGAAGGCTCGGGCTTTTTTATCGATCGTGAAGGCCATATCGTCACCAACAACCACGTGGTTGAAGAAGCCGATGTGGTGCAGGTGCGCCTTGCGGACGGCACGGTCATCGATGCGGAAGTGGTCGGCGCGGACCCGCTTACCGATCTTGCGGTGCTGAAAGTCAAAGCCGACAGCAAACAGCATTATGTCGAATTCGCCGAAGACGTGAACCTTCGCGTCGGCGACTGGGTGCTGGCGGTCGGTAATCCGTTCGGCCTCGGCGGTACGGTGACCAGCGGCATCGTCTCGGCGATCGGCGGCCAGAACCGCGAAGGCCAGTTTCTGGATTTCATCCAGATCGACGCGCCGATCAACCGCGGCAATTCCGGCGGACCGACCTTCGACCTTCAGGGGCGCGTCGTCGGGGTCAACACCGCGATCTATTCGCCGAACGGCGGCAGCGTCGGAATCGGCTTCGCCATTCCGTCGAAGGTCGCGAAGGAGACGATCGCGCAACTGATCGCCAATGGATCGGTGACGCGCGGCTGGCTCGGCATTCAGCTTCAGGAAGTCGACGGCGATATCGCCTCGGCGCTGGGCGTTAAAGACAACAGCGGCGTACTCGTCGCGGAAGTCATCGACGGTACGCCGGCGGAAAAAGGCGGACTTGAAAGCGGCGATGTCATCACTGCGATCAACGGCGCGCCGGTTCCCAATCCCAACATGCTCTCGCGCCGTGTCGCATCATTCCCGCCGGGCGAGAAGATCGACGTCAAGATCCTCCGTGACGGCAAGGAAAAAACCATCAAAGTGACGCTTGGCGAGCGCGACGACGATACGCTTGCGCAAACCGAAGAAACGCCGTCGAACGATAATGAAGACACGCTGGCCAAGGATGTAGGCCTGCGGGTCAGCGAACTGAATGATGCTTTGCGGCGGCAGTATCGCGTGCCGGACGATGTTGACGGGGTGATCGTGACCGGCGTCAAGCCGGGCAGCGCCGCCCAGGAAGCCGGCTTGAGAAACGGGGTCGTCATTCTTCAGGTCGACGGTCAGGCCGTTACGTCGGGCCGCGATCTGCGCGACTCGATCGATAGCGCGAAAAAGAGCGGCAAGGACGCTGTCCTGCTGCGCATGCAGCTCGGCGGCGTGCGGCAATTCGGCGCTTTAAGCCTCGGCGATTGACCCTGAAACGCCTTGTAAAAAGCGGCGGCGACGGTCCTGTTTATCGTTACCGCCGCTTTTGTCGTCTCTCATAGTCGGCTATCCTGCGGCCAATGCGAATATTATTGATCGAAGACGATTCGGAAACGGCGGCGTCCGCAGCCAAGGGCTTGCGCGACGCCGGTCATGTCGTGGATCACGCCATAGACGGCGAGACCGGGCTGACAATGGCCTGCGCCGGCGGTTACGACGCCTATATTGTTGACCGCATGCTGCCCAAGCTCGACGGGCTGACGCTACTCGCCCAGCGACGCGACGACGGCGATCAGACGCCGGCGCTGTTTTTGTCCGCACTCGGACAGGTTGACGACCGGGTATCCGGCCTCAAGGCCGGCGGCGACGACTATCTCGTCAAACCCTACGCGCTTCCCGAACTGCTTGCCCGGGTTGAAGCGCTCGGCCGGCGCGGCGCGGCGGCGACATCCGGCCAGACGACGCGCTACAAGGTCGGCGACCTTGAACTCGACCTCATCACGCGGGTTGTGCGCCGCGCTTCGGCAAGGATCGAACTGCAGCCGCGGGAGTTTCGGCTGCTCGAATATCTGATGCGTCACGCCGGTCAGGTGGTGACGCGGACCATGCTGTTGGAAAATGTCTGGGAGTATCATTTCGATCCGCAGACCAATGTGATCGATGTTCACATCTCTCGCCTGCGTTCGAAAATCGACAAGGGATATGACAAAGCGCTTCTGAAAACGGTTCGCGGCGCCGGCTACACATTATCGGATGACGATTAACAGCCATGTGGCGGCTGTTACGAACGACCTCGTTTCGCTTCACGCTCATCTTCGTGCTGTTGTTCACTTGCGCCGTCGCCGTGCTCGGGCTTGTCGTGTATCGCGTTTCTTTCGGCGAAGCCGCCCGCCAGACTGATATCGCCATCGATAAGGAGCTTGCGGTGCTCGCCGAGCTTTTCGCGTCGGAAGGCTCCGGGATGTTGACCCGTGTGATCCGGCAGCGCACCGCTTGGCGCGACGACCGGATATTCATTCTGATCGGGGAGCCTTCCGGCGCGCTGCTCGCCGGCAATCTCACGGCATTGCCGGAACAGGCGCTGCAGGCGGAAGGCGATTTCTTCGATTTTGAATTCGAGCGGCCGGTCGTCGATGCGGCGGGCCGCGAGGCCGGCGTCGAGAATCGCCAGGCGCGCGGCAAGATCGTGCGCTTTCGCTCGTCGCCGGAAGCCGAGCAATCATATCTTGTCGTGGCGGCCCACGATGTGGCGGCGCGGGAATATCTGCAAGGGCGCCTTGCGAACGCCTTTTTGTTGATTTTGACAATCACGATTATCCTTGGGGTCTTCATCGGCCTTTTGTTTTCACGCTCGTTGCTCAGCAGGGTCGAGGCGGTCAGCAAGACCGCCCGCGCCATTCGCGCCGGCGATCTGTCTCAGCGTATTCCCCGCACCGGCGCCGGGGACGAGGTCGATCATTTGAGCGAGAACCTCAATTCGATGCTCGATCAGATCGAGCGGTTGATGACCGGCATGAAAGACGTCAGCGACAATATCGCCCACGATCTGCGTTCGCCGCTGACGCGTATTCGCAACCGCCTGACTTACGCGCTTGAAGACAACACGGCGTCCATAAAGGCGGACGCATTGCAAAAGACGCTCGAAGAGACGGAGCGCCTTCTCGGAATCTTCAACGCGCTTTTATCGATTGTTCGCATTCGCTCAGGCGAGGGCGCGCGGTCCATGGGGTTGGTCGATCTTGCGGCGATTGCGGAAGAAATGGCTGAGCTTTACGAGCCTGCCGCGAGGGACGCGGATTTCGAACTCATTCTTGTCGTAACGCCGTCGCCGCTGGTCACCGGCTCGCGCGAACTGATCTCGCAGGCGATCGCCAACTCCCTCGACAATGCGCTGAAATACGCAGTCGGCGGCACGCGCATCGAACTCAAGGTCGAACCTGTTGAGAATGGCGACGTCAGGCTTTCCATCACCGACAACGGCCCCGGCATTCCGCCTGAGGACCGGGTGCGGGTCCTCGAGCGCTTCGTCCGGCTTGAACGCAGCCGGTCGACAAGCGGCAGCGGGCTTGGCCTCAGCCTTGTCGCGGCAATCGCCAGCGCCCATGGCGCTGAATTGCGCCTGGAGGACGGCAGGCCAAGCACCGTGTGGGCCAAGGGCGAATTCGGACTGCGGATCGTTATCGACTTTCCCCCGGCTACGGAGGAATAGGCGCGGGCGCCGGATTTCTCTATCGGCCAGTAAAAAACTGGACTTTCTGCAAATTACGCCTTGTAGCGAATCGGAAATCAGTTCTTGCTTGAACTAGGCCGTTGATATCGGCGGCTGCGAGAAATGCTCTCAACACTATATTGAAGGAGCCAGCCATGAGCAAAGCTGAATTCATCGCCAATGTCGCGAAAGCCGGCGATATGAGCAACGCTGAAGCCAAGCGCGTCGTCGAACTCGTTTTCGGCGAAATCGAAGCGGGTCTGAAGCGTTCGAAAAAAGAAGGCAAATATACGATCGGCACGTTCGGCACATTCGCCGTTTCCAAGCGCGCCGCCCGCAAAGGCCGCAATCCGCGCACCGGCGAGGAGATCAAGATCAAAGCGTCGAAGTCCTTGCGCTTCCGCCCGTCTTCTAGCCTCAAGGAAGCGGCGGGCTGCTAAGCCGAAACTTTATTTCGCTTCATTGATGAAACCGCCGTCGGAAATCGTCCGATGGCGGTTTTTTGCTTCTTGCGGCCGCATTTGGCTCTGGCGGTTTTCGCCGGAGCGTGGTCAAGTCAGGACTAATGACGGAAAGTGCGACCCTCGGCGATCGTATCAGTTTTGCGCCCGCGGCGTTTGATCCGGATGCGGCGCAATTATTGCGCGAGGCGTTCGGCGCGCGGTTTCATGGGCTAGGCAAGGACGAACAGGCGCTGGTCGCCGGCGCAGCTGCCTGCTCGCCCTATCTGCGCCGGTTGATGATGCGCGATCCTGACTTCGTCGCAGAAGTGCTGCGCGCGCCCTCGGCGGTCATGCTTGAGCGCGCCTGCGCGGATGCGACACGCGCGGCGGACGCCGAAAGTTCCGACGAACAGCTCGCGATCCTGCGCCGGGCAAAAAACCGGGCGGCGCTGCTTATCGCGCTCGCCGACATCGCCGGCTATTGGGACGTCATGCAATCCGCAGAAGCGGTGTCAGCGTTCGCCGACGCTGCTATCAGCGCGGCGATCCGCGCCGGCTGCCGAAAGGCCGGCCATGATGCGGACGCGTCGGGGATCGCCGTTCTCGCCATGGGCAAGCTCGGCGCGTGCGAACTCAACTATTCGAGCGACATTGATTTGATCGTCCTGTACGATCCCACGGCGATGGGCGCGCTGGGCAAAACGGAAGCGCAGGCCGCGGCGGTCAAGGCGGCGCGCGAAATGGTTGCGCTCCTGCAAACGCAGACGCCGGACGGCTATGTCTTCCGCACCGATTTGCGGCTGAGGCCAGATCCCGGCGTCTCGGCGCTGGCCATTTCCGTTCAGGCGGCTGAAACCTATTACGAGGTCTACGGACAGAACTGGGAGCGGATGGCGTTCGTCAAGGCGCGTGCGGCGGCGGGCGATATCGGTGTCGGCGAGGCGTTCCTGTCTTCCCTGAGGCCATTCGTCTGGCGTAAGTTTCTCGACTTCGCCGCCATTGAAGACGTCAAGGCGGTGAAGAAACAGATCCATTCCGCCAAGGGCGGCGCGACAATTGAATTTGAAGGCCACAATATCAAGCTCGGGCGCGGCGGTATTCGGGAAATTGAATTTTACGCCCAGACGCAGCAGCTCATTCTCGGCGGCAAGAATCAGAATTTGCGTGTGCGCGGAACGCTTGACGCGCTCTCAGCGCTGAACGCTCATGGTCATGTGAGCGATGATGTCCATCGCGAACTGGCAGGCGCCTATCGCTATCTCCGCCATGTGGAACACCGCCTGCAGATGATCAATGACGAACAGACTCATCGCATCCCAAAAGCGCCGCAGGATATTGAACGGCTCGCTGCCTTTCTGGGCGAAGCGAACATTGAAGCGTTCGCCGACCGGCTGATCCCGGTCCTGCGCGGCGTCGAGCGGCGTTATGACGGTCTCTTCCGGAGCGACGCCGACGAGGCGGCGTCGGTCGGCCCCATGGTGTTCACCGGCGTTGAAAGCGATCCGGCGACGATCGAGACGCTCAAGACTCTCGGGTTCAAACGCCCGGAAGATGTCAGCGAGACGATCCGGCGCTGGCATGCGGGCGGGCTTCGTGCGACGCGCACAGAACGCGCGCGGATTATTCTCACCAAGCTGATGTCTCCGCTGCTTGAGGCGCTGTCGAAAGCCGGCAATCCCGACGACGCCTTCTTCGCCTTTGCGGATTTTCTCTCGCGTCTGCCCGCCGGCGTGCAGGTTTTTTCGCTGCTGGCGAACAACATCGTGTTGTTCGACCGGCTGATTGAAATCATGACGGTCTCGCCGTTTATCGGCCGCGAACTGTCGAAACGCGTGAACTTCATCGAACGGCTTGTCGAAGAGTCGCTCGCCGCGCCGCCGCCAGCGCCCGAAACCTACGCAGAAAGTCTCAAGGACACGCTCGCCGCCGCCCGTGATTATGAAGACGCGCTCAACATGACGCGGCGCTGGGCGGGAGAGGCGCGGTTTCTCATCGCCGCTCAACTTGCTGTCGGTTTGCGGCCCGCAGCGGATGCGGCGGCGCATTTTTCCGCCATCGCCGACGCCTGCATCATGGCGATGTGCGAGGCGGCGCAATCCGAAATGCGCCGGCAGCATGGCGACATCGACGGGGCGCTGGCGATCGCCGGTCTCGGCCGGCTCGGCGCAAGGGAAATGACCGCGACGTCGGATATCGATCTCATCTTCATTTACGATGCGCCCGCCGATGCGCTGTCGACCGGCGCGCGGCCATTGTCGCCGACGGATTATTACACCCGCCTCGTGCGCCGCATCGTAACAGCGCTCTCGGCGGCGACGCCGGAAGGCGCGCTTTATGAAGTCGACATGCAGCTTCGCCCGTCCGGCGGCGCCGGTCCGGCGGCGGTCAGCTTGTCAGCCTTTCAGCGTTACTACGCGGAGGAAGCCTGGACCTGGGAGCTGATGGCGCTTTCGAAAGCGCGCGTCATCTGCGGCGGCGCGAGCCTGACGGGCGCCGTTGAAAGCGAAATCGAGACCATTTTCCGGCGGCCCCGGGAGCGCGAAAAACTTAAAGCCGATGTGGGCGACATGCGCCGGCGTCTGCTGGAAGCGAAACCCGGCGCCGGGCCCTGGAATGTCAAACATGTGCGCGGCGGCCATACCGACATCGCATTTGTCTGCCAGTATCTTGCGCTAGAGCATGGCGCCCGGTGGGGCAGACCGCCGCAACCGAATGTCGGAGCGATCGCCTGGTTCGCGGAAAAGGGCGCTCTGTCGCGGGAGGATGCGGAGAACCTTTTGGAGGCGCAACGATTATATGACGGCGTTTTACAGACGGCGCGCGCGGCGACTGGCGGCGTGTTTGCGCCGGAAGGCGCCGGCGCCGCGCTCACGGCGCGCATGGCCTCGCTATGTGAGCGTCAGTCTATTAAAGAAGCTGAACAGGCGTTAACCCGCCGTCAGGAGCAAGTCGCGAGTATATATTGCAGGGTGATCGGACCCTATTCGGACCGAGAACAGAACGTTCATGACGGGGACAGTTGAAATACTGATAATCGGCGGCGGCGAGGCCGCCTATTGCGCGGCCGCCGCAGCGGCGCGGGCCGGCGCTGCGACGGCGCTTGTCGCGCGCAAGAAAAGCGAATGCGCGCCTTCGCCGTCTTCCTGTCATGTGCCGAATTTCGTCTGGCGCCGGCTCGACCTTCAGGAATACGGTCTGTCGCTTGAGCCGGTGAGCGCCCTGGTAACGCTCCTGCCGAACGGCGAAACGGTCGCTTCCTCTGCAAGCGCCCGCGACACCAAGGCGGCGCTGGCCGAAACCGGCAAGCACGATCATGTGGTCTGGACCGAATTTGTCGAGGACATGAAAAAGCTTGGACGCGATGTTCATCTGTCGCCGGCGGTGGGCGGTTCGGGGGCTGCGAAAATGAACAAGCTTGCCTATCTTTACGGCGGCCTCGACGTTTTATCCGCGCTCGGACAAGTCACCGGCGGATGCGCCGATCTCCTCGACGACTATCTCGCCGATGAGGGGCTGAAAGCCCATGTCGCCGCCCACGCGCTGTCGCCCGCCGGTGTCGGGGCGAGCGAAGCCGGCGGCGGCGCATCGTTGCCGGAACTTTTCAGCGAGGACGCCTGGAGAGTGCGCGCGGGTAAAGACAGCCCGCAACTCATCAAGACCCTGCAGACAATCTGCAAGGACAGCGGCGTCGATTGCCGGGAAGACGACATCGCCGACATCGCCGGCGAAAGCGGCCGCATGCAGACCGTCACTCTCGCCGGCGGCGACAAGTTGAAAGCGCGCTATATTCTTTTCGCCTCGCCGGAAGCGGCCGCGGTCAACGGCTATTACGGCGACGCCGCGCCGCTGGCGGCGCGCGGCCGGGCGACGGCGCAGTTGCGCATCAAACTGAAAAAGCCGTTCGCGCCCCCCGTCGCCGATGAAAAGGCGGTGTTTCAGATTATCGACGACCTCGCCGACCTGCAGGCGGCGAGCGACGCCGTCGCTGACGGCGCGCTTCCGGACAAGCCGCCGGTTGCGTTCGAATTCGCCGAGAACGGCGATATCATCGCAAGAACTTCTTATTGCCCGAAGGCGTTCCGCGAAGACGACGAATGGCGCGGCTGGACCGGGCAGGACCGTCAGGCCGTGACCAAGCGCATCATGGACCGGTTGAGCGACCGCATCGACGGGCTGTCGGTGAATGTTCGCAAGACCGATTTCAAACTCTACGGCGCCGACGCGCCGGAACACGACCGTTTCGTCAATGGCGGCGAGAATATCTTCATCCTGCCGAACCGCCACAACGCCATCGCGGAAGCCGTCAAGCTTGTCGACAAGGTGCTGAGCGGTGAGTGAAACGCAAGGCCAGTACCAGTTCGCCGGGCGGATCGAGGGCGGGATCGACGCCATCGTCGTCGGCGCGGGCTTTAACGGGCTGGTCGCCGCGGCCTATCTCGGGCGCGCGGGCCTCAAGACCATTCTCCTCGGCGCCAGCGCCGATGTCGGCGGTGGCGTTAAAGAGCGGACATTTGCATCGGGCCTTAAATATCCGGACGGAGAACATCTCGTCTCGCATCTCGATCCGGTGATGATCGAGGATCTCGATCTGTACCGGTTCGGCCTTTCATACGCCGCCCGCCGTCTCGATACGGTCTATTTCTTCGAGGATGGCCAGAGCCTGCATCTGAGCGGCGACTTGCTGCGCGCCGGCGGGGTCGAATACGAGGATGAGGACGAGCGCGCGGCGTTTGCGAAATTCATGGAGGAGGCGCTCGAGGCGGCGGCGTTTCTGCGGCCGGTGTTCGAGCCGGTCGGCGGCGACGCCAAAGCGTTCGACAAGCTGATCCGTTCCGCGCCGGCGGGGCTCGCCGCACGTATCAATCAATATCTGCTCGCCTCGGTCGATGACGTGCTCGACGCCGGGCTGCCTTCCGGCCTTTTCAAAACCGCGATGACGAGCGAGGCGGCGTTCAGAGCCGGCGCCGCGCCGAACGAGCCGTTCAGCTTCATGGAATTGTTGCGGCGCTGGTCCGGGGAAGTCTCCGGCCTGCAGGGCGCGCTTGCTTTCCCCGAAGGCGGCGCGCCGGCTGTCATCGATGCGCTGCGCCGCGCCGCACAGGCGGCGAAAGTCGATATTCGCGAAGCCGTGCCGGTGTCTTCAATTCTGATTGAAAAGGACAGGGCCGCCGGGGTCGAGTTTGAAGGCGGCGGGCAGTTGCGCGCGCCGCTGATTATCGCCGCATGCAACGCCGACCGAGCGTTCCAGCGCATGATTGGTCCGGCGGAACTCGATCTTGAATTTCAGCGCGCTCTTCTCGCGCCGGCGCCGAAGATTGCGCCGGCTTCGGTTCACCTCGCGCTCAGCGGTGTCGCACGCGATGAGAAAACCGAGGAGAATATGCGCCGCCGGCTGGTCTATGCGCCGCCGCCGGCGAAACTGCGCCGCGCATTCGCTGAAGCCCGGGCGGGCGATATTCCCGAAGACCTGATTGTCGAAACCATCTTTCCGGGCGCGCTTGACGGCGGTCTCGCCAGCGACAGCCTGCAGACGCTTTCGGCCATCGCGCATCCGCTGCCGTTTGATCTTGAGGCTGACGAAAAGCGCCGCGAGGCGATCCAGAACGCGATCTTCAGCAATCTTGAAAAATTCGCGCCGGAAATCACTGGCCGGATCGAAGAGACGGCGTTGCGTCTCGCCGCCGATCGCGCCGGGGAGGCCGGTGAAAAACCGTCCGTGTTCGCCGCAAGAGGGCCGGTCATCCGTCAGGCGGCGCTGGCGCGGGCCGCAGCCGCTGGCAATATCGGCGGGTTTTATTTCTGCGGACCGGAGGCGCAGGTCGGCGCCGGACTTTCGGGACTGGCCGGGCGTATCGCCGCCAAACGCGCCCTCAAGGAGTCAAGGCGGGGAGGGTTTTCATGATTTTTCCCGCTGACGATGTCATCGCCGACAATCCGCGAGCCTCGCCGCTCTACGCCGCGGCCGCTGCCGCAAATGACGCCAATGTCTGGACGTCGGTCAATGGCTGGGCGGTGGCGCGCGTCTTTACGTCGGTGGAGAAGGAATACAAGGCTGCGAAAGACGGCGCGGCGATTGCTGATCTCGGCCCGCTTTCCCGTTATGCGGTGCGCGGCGGCGATGCGGCGCTGTTTCTCTCCCGCGTTACCACCGCGCCGGCGGCGCGGCTCGATCCCGGCGACAGCGCCCGCGGCTTGATGCTCGACTATGAAGGCGGCGTCATCGACCTTGCGGAAGTCTCGCGGCTTTCGGACGATCTGTTCCTGCTGACGACGCCGACGCCCCATGCGCGCCGGTTGCAGCTCGCGGCGCGCGGGCTCGATGCGGGCGCGGAGGATATTTCAGAAGCGGTGGCCGCGCTCGGCGTGTTCGGCCCCGGCGCCGGTGAAGCGCTCACCGCCGCCGGCATGAAAACCCCGGGCCATGAGGTCGCGTCCTCCGCCATGGTGCGCGGCGTTGAGACCGCCGCAAGGCCGATGCAGTTCGGTGCTCTGCCCGGCGTCGAACTCATCTTTCCCGCCGATGAAGCGCTGACGGTCTGGGAGCGGCTGGTGCGCCGCGGCGGCGTCGGGCCGATCGGTCTAGATGCGCTCGAGACCTTGCGGATCGAAAGCGGGGCGCCGCGGCCCGGCGTCGATTTCATTTCCGCCGATCACGCCCGGGCGAGCGGCCGCCGCACGCCGGCGGAGATCGGGCTGCCGCATTTGGCGCCGCTCGACCGCGGCTGGTATAACGGCCGCCGGGGCCTGCGCTACACGGCGCCGAAACCGACGCGGGCGCTGGTGACCCTGCTGATCGACGACGACCGCTCGGCCCCCGGCGCAGCGGTCTTTTCCGGCGGAAAGGCGGTCGGGCGGATCACCAGTTGCGCTTGGTCGCCGACCGCCAAGCGGGTTATTGCGTTTGCTGATGTTTCAAGGCCAATAGACGGAAAAGGCTACGAAATTTCCGTTCCTCCCCCGGCCGAAGGCAATGTCCCGGGCAAGCTCTTCGAGACCGCGGAAAATATTCTGGCGCGGGCTTATCTCGCCGCCCAAGCCAGCGCGACGGATTCCCGGAGCTGAGCCGTTTAAGGATCGGCTGGGTAAGAATTGGCTGGGAACACATAAGGAGAAACTTGATGAAGAGGATCATTCTTGGATCCGCCGCGGGTCTTGCAATCAGTCTCGCAGCAGCGGCGGCGTTGGCCGCGACGCCGGCCGGCGACAAGGGCGGGCGCGGTTTCGACCGTCTCGACGCCAATGGCGACGGCAAGATCACCGCAGATGAAATGAACGCCAAGCACGCCGACATGATTGCGGCGGCTGACGCCAATGGCGACGGCGGCGTCACCAAGGAAGAAATGAAGGCGTATCACGAAAAACGCCGCGCCGAGATGCGGGCGAAACACAATCCCGACAAGAACGGCGACGGCGTTGTCGACAAGGAAGAGTATCTTGCCTCGGCGGAAGAACGCTTCGACCGCATGGACAAGAACGATGACGGCGTCATCAGCGAAGATGAAAAAGGGCGCGGCAAGGGCCGTCGCCATCATCGCGGCGGCAAGTAAGCCGCACCAATCGAGCGCGGACGGCGATTGCGTAGTTTCGCCGTTCCGTGCGCCCCGGGGTTTAACCAGCGAGGCTCGCGCAGCCGTTGGCGAAAGCAGAAGAAACCGACGAAGCGCTGGTGGCGCGCGCAGGCCGGGGCGACAGGGCGGCGGCGGCGATGCTTGTCGAGCGGCATACGAACAGGATTTACGCTGCGTCTTTCAAAATGCTCGGCGCGAAGGACCGGGCGGAAGATGCAACGCAGGAGACGTTTTTAAGGCTGTGGCGAAACGCGGCGAAATGGAAACCGCAAGGCGCGAAATTCGAAACATGGCTTTACAGGGTGGCGATGAATATTTGTCTTGATCAGATCCGGAAACGAAAGCGCGAGGCGCCCGAAGAAGCCGCCCCGGAGCAGATCGACCAGGGTGCGCGCCCCGACGACGCCTATTTTATCGGAGAGCGCCGTTTCGCGATCGACGAAGCGCTGGATGCGCTGCCGCCGCGTCAGCGCGAAGCGATTACGCTGTGCCACTTCCAGGAGCTCTCCAATATCGAGGCGGCGGAGATCATGGAAGTCAGCGTCGAGGCGCTGGAATCGCTGTTGGCGCGGGGGCGCAGGGCCCTGCGCGCGCGGCTAGAGCCCTTGCGCGAGAGTTTGATGGGAAGGATGAGCGATGAAGCGACAGCCAACATCAATTGATCCGTCGGCGCCGGAAACGCTTGATGCGTTGCGGCGCGGTTTTGAGACCTACGGCGCCGATCCGGCGAAATGGCCGGCGGCGATGCGCGACCTTTACGCCGCCGCGGGCGAGATGGAAGAACTCGCCGCCGCGCGCGCCGACGCGGAAGCGCTTGACGGGTTTCTCGACGCTTCAACGCAGCCGCGCATGAGCGCCGATCTCCACAATCGCATCATGGCGCAATACGCGCCGCCGCCCGCGCGCGTTTCGGTTCTCGACGAGATCGCGGGCGTGTTTTCGCGTTTCCGCCTGCTGCCGGCGGGAGCGCTCGCCGGCGTTGGTGCGCTCGGTCTTGCGACCGGCGTCCTGACGGCGAGCACGCAGGCGGCGCTGACGCCGGAATACGAGGCTTATGCGTATCTCGAAGACTCGTCGCTGGCTGCATCGCTGATTGATGAAGAGGGGGCTGTCCTATGGGACGCGGACTGATTATCGCGCTGCTGGTTTTATCGGTTGCGCTCAACGTTTACATTCTTGGCGTTCATTCTGGGCGGCTGCTGCATGGCGCCTTCCCGCACAAACCGCCGCATCATGAGCAAACGCGCTTCGCCGAACCGGAGAGCCCGTTCCGCATGCTGCGTCACGCCGAGGAGCTGTCGCCGGACTCGCGCGACAAGTTCCGCGATGCGTTGCGTGCAGGGCTTCCAAAGGTGCGCGAGGATCATCAGGAAAAGCGGCGTTTGCGCAAGGAACTCGGCGAACTCCTCAGCGCCGATCAGCTGGACCGGCAGGCGATCGAAGCGAAGATGAGCGAGATCCAGGCGCTTGAAACCAATCAGCGCGAACTCCTGAACAAGGCGTTTCTCGATGCGCTTGAAACGCTTTCCGCCGACGAACGCCGGCAGTTGTTAAAAGCGTCCGACGAGCGGCGCGCAAAACGCCGGGAGCGGTTCAAGAAGCGCATGGAAGACCGCCGCGGCCCGCCGCCTGATGACGGCCCTGTCGATATGCCGCCGCCGCCGGAAGACGAATAAAAGCTTTATTATTCCGCCGCGCGGGTGATCGCAAAGTCGGGCGCCGGCGGTTCGCCGGTCAGCAGCCAGGCTTCCTTGCGCACGAACGCCGGCAGGCGGACTTTCGCCTCCTTGCGGCGCGGGAAGGTGGCGCAGGCGACGGTGCCTTTGCCGGGCTGGCTGGCGAGGGCGAGAATGCCGCCCTGCATTTCCATCAGCGATTTCGAAAGCGCGAGACCGAGGCCCGACCCGTCGCGGCTCTTCGAGAAATGGTTTTCAGCGAGTTCGAACGGGCTGCCGAGTTTTTTGAGCTGCGCGCGGTCGATGCCGGAGCCGCTGTCGGCGATGATCACCGTGACGCCGTCGAGATCGGCTTCGGCGGTGAGCGTGACTTCCCCGCCCTTGGGCGTGAACTTGACGGCGTTCGACAGGAGGTTGAGCGTCACCTGTTTGACGGCGCGGGCATCGGCCCAGACCGCCGGGGCGTGGCCGACCGAGGCGGTGAGTTTGACGCCGGCGTCGGCGGCGCGCTTGGCGACAAGCCGCGCGCTTTCGTTAAGGAGTTTTTCAAGCTCGACTTTCTTCGGCTCGAGCTGAAGCCTGCCGGCCTCGATCTTCGACATGTCGAGAATGTCGTCGATCAGTTCGAGGAGATGGCGTCCGCTCGCCAGAATGTCGCTGATATATTCCTTGTATTTAAGATCGCCGAGCGGCCCGTAGAGTTCCGACTGCATGACTTCGGAAAACCCGTTGATGGCGTTCAACGGCGTTCTGAGTTCATGGCTCATATTGGCGAGGAATTCGCTTTTCGAGCGGCTCGCTTCCTCTGCGCGATATTTCTCGTACTGATATTTCTGCATGGTCTCGGAGAGATCGCGGCGCGAGGCTTCGAGGTCGTCGACGGTCTGTTTGAGTTCGCGCTCTTTTTTCTGCTGCGCTTTCGCCCGGCGTTTCAGGTCGGTGACGTTCGAGGCGACGCAGACCGAGCCGCCCTCGGCGGTTTTGCGGCGCGAGATATGCGCCCAGCGCGCGCCGGGAAGCGCCACTTCGGCGGTCTCGGCGTCGTCGCCCTCGATCGGCCCGAAATGGTCGAGCAGGAGATCGCCGGCGACGCCCGCGCAGGTCGAAACGTCCTTGGCGGTGAGGCCGGGCTTCAGCATCTTCGCCGGTATCCGGAAGATCGACGCGAACCGCTTGTTCCAGATCGCCAACCGACCGCGCGCGTCCCACAGAACGAATGCTTCGGGAATGCTTTCAATGGCGTCTTTAAGACGCGTCTCGGCGATCGCCGCGCCCGGCGCAATCGCCTTGGCGCCGGAAAGGTCGAAGGCGAGACCGGCGCGCGAGAACCGCGTCGCATCGGGAGCGGTGCGCAGATAGGTGCGCGTCCAGCGTCCGCCGGGATCGCGGAAGCGCACAACGCCCTCGCTGACGCCGGAAGGCTCGCCGCTGAACACCGCCAGCGCCGTACGCAGGTCCTGCGGATGCACGATGGCGGAGATTTCGCGCAAGGTGAAACGCCGGTCGCGGGCGCCGAGCCCGAGCGGCTCGAGCAGCGAGCGCGACATTGAGACGAGGCGCTCCTTGCCGTCATAGAACCAGGGCGAGCAGCGCCCGCCGGCGAGGGCCGCGTTGAAGTCGGTCAGCGTCGTCAGCGCATGGGCGGCGTTGGCGGCGGTGCGGCTCTGGCGAATGAACGCCGCCATTAGCGAAATCACCACGACGCTCATCGCTGCAAGAATGACCGCGAAAACGATCCACGGGCTCGACCGGTCGAACATGTCTGCGGCCGGCGCGGCGAGCAGCAGCGCTTCGCCATTGTCGAGCGGGCGCCAGACCGCGGCGATCCGGCCGCCGGGAGACTCGAGGTTCGCCTTGCCGCGGCTTTCAAGATCGAGACCGCGCAGCGCGCTGGCGGGGATCAGCACGATGTCGGTGCGGCCGGCGGCGGTGAGGACGTCGCCGTCGCGGGAGAGGTGATAGGCGGCGGAATAGCCGCCGGGCAGCATCCGGCCGAGCGCCTCGCGCGCCGGGGCGCCGGTCATGATCGCGATATTCATCGAACCGGCGCCGTCGCTCGCCGCCTGTTCGAGACGCAGTTCGGTCTCAAGGCGCCGCGCCGAGGATTTGTCGTGAATCTCGAAGACCAGCAGCACCGCGAGAATGACGATGAAAGCGCCGGTGAGGAGAGACAGCCGGCGCGGCGAGAGCGCATCGATGCGCGCCGCCAGATCGAGGCCGGGATTGTCTTTCACGTCTTTCGCCATCGCGCTAGAGCGCCGCTCTCATTGTCTTCCGGGAACCGCCGAACATAGCAAACCGGCGCAGCGACCGCCACGCGCCTGTTTACGTTTTGTAAACTATTCCTGTTCGTTCGAGCCTGTCACGCCAGAATCGCGTTAACGATTGAACTTTGCGGCGGGCCGAGCGCGAGGGGGAGCGAGCCTTCTTTTCCACAGGGGCGAAGCCCCGCCGCGCAAGGCTTTCAGGGGCTCAGGCGCGCGATCCCGCTTGGATTTCGCCCCCGTCGCGGTTAACGAAAACGCCATGAGACATTTTCTGAACACATCCGACTGGTCGCGGCCCGAGCTGCAGGCGATGATCGATGAGGCGCGGGCCATGAAAGCCGCCCCGATCGGCGACGCCTTGAAGAACAAGACGGTGGCCCTTCTGTTCCTCAACAATTCGCTCAGGACCCGCACGTCGTTCGATGTGGGCGCGAAACAGCTCGGCGGCCATGCGGTGGTGCTGTCGCCGTCGGGCGGCATGTGGCCCCTCGAATTCGAGGACGGCGTCGTCATGGACGGCGAGGCGGAAGAACATGTGAAGGAGGCCGCGAAGGTGCTCTCGCGCTATTGCGACCTGATAGGCATTCGCGCCTTCCCGAAATTCGTCGACTGGAAGGAAGACCGCAAGGACAGGATTTTGAACGCCTTTGCGAAATACGCGGACGTGCCGGTCGTCAACATGGAGACCATCACCCATCCCTGTCAGGAGATGGCGCATGTGATGGCGTTGCAGGAAAGGTTCGAAAAGGACGGGCGCGGCGCCCTCGACGGCAAGAAGTTCTTGCTGACCTGGACCTATCACCCGAAGCCCCTGAACACCGCGGTCGCAAACTCCGCGCTGATGATCGCCGCGAAATTCGGGATGAAGCCGACGCTGCTTTGTCCGACGCCGGACTATGTGCTTGACGAGCGCTATATCGCGCAGGCGACGAAAGACGCCGAAGCGCACGGGAACGCGCTGACGATCACCCATGACATCGACGAAGCCTATGCGGGCGCAGAAGTCGTCTACGCCAAAAGCTGGGGCGCGCTTCCCTATTTCGGCAACTGGGAAGAGGAAAAACCGATCCGCGATCTTTACCGCCATTTCATTGTCGATGAAGAGAAGATGGCGAAGACGGCGGATGCGCTCGTTTCGCATTGCCTGCCCATGCGGCGCAATGTGAAGATGACCGACGCTGTGTTCGATAGCGCGAATTGCATCGCCTACGAGGAAGCGGAAAACCGCCTGCATGTGCAAAAAGCGATCATGAAGGCGTTGGTGGGATGAGACAGATTATCGCTATTATTATTGCTGCGGGTGTATCCTTTTCATTTTCTACAGCTTTAGCCAAGTCAGATTTTGAGGGCGTAGAAAAGACAATGGCTCAAGAGCAAGCCAGGATTGATTGGGATAAATGGCTAGATGATGTTGAGTTGTATATCAACGACCGATTAGATGTGCGTTCAGTATATGACCTGAAAAATATTGATACTGTTGCAATTGCTTATGTGCGTGCATTTGAAAGCGAGTCTTTAATTCGAATAGATTCTTATCCTCAAACTACGCACAACTTCAAAAATGGGGAACAGTTCGTTGAAGAGCCATTCGCAACCCTCAAAGTAGTCGAGCGACATGATCGACAACAGAGTAAGGACTCAGTAAATGAGGCTCTGCACACCGTCACCCACATGGATACTTTTTATAAAGAGGTTTCGCTGACCGACTTCGATCGCGTCAAAGATGCAGTGGAGTCCGCTGGATTTCCCAACTTGTCGCCAGTCATGCCGAGAACGGGCTGTCTTGATGGAAATTTTTATCTGATAATAGTAGCGTCACCGCAAACTAAAAACCGTGTTTATCGACATGTGTGTGATGAGAACTATGCTTCCGATATCGTAGTCATGCGGGCACTGTTTGATCTTGCAGAGCAAACTGCGCCTGGAGCAAAAACTATTATCGATGGTATTTGGCGGGAAATTCGCGCACGCCATCAGCGTTAGAACGTAACAACAATGACCACACCTTCCTCAACTCGCCAGACTATCGTCCAGTTGCTCTCCAATATGAGCGACGCCAAGGAGATACGCTCCTATCTCCAGCGTTTCTCCGAGGTCGACCAGACGCGCTTTGCGGTCATCAAGATCGGCGGCGCGGTGCTTTCCGAGCAGCTTGAGGAAACCGCCTCGGCGCTCGCCTTCCTGCATACGGTGGGGCTGACGCCGATCGTGCTTCACGGCGGCGGGCCGCAGCTCGATGCGGTGATCAAGGAGCGCGGCATCGAGACGCCGAAGATCGACGGGCTTCGTGTTACAAGCGCCGAAGCGCTTGACGCGGCGCGCGACGTTTTCATCGGCGAGAACATCAAGCTGGTCGAGGCGGTGCGGAAGCAGGGGGTTTCTGCTCACTCGCTCACCTCCGGCGCCATCGAGGCGGACTATATCGACAAGGCGAAGTTCGGCTTTGTCGGTGAGCCGACCAATGTGCGACTTGGGCTGTTGCAGTCGATCGCCAGTTCCGGCGCCATCCCGATCCTCACCTGTCTCGGCATCGCGCCCGGCGGCCAGCTCCTGAACGTCAACGGCGACTCGGCGACCCGCGCGCTTGTCGGCGCATTGCAGCCGATGAAGATCATCTTCCTCTCTAGCGTCGGCGGGCTGCTCGACAAGCATGGGATCCCCATGCATTCGATCAATCTTGCGTCCGACTACGACGCGCTGATGAAGGCCGACTGGGTGCATTCCGGCATGCGGCTCAAACTGCAGGAGATCAAGCGCCTCCTCGACGCCGCGCCGCTGTCGTCATCGGTTTCGATCACGACGCCCTCGGGCCTCGTCAAGGAGCTTTTCACCCATGGCGGTTCGGGCACGCTGGTCCGCAAGGGCGAGCTCATTCACACGATCGCAAAGAAAGAAGCGCTCGACCGCGCGCGCACTGAAGCGCTGGTCGAAACGGCGTTCGGCCGGAAGCTCACAGGGAAATGGTGGGACAGTCTCGACATTCATGAAGTCACGATGTCGGCGTCCTACCGCGCGGGCTCCATTCTCACGAAAGTCGACGACTTCATCTATCTCGACAAATTCGCGGTGATGGACGATGCGCGCGGCGAAGGCCTTGCGCGCACGGTCTGGCGGCGCTTCACGAAAACGACCCCGCGCTTCTTCTGGCGTTCGCGCACGGAAAACGCTTTCAACGCATTTTATCATGACGCCGCCGACGGGTCGGTGAAGCGGGGCGCGTGGACCGTCTTCTGGCATGGCGAAGACGACATGAACGCCATTGCGGAAATCGTCGAACGCATCGCCGCGATGCCGCCGTCATTTGAGGGGGAGTGAGCAATGAGCGAACCGTTCCTTGTCGGACTTGTCGGCGCCCGCGGGCATACGGGCCGCGAACTCATCCGACTGATCGCCGCGCACCCCGAACTGATGCTCGCCTATGCGGTGAGCCGCGAATGGGCGGGCAGGCCCGTCGCCGAGATCGCGCCGGAAGACCAGGACGAATGCATTTTCGAAGCGCTGACGCCGGCGGATGTCGGCCGCCGCCGCGCCGATGTGGTGATCCTCGCCATGCCCGACGGCGCCGCGGCGGATCATGTCGCCGCCATCGAAAGCCAGGCGCCGCACCGGGTGATCGTCGATTTGTCAGCGGACCATCGCTTCGATGACGATTGGGTCTACGGCCTGCCGGAGCTTCATCGCGACGCGATTGTCGGCGCCAAACGCATCGCCAATCCCGGCTGCTATGCGACGGCGATGCAGCTCGCCATTGCGCCGCTTCTGCCGCGTCTCGGCGGCGCGCCGGCGGTGTTCGGGGTTTCGGGATATTCGGGCGCCGGGACCAGCCCGAGCCCGCGCAACGATACCGAGCGTTTGAAAGACAACCTCATGCCTTACGCGCTTGCCGGCCACAAGCATGAGCGCGAAGCCTCGCGTCATCTCGGAACGCCGGTCCGGTTCACGCCGCACGTGCATCCGGCGTTTCGCGGGCTTCTTGTTACGGCGCACATCCCGCTCAAGGATGAGATGGACGCGCTCGCGCTGGCCGGTCTGTTCGAACAAAAATACGCAGACGAACCATTGATTTCCCTGCGCAACGCCCCACCTGAATTGCGGGACGGATCAAACCGCAAAGGCGTGCTGATCGGCGGCTTCGCCGTCAGCGAGGATGGGAGGAACGCTGTCGTTGTGGCGGCGGAAGACAATCTCCTTAAAGGCGCCGCCGTGCAGGCGATCCAGAACGTCAATCTCGCCCTCGGGCTTCACGAACTGACGGGGATAGCAAACTAGCGAATGGCGGCGGAGAACGGCGATTTCCTGGTCCAGGCGGCGACTTATCTGGGCGCTGCTGCGATTGCCGTTCCGATTTTCAACCGTTTCAAGCTGGGCTCGATCCTTGGCTATCTCGCTGCGGGCGTGGTCGCTGGGCCCTATGTTCTCAACATTCTCCAGCAGGAAGAAGGCGTGTTTCACGTCGCCGAGTTCGGCGTGGTGTTATTTTTGTTCGTCATTGGCCTCGAGCTTTCGCTGTCGAGGCTGTGGTCGATGCGCAAACAGATTGTCGGGCTCGGCGTCGCGCAGATGGCGGCGACCGGGCTGGTCCTTTCCGGCCTGTTTGCGGCCGCGGGGGTGTTGCCGACCGGGCCGGCGATCCTCGCCGGTCTGTCCCTGAGCTTTTCGTCGACGGCGTTCGCCCTGCAACTGATGAAAGACCGCGGCGAGCTCAACAGCGCCTATGGCCGGCAGTCCTTCGCGATCCTGCTGTTTCAGGATCTCGCCGTCATCCCGCTTCTGGCGGCGATCCCGTTTGTCGCCGGCGTTTCCGCGGAAGCCGCCGGCTGGACGGACGGGCTCAGGGCCCTCGGCGTCATTGCAGCGGTGGTGCTGATCGGCCGCTATTTCCTCGATCGGGTGTTTCGCATGGTCGCCGGTTCGGGTTCGCGCGAAGCGTTCGCCGCAACCGCCTTGCTGGTCGTCGCCCTCACGGCGCTCGCTGTTTCCTGGGCGGGCCTGTCGATGGCGCTTGGCGCGTTTCTCGCCGGCGTTCTGCTCGCGGAATCTACCTACCGTCACCAGATTGAAACCGACATTGAACCCTTTCGGGGGCTGCTGCTGGGACTGTTCTTCATCTCCATCGGCATGCGACTCGATCTTGAACTGATTGTCTCGTCCTGGATGCTCGTGGTCGGCGGCGCCGCCGGCCTGATCGCCATCAAATCGGTCCTCCTTTACGCCGTTGCGCGCCTGTCAAAAGCGAAACACGGGGATGCGCTGAAGACCGCCGCTGTGTTGTCGCAAGGCGGAGAATTCGCGTTTGTGGTGATCGCGCTCGGCGCCGATGCGCTGTTATGGGGCAACGGCGCCGCGACCTTGATGTCGGCGATCGTCACGATTTCCATGGTTGCGACGCCGCTTCTGGTTCTCGCCGCGGCGAGGCTTTCATCCGACGCCATCGACAGCGGCGAAGGGCTTGAAGGGCCGCAGGCCAAGCAGGATCATGTGATCATCGCCGGTTTCGGCAGGGTCGGACAGATTGTCTCGCAAGTGCTGCGGAATTCCGGGGTGGAGGTGACAGCGATCGATTTCAATCCCGCCCACATCCGCAACGCCCAGCGTTTCGGTTTCAAGGTTTATTTCGGCGATGCGTCGCGCCTCGATCTTTTGATGACTGCCGGCGCCGCGCAAGCCCGCGCGGTCATTCTCTGTATGGACCGTCCGGAAGCGGTCAACAGCGCCGTGAAAATGTTGCGCGAAGCGCTGCCCAACCTGACGATCATCGCCTGTGCGCATGACCGCATGCACGAAATCGAACTGGCGCCGCTCGGCGCCGACGTGATCGTTCGCGAAACGCTGGAATCGAGCATATTGCTCGCCCGCGAGGCGTTGTCGCTCATGGGCCATGACGGCGATGAAATAGACGATTACGTGCAGCAGTTCCGGAAGCGCGATCGCGAACGCTTGCTGGCGCAACGCGACTTCGGCCTGGAAGCCGGGAAGGAACTTCTGCATGCGCCGTACGAACGCCGCCTGCCGAAGCAGCCGGACTAGGCGTCGCGTTCCTCAATCTCATGCATGTCCTCATCGGACAGGCCGAAATGATGGCCGATCTCGTGAACCAGAACATGGGCGACGAGTTCCTTGAGCGTCACCGTCCTGAGCGCGCGCCATTCCGCGATGATCGGCCGGCGATACAGGTGAATATGATTGGGGTAGGGGTAAGGGTGGCTGACGCCGATATCAGGAAGGCCGACGCCTTCGAAAAGGCCGGAGAGCTCCATCGGGTCGGCCATGCCGAGCGCGTCAAGAGTTTCGCGCGAGGCGAGTTCCGCCACATGGATCGCCACATTGCCGCAAAGCGCGCGGAAGCCTTCCGGGATCTCGTCGAAGGCTTCGCGCGCAAGCTGATGGAACGCGCTGAGATCGGGCGGCGCCGCGTAAGGCCAGTCTTTCTCAGTCATGCAATCATCTCAAATAACAACTTCATCCTGAGGAGCGACAATCCCTTCGTCCTTCGTGACCGTCCTGCGGCCGCCTCAGGATGAAGGGATTGTCGCGTCTCGAAGGATCAGCCGCAATGACGGCCTGTCAATTTATTCCGCTTCTTATTCCGCTTCGTCAGGCGCGTATCCGACGGCGTCGTAAAGTTCTTTGATCACCGGCGCGACAACCGGCATCGCGTATTGCCCGCGAGTCATGCCGGTGCGCACGATCACCATCCGCTTGTCGGGGACGATGACCACATACTGGCCTTCATGCCCGGCGAAATAATAGACTTCCTCCGGCAGGCCGGGGATGTCGCGGGCGCGCCCGTTCGCGCCGTCATTGTTGAGCCAGAAATGCGCGCCATATTCGCCGTCCGATGCGCCGGAAGGCGTCGCCACATAGTCCGCCCAGCCTTCCGGTAAAAGCCGTTCGCCGTTCCAGACGCCGTCGTTCAGGTAAAGCTGGCCGAGCCGCGCCCAGTCGCGCGCCGTCGCATAGATGAAGGACGAGCCGATATAGGCGCCGGCGGCGTCGGGTTCCACGACCACGCTCCCGGCGCCGATCGGATCGAAAATCGCTTCACGGAAAAAACCGTGATAGTCGACGCCGTTCGCTTCCAGCACCTGCCGCAGCGTCTTCGAGACAAGATTGGTCGTGCCGCTTGAATAATACCAGTGCTCTCCCGGCGCGTGAATCGCCGGGCGGCTGGCGGCGAGCGCGCCCGCATCCGCCATTTCGAACAGCATGCGGTTCACATCCGATCGGGTGACGTCATAGTCCTCGCCGAATTTAAGGCCGCTCTGCATGTGCAGAAGATCGTTCCAGGTGATTTTCCCCCGCGGGTCGGCGTTCGCCCATTCGGGAACCGGCGCCGGATCGCTGACGTCGAGTAACCCGCGCATCGCTGCGGCGCCGACCGCCGTCGCCGTTACGCTTTTCGCCATTGACCAGGAAAGAAACGGCGTTGCTTTCGAAAAGCCTTCCGCATAGCGCTCAGCCACGATCTTGCCGTCGACGACTACAAGCAGCGCGCGGTGGCTCAGCGTGTTTTCTTCAAAGGCCTTGGCGAGCGCATGATCGAGCGCGGCGTAGTCGACATAAGAAAGCGCCTGACCCGAAACCGGCGGCGCTTCCGGCCAAGGGTCGGCTTCTGCGGGCGCCGGCGCTTCGGGAAGGGGCGCGATGCGGCCGGCATTGGCGAGCGTGCAGCCGTAACCGTCGCGATAGACTGCGCGCGCGCGGCCGAGGCCCAGCGGCCCCGCCGCCGTCGCGGTCCGGTCGGCGTCGTCGATCGTAACTTTGATCTGCGCCATCATCGGGTCGATTCCTTCGAACTCGGTCCTTATGACGAGGTCGGCGTCGCGCCCGGCGAGAAAGATTTCAGAACACGCGATCTTCGCCTTGTATCCGGCGCCGATGCGGATGAGGCGGTCGGCCTTCACGCCGACATAGGCGATAGCGATGACGGCTGCGGCGCCGAGGCTCATCAGGGCGAGTTGGAGCGGATTGGTTTTCATGAGCGCGGACCCTATAGGCAATTTCGAACCGCGTGCAGCGGTTTTTTCAGTTGTGAGGCTCCGCCGGCGTGTCGCGCCGGGGATTTGCGATGAAATATCCTTCTCTAGTCTAGTCCGGAGGGAAGGTCTCAAAAGCCGGAATGTTCGGCTCCGCCGCGTCCCAACCCGGCCTGTCTCGAGTGAAGATCCGCATTTGCGGCCGGAACGCCGATGGTTCGTCAGCGGTCCCCATATAGATCATGACCAGTCCGGGCGCGCCGCTGCTCTCGCCGAACAGCAGACTGCCGCAGGCGGGACAGAAATGCCGGGTCGCGTCATGGCCTTTGGCGCTCTTCGTCTGAAACGTTCGCGTCTCGCCTGTCGTGGAGAAGGTCTCCCGCATCGCGCCGGCCACCGGCAGATGCCCGCCCCCGGATGCGCGCTGGCAGTCGCGGCAGTGACAGAACGCCTGAAAGACCGGCTCGCCGTCTGCGCAATAACGGACTGCGCCGCATAAGCATCCGCCTTTGATCATTTTCGCTCGCTCATGAGGTTCAATATCGCTCATCCTCGCGCCAACAGTAGGCAGACCGTAAAGGGGCGGCAAGCCGCAGGGGAAATTCGTTTCACCAGGCGAGCCCGAAGCAAGCTTGTGGTCCGGCGGTCTTTTACGCTAAGCGAGGTGCCGAATTCAGGAGGCTCTTCCATGAAGAAGATTTACCCCGACGCCAAAACCGCTCTCGACGGGCTTTTGTTCGACGGCATGACTGTGATGTCTGGCGGCTTCGGCCTTTGCGGCATCCCGGAAAATCTCATCGCCGCGCTCAGGGATTCCGGCGTGAAGGACCTTACCTTCATTTCCAACAACGCCGGCGTCGACGATTTCGGTCTCGGCCTTCTGCTGCACACAAGGCAGATCAAGAAAATGATTTCCTCCTATGTGGGCGAGAACAAGGAATTCGAACGCCAGTTCCTTTCCGGCGAGCTTGAGCTCGAATTCAATCCGCAAGGCACGCTCGCCGAGCGCATCCGCGCCGGCGGCGCCGGCATTCCCGGTTTCTACACCAAGACCGGCGTCGGCACCGTGATCGCCGAAGGCAAGGAACACAAAGAGTTCAACGGCGAGACCTACATCATGGAGACCGGGCTGACGGCCGACATATCTATCGTCAAAGCCTGGAAAGCGGATGAGCAGGGCAATCTTGTTTTCCGCAAGACCGCGCGCAACTTCAATCCGATGATGGCGACGGCCGGCAAGGTGACGATCGCCGAAGTCGAGGAGATCGTACCGCTCGGTTCGCTCGACCCCGACTGCATTCACACGCCCGGCATTTTCGTGCAGCGCCTGATCAAGGGCGAACATGAAAAACGTATCGAACAGCGAACCATTCGCGAAAGGGAGAACGCATAATGCCCAACGTCGCTAAAGGATGGGATCGTAATGACATGGCGGCGCGCGCCGCGCAGGAACTTGAAGACGGTTTCTACGTCAATCTCGGCATCGGCATTCCGACGCTGGTGGCGAACCATATCGCCGAAGGCATCGACGTGACCCTGCAGTCTGAAAACGGCATGCTCGGCATGGGGCCTTTCCCTTACGATGACGAAGTCGACCCCGATCTGATCAACGCCGGCAAACAGACGATCACCGAATTGCGGCGGACCTCCTATTTTTCGTCCGCCGACTCGTTCGCGATGATCCGCGGCGGCCATATCGACCTGTCGGTGCTCGGCGCCATGGAAGTCTCCGAGAAGGGCGACCTCGCCAACTGGATGATCCCGGGCAAGATGGTCAAGGGCATGGGCGGCGCCATGGATCTCGTCGCCGGCGTCAAGCGCGTCGTCGTCGTTATGGATCACACGTCGAAAAACGGCGACCCGAAACTGCTCCATGAATGCTCGCTGCCGCTGACCGGCCAGCGCGTCGTCGATATGGTGATCACCAATCTCGGCGTCTTCACGATTGACGAGAGCGGCATGAAACTGATCGAGCTCGCCCCGGACGTGACTGTCGACGAGGTCAAGGCGTCGACCGAGGCTGATTTCGAAGTCGCGGTATGATAATTGCTTGGCCTTTAGGCTCTAATAGCCAGAGGCTGCGATGTCGCTCGCCCAGACCCACCTCCAGTTGCTTCGCCAGGCGCGCGACGCCGGCTACGGCAAGGAAGACATCCTCGTTCTGAGGCGGGATTATGAGACGGCGCTGCGTCTCTTCGGCCATCAGATGCGCTATAGCGGCCGGCCTTTCGTATGCCATGTCATCGGGTCGGCGAGCGCGGCGCTTCATGAAGGTTTTTCCCTTACCCTTGTGCGTGCGGCGCTTAATCACGCGGCATACACCTCCGGGCGGTTTCCGTCCGGCGCCCGGGGCAAGCGCGCCGATCATACACGCTGGTTGAAAGACCGTGTCGGTCTTGAGGTCGAAGCGCTGATCAGCGACATCACTGATTATCCGTACTCCGCGCAACTCATCATCGAAAAGTCCCATGCGGATGTGAACGCGTTCAGCGCCCGAGAGCGGGAAATTCTGAACTTTGAAGTATGTAATGATGTCGATCATGGCTGCGATTACGGCGCCGCAATCGAAAAAAGTCCGAACTGGCCGGTAGAAGGTTATGTCGACGCGATCATCCGTCTCAGCCGCAATCTGGGTCTGCCTTATTGCACGCAGGCTTTGGAGGAGATCCGCGGCCAGCTCGCCGATTCCAGCTGGCTGACGCCGGAACGCCATTTCACGTTTACGTCGCATCGCCAATCGCCGATCCGTTACCTCAAAAGCGCGGTTATCGCGGCGGCGAAACGCCTGACCGGCGGCGACTATCATTATTGACGGATAAGGCGGTCCCAGAAGGGCGCGGTTCTAGAAAGACGCAGCCATGGCGGGCGCGGCTTCATTCTTGTGATGTTCTGAATGGACGATGCATGTCAGAAGGTGTCCCAGCGCCTGCGCATCGCCGTTCAATTGCATCCGTTCCTTTGCCTCTTCAAGGGTCAGCTCCATTCTGAACGCCTGCATGATCGTCGCCACATCTGATTCCAGCGTCGCGACGGCGGGCGCATCTGCGCCGCGCCGGCAAACCAGCTCCCCGTTCATATTGTAGATGGTGTAGGGAAAATCATCGATGATAACGCGCGCAACGTAATTCGCGTTCGGCTCGGGGCAATAGGCGGCGAAAATCTCGATCGCCAGCGCCACGGAGTCGGGCTGCAGGTTATCGGTATAGATGCACTCGCGCGCCGGCGATGATTCCGGGCGCTCGAAAAAATACATGATCGACCATTTCATCAGCGTCCGGATTGTCGGACGCAGCGCTTCGCCGGTGTCAGTGAGTTTGTAACGGCCGCGGGCTTCGCTTGATGAACTGGCGTTGGTCACCAGCCCCGCCTCTTCGAGTTCCTTGAGGCGTTTGCTGAGCAGATTGGCGCCGATCCCGGGGAGGTCCGCCTGCAGGTCGCCAAAGCGCTGGGGGCCGAGAAAGAGGTTGCGCAGGATCAACAGGGTCCAGCGCTCGCCGAGAATGTCGAGCGCATGAGCCAGAACGCAGTCCTGATTGTATGTCCTTGCCATTTATTGCCGTTTCGGCGTTTTCGCCGTTTCGCTCCCTGTGGCCCTTGTACTATGGCCGTCATCAAACTGTCGTACCTATAAAAAAATCATAGGCTATGTGAAAAATGTATTGACACTTTAAAAAGATATAGTAAACGATAAAGTGCAGTCAACGGCGATATTTTTCGCGCTACGCCGGGCGCGGGACGAAAATGGAGCATTCCCAATGACGAAAACCGTATTTTCCGCCTTCGCCGGCGCAGCCGCCCTTCTTCTGGCCGCAGCGCCCGCTTCCGCCGCTGACCTTGAAGAGCAGCTCAATCTTTGCGCCGCCGCCGCCAAGGCTGAGGGCCTCGCGTCGGCGGATGTCGAGTACCGTGTGAAGTTCATCAATATCAAAGGCGGCAGCGCCAAGACCCTGACCGTCGAGATGATCCCTAATGAAGGCGGCGACGTCGTTTCCGCGACCTGCAAGCTGCGCCGGGGCGAAGTGACCGAGGTCGCGCTTACCGCCTGAATTCCCTCGGGGAGCCTCCCTGAACCAAGACCCAGCTCCCTGATAACTGTTGCGCCCGGCTTGCCGGGCGCATTTTCTTTGGCTCGCTTCTTTTGATCCTCACAGGCGGCCGCTTCCTTTATTGCAGCGCCGAAGGCCACGGGTTAAAGGTTTGAGACCATGGCGAAAGACGCTGACATAGACTGGAAACCGGACAGCTGGCGCGCGCGGCCCGCCCGGCATATTCCCGAGGACTATCCCGACCCGGCGGCGCTGGCCTCGGCGGAGACCGAACTCGCCACCTATCCGCCGCTGGTTTTCGCCGGGGAGGTGCGCCGGTTGCGCGAGTCGCTGGCGCAGGCGTCACGGGGCGAGGCGTTCCTGCTGCAGGGCGGGGACTGCGCGGAAAGTTTTAAGGAATTCCATCCGAACAATATTCGCGACACCTTTCGCGTGCTCCTGCAGATGGCGGTGGCGCTGACTTTCGGCGCGGCGATGCCGGTGGTCAAAGTCGGCCGCATCGCCGGCCAGTTCGCCAAACCCCGCAGCGCGCCCACCGAAACCCGTGACGGGGTCACGCTGCCGAGCTATCGCGGCGATAACATCAACGCCTCTGAGTTCGAACCGGGGCTGAGGACGCCCGATCCCCAGCGCCTCCTCAAGGCCTATGGCCAGGCCGCGGCGACGCTAAATCTCATCCGCGCTTTCGCCAGCGGCGGCTATGCGGATCTGCGCAATGTCCATCGCTGGAATCTCGAATTCGTGCACGACAACCCGCAGGAAGACCGTTACCGCACGCTCGCCGACAAGATTTCCGAAGCGATGGATTTCATGGAAGCCTGCGGCGTTGACGGGTCGGAAGTGCGCGCGATCCGCGAGGTTGATTTCTACACCAGTCACGAGGCGCTGCTGCTCGGTTATGAGACCGCGATGACCCGCGTCGATTCAACGACCGGGCGCTGGTACGACACCTCGGCCCACATGGTCTGGATCGGCGACCGCACGCGCCAGCCCGACGGCGCTCATGTGGAGTTCTGTCGCGGCGTTGAGAATCCGATTGGCCTGAAATGCGGCCCGTCTCTCGATCCAGACGAACTGATAAAGCTTCTCGAGATCCTCGATCCCGGCAATGACGCCGGGCGGATCGTTCTCATTGCGCGGTTCGGCGCCGACAAGGCCGCCGCCGGACTGCCGCCGTTGATCCGCAAGGTTCAGCAAGCCGACCGTCAGGTCGTGTGGTCCTGCGATCCGATGCACGGCAATACGATCAAGACCGAAGGCGGTTTCAAGACCCGCCGCTTCGATGCCATTCTTTCGGAAGTGCGGACCTTTTTTGACGTTTGTCGCGCCGAGGGGGCCAATCCCGGCGGCGTGCATTTCGAGATGACTGGTCAGAACGTCACCGAATGCCTTGGCGGCGTACAGGAAATTTCCGAAGCGGATTTGAGTTCGCGCTATCACACCCATTGCGATCCGCGCCTGAACGCCAGCCAGGCGCTTGAGCTTGCGTTTATTCTGGCTGACCGTTTCAAGGAAGTACGTTCAATTTGAACTTTTTGCGACGGGTTTTGAGGGGGCTTGCGTTTGCAATAGCGGGAAACATTGTTTGACCCTCCAGGGAAATCAGAGCATTTCCCACAGCGGGCGGACGAGAGTATGGTGCGGGGCAAGGACGGGAAAGCTGAGCCGCGCCGTGGTGCGATCGGCGGAGTTGCGCGTGTCGACAGTAATAAAAATCGGCGTGGTGGGCGCCGGCGTGTTCGGTTCCTACCATGCAGCGAAATATGCAGCGCGCGATGATGCGGCGCTGACCGCTGTCTTTGATCTGGACGGCGAGAACGCGGTCGCCCTGGCCGCGAAGCACGGCGCTGAAGCGATTTCCGATTTTCGCAGGTTTTTGGACAAGGTCGACGCGGTGGTCATCGCTGCGCCGGCGAGCGCGCATTTTCAGATCGCCGAAGCCGCGCTCAAGGCTGGCCGGCATGTGTTCGTTGAAAAGCCGCTCGCGCTGACGCTCGCTTCCGCCGATGCGCTGATCGCGCTCGCCGATGAAAAAAAATGCGTGCTGCAGGTCGGTCATCAGGAGCGTTATGTATGCGAGGCGGTCGGCCTCCTGTCGCGCGACCGGTCGCCGCTTCGGGCCGAATGCGTTCGCCGCGTGCCGTTCTCCGGGCGGTGCGATGATGTTTCGGTCGCTTTCGATCTGATGGTTCATGATCTCGATATCGTCCGCCAACTGACGAAATCGGATGCGGCGAACATTCGTGCTGACGGCGGCAAGGATGAAATCGCCGCGGAGCTGTTTTTGGAAAACGGCACGCTGGCCGTCTTCAACGCCGGCCGGCGGGCGAAAGAATCCGAGCGGCGCATGACGCTCATCTATGACGACGGGGTCATCGAATTCGACTTCATCCGCCGGCGCCTGAAGAACTCGACCGCGGCCAGGCTCGATGACGTCTTCGCCCCCGGGGCTGCGCCATTGGCGGTGCGCGATCCGCTCGCCCACGGGGCCGAACTCTTCATAGAGGCGGTCCGGGGCGGGGAAACGCCGGTCGTTTCCGGCCGGTCCGCGCGAACAGCCGTTGCATGGGCTCATGATATCGAGCAAGCTGCGGGTATAGAAACCGCCAGCTCGGTAAAACGGTTGCGTGCATGAACGGGGTCGCCAACCTTTCTCTCAACGCCGACTCCCGCGTCGGCACCATCGCCTTCATCGATTTGAAGGCGCAGCAGCGGCGTATCCGCCAGGCGGTTGAAAAACGCCTGCAGGCGGTGCTCGATCACGGACGCTATATCGCCGGGCCGGAAATCGAGGAGCTCGAAGAGAAACTCGCGGAGCGAACCGGAGCAGCGGCGGCGGTCTCCTGCGCCAGCGGCACCGCGGCGCTGATCATCCCGCTGCTCGCGGAAGGGCTCGACACCGGCGACGCCGTTTTCATTCCGGCTTTCACCTATAACGCGACGGCCAACGCCGTCCTGCTGACCGGCGCGACGCCGGTCTTTGTCGATATCGACCCGGCGACATTCAATATGGATGCGGACGATCTCGAACGCCGCATCGGCGAGGTGCGCGCCGAGGGCAAACTTCGTCCGCGCGCGGTGATCCCGGTCGATCTGTTCGGCTCGCCGGCGGACTACACCCGCTTTGAGACGATAGCCGAACGCGAAGACCTTTTCCTGCTCTCCGACGGCGCCCAGAGTTTCGGCGGGCGCCTCAACGGCCGCTGGGTCGGCGATCTCGCGCCGGCGACGGCGACGAGCTTCTTTCCGGGCAAGGCGTTCGGCGCCTATGGCGACGCCGGCGCGGTGTTCGCGCATGACAAGGCGATGGTCGATCACTGGGCCTCGATCCGCTGGCACGGCACAGACAACGCCCGCAAGGATTCTATCCGCGTCGGCTTCAATGGCCGCATGGACACGTTTCAGGCGGCGGTGCTGCTCGAAAAGCTCGAGATTTTCGACGACGAACTCGCCGCACGCCACGAGATCGCCGATGTTTACAGTCGCCGGCTGTCGAATATCGGCCGGCCGCAGACGCATATCACCGGCGCCCAGTCGGGCTACGGCTATTATTCCCTATGCGTGAAGAACCGCGATGCGGTCGTCTCGAAGGTGAGCGCCATGGGCGTGCCGACGGCGATCTACTACGCCAAGCCCCTTCACAAGATGGACGCGTTCGCCGCTTTCGCGCCCGAGGGCGGCCTCGCGCAGACCGAGCGCACGGCGGATGAAATCTTCGCCCTGCCGATGCACCCCTATTTGACCCCGGCCCAGGTTGATTATATCTGCGATGCGGTTGAAGCCGCGGTTTCGTAAAGGACGGGCGCAGCGCCGCCCGTCGCGCAGATGACAGATAAACTCACCATTGCGATTGCGCAGATTGCGCCGACCGTCGGCGATATCGACGGCAATGTCGCGCGCATCAGAAAGGCGCGGGAAGCGGCGAAGGACGCCGATCTCGTTGTCTTCTGCGAACTGGTGATCTCCGGCTATCCGCCGGAGGATCTCGTTTCAAAGCCTGCCTATCAGCGCGCCTGCATGGCGGCGGCTGAGGCGCTCGCCGCAGACACCGCCGACGGCGGCCCGGCGATCATTGTCGGAACCCCCTGGGCGGAAGACGGAAAGCTCTACAATGCGGCGCTTCTGCTCGCAGAAGGCGAGATCGCCGCAAGGCGCTTCAAGGTGCGGCTTCCCAATTACGGTGTCTTCGACGAGCCGCGGCGCTTCACGCCGGGCGCGGACTTTCCGAAGCCGGTCGCGTTCAAGGGCGCCAAGCTCGGCCTCATGGTCTGCGAGGACATGTGGCTCGAGGGCGCCGGTGAGGCGCTGGCTGAAGCGGGCGCCGAGTTGTTCATCGCGCCGCACGGTTCGCCGTTCCGCGAAACCTCCCTCGAGGAACGCGCCGGCGCCGCCCGCGCGCGCACGCTGGGCAATGGCCTGCCGCTGATCTTCGTCAACCAGCTCGCCGGGCAGGATGAAGTCTTGTTCGAGGGCGCGGCGTTCGTGATGAGCGCGGAGGGCGAGATCGATTTCCGCGCGCCGCAATTCATCGAAGGCGTCTTCCCGACGCTCTGGGAAAAGCGGGAAGGGCGCTGGGTCTGCGCCGATGGCCCGAAAGCCGACTGGGCCGGCGGCGATGAGATGGTCTATCGCGCGGTGACCATGGCGGTGCGCGATTATGTCAACAAGAACCGCTTCAAGGGCGTCGTCATCGGGCTTTCCGGCGGCGTTGATTCCGCGCTCACCGCGGCGATCGCCGTCGATGCGCTGGGCGAAAGCCGCGTCAACTGCGTGATGATGCCGTCGCGCTATACGTCGAAGGAAAGCCTTGAGGACGCGGAAGCGTGTGCGAAAGCGCTCGGCGTTTCCTACCGCTCAATCGGCATCGAGCCCGGCGTTGAAGCGTTCGACGAAATGCTGAAACCCGTCTTCGACAATCTGCCGAAAGACACGACCGAGGAGAATATCCAGTCGCGGCTCCGGGGCGTCATCCTGATGGCGCTCTCGAACAAGTTCGGCGACATGGTGCTGACCACAGGCAACAAGTCGGAAATGTCGGTGGGCTACGCGACGCTCTATGGCGACATGAACGGCGGCTATAATCCGCTGAAGGACCTTTACAAGACGGATGTCTACGCGCTTTGCCGCTGGCGCAACGCCCATCACGCGGTTGATCTTTTAGGGCCGAAGGGCGAAGTGATCCCGGAACGGATCATCACCAAGGCGCCGTCGGCGGAACTGCGCGAAGGCCAGAAGGATCAGGACAGCCTGCCGCCTTACGAGGTGCTGGACCCGATCCTTGAGATGCTGGTCGAAAAGGAAATGGCGGTGCGCGAGATCGTCGCCGAAGGTTTCGACGAAGCGGTCGTGCGCCGTATCGAGCACCTTCTTTACGTCGCCGAATACAAGCGCCGCCAGGCGCCCCCGGGGCCCAAGGTCACCGCCGTCAATTTCGGCCGCGACCGCCGCTATCCGATCACAAACGGCTGGCGGGATAGGTAATTCCCCTCTCCCATGGGGAGAGGGGAGGCTCACCGCTCCTGAAAACCTTTTCCCTCAAAGATTTTCTTCCGACATTTCTCGATCCGCGCGGCGCGGGTTTTCGATTGTTTGGCGCTTGAGAAATGCAAGGCGTAGCCGCGCTGGCGGCCGGGGGTGAGGGCGTCGAACGCGGCCCTGAAATCCGGATCGCCGTCAAAGGCGTCGATGAGCTCGTCGGGCAAGTTCATCTCGTCCGGCTTTGGTTTTCCGACCTTAAGGCCTTTCTTCTCCACATCGACGGCTTCGCGAATACAGGCCCTGATGCTTTTCGCCTTGCCATTGACGTCTTTGACGCTCGTGAACCGCATCCGGAATCCGGCGCGGGAATTCGGTCCCTGCCTTTCGAGAACCCCGTCCGGGTCTTTCAGGAGCGCGCCCTTGAAGAACAACAGCGCTAGGAAGTCTTTCATGCGCTGGACGATGACGATGTTCTTGCCGCCGGCCGTGTAGCAGGGCTTGCCCCATTTCAGCTCTTCATCGAGGCCCGAGGCCAGCAGGACCTTCCGGAGTTCGAGCGCCTCTTCCCGCCACAGTTTCGCATTATTGAAGGACTTCTCGACTGCGGCGTTCATGGCATCGGCGCTCCGGACAAGGCGCCCGATTGTTAGCGGCTCGCGGCGCCCGGGTCCATCGCGGCGGGTGTGCGGCTTGCCTTCACCCTGAGGGTTCATTCGCCTTGATCCTTCGTGACGCCGGCTAATAAAGGGCCGGCCCTCAGGATGAAGGCGAATGAACGTCACGAAGGGCGAAGGCGAACAGGACCTGCTGGCCATTTGACCCGCTCCCGACTTCCCGCTAATGGCTCGCGGCTCTGGCAGCCGTGGAATTCAAATGACCGTCACCGTCCGTTTTGCGCCGTCGCCGACCGGCAAGCTCCATGTGGGCAATGTGCGCGCCGCCTTGTGGAACTGGCTCTTCGCCCGCAAATCGGGCGGCAAGTTCGTCTTGCGCATCGACGACACGGACCGCGAACGCTCGACCTGGGAATATGAGGCGGGGATCAAACGCGATCTTGAATGGCTCGGCCTTGGCTGGGACGAAACCGTCAACCAGTCCGACCGGTTCGCCCGCTATGACGCCGCCCGCGAAAAGCTGATCGAGGCGGGGCTTTTATATCCCTGCTACGAAACTGCTGAAGAACTCGACCGCAAGCGCAAGCTGCAGCGCGCCCGCGGCTTGCCGCCGGTTTACGACCGCGCGGCCTTGAAGCTCACCGACAAAGACAAGGCGGCGCTGGAAGCGGAAGGCCGGAAGCCGCACTGGCGGTTCAGGCTTTCGCAGACGCCAGTGATATGGACCGACCTCATTCGCGGCGAAACGACGGTCGATACGGCGAGCGTTTCCGACCCCGTCCTGATCCGCGAAGACGGCATGTATCTCTACACGCTGCCGAGCTGCGTTGACGACATCGATCTCGCGATCACCCATGTCATGCGCGGCGAGGATCATGTCACCAATACCGGCGTGCAGATCGAAATCTTCAGGGCGCTGGGCGGGGAGCCGCCGCAATTCGCGCATCACTCGCTGCTTGTCGGCGCCGACGGGCAGGGGCTGTCGAAACGGCTCGGCTCGCTGTCGATCGAGGCGATGCGCGAGGACGGGCTTGAACCGTCATCGATCAGCAGCTTGCTGGCGAAACTCGGCACCGCCGATCCGGTTCTGCCCGTGCGCGACTTGCAGACGCTCGCCGAGAGCTTCGATTTCGAGCGGGTCGGCCGCGCGCCGGCGCGGTTCGACATGGCCGAACTCGAAGCGCTCAACGCCAAGATCCTGCATGAAACGCCGTTTGAAGACGTCGCTGCGCGCCTCGCCGATATGGGCGCCGATGCGGCGCTGTGGAACGCCGTGCGCGGCAACATCACGCGCATCGGCGACGTCGCCCATTGGGTCGCGGTGATCGGCGGCGAGATCGCGCCGGTGATCGAGGACAAGGGGCTGACCGATGAAGCCTCGGCCCTGGTGCCTGACGCGCTCGATGAGACAAGCTGGGCGGCATTGACGAAAGCGCTTCAGGAAAAGACCGGGGCCAAGGGCAAGAAACTCTTCATGCCCTTGCGGCTCGCGCTCACCGGCGAGGCCCGCGGTCCTGAAATGGCGGTGATGCTGCCGCTGATCGGCGCTGAAAAAGCGCGCGCGCGTCTGCGCGGCGTCAGGGCCTAAACCCGCGCGCGAAGCATGCGGGTGTCCATCGCCTCGAAAATCGCGCCGACGCTTTCAACGAAGATCGTATCTTTCAACAGCGCCGGATCGGCGAAGCCCTGCTCGACGACATGCTCGAGCAGTTCCTTGAGCGGCGTCCAGAACCCCTTGAGGTTGAGGATGATGATCGGCTTGCGGTGAAGCGAAAGCCGCGCCCATGAAAGGACTTCAATCAGCTCCTCAAGCGTGCCGATGCCGCCGGGCAATGTCAGGATCGCGTCGGATTCTTCGAACATCATCATCTTGCGCTCGTGCATCGTGTCGACGATCTTGTGATCGACGCCGTCGAGAATGCCTTCAAGCTCCACAAGAAAATCCGGAATGACGCCGAACACCTTGCCGCCCGCGTCGCGCGCCGCGCCGGCGGTCGCGCCCATCAGCCCCATCTTGCCGCCGCCATAGACGATGCGGCAGCCGCGTCTTGCGGCTTCCTTCCCTATGGCGATGGCGGTTTGTTCGAAAATCGGGTCTTTACCAGGACGGGACCCGCAATAAACACATAATGATTTCATGGTCTTGCACGTTTCTTCTAGTTGGCTGGGCATTGTACGCCGAATTCCGTAAGGGTAAAGTGAATTTGGGGCGTTAACAGTTTTTTGAAGGAGCGGCGGCTCATGCGCGTGGTCATCATTTTCCTGCTACTGATTGTTCTTGGCTATATCGGCTGGAAAGCGGCGGAGCGGTTCAAGATCATCGAAACGCCTGAAGAGCAGATGGCGGAGACGCCGGGGGAAAAACCTGCGGATGAAACCGCGCCCGAAGCGGCGAAAGAACCCACGCTACCGAGCTTCGATATCGTTTATGTGACGCGGAGCGGTTATGCAACGATCGCCGGCCGCGCCAAGCCCGGCGCAAAGGTCAATGTCTTCGCCAATGGCGAGCCGCTGGTCGACGGCGTTGCGGCAGCTGACGGCGCGTGGGCGCTCTCGACCGAAGACACGCCGCTCGGTTCTGGTCCCGTCGAACTCAGCCTTTCGATGACGACTGAGGACGGGCTGACCGTCTGGTCTGAAGATACGGTGCTGATTTACGTGCCTGAACGGGAGGGCGACCTGCCGCTGGTGCTGCGGACGACGCCGGGCGGCGCGACGGTGGTGTTGCAGGATCCGCGCAATCCGCCGGAAGGCCTCGGCCCGTTAACGCTTGACGTCATCGATTATGACGATTCCGGCGCGGTCATCTTTTCCGGACGCGCGGAGCCGAATCGCATGGTGCAGCTTTTCATCAGCGGGCGCGGGCTCGACCGTCAGCCACTAGGCCAGACGCCTTCGTCCAATGACGGGGCGTGGAGCTTCTCGCCGGAAGCGCAGATCGCTCCGGGCGTTTACTCGCTATTGATCGTTCAACTCGACGAATACGGCCGTCCGAAATACGCGATCGAACTTCCCTTCGAGCGCGCGCGTCCGGACCAGATCGAAATTCGCGACGGCAAGGTGGTCGTGCAGCCCGGCAACAGCCTTTGGCGTATCGCCCGCCGCGCTTATGGCCAGGGCGCGCAATACACGATCATTTACGAAGCGAACGCCGACCAGATTCGCGACCCCGACCTGATCTATCCGGGACAGATTTTCGAACTGCCGGAAGATGGCGAGGCGTCCGAAGAGGAAACCGAGGGCGCTGAGAACTAGCGCAATTACTCGGCGGCTTCGGCGACGCCGGCGGAGATTTGGCGCTGCGGTTCCGCCGCCGGTTCTTTCTTGCCGGCCGGGAAATACCGTTTGCGCAGGACAGTCGGCGCGCCCAGCATGACCGGCGTCAGGATCAGCGTCAGAAGTGTTGAAAAGGCGAGGCCGTAAACGACGGCGGACGACAACAGCACCCACCAGTCCGATGTCGTCGAGCCGCGCGTGACCGTGCCGGCGGCGAAGTCGAGACTGATTTCGAATACCATCGGCAACAGGCCGAGAATGGTGGTCGCCGTTGTCAGGATAACCGGACGAATGCGTTGCGCAGCGGTGCGAATGACCGCGTCTTCCACATTAAGCCCTTTGGCCCGCAAATGCTGATAGGTGTCGATCAGGACGATATTGTTGTTCACCACGATGCCGGCGAGGGCGACGATGCCGATGCCGGTCATGATCACGCTGACATACTGGCCGGTGACGGCGATCCCCAGCAACACGCCGAAAACGGACAAGATTACTGCGGAGAGCGTCAACGCCGCGTGATAAAAGCTGTTGAACTCAAGCAGCAGGATCATGGCGATCATGAACAGCGCCGCCATCATCGCGCCCTGAAAGAAGTTCGCAGCCTCCGCCGTTTCCTCGTCGGCGCCGCGCATGACCCAGGAAACGCCTTCGCCGAGCACGCCCGACGAAAGCCAGTCCTTCATATGCGCGATGGCCTGGTCCTGGCTGACCTCATGGCCTTCAACACGGGTGTTGCCGTTCGCCTTGACTTCGATGATGCGCTTGCCGTCGCGCCGGACGATGCGGTCGACCTGGGGTTTCGCCGAGCGCGTCACGAAATTCGAGATCGGCACCGAGCCCTGCGGCGTCTGCACGCGCACCGAGTCGAGCGCAAAGATGTTGCGGTCTTTTTCAGGATATCGCGCGCGAATGTCGATCTCATCGTCGGCGTCGTCAGGGCGGTATTTGTCAATCAACAGGCCGTCCGTGACGAACTGCAGGACGGCGCCCGCCTGTTGCACGGACAGCCCGTAACGCCCGGCCAGCGCCCGGTCGACATCGA
>CAJXLJ010000024.1 GCA_913055785.1 uncultured Parvularculaceae bacterium | reverse complement strand
CCCGCCGCTTCGGCGACCAAGCGCCCGCCATCGAGGATCGCGCGGATCGTTTCCGGCTTCATCTTGGCGATCGGCATGCCGACAATCGCCAGGCAGAATATCGGCCGTCCGCCCATGGCGTAGACGTCCGACAGCGCGTTGGTCGCGGCGATGCGCCCGAAGTCGAACGGGTCATCGACGATCGGCATGAAAAAATCGGTGGTGGCGATCAGCGCCGTCTCATCCGACAGGCGGTAGACCGCCGCATCGTCGCTGGTCGCCGAATCGACGAGCAGGTCTCCGTAAGCGCCGCCGGGCGCGATATCCCCGAGAATCTCGCGGAGCGCATCCGGAGCGATCTTGCAGCCGCAACCACCGCCATGCGCGAGGCTGGTCAGGCGCGGTTCTTCTGGTGTTGAGGCGACCAAAACGGACTCTCCTTGCAGCGGGCGCGCAACCTTATACAACGCATCTTCATGAGCATAATAGAGCGGGTTCCTGATACATCGCCTGAAATCCTGGCGCCTTATGACGCTATCATAGACGTGCGCTCGCCGGCGGAGTTTGCGGACGATCATATCCCGGGCGCGATCAATCTGCCGGTCCTGTCAAATGACGAACGCGCCGAGGTCGGCACGATCTACAAACAGGTCTCGAAAACCCGGGCCCGGCGCATCGGCGCGGCGCATGTGGCCCGCAACATCGCCGGCCATCTCGAAACCTGGTTCGCCGATAAGGGAGAAGATTTCCGACCGCTCGTCTATTGCTGGCGGGGCGGCATGCGTTCGGCGGCGATGGCGAGCGTTCTCGCCCAGGTATGCTGGCGCACCGGCGTCCTTGATGGCGGTTACAAAACCTGGCGGCGGCTCGTGGTCGAGCATCTCCATGACTCCGATGCGCCGCTCAATATTGTCCTTATTGACGGCGAAACCGGCACGGCGAAAACCGAAATCATCAAGTCCCTGATCGTTCAGGGGGCGCAGGCGCTCGATCTTGAAGGCCTGGCAGCTCATCGCGGCTCCGTCTTCGGTGGATTGCCGGGTCGCCCGCAACCGGGTCAGAAATATTTTGAATCCCTGCTCTGGGATCGGCTCTCCCGATTCGACCCATCCCGGCCAATTTTCATCGAAGCTGAATCAAACCGAATCGGGCGATGCGAAATTCCAAAACGCCTCTGGCAAAATATGCTCGGCGCAAAACGCATCATCGTTCGCGCCGCACCTGAAGCCCGCGCTGATTATCTCCTTTCCGTCTATCGCGACATGACCGAATCTTCCGGCGCGGTCTCAGGCGCGGTCGACGCATTGCGGCGCTTTCACAGCAAAAAACGGATCGAGGAATGGGGCGGCATGGCTGACGCGGGCCGCCATCGCGATCTCGCCGCCGCGCTGATCGAGCATCATTACGACCCGCTCTATCAACGAAGCCGCAAACGCCGCACTGACAAACCATTAGCGGAATTCACGCTCGCCCGGCTGGATCCGGAAGGAATCTCCGATGCGGCGAAACGTATCGTCGACACCACCAAGCAGGCGCAAAACAAGGATTGCGTGCGCGTCGCGGGCGCGATAGCTAGCAGCCATGACTGACATCGCACCCGATCTGACCGGCAAGGTGGCGCTCGTCACCGGCGCATCAAGAGGCATTGGCCGCGGCCTTGCGCTCGCCCTCGCGAGGGCTGGCGCGCATGTTCTGGCGCTCGCGCGCACCAGCGGCGGCCTTGAAGAACTTGACGATGAAATCAAAGCGGCCGGCGGCAAGGCGTCGCTGATCCCCATGGATCTTGCTGACGGCGACAATATCGAAAAACTCGCCGCAGCGCTCGGGGAGCGTTTCGGCCGGATCGATATCCTTATCGGCAACGCAGCCACGCTCGGTGAGCTGGCGCCGCTGACGGACATTGCGCCGAAAGTCTGGATACAGACGATGGATCTCAACCTCACCGCCAACTGGCGCCTCATCCGCGCGTTCGACCCGTTGCTGCGCAAATCCGAAGACGCACGCGTCATCTTCCTGACCTCCCGTGTCGGCGGCGAACGGGCTCGCGCCTATTGGGGCGCTTATGCAGTGTCGAAAGCCGCGCTTGAAATGCTGGCTGAGACCTATGCGGAAGAAACGCGCAACAGCGCTATTCGCGTGGCGCTGATCGACCCCGGCGCCATGCGCACCGCCATGCGCGCCGAGGCGATGCCCGGCGAAGACCCGAACACCTTGCCGCCGCCCGATGACCTCGCCCCGGCGCTTTACCGCGCACTCGCTACTCAGACAGACGGTCTTGCGCGGATTTCCTTTCGCGAAATGCGCGCCGCCGGCGAAGCGTGAGACTTCGTTACTTCTTTGCGTAAGGGTTGCCCGGCTTTTTGAGAATCAGCCGGATCGGCACAGCCTTGATGTCAAAGGCGTCGCGGATGCCGTTCACAAGATATCGCCTGTAGGCTTCTGGCAAGTCTTCCGCACGCGTACACTGGGCGACAAAGGTCGGCGGGCGTGTTTTGGTCTGGGCGATATAACGGATCTTGATGCGCTGCCCCGAGACCGCCGGCGGCGCGTGTTTGGCTACCGCTTCAGCCAGCCAGTCGTTAAGGTCCGGCGTTTTAACCCTTGCATTCCAGTCTACATAAACATGCGTCACCGCCGGCATCAGGCGGTTAAGACCGGCGCCTGTCTTTGCCGACAAAGGAACCAGCGGCACGCCCGGCGCCTGGGGCAACAGCCGATCGCATTTTTCCCGGATCGCCTTCATCGCAGTGTCGCGGTCCTCCATCAGATCCCACTTGTTCACGGCGATCACCAGCGCGCGGCCTTCGCGCAGCGCCAGATCAGCGATCTGCAAATCCTGTTTTTCAAACGGCGCTTCAGCGTCGAGCAGCAGAACGACGACTTCCGCAAACTTGATCGCCCGCAGGCTGTCGGCGACGGAAAGCTTTTCGAGCTTCGATTGAACTCTCGATTTCTTGCGCATGCCGGCCGTGTCGAAGAGCTTGACCGGCCATTCCCTGTCCTTGTCCGCCCAGCGCCATTCGATGGAAATTGAATCGCGCGTGATTCCCGCTTCCGGACCTGTAAGCAGCCTCTCCTCGCCGATCAGCTTGTTGACGAGCGTCGACTTGCCGGCGTTGGGACGTCCGACAACCGCGACGCGTAACGGTTTCAGGGGATTGTCCCACGCCAGTTCCGCGTCGTCTTCCGTATCGTTTCCGATTTCGACGGCCAACGGCTCAAGCGCCATAAAGAGTTCGGCCATGCCTTCGCCATGCTCGGCCGAAACCGGAATCGGATCGCCGAGACCGAGCGCGTACGCGTCGTAAACTCCGGCTTCGCTCGCAGCGTTTTCGGATTTGTTGGCGAGCAGGATCACCGGCTTGCCGCTCGCTCGCAGCAATGCCCCGAAAGCCTGATCAAGGGGCGTTACGCCAGCCCGGGCATCGATCATAAAAAGGCAGACATCCGCCTCGGCGACGGCGATATCGGTCTGCTTGCGCATGCGGCCTTCAAGGGCGGCTTCCGGCGCCTCTTCAAGCCCGGGCGTATCGATCACCGTGAATTTGAGGTCGCCGATCTTCGCTTCACCTTCGCGGCGGTCGCGAGTGACGCCGGGCGTATCGTCGACAAGTGCTAAACGCTTTCCGACAAGCCTGTTGAACAATGTCGACTTGCCGACATTCGGCCTCCCGACAAGGGCGATTTTCAATGACATGGCGTCCAGCCCGGCGCCGGCGATGCGGATCAGTGCATCGCGACCAGCTTGCCGTCCTCACTGAGGATGTAAATCTTTTCGTTCGCAACCACCGGCGCAATCATCGCGCCGGAGCCAAAGTCTTCCGTTGCAATGAGTTCGCCATCAGTCGGATTGACCTTCACGATCTCGCCCTCGCTGGAGACAAGCACCAGATGATCGCCGGCGAGCACCGGCCCCGCCCATGCAATGCGGCCTTTGCGTTTTTTCTCGTTCCGGTACCGCTGAAGTTGCGTGACCCAGATAACGCCGCCATCGTTCCGGGAAACGCAGGCAAGCTCCCCGTCGATCGAAACGACATAAATGAAGTCGCCAGCCACCCAGGGCATCTGAAGGCTGGCGATAGCCACCTGCCAGACCGGCTGCCCGGAGCGGATATCGATGGCCTCAAGCGTTCCGCCATGGCTGACCACATAAACGAGTCCGCGGTCGATCACCGGACTGCCCGCAATATCATTGAGCATGGCGAGCGCGGTCAGCCTTGTTTGCTGCACGAGGGTTTCGTTCCAGACGGCGCGCCCTGAATCAGCAATAAACGCGACGACCTCGCCGGATGAGAACGGCGCCACCACAAGATCGCCCGCGGCGGCGGGCGACGCGGAAGACAAGAACCGCGCGGGCTCCTCAAAGGACTGGAACGTCCAGGCCTTCTCGCCGGTCTCCTGCTCAAGCGCGATGAACTCGTTTGTATTCGTGGTCAGGTAGACCCGGCCGCGAAAGGCGGTCGGCGGGGTGCGGACCGGCGCGGATGTTTCATGCCGCCAAAGCTCTTCGCCGCTGATTGCATCCAGCGCGGCCACAAAACCAAAACCTGAGGTCACGAAAAGACGGCCCTGATCGAATGCGACACCGCCGCCAAAGCCGATCTGCGAGGCCTTGGGCCCGCGAAAAATATCCCGAACGCGAAAACGCTCATCAATGTCAGGCGTCAGCTCGGTGCGCCAAATCTGTGCGCCCGTGTCCGCATTGATAGACGACACCCGCGCTTCCGCATCGACTACATAAACACGGTCCGCGACAACAATCGGCGGCGATGTCAGTTTGGCTCTCTCTGAGGCGCTTCCAATATCGACCTTCCAGTCGACAACAAAATCAAGCGTTGCGCCAATGTGGTGCAACGTATGATCCGCTTCTCCGCCCGGCTGAGGCCACGACGAATTGACGTAGGACGGCGGCACGCTAACCGACGTGCCGGCATAGCGCGGATCGGCGCTCAACTGTCCTTCAAGCGCCAGAATGGAAATCCGATCGTCCTTTTCCTCAGCCTCTTCGGCCTTTTTCTCGTCGTCATCCCCATCGAAAATGCCGGTTACGGCGCTGACGGGACCAGAACTGCATCCTGCAATAAACAATAGAGGAACGGCGACGAGCAGAAGGCGCGCCGAAGTGCGCCAGTCAGAAGTTGCGATCATAGGTTACTCGTTTTCACTTTCTGCCGGTTGCGAGGTTGCGCCGGAGTCCGGCGTCACGCCTTCCTCCGCCTCGTCATGCGAATGAGCCCCCTCTTCCCCGTCAGCGTGCGTATGACCGTCTTCCCCTGTTGGTTCCGCCGCTTCCCCAAGCACGCTTAACAGATCGTCAATTCTCATTTCGCCTGTGATGTTAACACCAGCCTTGCCGGAGGCGGCCAACGCAGCGAATTCCTCCGCCCGGTTGCGCACGGCTTCAGGCGCGCCGATGTCTATCGACAGTGTACGGAAGACCGACAGCGCAGTCTCATAGTCCTGCGCCTGAAGCGCGGCAAGACCGGCGATCTCTTTCGCCAGCGGCGCATAGGCGCTTTCCGATTCAGCGAGGTCGCCAAGATGGTTCAGCACCGAATCGCGGCCGTCATCCAGCGACAGGTAAGCTGCGCGCATCCGCGCCAGTTCACGCAGGCGTTTCGGCGCGCCGCCATCCTGATAGATTTTTCTGAAGGCGTTGATCGCCGCTGCGCGCTCGCCGTCACGGGCGAAAGACGCCGCGCGCTGAAACGCCGCCAGCAGGCTGTAGCCGCTGTTATGCTCTTCGATCAGACCTTCAAGGGCCGTCCTTCCGCCGCTCGGGTCTTCTTCGAGAAGCTCGACCGCGTCCCTGAATTCGAGAGCCTCCGCTTTCGCGCCCGCATCCTTACGGGCGTTCCACACCTGCCAAGCGCCGACCGCCAGAACCACGGCGGCCCCGGCCCCGATCGCGGCGGGGCCGTATTTCCGGAACATGGCCCACTGGCGTTCCTCCGCCAGCTCCTGATCGACTTCTTTTAATACGCTTTCATCGTTCGCCACGCCGGGCCGTCCTTAATCTGGTGACAAGTCGGGGCAGGTTCTAACGGCCTTTGGACCGGCGCGCAACGCGCCAGTTCCCGGGAAAAGCAAGCGCCGTCGCGCTCTCCCGCGACGGTTCGGAACGCCGGCTCAGCCCAGATCGACGCCGGCGATATAGCGATGGAGATAGAAGAAAATGAGCGCGTAAACCCCGGCTCCGGCAACGATGGCGAGCGCGTCATGAGGCCATGGACCGGCGGCGGGCGTCGGCTCGTTCCGGCGTTTGACGGCGATCCGGTCCGCAACGGCGAAGGCCAAAAACGCGCCGAAGAGCAAAACGGACCGCACCTCCCCGTTCACCAGAAGATGGGCGAAGGCCCAGATTCTCACCGCCGCCAGCATCGGGTGCTTGACCCAGTGCGCGATGCGCCCCGAAGGCGTGTAAGCGGCAACGATGAGGATCATCGCGATCAGCATCAGGATATAGGTGACATGCCGCAGATAAAGCGGCGTCACATAAAGCGCCGTCGCATCGGCGTCGCGCCACCCCATAATAATCAGCGCGAACCCGGCGAGCGCGAAAAGCGAATAGAGCCCCTTGTACGGCAGAGCGCCGATCCTGCCGATCACCCTTTGCCGGGCCGAACGCGCGAATGCGCCAAACCCGTGTACGCCGAAAAAGAGCGCCAAGCCGAGGATAAAGATCGTCATTGCGTCACCCTCTAATCGATTTCAAGCTGTCGCAGACGCTACTCACCCTCAAACGCCAAGAGCGATGAGACATGCTTGCCGGCTTTGCGCAGTTTTTCCGCGCCGCCAAGATCCGGCAGGTCGATCACGAACGAACATAAGACGACCTCGCCGCCCGCGCGCTCGATCAACTTGATCGCCGCTTCCGCCGTCCCGCCAGTGGCGATCAAATCATCGACCAGCAGAATGCGGTCGCCCTTCTTGACCGCATCCACATGGATCTCGACTTCGTCGACGCCGTATTCAAGCTCATAGCTCTGGCTGATCGTCTTATGCGGCAGCTTCCCCTTCTTGCGAACCGGCACGAACCCCACCGAAAGCTGGTGGGCGATGGCGCCGCCGAGAATGAAGCCTCGCGCCTCGATGCCCGCGACCTTGTCGATCTTGGCGCCAGCCAACGGCTGGACCATTTCATCGACGGCGCGCCGGAACCCGCGCGCATCGGTCAGCAACGTCGTGATGTCCCGGAACATAATGCCTGGCTTGGGATAATCCGGGATGGTCCGGATGACTGAACGCAAATCCATGAAAAAAGCTCCGCCGCCTCGCATGGCAGAATGGCGGAATCGCAAACGCCCGGCAACCGGCTTATGCCGTCGAACCGCCCTTTCGGTCAGCGCGACAGACTGATGGAGCGCAAGCTTGAGGCGATAGACTGAAACGCCGCCGCAAGGTCGTCGGAGTTTTCCGCGGCGAAATAATGCGCCGGCGTGGTGCCGCAATCCTCAAGCAGAAACTTGATGGTTGTATCGGTCACCTGGAACGCAATCGTATAGACGAGGATATCCTGCGCCTTGATGGCGTCGCACAAATCGCCTGTAAGCTGGTTCGCCAACGCGATATCTTCATTGTCGTGCGTCGGATAATCCGGCGATTTGGTGTTCTCGCCATCTGTCATCAATATGAGCGCTTTACGCCCGCTCTTGTCGTAAAGATCTGCGAACGTCACGCCTTCATTGAACGGATCGCCAGACGTGAGCGCGCGCCACCCCCATGCGAGGCCCGCAGGAATATAGGTGTAGCCATCCGCGCTCATGGCGTCGATCGCCGTTTCGATCGTGCTTTGTTGATCCGTCATGGGCAGAATAGCGTTCGGACATTCGGCGCTATTGTCGAGACCAGGAATGGGATTGGTGGTGTAATCGCCGTCCCCGATATTCGCCGGGTAGGAACGGGAGCCGACGCAGCCGATAAAAGACGGATCGGCGGACATCCATGCCGCGCCGGAATACCCGGCGCCGACATTCACATATTGCGCGAAGGGCACAAGACCGATTTTCACGTCGGCGTCTACAGGCGCGAATACGGACGTCACTAACAATTTTGCAGCATCTTTAAGACTCTGGAGCTTGCCGTCGTCATTCATCGAGCCGGTGTTGTCGAGGGCCATCACGATTTCAAGATAAGGCGGCTTGCCCAGCTTGGCTTCGGAAACGACAGCACGATCGATATGGGGCGTCCCCGCCACGCGCAGCAGCAAGGTCTCAATCTGTGAATCGAATTGGAGATGATAGCTCTCAGTCACCGGATCGAACACAACATCAAAGCCGGTCACTTCTACGCCCGATTTCATCCGCCGGTTGGCTTCAAAGAATTGCTGCGCCCACGCCGTAACCTCCGCATCGGTCATCTCCGGCATCGCCATTTTTCGCCTTACCGCTGCAATCAGGCCTGCGTCGGCAGACTCCTGAAGGTCGGCGCGAATGAGATTTGCCCGCTGGAAATCCACCGCCATCCCGCCGGCGATAAGAAGCATAAACAGGAAAATCCCGAACATGATGGCGACATTGCCGTTGTCCGCCCTGACAAAGCTTTTCAACATGGGGGAAGCCCCTGCCTTTCCGGAAGGATGCGGTGACCAAGATTCTTCCAGCCCGACCGATAAAGCGTCGGCCTTAACGCAGCGTTGAAAACTGTAATAAGCGGGGCGAAATTGGCAGAATATGACCCGTCCGGCTCGATTTATCGCTGAGGCGGCTCTTCCGGTCTCGCCGGGCTTGCCCTTTGAGGCCAAATCGCGAGACTGCCCGCCGGGGAAATTTGTCCAAATTTGATACACCGGACGACGTCAGGAGAAATAACGTGAAATATCTGCTTTTGTGCGGCGCAGCAGCGCTCGCTCTCACCGCTTGCGGCGAAAACTTTGGAAAATCCGCGACGGACAGCAAGGCTGCGGCGCAGCAGAGCGGCGCGCCAGAGCTCGGCGATTGGGGCGTCACCGTCGCCGACATCGATCCGGAGGTCGATCCGGGCGACGACTTCTTCGGCTATGTGAACGGCAAGTGGCTCGATACGTTCGAAATTCCGGAAGAGTATTCAAGCTACGGCTCGTTTACGGTGCTGTTCGAGCGTTCAGAAGAGCGCGTCAAAAAGATCATTGAAGAAGCCGCTTCAGGCGACGCTCCGAAAGGCGACATCAAGCAGAAGATCGGCGACTATTATGCGAGCTACCTCGACGTCGATGCGATCAACGCCAAGGGCCTCGAGCCGATTTCCGCCGATCTGGATCGCATCGCCAATCTCGAAAGTCATGAGGACGTAGCGGCGATCATGGGCGATCCGGAACTCGGCGTTCGCTCATTTATCGGCGCCTGGGTGGATGTCGATTCCAAACAGCCGAACCGGTACATCGTCTATATTACGCAGGCGGGCCTCGGCATGCCGAACCGCAACTACTATCTCGATCCGAATTTCGCCGACAAGCGCGAGCAGTATCAAGCGTTCATCGAAACCATGCTGAACCTCGCCGGCGTTGAAGGCGCGGCCGAGAAGGCGCAAGGCATTTACGATCTTGAACTGCGCATGGCGGAAGTTCACTGGACGCCGGAAAAGCGGCGCGACCGCGATCTCACTTATAACCTCAAGACTCGTGAGGAACTCGCCGCCTTCGCGCCGGATGCGCCGTGGAACACATTGCTCGACGCGTCAGGGCTCGAAGGGCAGAATGAATTCGTCGTTCGTGAAGACGACGCGCTGCAGGGCCTTGCAACGATCTTCGCTGAAACGCCGGTCGAAACCTGGAAGGACTATCTGACCTTCCACCTCCTGAACGGCAATGCGAGCATCCTTCCGTCGGAATTCGACGATGCGGATTTCGCGTTCTACGGCACCGCCCTGCGCGGCACGCCGAAACAGCGCGAACGCTGGAAGCGCGGCGTCGGCGTCGTCAACGGCGCCCTCGGCATGGCCGTCGGCCAAGTCTATGTGGAACGCTATTTCCCTGAGTCTTCCAAGACACAGATGGAAGAACTCGTCGCCAACCTCCGCAAGGCGCTCGACGAACGTCTCGACACGCTGCCGTGGATGGGCGAGGAAACCAAAGCGGCGGCCCATCAAAAGCTCGAAATGTTCACGCCCAAGATCGGCTATCCCGACAAGTGGGAGGACTATACGGACTTCGAAGTGGTCGCTGGCGATGCTTATGGCAATCGCAAACGCGCCAACGCCTTCGCCTGGTTTGACGACGTCAAGAAGCTGGGCGGTCCGATCGACAAAACCGAATGGGGCATGACCCCGCAACGGGTGAACGCCTATTACAGCCCGAACCGTAACGAGATCGTATTCCCGGCGGCGATCCTGCAGGCGCCGTTCTTCGATCCGAACGCCGATCCGGCGGTGAACTATGGCGGCATCGGCGCGGTTATCGGTCACGAAATCGGCCACGGCTTCGACGATCAGGGCCGCAAGTCGGATGGCAACGGCATGTTGCGCGACTGGTGGACGGAAGAAGACGCAGCGAACTTCCAGGTGCTCGCCGACAAGCTGGGCGCGCAATATGCGACCTATGAGCCGGTGCCGGGCTTTTTCGTCAATCCGGGACTGACCATGGGTGAAAACATCGGCGATGTCGGCGGTCTCGCCATGGCCTATCACGCCTACAAGCTCTCGCTGAACGGCAAGGAAGCGCCGGTCCTTGACGGCTTCACTGGCGATCAGCGTTTCTTCATGGCCTGGGCGCAGGTCTGGAAGCGCCTCAACCGCGAGGAAGCCCTCAAGAACCAGGTGGCGACCGACCCGCACTCCCCGGCGCAGTACCGGACCAACGGCGTCGTTCGGAACATGGACGCCTGGTACGAGGCGTTTGAGGTCACCGAGGACGATGATCTCTACCTGCCGCCGGAAGAGCGCGTGCAGATCTGGTAAGCGGACAACTTACCTAGGAAATCAAAGACCCCGGCGTCAGCGCCGGGGTCTTTTTCGTATAAGCGCCTCGTCTGCCCTCGCCCCTTGGGGTTTTTGCTGCGTCGCATTATGTTGCAGGCCATGACGCCGAAAGAACAGATCCGCGAGGCCTTCAAGCGCGCGCTGCTTCATGCGACCCGGGCGCTTTCCGCCCAGCATGACGTCGAGGTCGCGTTCGGCGGCGAACACGCTTCCGTTCAGGGCAAGAGCGCACGCATCCCTCTGCCGGCCCGGACGCTCGATCCTGATACCGCCGCTATCGCCCGGGGCGAAGGCGATGCGGCGGCGTTGCGTCTCGCCCATCATGACGAGACGGCCCATCAGACGCTCGCGCCGAAAGGCGCGGAGGCCCGCGCCGTCTTCGCCGCGCTGGAGAACGCCCGTTGCGAGGCGATCGGCGCCCGCGCCCTGAAAGGCGTCGGCGACAATCTCGCCGCCGCCCTCAGCAAGACGATCGCCGACAAGGGCTATGAACAATTGAGTTCGAACGACCCGGCGCCGATCGCCGACGTGGCTGCTTTAATGTTGCGCGAAAGACTGACCGGCCGAGCGCCTCCGCCCGCCGCTAAGGCAATCATGGATCAATGGCGAAACGAACTCGAGACGCGCGCCGGCGCCGCCCTCGATGCGGTCGCCGCTTCGCCTGACCTCGCCAATCAGGAAGCTTTTGCGGCGCTCGCCCGCGATTTTATTCGCGATCTCGGTCTCGACGATCAGGATCAGGGGGACCAGCCCGAAAACGACGGCCAGGAAGATAACGACGAGTCCGACAACAGCGAAAACGACGCCTCGGATGACAGCGACCAGCCCGATGCGTCGGATATGCCGGAAGAGCCGGGCGCCGGCGATACGGAAGATGGCGACGCCGATATGTCCGAGCAGGACATGGACACCTCCATGGAAGAGGACGACGGTGCAGCAGAGAACGCCAAGATTTCCTCTATACGCGCCAAGTTCGAAGGCGACACCGGCGACGCCTATAAGGCGTACGTCACGGAATTCGATGAAATCGCCGACGCCGCCGAGCTTTGCGACCCGGAAGAACTGGCGCGGCTGCGCCGGTCGCTCGACCGTCAGCTTGAGAACTTTCACAATGTCGTTTCACGGCTGGCGAACAAGCTGCAGCGCAAACTGATGGCGCAGCAAAACCGCAGCTGGATGTTCGATCTCGATGAAGGGGTTCTCGATGCGGCGCGGCTCGCACGCGTGGTCGCCGACCCGATGCAGCCGCTCTCTTACAAGATGGAGAAGGATCAGGAGTTCCGCGACACGGTCGTGACGCTGCTGATCGACAATTCCGGCTCCATGCGCGGCCGCCCGATCACTATCGCAGCAATCTGCGCCGATATTCTGGCGCGCACGCTTGAGCGCTGCGGGGTCAAGGTTGAAATCCTCGGCTTCACGACCCGCGCCTGGAAGGGCGGACAGTCGCGCGAGAAATGGGTGCAGGACGGCCGTCCCGCTAAACCGGGCCGTCTCAATGATTTGCGCCATGTGATTTACAAACCCGCTGACGCGCCATGGCGGCGTGCGCGAACGTCTCTCGGCCTGATGATGAAGGAAGGCCTGCTGAAGGAGAATATCGACGGCGAGGCGCTGATGTGGGCGCATTCGCGCCTGCTCGCACGGCCTGAATCGCGGCGAATCCTGATGATGATTTCCGACGGCGCGCCGGTTGACGACACGACCTCGTCAGCCAATGGCGGGGCCTATCTCGAACGTCATCTGCGCGAAGTGATTCACTATATCGAGAACCGCTCTCCGGTCGAACTGCTCGCCATCGGCATCGGCCATGACGTGACGCGCTATTACCGCCGAGCGCTGACGATCGTCGATGTGGAGCAGCTTGGCGGCGCAATCATCGACAAGCTCGCGGAGCTGTTTGACGAGGAAGCGCTCCGGCGCAACGAGCGGCGTCCTCGCGGGCGCGCCGCCTAATCGGCCTGTATTGCGTGGATTTCAAAATCGACACGCACGTTCAATCCGACCTTCTCTTTTTCCAGCCAGGAGTCGTCCAACCCAAGACCAAAATCGGTCCGGACGAGATCTGCGCCGCCAATCGCGACCGCCTCGCCGCCCTCAATATCAAGCGTGAATTCAACCATCACCGGCTGTTGATATTCCTTGATGCGCAACACGCCGGCGGCTTTATAGTCCCGTTCGCTTAATCGCGTGACGCCATTCGCCTCGAAGGTCGCCGTCGGATAGGTTTTCACGCCGAACCATTCCGATGCGGTGATTGTCGAGTCCCGGAGTTCTTCGCCCGTGGCCGCAGAGTCCGTTGCAATAACGACCCTGATTTTCGACGCACCCGGATCGAGGAACGAAAAACAGATTTCGGCATCGAAAACTTCAAACTGTCCTTCAAAACGGCGGCCTTTTTCCTCTCCTGCAAACGACAGCGTGCTGGCCTCGCGATCGACAATCCAGTTGCACTTTCCCGTAATGGTAAGCTCGCTCACCGTGCGGCGGCCGCCTTCGGCGCTTAGCGCCGCCGCATAATAGACGGCGCCGAGACTGAGTACCGTGATGACGGCCCCGATCCCGAGCCATGCGTTTCGCGAGGCCGGCGCCATGCTGCGCAATACGCCGTCACGATCGAAAAATCCGTGTTTGATCGCCGCGCCGACATGCAGCGCCAAAAGAAACAGGATTGCGAATGCAAGAGTTTCATGGCGTTCTTCCAGAATCTCCTCAACCGCATAGCGGTCTTCAACCCCGCCAAAGAATGGCAGATGCGGCACTTCAAAAAGGCCGAACCAGATGGTTGGAATCTCTTTTGGCGAAACCGAAACGATCGCCCAGCCGGCGAGCGGCGTCGCGATCATCAATCCGTAGAAAAGCCAATGCGCCGCCCGCGCCGACAGCTTTTGCCAGCCGGGCGTCGTCTCGGGCAAAGCCGGCGAGCGGTGCGCCAGCCGCCAGCCAAGCCGGACAAGCGCCAGCGCGAGCACGGAAAGGCCGAAGGATTTGTGTAGCTGATAGAGCGCAAGCTTTTCGGGCGCCGCATTGGGCAGCCCGTGCATGTAAAAGCCGCCTGCGATCTGCCCGACGATCAATATCGCCATCGCCCAATGCAGGACGACGGCGACAGTTGTGTACCGGGCGTTCGTCACGTCCCGCGCCTATTCAGCAGGCATGGTGAATTCGGCTTCGACGATGATATTTACTTCGTCGCTGACGGCGGGAACAAGAAAGTCGATGCCGAAGTCGGATCGTTTGATCACGCCGCTCGCTGAAAAACCAATCTTGTAATCATTGCCGCGCTCTCGATAAGCGCCGTGGTTGAACGCCACGTCAAGGCTTGCCGGTTTCGTCACGCCCTTGATGGTCAGGTCGCCGGTGATGACGCCGGTTTTCTCGCCGGTGCGTTCTACCGATGTGCTCTCGAAGGTGATTTCCGGATAATTCGCCGTATCGAAAAACCGCTCGCTCTTGAGGTCCGCATCGAATTTATCGACGCCGCTGTCGATGGAGTTGGCGTCAATGGTGACGGAAATAGATGATTTTTCCGGCTCTTCCGCATCCCAATCGAGAGTTGCGTCCCATTCCCGCCAGCGCAGATAGGGTTTCGAGTAACCCTGATGAAGGTAACTGAAGGTGATATAGCGGTGATTTTTTTCAGCCTTGTATTCGCCTGACTTGGCGGCGAACACCGTTTCGGCCGCCTGTTCAGCCGGCGCCGTTTCAGCAGGCGTTCCGTTGGCGTTCTGGCCGCAGGCGGTGACTAGGGCGACGGCGGACAAGACGGCGAATTTCATCTTCATGATTGTCTTCCTTCATTGCGGCGTCCGGCTTCGGACGGAAACGAATTTATCATGCTTTCTCCGTCGCCGCGACTGCCGCCGCTGCGAAGAAAAAGCCCTAATAGCGCGTTATAAGGTCGCCCAGCGCCGGACGCGCCCGTTCGTTGGGTTCCTGTGTGGCGGCGCCAATATAGACGAATCCGGCGACGCGCTCATGTTCCCCCAAACCGAGCGCCTTCAGCACACCCTCATCATAGGCATACCACTCAGTCAGCCACTGGGCGGCGAAACCATGCGCCGAGGAGGCGAGCAGCATGTTCTGACAGACCGCGCCCGCGGTCAGCACCTGCTCCCACTCCGGCGTCCGATGATCGCGGTCGACCTTTGAAATCACCGCAACGACAATCGGCGCGCGCAGGAAACGATTGCGTTCGCATTCGATCCTAGCTTCTTCCGCGTCCGGCTCGTTCGTTTTGTAAACCTCGACAAGCGCATCGCCGAACCGTCGACGCGCTTCACCCTCAAAGAGTACAAATCGATAAGGCGTGACGCGCCGATGGTCTGGCGCCCGCGCGGCGATCGTCAGAATTGTTTCAAGAGTAGCAGCGTCAGGCCCCGGCTCCGTCAGGAAATCCGCCGGCGTCGAACGCCGTAACCAGAGCATTTTTACGGCTTGCGGGCTTGGATGGGCGGCGGGCAGGACCTCGCCGAATTCAGGGGGGGGCAGATTTTCCTTCAAGGGGCCGGGTCTCCACTTGGCAAACGGTTGCGGACTGGTATGGAGATAACGGCAATGGGGCGGCTTGCAACAAGCTGCTGACTGAAAATCGATATTTATAGGCGGGAACAATTAGATGGCGGGCGCAATCGCCGCATCCACGGACAGTTTTCTGGCGCGGCTGAGCGAGGCCCGCTTGCCCCGGACGTTGACCGGAACCGGCCTTGACCAAGCGGGGCTCAGCCCCGCCGCCCTCGCCGCCCTGTTCGAAAGCCAGCTCACAAGCCGCCGGCTCGACCTCGAGGCCCGGCGGCTCGGGGCGGAAAAGCGCGGCTTTTATTCGATCGGCAGTTCCGGTCACGAGGGCAACGCCGCCGTCGCCCGGATTTTCCGGCTCGACGACATGGCGTTCCTGCATTACCGCAGCGGCGCCTTTTATCTGGAACGCGCCCGCAAGCTCGCCGGCGAAACCCCGATCTGGAACATGGCGCTTTCTTTCGTTGCGTCATCGGAAGACCCGATCTCCGGCGGTCGTCACAAGGTGATCGGGTCGAAAGCGCTGTTCATACCTCCGCAGACATCGACCATCGCCTCGCATCTGCCGAAAGCCATGGGCGCGGCGTTTTCGGTGGCCCTCGCCCGCACCCATAAAAAGACCGACGCCGAAATGCCTCACGATGCGGTCGTGCTGTGCAGCTTCGGCGACGCTTCAGCTAACCACTCGACGGCGCAAGGCGCGATCAACGCGGCCGCCCTCACCGGTTATCGCCACCTGCCCCTGCCGCTGGTCTTCGTATGCGAAGACAACGGCATCGGCATTTCGGTAAAGACGCCTGAAGGCTGGGTGGCGGCGAATTACGGCGCGCGCGCCGGGCTCAAATACATATACGGCGACGGCCGCGATATCGTTGACGCGGCGCGGGCCGCGCGCGAGGCGGAATATTGCGCGCGTATTCAACGAAAGCCGGTGTTCCTGCACCTGCGCACCGTGCGGCTCATGGGCCATGCAGGCTCCGACCTTGAAAGCGGCTACAGGGACCGCGTCGAAATCGAGGCGGAAGCCGATCAGGACCCGCTGCTGCATTCTACTCGGCGGCTGATCGAAACGGGCCTCATGTCCCTTGAAGATATTAAAGCGCTTTATGCGGACATCACCGGACAGGTTCGCCGCGCCATGGAAACCGCCTGCACACGATCGAAACTCAGCAGCGCGAAGGAAGTCGTCGCCTCGCTGACCCCGCCGGTCAGGAGACGCGCCACAAGACCGGGCAAGCCGTTACCGTCTGCCTCCGACGACTCCCGCGCCCGCGCCGAACCGCAGCACATGTCGCGCCTCATCTCGCTCGCCCTCGCCGAAGCGATGGAGCAAGACCGCAATGTCGTAATCTTCGGCGAGGATGTCGCAAGAAAAGGGGGCGTCTACGGCGCGACGACGCGGCTGCAACCGAAGTTCGGTCCTTCCCGCGTCTTCGATACATTGCTGGACGAACAATCGATTCTCGGGACCGCCATCGGCCTTGCTCATAACGGTTACATCCCCGTACCGGAAATCCAGTTCCTCGCTTATGTCCATAACGCCGAAGATCAGTTGCGCGGCGAGGCAGCGTCGCTCTCCTTCTTCTCTAACGGTCAGTATGCGAACCCCATGGTTGTCCGCATTGCAGGCCTTGCTTACCAGAAAGGGTTCGGCGGGCATTTCCATAACGACAACGCCGTCGCTGTCTTCCGTGATATTCCCGGCGTCATACTCGCCTGCCCCTCAAGCGGCGAAGAAGCGGTGAAAATGATGCGCGAAGCCTTTCGTCTCGCCCGGGAGGAACAGCGCGTGGTCGTCTTTCTCGAGCCGATCGCGCTTTACGGAACAAAAGACCTGATCGCCGAAGGCGACGGGCTGATGACCGCGCGCTTTGACGACATTGAAGGCGCGGCGCCGTTCGGTGACGTCAACTCTATCGGCGACGGCGACGATCTCACAATCATCACTTACGGAAACGGGGCTTATCTTTCCCGGCGCGCAAGCGCGACCCTGGCGGAACGCGGCATAAACACGCGTATTATCGATCTGAGATGGCTGACGCCCTTGCCTGTCGATTCCATGTTGGACGCCATTGGCGAGCGGCGCAACGTGCTGATTGTCGATGAATGCCGCCGCAGAGGGTCGCCCAGCGAAGAGATCATGGCGGTGTTGCATGAGCGCATGCCCGAGCTCAACATACAGCGCATCACGGGCGTCGACACGTTCATCCCGCTAGGCCCGGCCGCTAATGAAGTCCTCATCGGTGAAGCGGATATCGTAAATGCTGCGATCTCGTTAGTCGGCAAGACAACAAAACGAGCCGCAGAATGAAACAGACCGCCGTTGTCATATTTCCGGGCCGGGGCACATACGGCAAGGATGAACTCGGTTACCTTACGCGCTATCACGCGGACAAGACGGATTTCATCGCCGGCGTCGATCGCTGGCGCGAGTCTCAGGGCCGCGAAACCGTCTCGTCCCTGGATGACGCCAAGAGCTACGCCGCTTCGAAACATGCCTCAAGCATCAACGCATCAGCACTGATCTATACTTGCGCGCTTGCAGACTTTGCGAGCATCGACAGGGAAAAGTTCGAGATCGCCGCCGTCTGCGGCAACTCACTCGGCTGGTACCTGACCCTCGCCGCCGCCGGCGCAATTAACGAACAAAACGCCATTCGCCTGGTCGATACAATGGGCGCGCTGATGGAGGCCGATGGCGTCGGCGGACAACTTGTCTATCCGTTCGTCGACGAAGACTGGCGCGCGAGCGACGCACGTGAAAAGGCGATCGCCAATGCGCTTCATGCAGGCCGCACTAAAGGTAACGCCTATCTCTCTATCCGTCTCGGCGGCATGGCAGTGCTCGCCGGCGACGAGGCCGGCATGACAGCGATGGAAAAATCATTGCCGCCGGCAGAAGACCGCTACCCTTTCCGGCTCGCCCGCCACGCGGCCTTCCACACGCCGTTGCTTGGACATATATCAGAGGCCGCATTCGAAAAATTGGGCGCGGATATGTTTCAAGCGCCGTCAATTCCCATGATCGACGGGCGCGGCGCAATCTGGACGAAATACGCAACCGACAGCAGCGCCCTTCATCAATACACGCTTGGCCATCAGATCGTCGAAACTTACGACTTCTCGAAATCCGTGGAAGTGTCGATCAAGGAATTCGCGCCCGACAAGCTGATCCTTGTCGGGCCGGGATCGACGCTTGGCGCGCCTATCGCTCAGGAATTGATCCGTCACCGCTGGCTGGGACTCTCTTCGAAGTTTGATTTCTCTACGCTACAGAAAAAAGACCCGTTTCTGTTGGCCATGGGACGGCAAGAGCAGCGCGCCTCGACCGCATTAACCTAGTGCTGCTGGAATCGTAAGCTTGGCACGCTATTCGCAGGTTGCGCTGCGAATTCGTTTTCCATGGGGATTAGCCTGATGATGGTTCGAAGCATATCCATCGCACTTCTAGCGAACGTCATTGCATTTGGGGCAGCAAACGCCACAACGCTTAACTTTGATGCGTCACCAAACGCCCCCTGTGACGTCAGCTCCGGCGCCTCTACGGAAGGGTTCACCTTGAGCGCGTATGACGGCTCGGTGGGCGGCGGCATCGTATCCCCAACCGGAGGCGGCTGCGGCAGCGCTATTCCAACCGCCTATAGCGGCACCAATTTTTTGCTTAACTACAACGCGCTTATCGGCGAACTGACGCGGGACACCGGTACGTTTGACCTCAATAGCCTGTACGTTCACGCCGACGCGAGAGTCGGCGATACGACAGTACGGTTTCAGGGCCTCGACGCACCAGGCGGCAATGTTCTTTACACTATGGACGTACTCATTTCCGCCACATGGCAGCTCATCGTTTTCTCAGGTTGGGACAATGTGAAAACCTTCACATGGGACTCGATCTCGCCGAATAGCAGCAATATCGCCATCGACGACTTCACTTTCGACGGCGCCGAAGTGCCATTGCCCGCCGCACTTCCGCTCTTCTTGGCCGGACTGGCGGGTCTCGGCTTTTCAAGCCGGTCGAAAAAACCGCGGGAAGCCTGACGCTCAGGCGTTCGTCATTCGGACGCGACCTGAGCCATGACTGTCAGGTGTTCTCTTGCGAACTGGCGGCAACGGTCGGGCGACCAGCCGTGGATGAGGTTCGGGTTAACGTTCGCATCCTTGAACGGCATCTCAAGCGTCATTGATAGACATCCCCAGGTCTCGGCGACGTAATTCGTCGCGATGTCGAGATTGGCCTTACCCGGGGGCGGCTTCGGATAACCGTCGCTGGTCTGAAAATCCTTGCTGACCTGGAGGAGCAGCGATTTATACCGATCAAGGCGATTATGCAGCGCCTCGCTCCATGACGGAACGCCTTCAGCGCCGTCGATGAAATTATTCGGAATGCCTTCATCGCCGTGGACGTCGAGAAAGAAACCGACGCCGGTCTCGCGCATTTTTTCACGAACGATAAATACTTCCGGGCTCGCTTTCATGGAAGCATTGCGCCAGGCGCGATTGAGATCGGTCCCCGCCGCATTTGTGCGCAAGTGCCCTCTTCGCGCGCCGTCAAGATTCATGCACGGAATAATGTGCAAGGTTGCGGCGTCCAGCAGACGCGTAACATCTGCATCACTTTCATCTGCGAGGCGGTCGAAGAACCCTTCCATCCACCAGGATCCCATATCCTCCCCGGGGTGCTGGCGCGCGATAATCCAGAACGGACGTTCGCCGCGGCCCAGCCGGAAATAGTCGATGTCCTGTCCATCCAGTGTCTTGCCGATAACGGCATGGGCGAAGCGCGGTGAAGCCTTAAGCCCTTCGACAAAGCGGCGATAACGCGTAATCGGGTAGGCGGCGAAATAGGCGTAGTAAACGCAATTGCGATCCGGCGCATGCGAAATGGTGAGAACGCCCTCCCGATAGTCCGTATCCACCCGAAACCAGATTTCGCCGTCATAGGAGGCGACCGCGCGATAGTCGTTCCAGCCCGCGAGGTAAGACGCGCCTCCGGCGTTCACGATTTTCATCGTAAGCGGCTGATAGCGGGCGTTGTCAACGCGATAGTAAAACCACTGATAAAACGGCGCGTTGCCGTCTGGCCTGATCTCAAGCCGGATATCGGACGGGTCGGAAACGTTCCGGCAGATTATGTTGCCGTGATCAAAATCGCTAGTAACATCAATCATCGATCGAATACTCAGGGTTCGCGCCAAAAAAGCGCGTAAAGTGTCCCCCTCAATATTCCCCTAACACCGTTCGACAAGGGCGCAACCCCGCCCGTTAAGCAGCCGTCCGGTCAGTCTTTTTTCTCAACGATCGGCGGTACGATGCGAATATGCACATCTTTAAGCTGTTCCGGCGAAGGATCCGCCGGCGCACCCAGAAGCAGGTCTTCGGCCTGTTGGTTCATCGGGAACATCGTCACTTCGCGAATATTTTCCTGGTCGCAGAGCAGCATCACAATACGCTCCAGGCCGAGCGCGCACCCGCCGTGTGGCGGCGCGCCGTATTTGAACGCATTCAGCATGCCGCCGAATTTTTCTTCTACAACCTCTTTACCGTAACCGGCGATCTCAAACGCCTTGTACATGATGTCCGGGCGATGGTTCCGGATGGCGCCGGAGCCGAGTTCGTAGCCGTTGCAAACAAGATCGTACTGAAACGCCTTGATCGCCAGCTTCTCTTCATCGGTCTGCGCCGCCTCCAGCGCCTGCAAGCCGCCCTGCGGCATTGAGAACGGGTTATGACCGAATTCAACCTTCTTGTGCTCTTCATCCCATTCATACATCGGGAAGTCGACAATCCAGGCGAGCTCGAAGCGGTTCTTGTCGGTGATGTTCAATTCTTCGCCGATAAGCACCCGCGCCTTGGCGGCGACGGCGAGAAATTCTTCCGGCTTGCCAGCAAGGAAGAACGCCGCATCGCCGGCCTTCATGCCAAGCTGCGCCTTCACCGCCTCGGACCGTTCCGGCCCGATATTCTTCGCAAGCGGGCCTTTGACCTCGCTTTCGTCAAAAATCATGTAGCCCATGCCCGGCAGGCCCTGCTTCTGGGCCCAGGCGTTCATGCGGTCGCAGAACGCGCGAGAGCCGCCGCCCGGCGCCGGAATGGCGCGGATTTCATGGCGCGGATCGGCGTCAAGGATCGACGCGAACACCTTAAAGCCCGAGCCGCGGAAATGATCGGAGACGACATGCATCTCGATCGGGCAGCGCAGGTCAGGCTTGTCGGTGCCGTATTTCAGCATGGAGATGTCATAAGGGATAAGCGGGAACGGATAGACCGTGACCGAACGGTCCCCGGCGAATTTTGCGAAGGTCTCGCGCGTCACCGGACCGACGGCGTCGAAAACGTCCTCGCGTTCGACAAAGCTCATTTCAAGGTCGAGCTGGTAGAACTCCCCTGCGGAACGGTCAGCGCGCGCATCCTCATCGCGGAAACACGGCGCGATCTGGTAGTAACGATCAAAGCCCGATACCATGATGAGCTGTTTGAAGATCTGCGGCGCCTGCGGCAGCGCATAGAATTTACCCGGATGGAGACGCGACGGCACGAGGAAGTCGCGCGCGCCTTCAGGGCTCGACGCGGTCAGGATCGGAGTCTGAAAGTCGGTAAAGCCCTTTTCCTCCATGCCGCGGCGGATCTCCCTGATCACCGCCGAACGCATCATGATGTTCCGGTGCAGCGTTTCCCGGCGCAGATCGAGATAGCGATGCTTCATCCGGATATCTTCAGGATAGTCCGGCTCGCCGAATACCGGCAGGGGCAATTCATCGGCCTCGGAAAGAACCTCGAACTCTTTGATACGGATTTCCACTTCGCCAGTCGGCAGGTTCGGGTTCACCACATCGTCGTCGCGTGCAATGACTTCCCCTTCGACGCGGATCACGCTCTCCTGACGGACATGCTCGACTGCCGCGAAGAAGGCCATCTCAGGCTCAACCACGAGCTGGGTCAGGCCGAAATGGTCGCGGAGGTCAATGAACAGCAGCCCGCCATGGTCGCGCTTCCTGTGCACCCAGCCGGACAGGCGAACAGTCTCGCCGACTTCTGTCTTGCGGAGCTGGCCGCAGTTATGGGTGCGATAGGCGTGCATGGGCGTACTCTCGAAAGGCTCGAAATGAACGGAAAAGGCGCGGCGCCGGAGTGGCCTTGCCGGGGCCCGATGTCAAGGCTTTCCAGCCCCTTAGGGCTGCCGCCATCCGCCGCGCTCATTTTGGATGACGCTCCCGGCGGACGCTGTTAGAAGCCCCCTCCATGCGCGTTATCACCTCCAGCAAGGACCTCAAAGACTTCTCCGCGGAGCTCGCAAAACGCCCCTTTGCGGCGATCGACACCGAATTCATGCGGGAAAAGACCTACTGGCCGATCCTCTGCCTCATCCAGGCCGCTGCCGAGGACCTCGAGGCGATCATCGATCCGCTCGCCGAAGGCCTTGATCTAGCGCCCTTTCTCAAGGTTATGACCGACAAGAAGGTGCTGAAGATCTTCCACGCCGCCCGCCAGGACCTCGAGATCTTCTACCGGTTGATCGGCGACGTGCCGGCCCCGCTCTTCGATAGCCAGATCGCCGCCATGGCCTGCGGCTTCGGGGATCAGGTCGGCTATGAGCCCCTGATGCGCACCCTCGTAAAAGCGAAAATCGACAAGGGCTCGCGCTTCACCGACTGGGCCCGCAGACCGCTGACCGAGGCCCAGCAGTCCTACGCGCTGTCGGACGTCACCCATCTGCGCGACGCCTACCCGGTGCTGCTCGGCAAGCTCGACAAGCAAAAGCGCAAACACTGGGTCGAAGCGGAAATGCAGGCCCTCTACGATCCCGATCTATACCACGTGAAGCCGGAAAACGCCTGGAAGCGCCTGAAGCTCAAAGGCGTCAAGCCGAGAGAATTGGGACCGGTCCTGAAGCTCGCCGAATGGCGCGAGAAGGAGGCGCAGACCCGCGACGTCCCGCGCAGCCGTATTCTCAAGGATGACGCGATTTTCGAGCTCGCCAGGCTTCAACCGAAGACCAAGAAAGATCTTGGCAGAGCGCGCAGCATACCGGCGGGGTTCGAGCGCTCCAGCGCCGGCGGCGCCATTCTTTCGGCGATCGAGCTGGGGGCCGGGATAAAGCCGGACGCGCTACCCGACATCGCCCGGCCGGAAAGGAAAAAACCCCCGGCCGATGTCGTCGATCTCCTCAAGGTGCTGCTGAAACGCCAGTGCGAGCGCTATGGCGTGGCGCCGAAACTGATCGCTTCCTCTGCCGATCTAGAAGAAATCGCATTAAGTGACGACGCTGACGTCGAAGCGCTCAAAGGCTGGCGGCGAGAGGTTTTCGGCGAAGACGCGCTGCGCCTTAAACGCGGAGAGCTGGCGATGCGCCTCAACAAAGGCGCTGTCGATCTCGTTGAAGCATAACATTCAACTATTATTCGTAAGCCTCAACCGGGATCGCATTGAACGCAGCAGCGAGCGCATCGAGACGTTTGCGCGGCGTTTCAGCCATCATCGCCCGGCGTTCCGGGGGCGCTCTGAAAATTAGCTTTCCGGGTTCTCCCGGTTCAAAGTCGAGGCGGCAGCCTTCGAGCGGGGCGCCAATTTTCGGTGAGAAAGACGCAACAAAACGCAGCGCCAGCCCGAACTGTACTGCGACCCGCTGCGCCTCCTCGTCCAGCAAGCTGATCGCTTCCTCATTCGGAAAAACTGAACTCCGCCCCTGGTAACGGCTGAACAACGCGAGCGCGAGCCATATCCGCTCCTTGTGCGACACGCTCACGAACGGCACCCACATCGCCGTATCAAAGGCGTGACGACCGCGCAGGTCCGGGTGAAAGAAAGCGCCGATATCCATCAGGACATAACACGCATAGCGCAGGCGCGCGCGCGCCTTATCGGCGGAGAAGAGCGGTTCAACAACGGTCATGACCGTTTCGCCGAACGCCGGATTAGGCGACAAGCGGCCGGCGTAAAACCTGCAAGCGGCGATGAATGGATCGGCCTCGCGCTCCTCATCCGACAAAACGCGGTACAATAGCCCTTCCCGCACGCCGCCCGCCGAGACAACGACCTTCTTTGCATTCATCCGTTCCAATACGGACTGCATGACAACCGCAGCATAGGGAAGCGTGTCGAGGCGGCGACGCGGAATGCCGGGAATTTCCTCAAGCGAACGCCGGCTTTGCCTGGCGATCAATTCGCATGTGTCCTTAACATCCTGGCTTGATATTTCGTAATGGTGCAACACCGGCAGCGGATAACTGCGAAGTCGCATATTGATGCGCGCAATCGCCCGCCAGGCGCCGCCCACAGAGTATAGCGTGTCGTATTTTTTCTTTTTGAGGAACTGAGCCTGATCGAGCTCCTTTTCAATCAGAAGCCTCGCTTCTCTAACATTGTCGCCAACCCGGCGCATAATGCTCAGCGGCCCGATCGGCAGGCTCACCGTTTCGGCGACGGCGGACTTGTCGAGCGATACCAGTTCAAGGCTGCCTCCGCCCATATCCCCGGCGACGCCGGTCGCTTCCGGCTCAAACGAGATGACGCCGTAAGCTGCAAGCGCCGCCTCTTCCGCGCCTGATATAATTGAAACATCAAATCCGAATTCCCGACGCAGGTCAGCAACAAACGCCTCGCCGTCGTTCGCCTCGCGTATCGCCGATGTGGCGATGGCATAGGTGGGCGGATCGCCATATTCCTTTAACAGTTGCCGGAAGCGCGCCAGCGTCACCCTGGCGTCAACAACCGCTGCAGGATTAAGATCGCCCTCGGCCGTCATGTCGCGGCCTAGTCCGCAGAGGGATTTTTCGTTGCAGATCGCCAGCGGCGCCCGGGATGGCCCGTCATACACGACCAGACGCACGGAATTCGAGCCGATATCAACCACAGCGCGGCGGTCGGCTTTCGCGGCTACGGACGAATTATCGCGAAATGACCCTATCATCGAACTGCAACCTGACCCGATTGGGGCAGCTTTCGGCGATTCGCGCGCAAAGCCGCATTATTTCCGCCGTTTGAGTTCTTTCGGCGCCGCATATTTGATGGCCGCTCCGCGTCCTGAAAGACTCGGATTGGTCATCATGTAAGTGTGAACATTAAAGGCCTCGCCGGGCGTATCGCTTTCAAGGCGCGAATAGCGGCCGTCCGGGAGGAGTTTCCAGCTCTGCGCCTCATCGTTGAGATTGGCGACCATGATGTAATCCAGAATTTGCCGGTGCACGGTCGGATTCTCGACGGGACAGAAGATCTCGACGCGGCGGTTCAGGTTGCGCGGCATCAGATCAGCCGACGCAACATAGATTTTCGCGTCGGGATTCGGCAGCGAATCGCCGGCGCCGAAACAGTAGATCCGCGCATGCTCGAGGAACCGTCCGACGATGCTCTTGACGCGGATATTTTCCGACAGGCCCGGTACGCCCGGCCGCAGACAGCAAATGCCGCGCACGACCAGCTCGATCTGCACGCCAGCCTGCGACGCTTCATAGAGCTTGTCGATCATCTCCCCGTCGACCAGCGCATTCATCTTCGCCCAGATCGCCGCGTTCTTGCCCTTGCCGGCGTTTTTGATCTCGCGGTCAATCATTTTTACGATATGCGAGCGCCCAGTGAGCGGCGCTACGGCGAATTTCTCGAACGCCGACGGCGCTGCGTAACCGGTGATGTAGTTGAAGACTTTCGCTGCATCCCTGCCGATCGCCGGATCGCAAGTGAAGAGCGACAGGTCCGTATAGATCTTCGCTGTGATCGGGTGATAGTTGCCGGTGCCGACATGCGTGTATGTGCGCGCGCCGTCAGGCTCCTGACGCACGACAAGCGAAAGTTTCGCATGGGTTTTATACTCCAAGAACCCATAGACGACGTTGACGCCTGCGCGTTCGAGCGCCCTCGCCCACCGAATGTTCGCCTCTTCATCGAACCGGGCCTTGAGCTCGACAAGCGCCGTCACGTTCTTGCCCGCCTCGGCAGCCTCAATCAGCGCTTCAACGATCGGCGATTGTTTCGACGTCCGGTAGAGAGTCTGCTTGACGGCGACGACTTTCGGGTCCGCCGCGGCCTGCTTCAGAAACTGCACGACGACGTCGAACGACTCATAAGGGTGGTGAACAAGAATATCCTTGGCCCGGATCGCCGAAAAACAGTTGCCGCCATGTTCGCGGATCCGCTCCGGAAACCGCGGCTCGAACGGCTCAAACAGAATATCGGGCCGATCGGACGGGATCAGCTGATCGATCTGGGCAAGGCCGAGAATTCCATCCACATAAACGACGTCCTGCGGCAGCGCCTGCAGACGTTCGCGAACCATCGCCCGCAAATGATCGGGCGTCCTGGCGTCGATCTTGACGCGAATGACATCCCCGCGGCGGCGGCGCTTCAGCATTGTCTCGAAGACCCTCACCAGATCTTCGGCTTCTTCCTCGATTTCAACGTCGGAGTCGCGCAAGACCCGAAACGCGCCGTGTTCAAGAATCTCGAAGCCCGGAAACACATAGCCGATGAATTTTACAATTGTCTGTTCCAGAGAAATGTACCGGATCGGCGGCCTCGCGCCGTCCGGGGAAGGCGCGTCTGGCAGCCGGATGAACCGTGAAACCTTACCCGGGACAGGCAACAGCGCTTGCAGGATGCGGCCGTCAGGACGCTTCAGTTCAAAACACAGAACAAAGCCGAGATTAGGCACGAAAGGAAATGGATGCGCAGGGTCGAGGGCGAGCGGCGTCAGGATCGGGAAGATGTTTGTTTCAAATTCCTGACGCAGCCAGTCCGTATCCGGATCTGTCAATTCGCTCGCATCGGTGATGACGACGCCAGCGGCGTTTATCATCGGCTTCAGTTCCCGCCAGCAACGCTGCTGTTCCTCCATCAGGGCGAGCGCGCGTTCATTGATGAGGGTCAGCTGCTCCTGCGGCGTCATGCCTTCCTGACTGACAGCCGACACGCCCTCGCGCACTTGTCCACGCAGGCCCGCCACGCGCACCATGAAAAACTCGTCGAGATTGCTGGCCGAGATCGAAAGAAAACGAAGCCGCTCAAGCAAAGGGTGGCGCTCATTGGACGCTTCTTCGAGCACGCGCGTATTGAAAGCGAGCCAGGACAGTTCGCGGTTGATAAACCGGCTCGGCGCATTCGCATTGATTTGCTGCGAGACAGCTTCGGCGGTCATCCCGCTTTGCAGTGTTCCGTCATCGGCGCCGGGCATGGATGTCTCCCTTGTCGGTAGGGTTCATTCTATTCGCTTCCCGCGTCGGTTTCAAAAAGAGCCGTCAACGCTTGCTGCGCCAGCCCTATGGAGATTTTTTTCTTCAAGCCGAGCGACAGGCGGTCGGCTGCCGAGGCGAATGCATGCGCGGCCGCGAATGTACGCGGCAAGCGCGGCGCGACATAGTCAATAACGGTCTGCGGCACGCTGAGCTGGCGGTCGCTGAAATCTTTCGAAAGCACAGCGCGAATAAGGCTTTCGTCCGGCTCGCCAAGACTGGCGCGCGGCATCGCTTCAAGACGCGTACGCAGATCCTTGAAGTCTTGAGCCCATTCGCTCGGATGACCGGAGCCGACCATGACGAGCCGTCGTCCTGAATCCCCCAGATCTTCAATGATACGCAAGAACTCCTTCGCGCTGTTCGGCGGCAAATTGTCAAACACGAGGACTGCCGGGCCCTCAGCCGCCGACTGATCGCGCCAGTCAAAAAACGCTTCCTTATTTTCAACGACGATGTGAGCGAGATGCGTCTTGCCCGACCCTTCCGGACCGCAAATGATCAGGAACGGCTCGCCGGAATTTCGCCACGCCTCGGCGGTTCGGCACGCCGCTTCATTCGACGGCGCAATAAGGAAGGTTTCCCGGCCATATTGCGGAGGATTTTCCGGCAGAGTCAGGATTAACTGATCCGCCGTTATATCGGGATTGCGCGAGGTGTTCATATCGTCGCCCGCCTCGTGCCAGCTTCGCCGCCAGCCGTCAGTTGGGCGCCTCGATCGTCACCGACCGGTCCGAAGCGTCGATCGAGGCCGGAAAAAAATCAGGCTCGTTCGTATCGTCTTCGCCGAAACGGCGGCGGCGGCGATCATTGCCGCGCACAGTCTGAGCCGTCGCCGGCGTTGCAATCAGCCAGTGATCGCCGTCCTCAGACCAGAGCACCAATCCTTGCGCCTCCATGGCGACTGTCAGCTTGGTCGGGTCGCCATAGGCCTGGATCAGCATTTCCGACCCCATACGGGAGAGCGAACGCACCTGTACGGATCCGATCAGCGGCGTGGAAAGCAGCGCCGAACGGATCTGCGTCCATTCGGATAGCGAGCGATAATGAGCGCTGACCGTCAGTAGCGCGAGCGAAGAGTGGTCGATCAGCGTTTTTTCCTTCCAAGGCTTTGCATATTTGGCGATCGAGACATCAATCGATTGCTCCGCAAGACTTGGGAAATTTCCCGAGGGCTGGCTGAACCATTCCTCGGCGAGAATGTCGCCGACTTTCGCAGGCAGGAACTCATTGGTCTCGGGGCCCTGTGCATAGTCTGCGCTGGGCTCGCCGCCATAAGTCGAAAGCTCTTCTATTGAGTTGAGCGAGGCGGACTCGCGGAAACCGTTGATTAACCGCACGCGCAAACGATCCTCGCCGTCAACCTGCTGCAACACGGCATGCGCGACAATCACCTGGCTGACTGAATACCTATACGCCATGTTTTCAAGCGCCGTCTGATCGAGCGCAAGCGCTGTCCGCGCGCTGATCGTCGCTGCATCTTCAAGATCGCCGAGCGGGGGCGCCATGGGCGTCAGTTCGTTGTCGTATGGGCGCGCTTTCCATGCTGCCATCCACGGATTGTTTTCTTCCCAGAGATATGTCCCGTTACTGGTTTGCAGGACCGGCAAAACAAGAGCCGTGCGTGTTTGCGCTTCACTGTAGGGAATGCGCGCATCCTTCAGCAGACGGCGCACCGCTTCCGGTTTGAACCGGTAGGTGATGAAAGCGCGGTAGGTCGTCGGGGAGCTTTTTTCGTTATAAACCTCGAAACCGGACTCAAGGAGTTCGAGATCGCGGTCGGTAAGTTCGATAACGCCGCGATCGAACGCCTGAAAGGCTTCCGCCGGCTCGCCGGCCGCCAGGGTCGGCAGGTATGTCCAGTCCTCTTCCATGGTGAGGCGGCGCAGAAGGATATCCATCGCCTTGCGCCGGCCGATCCGTTGCGCCGCCGCTTTAGCGGCTGTGGCGCTGCCCGCCTGGGCCTGGACGGTCACACGGGGCACCACGAATACGTCATCCCCGATCGCCAGCGCAGGGCTGAACGCCGCTGCGATCGAGATTGCTGCGAATACCAAAGCCGCCGTCAGTCGTTTCATGATCCAAATCCGTCCTAAAATGCGCGCCGTTGAAAACCAGTCCCAGCGCAGCCCTTATAGCCGCGCCGGCTTCATGAAACGACCCTATTTCCTAATTGTTAAAGCATTTAGTTGCGCCCTGGGCAGTTGCACGGCGGGCCCGGCAGCGGCTAGGAGGGCGCCATGAGCGACGCATATAAAAAGGCCGGGGTCGATATCGACGCCGGAGAGCGCCTTGTGAGCGCCATCGGCCCCCTGGCGAAGGCCACGGCCCGCGCCGGCGCGGACGCCGCATTGGGCGGTTTTGGCGGCCTTTTCGACCTCAAGGCGGCGGGCTTCAACGACCCCATACTCGTCTCGGGCACCGACGGGGTCGGCACCAAGCTGAAACTCGCCTTCGCCCTCGGCAAGCATGACACGATTGGCGTCGATCTTGTCGCCATGTGCGTCAACGACATCTTGGCGCAGGGCGCTGAGCCTCTGTTTTTTCTCGATTATTTCGCAACCGGCAGGCTCGACGAGGGAACGGCGGCCAGCGTCGTCGCCGGGATAGCGGACGGCTGCCGTCAGGCAGGTTGCGCGCTAGTCGGCGGAGAAACCGCGGAAATGCCCGGCATGTACGCCGCCGGGGAATACGATCTCGCCGGGTTTTCCGTGGGCGCCGTGGAGCGAAAAAACATTCTCCCCCGGTCTGTCGCCGCTGGCGACGTCATGATCGGCCTCGCCTCCTCGGGCGCCCATTCCAACGGCTACTCCCTGATCCGGAGTATCGTCGAGCAGACCAAGGCCGACCTCATGGCCCCTGCGCCTTTCGACGCCGGCCGGATGCTGGGCGACGCCCTCCTCTCACCCACCCGGATTTACGTCAAATCCGTCTTGCCGCTGCTGGCCGACGAAGATATCCGCGCGTTCGCCCATATCACCGGCGGCGGACTAACGGAAAACACCCCGCGCGTCCTCAGCGATAACCTGACGCCCCGTTACGATGATGCGGCGATCGCCCTGCCGCCGCTCTTTCAATGGTTGAAGGACGCCGGCGGACTCAACGAAACCGATATGCGCCGCACCTTCAATTGCGGCGTCGGCGGCGTCCTCATCTGCCGGGCGGGCGCCGTCGACAAGACTCTGGCCGCCCTCAAAACCGCCGGTGAAGACGCGTGCGTTATCGGCGACATTGCGGAGCGTCGATCCTCGTGACGGCGAAACTCGCAGTACTGATCTCCGGAAGGGGCTCCAATCTTCAGTCTTTGATAGACGCAATGGCGTCGCCGTCTTTCCCGGCGGAAATCGCGCTCGTAATTTCCAACCGCCCGAAAGCGCAAGGCCTCGAACGCGCCGCCAAGGCCGGCATCCCGCACAAGGTGATCGATCACAAGGATTTCAAGACCCGCGAAGATTTCGACACGGCGCTCGACGAAACCTTACGCCTCGCCAATATCGAGTTCGTGGCGCTTGCCGGCTTCATGCGCCTACTGACGCCGGACTTCGTCAGGAAGTGGCGCGACCGTCTGATCAATATTCACCCTTCCCTGCTGCCTTCGTTTCGGGGGCTGCATGTTCATGAGCGAATGATCGACGCCGGCATCAAGATCGCCGGCTGCACGGTGCATTTCGTGTCCGCTGAAGTCGACTCCGGCCCGATCATCGGCCAGGCCGCCGTGCCGGTCCTGCCCGGCGATACAGCGGAAACGCTGGCGGCGCGCATTCTTGAGGAAGAACACAGGCTCTATCCCGCCTGTATAAGATTGCTGGTTGAAAAGAAGGCGCGCGTCTCCGGCGCCGTCGTTCAATACGATTCGTCGGTTACCGCTTCCGGCGTCTTGCAAAATCCGCCGGATTCCGACTAGGCGGACGCCGCTTCCATCTTTTTTATGAATTTGCGGATACGGCGCGCATTTTCACCGAGATCCGATTTTCCGACACGCGACTTCGAGCGCAGATCGATACGCGCGCCGTCCGATTCCGCACGGATGCGGACAACGAAATCGTCAACGAAGCCGAACCACAAGGTGGTATCGGTCGCTTCAATCCGCCAGCCGTCTTCCGTTGCTTCGTCTTTGAGAACTTTCATGCCCATCGAGCTTATGATCCGCCGCGATTGACTGGCCGCCTCTTCGACGGACATCCGCATGGTCATGGGTACGATATCAGGAAACGCCTGCCTCTGCGCCGCCGCAAGAGGAAGGTCAGACCGGGGCGTTTCCTCATCAGCGTTGTACTCGGGCGGATTGGCGCGCTCGTAAAGCGCCCCGGCGACGATCTGCGGCGGATCAGTAAAGTCCGTCGTAATGTCGTGAATGACCGGATTGGCGGCGACGAGCTGATTCATGCGAACCGGCGCGGACGCGGCCAGGCCCGCAAATACGGCGGCGATGAGCGCAATCGGCGCCAAGCCGCGCGCCTTAAAGAGTGCAAGAACAAATCCGCCAAAACTGACGACTGCGGCGATCAATGTCGGCAGGGCGGCCTCACGCAGAATGCTGAGGCCGGTCGGATATTCCCACCAGCCGAAACGCACGCCCGGCCCGGCAAGCCCGATCGTCAGCGCAAGTCCGACGGCCGCCAGCGAGACTAGCCAGATCAGCGGCTTCATAATCATCTCCAGAGCGCCTGCCGCTTCATTTTACAGGCAAAATGCGGGAAGAAGCCATAGTTTCAAGCGAGCGCTTTGTTGAAATTTCCAGCCAAGCCCCCATGTCCGGGCAAAGCTGTTCAGGAGTTCGCCATGTCGCGGCCCGTCACCGTCACGATCTCGCATGACCTCTCCATGGAGGAAGCCCGCGGGCGGCTGCGTGAAGGTTTCGACAAGATCAAACGTCAGCTGACCGGCGGACTGATGTTCAAGTTCTCAGAAGAATGGATCAGCGAGGATACGCTGACATTCGAAGCGCGCGGGCTTGGCCAGCACATCACCGGGCGCATTGACGTCTTCCCGCAGCATGTGCGCATCGAATGCGTGCTGCCCAACCTGCTGGCGAGCATCGCCGAAACGATAACCGGCAAGGTCGAAAAGGAAGGCCGGCTTTTACTGGAAAAGAAATAGCCGTCAGGCTTCGCCGATCGCAGAGAGGTAAAGGTCAAGCAACGCTTCCTGCTCCTGCCGGTCGGCGCGATCCATCTTCCTGATTTTCACAACCTGGCGCAGCGTCTTGACGTCATAGCCCTCGCCCTTGGCCTCGGCGTAGACTTCCTTGACGTCGTTCATGATGGTCGCCTTTTCTTCCTCGAGGCGCTCGACCCGTTCAATAAAGGACCGCAGACGATCCGCCGCGATGGTTGTTGCGCCTTCCACATTCGCCGATCCGTCCGCCACGTGTACGCTCCTTGTTAATCATCAGGGTGCGGAGGAATATCGCCGCCGCAGGAACGATAGAGATAAAAATGAGCCGCGCATTCGCGCAAGCTTCAAAAGAACGAATGGGGAAAATTAAATCTCTTGACCGTCGAGGTCGCGCCGCAACGCGCGGGCGCGGCGGCGGACATCATCATCATGCGGGTTCCATTCCAGAACCTTCTGATACATCTCGTAAGCCGCGGCGAGATCTTTCGATGCGTGGTACATGCCGGCGATTGTTTTCCGCACCTCGAAATGGCGCGGCTCCAGCGTCAGCGCTCGCTCATAATCCGAAAAGGCGCCCTCATTATCCCCAAGGGACAGCCTCACATCGCCTCTCAGCGCGTAGCCCTGTGCAAAGCTCGGGGCGAGACCGACCACATGATCCAGCAAGGCCAGAGCAAGCTCCTCAGCGCCGGCGGCGATACTCGCCTCAGCCCGCGCATAGAGGAGATCGACCGTGTCGCTCTGGGAATCCGCCCAAATGTCGAGAATGCGGGCGATGTTCTCCTCGGCGCGGACCGCCTCGCCGGTGCGCAGCTCCTCAAACAGGAGGTCGAGCCGCGCGTCAGTCTGGTCCGCCGCCGCCGGAAAAGCGGCGCAAAAGGCCAGAAGAATCGCGCAGATTAGGTTTCGCATACGCAAAAGCCTATCGCGCAAAGCCTTAAAATCCAAGAATGAAGTCGGGAAGGGTTAACCCTGACGGGCCTTGAAGCGCCGCTGCGTCTTGTTGATCACATAGACGCGTCCCTTGCGGCGGATTACGCGGCAATCTTTATGGCGTTTTTTCAACGACTTAAGGGAACTGCGGACTTTCATCTCTCTTGCCTTCGGTGTTCGTGAGCGGCGGGAAATAGTCAAACCGCGCGCTTCTGTCAACCTTGTGCGGCGCGGAATGACCGACCGGCGAGCTCAGGCGCAAGGCGGTCCTCTCCCACAGGATAGACCCCGTCCCGTCCCATGACCCAGGCAGTGATCTCGCGAAAGAGCGGCGCAAAGGCCCCGTCCAGAACGTTGAGCCCGCCCGTATAGGCGCCCATGGCTGGCATCACCAGCCGGCCCTCGCCCGCGGCGAAGCAGCGCCGGCGAAGCACGCGGCCCTCGCTAACGACCCGGGCGCAGGGATGAAGGTGGCCGGCTATTTCACCCTGGGCCGCGCCCTCGTGCGGCTCATGGCGAAAAACGAGCGGGCCGATCTGCTCTTCATAGGCTGTCGCCGCCGCGAAACGCGCCGGCGGTGCGGGGTCATGATTGCCGAGGATCCAGAGCCAGCGGGCTCCTGTGACCAGAGCGGCGAGCGTGTCCGCGTCAGCAGTTTCCATACGGGCTTCTGCTTCCGGGTCGTGAAAGGCGTCGCCAAGGGAGATCACGCGCTTCGGCGCGTATCGCCGCATCAGAACGTCAAGGCGGCGCAAGGTCGTGCGCGTGTCGTAGGGCGGCAGCATGACGCCGCGCGCCGCGTAGCTCGACCCTTTTTCGAAATGCAGGTCTGAAACGATCAGCGTTTCTTCACGCGCCCAGTAAAGGCCGCCGAGAGGATCGGGCGTTAAGGTCTCGCCATGCAGGCTGATGATATCTTTGCTAGGCACGCGATGACTTTAGCGCGTTTCCCGGAAACAGGAAGCTATCGGCGCAAAATCGAGTTCATGTCTGGCAAGCCCCAGAGAATGAAGCTGATGATAAGAAGCAGGACAAACGCCCATGTAATTAATGACTGATGGCGATCAGTCCATCCTCTTGTCCACTTTGCCATAACCGATGCAATTATGCCGCCAAAAGCGCCTGTTGCGAAACCGAGTAAGGCGCCGGCCGGAATGATAAAGGGGAACACAGGATGCTGCAGTAGCCAACTAATGCTGTGCTGAATACTGCAAACGTTTCGGTCAATCCACCAGCACCCAGTCCAATAAGAACCATAGGCCAGCAGCACATTAAAAATCAGAAGCTGTAGACCCAGTTTCATACCCAATGAAAAATCAACCTTCTTCATAGCCAGATCTTATCACCTCATCGCCACCGCAACCAAATCTTCCGACGCCGTTTTAAGCGCTTCTTCTGTCGCGTCGCGGGCCACCGTCTCGCGGCTGATTTCCATCATCACCGGCACAGCGAGAGGCGAGACGCGATCAAGAGCATGATGCGTCACCCTGCTCTTCACGCGCATCAGCAATGCCTGCAGGCGCTTCAGGTCAAGAAAGCCGCCGGACGCGTCATCCCACGCCGCCCGCATCAGCAAGTGATCGGGCTCGTGTTCGCGTAACACGTCGTAGATGAGATCCGATGAAAACGAGACCTGCCGGCCGGTCTTTTCCTGACCGGGATGTTTACGTTCGATCAGACCGGAAATCAGCGCGCAGTTGCGGAAAGTGCGCTTCATCAACAGCGCTTCAGCGAGCCAGCTTTCCAGATCGTCACCAAGCATGTCTTCATCGAACAGCGCTTTCATATCAACGCCGCTCATATCCTTGCGCCCCCATATCGAGAGCGCGTATTCCGTCGGCCCGAAGCCGATCGGCTGCATGCCGAACCGTTCCAACCTGCGCGTCAACAGCATGCCCAGCGTCTGATGCGCGAGCCAGCCGTCAAACGGGTAGCAGACGAGAAAATACCGGTCGCGATAGGGAAAGGTTTCGACCATCAGCTCGTCAGGCTTCGGAAGAGACGCGACTTCGCGCTGTTTCTCCAGCCAGAACCGCACCTGTTCGGGATAGGCGCGCCAGCTTTCCGGTTCCGACAGCATCGCGCGCACGCGATCGGCCAGATGCGTCGACCACGGAAACTTGTTGCCCATCCAGCTCGGGATCCTCGGGTTCTCGCCGGCGGCGCGGGTGACGACCGCGTCATTGCCCTCGATGCGTTCGAGCCGCAGCACTTCGCCGGCGAAATAAAAAACATCGCCGGGCGAGAGCGCCTCAAAAAACCACTCTTCAGCTTCGCCAAGCTTCCGCCCCGGTCTTTTCGGTCCCTTGGCGCTCGCGAGCCTTATGTTGAGCGAGGCGGCTTCGACGATGGTCCCGACATTCATGCGATATTGCTGCACGACCCGCCCGTCCCGCGCTCGATAGCGGCCTTCCGGCGTTTTGACGATGCGGCGATAACGCTCGTAACGCTTCAAAGCGTAGCCGCCGGTGGCGACAAACTCGACGGCGTCGTCAAAGTCCTTGCGCGGCAGCGCCGCATAGGGCGCGGCGCTGGTCACTTCCCGATATAGCTCGTCCGGATCGAACGGTTCGGCGCACGCCATTCCAAGAATATGCTGGGCGAGCACGTCAAGCGCGCCCCGGCGCGGCGGCTCGCCATCAAGGGCGCCCTCATCGACCGCCTGTTTGGCGGCGATGCACTCGAGCACTTCCATCCGGTTCGCCGGGACGAGCAGCGCCCTACTCGGTTCGTTCATGCGGTGATTGGCGCGCCCGATGCGCTGGGTCAGGCGGCTTGCACCTTTCGGCGCGCCCATCTGAATAACGAGATCGACATCGCCCCAGTCGATCCCGAGATCGAGCGTCGAGGTACACACGACAGCGCGCAACTCGCCCCGCACCATCGCCGCCTCTACCCTGCGGCGGCGTTCAACATCGAGCGAGCCGTGATGCAGCGCTATCGGCAGCCCATCGTCGTTTAGGCGCCACAGCGCTGCGAAGGTCACCTCCGCCTGACTGCGCGTATTGACGAAGACCAGCGTCAGCTTCGCCTTTCTGATCTGGTCATAAACTTCCATGAATGAATGGCGGCCAGAATGGCCGGACCAGGGAATGCGCTCTTCGGAAACCAGCACATCCACTTGGGGTTTGGCGCCGACATCGCCGCGGATGAGCCTCGCCGAAACTGCGCCGCCATTCTGCAGCGTAAGATAGTCGATCAGCGGACGCGCATCCGGTACGGTCGCCGACAGGCCCGCCATGCGCAATTCCGGCGCGAGTTTTCGCAACCGGGCAATCGCCAGCGACAAGAGATGACCCCGCTTGTTGGGAACAAGCGCATGCAACTCGTCAAGAATAATGCGGTTAAGTCCTTTGAAGTATTCGCCCGCATCAGGCGCCGCCAGCAGGAGCGACAGGCTTTCGGGCGTTGTCATCAGGATGTCCGGCGGATGAAATTTCTGGCGCTGACGGCGCGCCTGAGGCGTATCGCCGGTGCGCGTCTCGATCACGAGATCAAGCTCCATATCGCGCACAGGCGCTTCAAGATTGCGGGCGATATCAACCGCCAGCGCCTTCAGGGGTGAAATATAAAGCGTGTGCAGGCGGCCTTCTTTCGGCGGCTTTCGCCCGTCAAGCGCGACAAGGCTGGGCAGAAAACCGGCGAGCGTCTTGCCGCCGCCAGTTGGCGCAATCAGAAGATAGGAAAGCCCATCAAGGTCCGCCGTCACGCACTCAAGCTGATGCGCCCGCGGCGCCCAGCCGCGCGCCGCAAACCAGTTTTCAAATTTTTCCGGCAGCACTGAAGTCATGCAAAATCAAACCGCTGGAACGACCGGCTGAGGCCGGTTTGCAGATCGGACGAATATATGGACTAATAAGGGATCGACAACGAGGCGAGAGCCTTCAAGAGGGGAAAACATGAGATTCAATATCGCAGCAGCGGCGCTGGCCGCATTCACATTGGCTTTCACCGCAAGCGCTCATGCACAGTCTGCTGACGCACAAAGGCTTCGAGAAATCTCAGTCATGATTTTCAACGTATGCCATGCATCGAGTCCGAATAGTGCAAACGATGCGGTATGCGCTTGCGCTGCAGGCTATATGGGCGGCGCATTAAACGACCGCGAACTGGAAGTTTTCAGCTACGCTGCGCGTCTCGCCCTGCTCGAAAGTCAGGGCGCTTCACAAGCCGAACTCGAAGCGGTCATTCAGGAATTTTTCGCCGCCGGTTATACTATCAACGACCTTGAAGCCGTAGAAGCGAAATTGAGCATTGTCGCCGCGCGGGGCGATGCGATCTGCAAGCCATACGAAGACCGGAACATGATGTAGTTTTCAAAGAGCCTTCACTACATTTAATTCAGCCTGCCCGATGAAAATCGGGCAGGCTTTTTCATGATTAGTCGGCTTTAAGCTTACGTTTCAGAAAATCAAGCATGAGCCGGTCACGATAGAGGCGGTTCTCGCGCTGGCGGAAGCCGTGCTTTTCTCCCGGAAACGTCATCAGTTCGAACTTCTTGCCGGCTTTTTGAAGTTCAGCCATCAGCCGCACGGTGTTGAGAAAGACGACATTATCGTCCGCCATGCCGTGAATGACGAGAAGTTCGCCCTCGCCCTTGAGACCATCGAGATGGGCGAAGACAGAGCTTTTGTCATAGGCCTCCACATCGACTCGCGGATCGCCCATATACCGTTCCGTGTAAGCCGTATCGTACAACCGCCAATCAGTGACCGGCGCGCCGGCGACGCCCGCCGCATAAAGCTCCGGATGCTGGCTCAGCATCATGAGCGCCATGTAGCCGCCATAAGACCAGCCCGATACGCCGATACGGTCGCCATCAACGTAAGACTGCGAGGCCAGCCAGCGCGCGCCGACCGCTTGATCCTCCACTTCAATATGGCCCATATCCCGGTAAAGCGTGTTTTCGAACGCCGTGCCGCGGCTCGCCGCGCCGCGATTGTCGATCTGAAAGACGACAAAGCCTTCATCAAGATAAAGCTGCTTTGTCGCACCGCTCCACCCTTTGCGCACGGTCTGGGCGTGCGGCCCGCCATAAACGAATACGATTGCCGGCCGTTTTTCACCGCGTTTCATGCCAGCGGGTTTCGTGACGCTGTAATAAAGCGGCGTGCCGTCTTCCGCTTCCAGCGTTCCGTATTCGGAAGTCTGGTGGGAGCCAAGATAAGGGTAGTAGGGATGGCTCTCATCGACACGGTTTTCATTAAGCCACATCAGCCGTTCGCCAGAAGAAGTATATACGCCAAGCTGATAGGGCTGGGTCTCGCCGGAAAAGCCGCCGATATAGGCCGAACAGTCATTTTCAGGAAAAGATGCGCCGTGGCTGCCTTCCCGTTCAGTGATCTGCTGCGGCTCTCCGCCTGACATGGAAACCTTGAAGAGATGGCTCTCGAGGACTGAATCCATCCAGCCGGAAAAATAAACCTCGCCGTTTTCTTCATCGACGCAGGCGATGGTTTTGACCGGCCATTCGCCGCTGGTCACCGTTTCCTCAAGCGTTCCGGCGCTGTCATATTTATAGATGTGGCTAAAACCGGAACGCTCCGAAGTCCACAGGAAGCCGCCGCCGTCAAGCGCGCGAAAGCCGTGGGTGAGATTGACCCAGGTGTCGCTGGTGTCCGACAAGATCACCTCAGTTCGGCCGGTTTTCGGGTCCGCTTTCAAAAGATCGAGGGTCTTCTGGTCGCGCGACAGGCGCTCGACATAAAGCGCCGAGCCGTCTTTCGACCAGTGAACGTCTGCGAGATAGATATCCGGATTGTCGCCGAGATCGATCCAGGTTGTGCGCCCGCCTTTCGGTTTCACCACGCCAAGTTTGATCGTTACATTGTCCGTGCCGGCGAACGGATAGCGCTGACGCACCGTATAGGCGCCATCCTTGCCCATATCGAGGCGTTCTGAAATTTCGACCGGACTCTCGTCGATCTGCGTATAGGCGATCATCGAGTCGTCGTTCGACCACCAATAACCCGTGTCCCGGTCGAGTTCTTCCTGAACGACAAACGATGCGACGCCGTTGCGAATGACGCCGTTGGCGCCGCTGGTCAGTTGCCGCTCGCGCCCGGAAGCACGGTCATAAACATAGAGCTCGTCATTGCGAATGAACGAGACATAGCCGCCTTCTGGAGAAATCTTCGGATCGGTCTCGAATGCTTCCGTTTCGGTGACGCGGTCTGCGGCTTTCGCCGTCAGGTCGTAGAGGAACACATCGCCGCCCAGCGGGAACAACAGCACTTCGCCCTTGTTGTCCCAGTCATAGGCGACAATGCCGGATTGATAGATGCGCTGACGTTCACGGCGGTTCTTTTCTTCTTCCGACAGCTCTTCCGGGGCGCCCAGCAGGTCCGTCGAACTCACCAGCATGGCGCTTTCGCCGGTAGCGAGATCATAGCTCCACAGATCGAGCTGGCGCGCATCGTCCTCGCGTCCCTTCAGGATCGTTACGCGTTTGCCGTCTGGCGACATCTTCGCGCCGCGCAGGCTGGGACCGTTCAGGGACGGTTCTGCGTTTAGCCTTTCGACGGTGAGTTTTTCCGGCTCGGCGGACGCCGATACAGGATAAACGGCGGCGATCATCGCCGCCGCCAGAAGTTGCGCTTCGATAGACATGAGCCCTCCCTTTGCGCGGCGGCGTTCAAGACGCCGCCGCTAAATGTTCAGGGGGCCCACTCTAACCTGGATCAGGAAATGTGAAACAGGCCCTGAGCCGAAACCATGGCAAACAGCATCGGAATCGACAAGAGCGTGTTTGTTCTTGAAAATAACATTGCCGTGCGTCCCGCCTTGGCTTTGTCGTCGGCGCCAAGGTCAGGATATTTGTTGTCGATATTCAAGGCTTTCTGCTGGTTCGGCCAGATGATGAACCAGACATTGAACCACATGATGATCCCGAACCACATACCGACGCCGAGCGCGATGTGGCCCGGAACAGCGAATCCCGTCGAGGCGCCGAGCGTCAGCACGCTCACGAGATAGCCATTGAGCATCGCCAGAATGAGTCCGGTGATAATCGTCGACATGGCGCCCCAGCGGAACCAGAACAGCGCCTTCGGTGCAATGTGTTTGCCGATTGCCGGTTTTTGTTCATCCGGGATGCCCGGCATCAGCGGGATCTGCACGAAATTGAAATACCACAAGAGGCCGATCCACATGACGCCGGAGAGAACATGCAGCCAGCGGAACAGAAATCGCCAGAAACCTGCGTCCAGCGCGCCGCCCCAAACCGTCAGATAGAGAATGAAAAGCACAAGCGCGAGCGCCGAACCCGCAATAACCGTGTTACGCAGATTGGTCAGTATAGCCGCCATCGCCATCTCCTTTTCTTGCAGCGCAGCATGCCCTGACGCCGCATATCTTTAAAAACGCAAACGACTACAATGGATTAGAGCGTGACTCTAAGAGAGATTGCAAGTCCGGTGTTGAGCAGGAAATACCCCGTGAACGAACGATCCCCCTGTTCCTGCGGCCCGGCTCATGCCAAAACTCATGCTAACAGCGCCGTTCTGCGCCAAAAGAAGCGCAACGGCGATATTTTTGAGAGGGAGTTTACTCATGGCAGCGACCCCGCAATGGTCCTCGCGTTTCGCCTTCCTGATGGCCGCTATCGGTTCCGCCGTCGGGCTCGGCAATCTCTGGCGGTTTCCTTTCCAGACGGGACAGAACGGCGGGGCGGCGTTCGTCTTTGTCTATATCATCTGCGTTATCTTCATCGCTTACCCTATTTTGATGGGCGAACTTTCAATCGGCCGGCATAAAGGCCTCTCCGCCGTCGGATCGACAAAGCAACTCGCCAAGGACATCGGCAAATCAAGCGGCTGGTCGATCGTCGGCTGGGTTGGCGTGCTGGCCGGGTTTTCAATCCTGACCACTTACAGCGTCATCGCCGGACAGGTCATGGCCTACTCGGTTATGGCGTTCCTCGGCGAGTTTACCGGCAGCGCTGGAGAGGCGGCTCTCAGCGCCACACCGCTCTATGACGGAACAATGCACGCGCTGCTCTGGCACAGCCTGTTTATGGCGATCACTGTATTCGTCGTCTCACGCGGTCTGCATGGCGGCATCGAGCGGGTCGTGACAATCCTGATGCCGCTGTTCTTCCTGATGTTGGTCGGGCTCAGCATATACGCGATGACGACAGGCGCCGCAGACCAGGCTTTATCATATCTCTTCACGCCTGATTTCTCCGCGATCAACGCAACCGTCGCCCTCTCTGCGCTCGGACAGGCGTTTTTCTCGATCGGCGTCGGCGGCGCCGTTATGATTACTTATGGGTCGTTCCTTCCGAAAACGGAAAATATCGGCAACAACTCCGCGATCATCGCCGGCGCCGATACGCTGGTCGCCATCGTCGCGGGCCTCATGATCTTTCCGATTGTGTTCGCCTACAGTCTCGATCCCGCTGCGGGCATGGGACTTATCTTTGACGCGTTGCCGGCTGTGTTCGGCAGCCTGCCAGTCGCCGGGGCGATTATCGGCGGCGTCTTCTTCCTGCTGGCGTTTGTCGCCGCCCTCACCTCGTCGATCTCGCTCCTGCTCGTCGCTTCCGCCTCCGGCGAAGATCAAATGGGTCTCGGACGGACGACATCGGCGGTTATCTTCGGCGTACTCGCCTGGGTGATCGGCGCAATTGCGATCTACCGGCCCGACATTGGCGGCTGGATCGATTTCGCGTCGGGCAGCGTTCTCTTGCCGCTCGGCGGCCTGCTGGTTGCGATTTTCGCCGGCTGGGTCGTGCCGCGCCACCTGATGCGAGAAGAGCTGCACAATACAGGCGAAGGCCTGTTCCGCTTCTGGCGGCTGTTCATCCGCTATCTGGCGCCGCTCGCGGTCGCGCTTATTCTGCTTCTCGGTGTCGATGCGCGCTTCAATTTCGGCCTCAACGCCTTCATCAACGGATTGACTGGAGGCTGATCAGTCTTTCGCCTCAGTCTCCAGCGCCAGCGCGTGGAGTTCGCCGCCCATGCGGCCCTTGAGCGCCCGATAGACAAGCTGGTGCTGGGCGACAAGGTGGTGCACGCCTACTCGCTGGGCACCGAGCGCGTCG
>CAJXLJ010000023.1 GCA_913055785.1 uncultured Parvularculaceae bacterium | reverse complement strand
TTCTCAAAGGTCAAATTCACAAGCTCCGCTAGTCCGCGAGGCGGGCCATTTCCTCGTCTGAAATCTCGAAATTCGCATAGACGTTCTGAACGTCGTCGCAGTCCTCGAGAGCGTCGATCAGTTTCATCAGGGTCGCGGCCTTGTCGCCTTCCACATCGATCGTGTTCTGCGGCCGCCAGAAGGGCTTGGCCGATTGCGCTTCCCCGAACTTTGCTTCGAGTGCTGAGGCGACTTCTGCAAGCGCATCGAACGCGCAGTAGATTTCATGGCTTTCCGCTGACGACTGCACATCGTCCGCGCCGGCTTCGATCGCGGCTTCCAGCATTTCGTCTTCGGTTCCGACGGAAGCCGGATATTCGATATAGCCGACAAGGTCGAACATGAAGGAGACCGAGCCCGTCTCGCCGAGATTGCCGCCATTCTTCGAAAAGACCGTGCGAACTTCGCTCGCCGCGCGGTTGCGGTTGTCGGTCAATGCTTCGACGATGACGCCGACCCCGGCGGGACCGAAGCCTTCATAACGCACTTCCTCGAAATTCGCTTCGTCGGCGCTGGTGGATTTCTTGATCGCCCGGTCGATATTGTCTTTCGGCATGGACTGGGCTTTCGCCGCCTGGATGGCGAGCCTGAGACGCGGGTTAAAATCGGGGTCCGGTGCGCCCATCTTCGCGGCGACGGTGATTTCCTTCGAAAGCTTCGAGAACATCTTGGAGCGCCTGGCGTCCTGACGGCCCTTCCGGTGCTGGATATTCGCCCATTTACTGTGTCCGGCCATGTCGCGACCCCGCCCTCATCCTGCATGCTGATTGGAAGCGCCGCCATGTAGCGCATTGAGGGCTGCAATTTCAAGGCGCCCTCGCCCGCGCCGCCCCGAGCTTGACCGGAAAGGCGGCCTCGGGAACATTGGTCCGCTATGGCTGCTCCAATTCGCAATATCACCGTTGTCGGCGGGGGCACGTCAGGATGGATCGCGGCATCCTATCTGGCGCGCATGTTTGAAAGAAAAATCCGCGCCGGCGAGATGGCGATCACGCTCATCGAAAGCCCCCGGATCGCGATTATCGGCGTTGGGGAATCGATGGCGCGGCCGATCGCCGACCTGTTGCGGATCATCGGCGTGCCGGAAGCCGAATTCATCAGGCGCAGCAACGCCACCTTCAAGCTCGGCGGATATTTCACGAACTGGGAGACGGACGAGCACGGGCGGCCCGTCACCTGGGTCAATCCGTTCATCTCGCAGCCGGATATTCAGGGCATCAATCCCGGCTATCTCTACGCGGCCTACGCGATGGAGAAAGACGGCGGGCCCAAGAGGGAGGTCTACACCGACGTTACGTCAATCTGCCCGGCGCTGATCCGTCAGCAAAGGGGGCCGAAACGGCTCAACACGCCGGAATATGAGTCAGACGTTCCCTACTCCTATCATATCGATGCGACGGAGCTGGCGAAGATGCTGATGGAGCGCGGCAAGGCGCTGGGCGTTCGGCATATTCTCGATGACGTCGAGGAGGTGCGGCTTGATGAAAAAGGTTATGTCAGCGAGTTGCAGCTCAAAGAGAACGGAACGCACCCGATCGAGTTCGTCATCGACGCAACAGGTTTTGCGTCCATCATTATCGGCAAGGTGCTGGGCGAGCCATTCGAGCCGTTCGATAAATTTCTCCTGAACGACCGGGCGGCGGTCGCGCAAATTCCGCACCCGGACCCAACGCGAATCGAACCGACTACGCGGGCGACGGGCATGAGGGCGGGGTGGTGCTTTCGCGTGCCGCTCTATAACCGCATCGGGTCGGGCTATATCTTCTCGAGCAAGTTCATTTCGGACGACGAGGCGATTTCCGAATTCAAGGCGGTTTCCGGGCCGACGGCGGCTGACGCCGAGCCGCGCATCATCCGCATGAGAATCGGCAAGACGCGGCGGTCATGGGTCAAGAACTGCCTCGCAGTCGGCCTTTCCAGCGGGTTTGTCGAACCGCTCGAGGCGACGGCGATTTATTCAGTGCAGCTCTCGCTGCACTGGTTCTTCAATTACTTCCCCGATACGGATTACGACCCGGCTCTGCTCGCGCGGTACAATCGGCTGGTTGACGATCTCTATACGGAATTCAAGGAATTCATCTGCCTGCATTTTTATCTCAGCAATCGCGACGACACGCCCTACTGGCGCGCCGTTCGCAACGACGTTGAGATACCGCCGGGTCTTCAGGAAAATCTTGATGTCTGGCGGCATACGATGCCGGAGCAGACTGATTTGCGAAACTGGATCTTCTTTTCTCCGACAGCCTATCGTTCGGCGTTGATCAGCAAGGGTTTTTATAAAGGGCGCGATTTCCCGCAAGCCTCGCCGGTGCCGGAAGCGCAATGGCGCGACTATCTGCAGGCCTTCCGGCAGCAGCAGCAGGTCCTGCTGAACCGTCTGCCCGGTCACTATGATCTGCTCCGCTCCATCCGCGGCGAAGCCGGGTAAAAGACGCACATTCCGATTGGAGACAAGACGTGAGCGCGCTCAAAGGCAAAACCGTGTTGATTACCGGCGCGTCGCGCGGCATCGGCGCCGCTGCGGCGAAAGCCGTCCATGAAGCGGGCGGCGCGGCGCTGCTTCATGCGACCGCCGCCAGCGCTTCGGCGGAAGCGGCGGCGAAGGCCGCCGGCCAGACAGTCGAAGACTTTCTGTTTGAAGACCTCGCGCAGTCGGGCGCCGGGACGCGGCTTGTCGAGGCGGCGCTCGCCAGGACCAGCCGTCTCGACGGGGTCGTCAACAATGCGGGGATATTCACGCCGTCGCCGCTCGCAGGCGATATCGCGGACTGGAACGATGGCTGGGCGCGGACCATGGCGGTCAACGTTCAGGCGCCGGCGGATATCTGCCGCGCGGCCGTCGCGCATTTCCGCAAGCGGGGCGGGAGCGGGATCGTCGTCAATACCGCAAGCCGCGCCGGCCACCGCGGCGATGGCGTCGAGAACGCCGCCTACGCCGCATCGAAAGGCGCCGTACTCGCCATGACCAAGACCTGGGCGAGGGGCCTCGCCGGCGAAAACATTCTCTTCTACGCCATTGCGCCGGGCTGGGTCGAAACGCGCATGGCGCCGAAAGACATCGAGGACCGCAAACTGGCGGTGAAGGAGATTCCCCTCGGTCGCGTCGCCGAGCCGGCGGAAGTCGCCGCGATGATCGCGTTTCTTCTTTCCGGCGCCTGTCCGTCGGCGGCCGGCGCCACGTTCGATATCAACGGCGCGAGCTACGTGCGCTGAGGCTTCGCCTCGTCCAGAATGAACACGGCATGGCCCTTCTTGCGACCGGTTTCAATGTAACGGTGCGCGTCGGCAGCCTCGCTAAGGGCGAAGCGGCAGTCGATGACGGCTTTGAGCTTTTTAGAGGCGAGAAGCGCCCCGAGCGTTTCAAGATCTTCGCGTCGATAGGCGGCAAACTCGAAAAATGTCTTCTTCGCGCCGCCGGTGATATTCGACCAGAGCCCGGCGAGCATTGGCGCGAGCATGGGGTTTGCGAGGACTAAACGGCCATTGTCTTGCAAGGCCGCCATGGCTCGCGAAAAGGGAATGGTTCCTGCAATATCGAGGATGACGTCGTATCCGGCGCCTGCTGGCGCGACTTCTTCGCTCGTGTAATCAACAACGCGATCGGCGCCGATGGCGCGCAGCATGTCGAGCTTGTCGGCGCTGTCGACGGCGGCGACAGTTGCGCCTTCAAGCTTTGCAAGCTGAACGGCGACGGTTCCGATAGAGCCGCCGGCGCCGTTGACGAGAATTGACTGGCCGCGCGCGAGCGCCGCTTTTTTGATGAAGTGCAAAGCGTTGAGCGCGAAAACTGTTGTCGCCGCCGCTTCCTCATAGGAAACTCCCTCAGGAATTTTCGCGATGGCGCTGTCGGCTTTAAGGCAAACATATTCCGCGTGGGCGCCGAAGCCTTCGATGGCGGCGAAGACGCGCTCTCCGGGCTCGAAACCTTCAACGCCCGCCCCGACGGCTTCGATGTCGCCGGCGACCTCCTGACCGAGAATGTGAATGCGCGGGCGAAAAACGCCGAACATCGCCCGCACTGGCAGCCACAGCCAGCGTGGAAAAACAAAGCCGCGCAACTCGCAATCCGCTTTTGCTATAGTCGCCGCGCGCGTGCGCAGGAGAACCTCCCCTTCCTGGGGGTCGGGGTTTGGAATGTCGCGGACGTCAAGAACGTCGGGCGGTCCATAGCGGTCGAAATATACAGCTTTCATGAACGCCGCTTACCGTCCGGCCAGTTGTAAAAAATCCGCGCAATGCGCCTCGAGGCCCTCAAGCACATACTCCACGGCCTGTTCAGTCGGCGTGCCGGCTGTTGTCGCGCGCAGCTTATCAACTCCGGCTACACGTGCAGCCGACCGGAAAACAGACATGATTGCCCCTCGCACGTTTACGGGTGAACTGTTTCCAGTTTAGGCGCCCTCGCGCCAATAGGCGAGTCTGTTGCGCGTCGCCGGCCGGGCTGATAAGGAGACTTCGAAGAGAGATTTATGTCCGAGCTTGTTATCCGCTGAACCGCTTTGAATGGCGCATGAGCCCTTGAGGGGAAACGTGCGTCCGGCGTCAGCGTATTTCGGACTAACCTTCCATGAACATTTCAAGAGCGGAGCAGCGTACGCTCCATGTCCTCGCGCGCGGGGGCGCGATCCTTGTCGAGAAAGACGGGGCGGGCAAGATTATCGAAGTCAATTGCGCAAGCCGCGAGGGCTGGACCCTCGCCGACTGCACCCTGGCCGTCTTCAGGAAACTGAAACGCAAGCGGCTGATCGCTTCGTCAAACGGCGGGCCTTACCGGATCACCTATCTCGGTCGGTGTTCGGTGCGCTCGCAGCTCGATAACCGGGCCTAGCCGCCGCCGGCCGGTTTCAGCCGCCCGCCCCAGCGGAAGGCGTCGAACCGCGCCGCAAGCCCGGTGGCCGGGTCGGTCTCGAGGATCGCGCCGCAGATCGTCGCGTCGCCCGCGGCCGGTGAAAACCGGCCGCCGGGAATTTTTGTGATGAAGCGCTGTAACGGCTCGGATTTTTCCATGCCGATGACGGAGTTGTAGTCGCCGCACATGCCGAGATCGGTGATGTAGCCGGTGCCGCCTTCAAGGATGTGATCGTCCGCGGTCGGAACATGGGTGTGGGTGCCGACGACGCAGCTCACCCGTCCGTCGAGAAAGTGGCCCATGGAGTATTTCTCCGACGTCGCCTCGGCGTGGAAATCGACAATCACCGCATCCGCTTCGCGTCCGAGCTTGACGCCTTCAAGTTCGCGGTCAACGGCGGCGCAAGGGTCGTCAATCGGAAACATGCCGCGCTGCCCCTGAGCGTGAATGACAAGCACGTTGCGGCCTTCCGCATCCTGATACATGCCGCTGCCGCGCCCGGGATTCGTGGCGGGAAAATTCACCGGCCTTAAAAGCCGCGTTTCCTTGTCGTAGATGTCGATTTCGTCGCGCTGATCATAGGCGTGATTGCCGGTCGTCAATACATCGGCGCCGGCTTCGAAAAGCTCCTCGCAGATGCGCCGCGTCACGCCGAAGCCGCCGGCGGCGTTTTCCGTATTGACGATCACGAAGTCGAGTTGGTGCTTCCGGCGGATGCCGGGCAGGCGGTCCAACAGCGCGGTGCGTCCGCTCCGTCCCATGACGTCGCCGAAAATACCGATCCGCAAAGCCGCCCCGCTTTCCACTCTAGCAGCGGATCGCCCCGCGTTCGGTGACGACCCAGTCGAGAGGTTGATCTAGGGGGCTTAAGGGGAGCGCGTCAACTTCCTGAGCGCCATAGGCGTAGCCGACCGCCAGAATATCGCCCGACTTGCGCAAGGCTTCGAGCGTGCGGTCGTAATAGCCGCCGCCATAGCCGAGCCGGCCGCCATCCCGTGTGAAGGCGAGCAGCGGGACGACAAGGATCGAGGGAACGCTTTCGCCGGCGTCCTCCAGCGGCGTCAGCTCTCCATAGACGCCGTCGGTGAGCATGTCGCCGGGGCGGAAGCGACGAAAAACCAGCGGCGCTTTTCTTTTCGCAACGACCGGAAGCGTGAGCAAAGCGCCTTTTTCCATGAGGGCTTCCATCAGCGGTCCGGTCGAAAGCTCGTCGCCCATGGCGTGATAAAGCGAGACGACGGCGCCTGGCGCGACATCGATCGCGCTCATGAAGTTACGCGCCGCATGGCGGGCGGCGTCGGGCCGCGCTTCGGCGGCGAGACGGCGCTCGCCCTTCATCTTTTCCCGCAGGATTTTCTTGGGGCTGGAAAAAAAGCTGATCGGCGGAAGCATGGGCGCGGTCGCATGACGAATATGGAAATGAATGCCGCCCGGTCGTCGGATTTTGCTTCGCCCTGGACCCTAAGGTTCAGGTGGGCGCCGCGTAATTAGGACCACGGTCCAGACCAGAGGCAGCTCCCGATGGAAGAGATAAGGCCCCGGGGAATGTCATCCTAACGGGCCGGGCAGCCGCCGATATTTAAGTGCGGACCGGAGCTCCGTAAAGGGCCAGGGCGCGGGATGTAAAAAATGTTGGACATTCTGGAATGGCCCCTATATGTAAAATATCTTGGACACTCAGGGCGTGGGGCTTTGGGGTGGGTCAGCGGCGGGCGCCGCCGGGGAAGGGTGAGTTATGTCAAACGCGCAACGTTACGCATTGGGGTCGCTGGTTACGACCGGGTTGATCTATTTCTTCTTCCAGGAGCGGATGCTCGACGGCTGGCAGGTGGTCGACCGCCCGGTCAATGCGCTGTTTTGGACCTACGGGACGGTGGTCGTGTTGGCGATCATCGCCGAGAGCGTTTTGGCGGGCTTCGTTTTCGCCCGGAGCAAAGGCGGCGTCGACATGGACGAACGCGACCATGCGATCGACGCCAGGGCTGAAGCCAACGCCGGCCTCTTTGTCGTCGCCGCGCTCAACATCATCATCTTTTACGCGCTGGCGGCCGGCGCGTTTCCCGACCATACGATCATCGGTTTCTGGGAGGCGTTTGCTCTCGACAGTCCGGCGAGCATCTTGTTTGCGCTCTTCAGCGTTCTTTTTGCGGGTCACTGGGTGAAGCTTGTTTCAGCGCTTTACCTCTATTCAAGGTCAGGGTGAGGATTGGCGGTCGCAAAAGGGCGTATAGGGAATAACATCAAGGCCCTGCGCACCGCCGCGGGGCTTTCCCAGGAGGCGCTCGCCCTGCGCGTCGGCGCCACGCGTCAGACGATCAACGCTATCGAGCAGGAAAAATACGCGCCCTCGCTGGAGCTCGCATTCCGCATCGCGCGTGAATTCGGCGTCGGTTTTGAAGAGGTTTTTCAGTTCTCGCTGGACTGAACCGCGGGTTTGCGCGAGCTCATGGACCGCCATTGCGGGTAGAGCAGGCAGCCGAGAAACGAAAACGCCGCGGCGACCAGCAAGGTCAGCGCGAACAGGCCGCCGCCCGCTTCGCCCAGCCAGTTCGCCACAAGGCAGGTGCAGGCGATGATCAGGTACGGGTACACCGGCGGGTTCGCCTTGAGATATCGATGCACGAAGAGCGTCATCGAAGCCAGCAACAGGGCGAGCGAGAAAATATCGAAGACAGTGAACATGCGTATCCTCCGCATGATGAGTTTCACCATGCAAACCTAAAATTTCCCTGAAATCCCGGTAAAAATCTTGATGCAATTCATGCAGTGTTCGGCGACCGTGCGCCGGCGCATCAGGGAGATAACTGGTTAACTGAAAAAACGGTAAACGCCGATTTGCGTGTCGCCGTAGAATCGGCGGTCGACTTCCTCAAACGCTTCCGCCGCGGCGGGCGTTTCATCCTTCGCCTGCTCGGCGATTGCGAGCGCGCCTTCGGCGAGCCAGCCGCCGGCTTTCAGCGTCGCCATGGCGGGCGGGCACAAGTCCTGCCGGTAGGGCGGATCGAGAAAGGCGAGGGTGAAGGGCGGGCCGACGCCGGCGGGCTTGGCGCCGAGGGTCGCCGCCGAGCGGCGGTGAATGCGGGTGACGCCGAAAAGGCTGAGCGCCTCGACATTGTCGCGAATTGCGCCGCGGGCCGCCGCATCGGTTTCGACAAACAGACACCATGCCGCCCCGCGCGAGAGCGCTTCCAGTCCCAGCGCGCCGGAGCCGGCGAACAGATCGATCACCCGCGCCCCTTCGAAGTCAAAGTCGTCGCGGGCGGAGAGAATGTTGAACAGGGACTCCCGCGTGCGGTCGGTGGTCGGGCGCGAGACCGCGCCTTTCGGGGCGATGATCCGCCTGCCGCTGAATTTTCCGCCGATAATGCGCATGATGCTTCTTGTTCCAAATGTCACAATATCGTGGCAGGCTCAGCACCAGTATGCGTTGCGCGCCATCACCGGCATCTGCCGCAACATGACGGCGAAATCCAGCCCGTCTTTTGGGGAAAAGACAGAAAAAGAGGGAATATGAACAAACGCCAACTTCTGGCCGGCCTGGCCGGTCTGCCTGTCGCCGCCGCCGCATCGAACGCCGAAGCGCGGCTTCGCTGTTCGCAACCGGCGCCGAACGGGCTTCAGCAATGCGAGGCGGGAATATCCTCGCAGATCGCCAATGTCAGCATTTCCGAGCGCCAGAACATGACGCAATGGTGCTGGGCCGCCTGCATCCAGATGGTGTTCCTTTATCACCGCCATCCGATATCGCAGCAGCGCATCGTGTCCGAAACGTTCGGGACTATGGTCAACTGGCCGGCGCAGCCGGGAACGATTTTGTCGGCGCTCAACCGGAGCTGGACCGACGACCGCGGCGCGCGTTTCACCGCGCGGGGCGACGCCTATTCGGCGAATGCGATCACGGCGGCGCAGGATCTCGCGAGCGATCAGCCGCTGATTATCGGCACGCAAGGCCACGCCATGGTGCTGACCTCGCTCGTTTATGTGCGAGACGCCTATGGCCGCGGCGACGTCAATCAGGCGATCGTGCGCGACCCCTGGCCCGGTCGCGGCCGTAGGGTTTTGTCGCCGCAGGAATGGTATGGAACGTCCTTTCTGGCGCGCATCAGGGTTTATTGATCGGAGCGGCGCCTGTTAGTCGCTGTCCTCACGCTTGGCGCCGTCGAGATGGCTCGCGAGCTTTTCCATGTCGCGCTTGTATTTCGCCTTCTCCGCCTTGGTGAGGCCGTGTTTGGCGCGGTTTTCCTCCGCGCGCTTTTCGTTGTCGGCGCGCGCTTTCTTTTTGCGGTAGCGGCCCAGATTGACAATGTCGCTCACAGCCCGATCTCCTCGCAGATCTTGCGGCCGAGCTGTTCTTTAAGTTGCTTGCCCGGAACTTCCTCGACTTCGCCCCTGGCGAGCTTGCCGAGCTGAAACGGTCCGTAGGCGGTGCGAATGAGCCGGTTCACGGTGAGGTCCAGATGACGCATCAGGTTTCTCACCTCGCGGTTCTTGCCTTCATTGATGGCGAGGGTGATCCATGCGTTGCCGCCTTGCGTCTGATCGAGCGCGGCGCGCACGGGGCCGTATTGAACGCCGTCGATTTCGACGCCGTCCTTCAGCTTGTCGAGCGCCGCCTGGCTGGTCCGGCCATAGGCGCGCACCCGATAGCGGCGCGTCCAGCCGGTCGAGGGCAGCTCCAGCCGCCGGGCGAGCGCGCCTGAATTGGTGAGCAGCAGGAGGCCTTCCGTCGTGAGATCGAGCCGCCCGACGGAAATGACGCGGGGCAGCCGGCCCTCGAGCGCTTCGAACACGGTGGGCCGGCCTTGCGGGTCCTTGTGGGTCGTCACAAGACCGTCCGGCTTGTGATAGCGCCACAGGCGCGGCGCATCGGGTTTGCCGACGCGGGTTCCGTCGACGCGAATGTCCATCTCCGGCGTCACTTTGAACGCGGGCGTTTCAAGGGTTTTCCCGTCAACGGTGACGAGGCCCTGCTCGATCAGCTTTTCGGCTTCCCGCCGCGAGGCGACGCCCGCCCGGGCAAGGTATTTCGCGATCCGTTCCGCGGTTCCGTCATCGGCATTGCTGTTCATGGTTAAGCTGTCCTTAATGCAATCACGGTTAAGTCGCGGTTTGAGCCAGAGGCGAAGGCGATGGATCTCAAGGAAGAAAAGTCGATCGGCGGCGATCCGGCGGCCCATTGGTACTACATATCAAAGGGCCGGGCGATCAAGGCGCTGTTGGGCCCGGAGCCGATTTCCTCAGTGCTGGATGTCGGGGCCGGTTCGGGCGTTTTTTCGAAAATGCTGGTCGAGGAAGGCCGGGCGGAAAGCGCTGTCTGCCTTGATCCCGGCTATGAACAGGAATTCGTCGGCGCTCGCAGCGCCGACAGGATCTCCTATGTGCGCAAGGTCGACGAGGTCTACGCCGACACGGTGCTGATGATCGACGTGATCGAGCATGTGGACGACGATGTCGCGCTGATCCGCGACTATGCGAATCGGGCAAAGCCCGGCGCGCGGTTTCTGGTGTCCGTTCCGGCATTTCAGTTCCTGTGGTCCTCGCATGATGAATTTCTGGAGCATCGCCGGCGCTATACGCTCGAAGATTTGCGCCGCACGGTGGAGGCGGCTGGCCTGACGCCGGTGCGCGAGCGTTATTTCTTCGGGCTCCTGTTCCCTGCCGCGGCGGCGGTCCGGCTCGCCGAGCGCAGCCTGGCGAAAGGCGAAAAGCCTGCGGAAAGCCAGTTAAGGCCGGCGCCTGAATGGCTCAACAAGTCTCTTGTGGCGATCCACGATATCGAACGGGCGGCGCTCTTCCCGTTCAACCGGATCGCCGGCGTCACCGCCTTTTGTCTCGCGGAAAAGCCCGCCGCGCTGGCGCAGGAGAAGACGGCGGCGTAAGAACGCCCCGATGAGCGACGATCTCACCTTTATGACCCGCGCCCTCGATCAGGCGCGCGCGGCGGCCGAAGCCGGCGAGGCGCCGATCGGCGCGGTGCTGACCGACGGCGAGGGAGAGATCATCGCCGAAGCAGGAAACGCGCCCATCGCCACTTGCGATCCGACCGGTCATGCGGAAATTCGCGCGCTGCGCGCCGCCGCGCAGAAACTCGGCAATTACCGCCTGCCGGGAACGACGCTTTATGTGACGCTCGAGCCCTGCGCCATGTGCGCCGGCGCGATTTCGATCGCGCGCGTCGCAAGGCTGGTGATCGCGGCGAAAGACGAAAAGGGCGGCGCCGTCTGGCACGGCGCGCGTTATTTCGATCAATCGACCTGCCACTGGCGTCCGGAACTCGTCGAAGGCCCGCTCGCTAATGAAGCGGGACAGCTCCTCCGGGCGTTTTTCAGGGCGCGGCGATAGGACTGCGATCCGGGCTTTCCAGTCCGCTCTGCAGCGCTATCATCGCCGCAACAAAAGGAGCGCCCCATGGATTTCGCCTATTCCGACCGTTGCAAGGATTACATGAAACGGGTTTCCGATTTCATGGAGGCATACGTCTATGAAGGAAACGAAGTCTATGAGCGCCAGCACGCGGCGTTCGGCCCGGAAGGGCGCTGGAAAGTGCCGCCCGTCATCGAGGAGCTTAAAGCCAAAGCGAAGGCGGAAGGCCTGTGGAACATGTTTCACCCGGACACGCGTTTCGGACCCGGCCTTTCGAACGCCGATTACGCGCCCATCGCCGAGCTGACGGGGCGCTGTCACATCGCGCCGGAAGTCTTCAACTGCGCGGCGCCCGACACCGGCAATATGGAAGTCCTGATGAAATACGGGAGCCCGGAACAGCAGGAAGAATGGCTGGCGCCGCTGCTCGACGGGAAAATCCGCTCGGCGTTTTTAATGACGGAGCCCGCCGTCGCTTCCTCCGACGCCACCAATATCGAGACCGATATCCGGCTCGACGGCGATCATTACGTCATCAACGGCCGCAAATGGTGGTCGTCGGGCGCCGGCGATCCGCGCTGCAAGATCTATATCGTCATGGGCAAGACCGACAAGAACGCCGAGCGCCACCTGCAGCAGTCGATGATTCTCGTGCCCGCCGACGCGGAAGGCGTGACCATCGAGCGGCACCTGCCGGTTTTCGGCTATGACGACGCGCCGCACGGCCATATGGAAGTGACGCTGAAAGACGTCCGTGTACCGAAGGAAAATATCATTCTCGGGCCTGGGCGCGGTTTTGAAATCGCGCAAGGCCGGCTCGGGCCGGGCCGCATTCATCATTGCATGCGCACCATCGGCGCGGCGGAAGTCGCGCTCGAAAAGCTCGTCAAGCGCATCCTCACGCGCGAGGCGTTCGGCAAGCCGATCTTCAAACATTCAATCTGGGAGCAGCGGGTCGCCGAGGCGCGCATCGATATCGAGATGACGCGGCTTTTGACGCTGAAAGCCGCGTGGATGATGGACACGGTCGGCAACAAGGCGGCGCAAGGCGAGATCGCCATGATCAAGGTCGCCGCGCCAAGGGTTGCGCTCAAAGTTATCGACGACGCGATCCAGGCCCATGGCGGCGCCGGCGTCACCACCGATTTCGGTCTTGCGCGGGCCTATTCGATGCTGCGCACATTGCGCCTCGCCGACGGTCCCGACGAAGTCCATTGCCGCGCCATCGCCCGCATGGAGTTCAAGAAGCATTCGAATATGGCGTAAGCCGCCTATTTCAGCAGCGCGCAGTTTGCTTCCTTGTATAGCGACATGGCGCGCGCGCCTTTCGACTGGTCGTCCCGGCGCCATTGGTTTGGCGGCAGTTCAAAGCCGGCGGCGCTTTTCTTGATGACATCGTCGAATGCTTCGCGCCGCGTATTCTCGTAGATCCGGCCGAGAACGAATTCCTCATTGGTAAGGCCCTGATTGACCATTTCCATCACCACGCCCGGCACGGTGTCATTGACGACTTCCGAAGCGAAAATCCCGTCTTCGAGGATTTCGAGGAAGTCCTTGCCGGATTTGAAACCGAGACGGAACAGCCGCTGGCTTTCTTCGGTCTGAAGGGACTGCGCCGCATAAACATGACACTTGAAGGCGGTGTAGGATTTAAGGGCTAGGTGTTCGTCAACATCCGCCGCCTGCGCGCTCGCTGACGCCAGAAACGGCGCCGCCAGCAGGAAAAAAGCCCGAAATTTCATTACACACCTCCGCACGACTGGGACGTCCTGTCCCGATACGGCCCAAGTCTAGGAACCTCTTTCACCCAATGCAAACCTTGTGAAATTGCAAGCCGCGGCGGCCTGGGAAGCGTCGTTTCCCTTCCCCGGCGGGCTCGGCTATGTGTTGAAGGTCGCAATAACGGGAAAGCGCCATGGAAAACCTCGAGCCCTATCAACTCTGGCTGCTGATGGGGGCGGTCGCTTACGCCGCCTTTCTGTTCGGTCGCGCGACGGCTGGCGGCGCGTCGCCGGAAGAACGCGAGCATAAGAGGATGGAGCAGCGTCAACAGGCGGCGCAACTGTTCTCCAGCCTTTCACCCGATGCGCAACAGCAGGTCGATGAGCGGATCAGAGCCGGTAAAATTATTGAAGCGATCAAGATCGTTCGGGAGTATTCCGGCGCGGGCCTGCGCGAATCGAAGCTGGCGGTGGATGCGCGCCGGGCGAGCATGGGGGCGCTATGAGCGGCGACTTTAAGGGGCTACCCGCAGACTATTTCAAGTTTTTCAACGAGCTGCGCGAAAACAACACTCGCGAATGGTTCAACGATAACAAGCCGCGTTTTCGGTCCAGCGTGCAGGAGCCGCTCGCGGCGTTTGTCGAGGCGATGGCGCCGCGGCTTAAAAAGATTACTAAGCATATCGTCGCCGATCCACGCCTCAATGGCGGTTCGGTGTTCCGCATCTACAAGGATGTGCGGTTTTCAAGGGACAAGTCGCCTTACAAGACTCATGGCGCGGTGCAATTCCGTCATGCGCTCGGGAAGGACGCCCATGCGCCGGGCTTTTACGTTCACCTTGCGCCCGATGAAGTGTTTTACGGCGGCGGCGTCTGGGCGCCGCATCCGCCAAACCTTTTGAAGGTCCGGGAAGCTATCCGCGATAAAACCGCCGCCTGGAACAAGGCGACCGGCGGCGCGGCGTTCAAAAAACGCTTCGGCGGTATGCGCGGCGACGGGCTGATGCGCCCGCCCAAGGGGTTCGACGCCGATCACCCGGCGATTGAAGATTTGAAGCGCAAGAGTTTCTTCGCCATGGCGAACAGCAAACAAGCCGCCGCGAAAAAACCCGGCTTTCCGGACGATGTCGCCGCGGCTTTCGCCGACGCCAGGCCGCTGATGAAATTCCTGTGCGACGCGACGGGCGCGCCGTTTTAGGCGCGCTCCGGCAATTGCAGATAGGCATAGACCATGTCGGCGGCTTCGTCGGCGAGGGTTTTGCCGCTATATCGAAAATGCGATGCGGGCGACATGGTCGGGTATAGACCCTTCTCCAGAAAAATCGCGTTCAGAAAATACGCGGCGACGGCGGAAGCGCGTTTCAGGTCCTTGCGTTTTATGTGATCGGCGTAGTGAGTGATGAGCTGTTCGACGCCCTGATAGGACTGCGCTTCATATTTGTCCCAGCTGTCGTCTTCGGTGAGCTCCGGTTTGAGGCGCGCATAAAGATGAACGGCGCGAAGAAGGTGAGCTTCCTTGGCGAGGATAGCCCAGGCTTTTTGCATCAGGGTTCTCAAAACCTCGCGAAGATCATCGTTCGCTTCGATTTCCACCGCGCCGCCGGCGGCGCCCGTCTCTAGCCTTTGCTTGTAGATCTCAAGGATCACCGGGATCAGCGCATCCTTGTTTTCAAAGCGGCGGTAGACCGTCCCCACAGCGACCCCGGCGCGTTCGGCCAGCTCGGCCACCGAGACCTGATCGAAAGGCTTTTCCTTTAGCGCTTCGTCTAGCGCGGCGACGATCTTTTCCCGGGTTGCGCGGGAGCGCTCCTGATAGGCGGGTTTTTCTCCTTGACTCATCGACGTTCCATGATTATTAGGAATATGAATTCACATTCGCATTTAGATCAATTTGGGCGGGAAGTCAAGCAAAGGCGTTGTTTCGCGCGGCTTCCAACGGACCAAATCAAGCAGCTCTATAATGTGAAGGTGGATTCCTGTTCGCATAAGGCAACCGCAGGAGGATCGCGATGAGCGAGAACGAATTTGCAGCAGAAAGCGTCAAGGTCAGGATTTACAATCTGAGCTGGCTGGTCATCCCGTTTGCGCTGATCGCGATGCTTGACTGGATTTACCGGGATTTCGGCCCGGAGATCGCCGATCCGGATTACAATATCCTCGCCTTTGAAGCCGTCCTCTTTGTCTTTACCGCCGGCTATATCGCGTTTGGCCGCAGGGGCCGGTTCGCCGGGCTGACGTTTCCGAAGGGTTTTTCGTGGCTGTGGCTTGCAGGGCCGTTATGGCTCGGCGTCATCGGGCCAATCCCCCAGGCGCTTGAAGCGCTCTCCGCCGCACCGGAGAAGGCGCTGCTCTGGGGCGCAATCGCCTTGCTCGTCGCCTATAATGAGGAAGTCATCTTCCGCGGTTTGATGTTGCGCGGTCTGTTGCGCAGCCTTCGCCCTATGGCCGCGTTCATTCTTTCCTCAATCGCATTCGGATGTCTGCACCTGTTCAACCTCAATGACGGCGGGCAGCCTGTATTCGTGCTGGCGCAGGTTTTCGCGGCGTTCGGCGTCGGATCGGTGTTCGCGGTGATGACTTTGCGCAGCGGATCGGTTCTGCCCGCGATGCTGTTTCACTTCCTCGGCGATACGATTGGGCTTGCCGCGACAGGCGGGTTCGGCGCGGCGTTGCAGCAGGTAGAGATGGCGCCGTCGCTTGTGATCAGCGGCTTGATCTTCTTCGGCTGGGGCCTGTTCTGGATGTGGCGCACGATCCGCGCGGACAAGGTGATTATATGATCGCGCATCAATCCGTGTACGGCGTGTCATAGCCGCCGAAGGTTGAAATATATTCCTCGATGGTGGTGCCGTAGCCGTCCGCCGGCGTATCGGCGCCGCCTGATTCAAGGTAATCGATGAGCCCGCCGCCGAGGAGATGCCAGCCGGCCAGAAGGCCCGAGCGGGTGATGACAATACCGTTGACGGTCTCGCCTTCGTAGTCGTTGAGACCGTAATATTTGATGTAGATCCAGACCTTGTCGTAATAGCGCCGGATCGCGGCGTTCTGCGCCGGGACATTGCCGAGATAGGTCGCTTTGGAGTTGGTTCCATTGGTCTGCGCTCTGGATAGCCAGGCGCCGGCCCAGTCGTTCCTGCGCGTCTCGTCCGGCGGCGTTTCCCGGTACCAGTCGACATCGATCAGCGCGATCTCCCCGGTCTGGTAGAGGCCAAGATAACCGAGCGAGTTCTCCGCATTCGGATTGCCGCTCGACTCGCGCAAGGCGAGGGCGGCGAGGTAGTCCTCAAAACTGGGCGAAGGCAACGGTTCCGGCTCGACGGGGTCGGCCGGCTCCTCGACGGTTGGTTCTTCGGCGGCGGGTTCCGCCGGCGCCGGTCCTTCGGGCGCCGCCGGTTCCTGCTCGCAGGCCGCAAGCAACGCCGCAAGGAAAATCAGAAGACCCGCTGATTTCGCGTTCATATCCATGCTCCCCTCGAAACGGCTGGCGTCAATTATTGCTCGACAAACGCTTCACCGTCGAATTCCCAGACGACCTCAAACTCCGTTCCCCGGTTGACGATGATTTTGTCGATCGAAGGCGCATCGATGGTTTCACCGAGCGTTTCGAGGAGCGTCGTCTTCTTGCCGTCGATCAGACCGACAATCACCAGCTTGCAACCGACCCGGCCGCAGGTGACCGGCCCTTTGACGAAGGCGACAGCCTCGGGTCCGGGAAGGCTCGCGACGTCGGCCGAGGCGACGAAGATGGTAGTCTTTTTCAACGCCTCTTCCGGCGCCTTTTCGATGCGCGCGCCGAGTTCGCGCAGGCCAAGCTGATAAAGCATTTTCGAATCGGCGGGCCTGAAGACAACGCCGTTTTCCGCAATGTTCTCGCGATCCTGATAGGTGACGGCGACTTGCGCGCGCGACAGATTCTGCTGCTGCGTTGCCGAAATTTCGGATTGGCGCTGGGCCGCATCCTTATCGTCGCCGGTCGTCCTGTCTTGCGCGGCGGCCACGCCAAACGTGGCGGCGCCCACCGCGGCCAGTATTGGCAATCTAGAAAAAAACGCCACGAGACTCCCTCCTCTCGCAACAGAATATCATCAAGATTGTGACCTCACGGGAACGGGCGAGTCAACAAGCGCGATATTGGCGCATTGCCCGTCGCCTAGCCCGCAGGCTCCGCCTCGCCGGCCGGGAAGGGGCGCGAGGGCCGCGTAATCATCCAGAGCCGCGCCCCGAGAAGGATCGCCGCCGAGGCGAGAGAGACAAGCAGCCCGTACCAGACGCCGACCGCGCCGAGCGGCGTTGCAAGGCCGAGCCCGGCAGCGACCGGAAAGCCGATCGCCCAGTAGCTGACGAATGTTACCGCCATCGGAACGCGCACGTCTTTTAGGCCGCGCAACGCCTGGTTGGCGGCGACCTGCGTCGCATCGAAGAGGGCGAAGGTCGCCGCAATCGGCAAAAACGCTGCGACCAGCGCCAGCACCCGCGCGTTGTCCGGATTGTCCGCATTCAGATAAAGTCCTGCGATCGCCTCGGGGATGAGCAGCATCGGCACGGCGAAAACCATGATCGCCGCGATGCAGGCGAGGATCGAGATAACTGCGGCCCGCCGTACGCCGTCCCGGTCGCCGGCGCCTTCCATCAGCCCGACGCGCACCGCGCCCGCCATGGAAAGGCCGAGCGGCGTCATGAAGGCGATGGCGGCGACATTGAGCGCCACTTGATAGGCGGCCATTTCGTTGACGCCGATGCGACCCATGAGAAACACGGCGGCGTTGAACAGCATCGCCTCGAAGAACATCGTAAAGCCGATCGGCCAGCTTAAATTGGCGATCTCGCGGAGCCGTTTCCAGCAGGGCTTCAGAAAATTCCGAAACAGCTCGAAGCGCCGGCTTTCCTTCTCATAGTGAATGTAGACGACCAGCATTAGGAAGCCGGCCATATGCGAGATTGACGAGGCGATCCCCGCGCCCACCAGTTCGAGTCTGGGAAAGCCCCAGTTGCCGTAGATCAGCAGCCAGTTCAAAAACGCGTTGAAAAACGTCGTCAGGATAATGAAGACTAGCGGCGCGCGCGTGCGGTCGATGGCGGCGAGAAAGTTTCTGAGCGCCATCACGCCGAGCGCGAACGGAAGGCCCGGCGCAAGCGCCAGCACATAGGGCTTTGCGAGCGCCGCGGGTCCTGCCGGCTGGCCGAGCGCCAGCGCGATATGTTCGGTGAAAAAGAAAACGATCGACAGAAGCGGAATGCCGACGCCGATCGTCCACAGCCCCATGCGCACCGAGCGGCGGACGTCGTCCGTATCGTTCGGGTTGGCGCCGAGCGCCTGTGAGACCATCGGCGAGACCGCCATGGCGGGACCGAAGCCGAACAGAAACATTGCATAGAAGATGACGAGCCCGAGCGAGGCGCCGGCGAGCGCTTCGGGGCCGAGCTGGCCGATCATCAGGACGTCGACGGTGTTGATTGAAAACTGGACGAGCTGGGTCGCCGCCATCGGAAGGCCGATGGACATCAGCGCGAAGAACTCGCGCCGCCAAGGCGCCTGCCCGGCGCCCAGATCGATGGGGCTCGTCGTCATTGTCGCCGTTGTTGCTGTGTCGTCCCGGCGGGATATCCGTGGAACGCGGGCCCGATGTAGCAGAAATATTCGGCGGATAAACCGCCTGGGGGCGGGGTTAAGCCCGGATAAACGCGGTTTTGAGAGATTGTGACCATTGAGACGCACCGGCGCATCGCCTTACGGTGCAGTGTTGATGCAACGCAAAAGAAAACGGTTTTGCTGATGCATAGAATTCACGTCGTCGGAACCGGCCCGCGCACCGGCACGACCTTGATGGTCGAGGCGATCGCCGCCTGTTGCGATGTGGATATGATCGGCAATCATGAAGACCCGATCTGGCGCTGGCCGCCGCGCGCCGGGCGGATTTATCTGACCAAGCGTCCGCGCGATCTGCTCGTTGCAGAAACCGCGCTGCGCGCCAATCCATATCTTTATGTGATCTGCATGATCCGCGATCCGCGCGACATGATCGTCAGCAAGCATCGTCACAGCGAAGACGGTCTTTACTGGGCCGGCCTGAATTTCTGGAAGAACCGCGCGCCGTTGTTGAAGAAACTCCGCGGCCATCCGCGTTTTCTGGTCGTGCGCTATGAAGATCTTGTGCGCGATCCGGACGGCGTGCAGGCGGCGCTCGAAAATGAGATGCCGTTCCTGAAACCGAAGGCGCCGTTCTCGCGCTTTCATGAGGCGGCGAAGCCCTCAGCGGATGCGGAAAAGGCGATGGGCTCCGTACGGCCGATTTCCTCTTCAAGCATTGGCAACTGGCGCCAGCACAAATCCCGCGTTGCGGGACAACTGAAGTTGCACGGGCCGATTACGGAAGACCTGATCGCTTTCGGTTACGAAACCGGCGTTGCCTGGGAAGGCGAGCTTGAGGGCGTCGCGCCTGACGAAACACCGAGCTATTGGGGCGACGGCGACCAGTCCAAAGCCTATGCAAACATGCAAAAACGGCGGCGCCTGAAAGCGCTCTGGATGCTTCTCGGCCATGTGGGTTTTCTCGCGGCGTTGAAGGCGAGGCTCAAACCCTCAGCGTAAGGCGCGATCGACGGTCTTGCTGCTTTCGCCGTCCAGTAGGGCGAAGTCGAATCGGCCGTCATTCAGCAATTGCGACGCGGCGGCGAGGCTCGCATAGGCCTTACGGGCGAGCGCGCCGCCGATTGAAATACGCGCGGCGCCGGCTTCGGCGAAATCCGCAACGGCGCAGTGCGCAAGCGCGCCTATCGCAAGGGCGTTGACCGGCTTTGAAACCGCAGCGCAAACGGCGCGCACCGCGTCCATGTCCGGCAGGCCCGGCGCGAACAGGATGTCGGCGCCGGCGTCGGCAAAAGCGGAGAGCCTTGAAATCGTCTCATCGAGGTCGCTCTTCCCGTAAAGAAACGCCTCGGCGCGGGCGGTGAGCACAAAACCGTTCGCCGACCCGCGCGCCGCTTCTGCGGCGGCGGCGATGCGTTCTACCGCCAGCGCGCGCTCGATGATCGGCGCGTCGCGGTCGCCGGTGGAATCCTCAATCGAGCCGCCGCAAAGGCCGGTCCCGGCTGCAAGCCGGATCGTTTCGCTCGCATCCTCCGGCGCGAGGCCGAACCCGTTTTCAAGATCGGCGCAGACCGGGATGTCGACGGCGCCCGCTACCTCGCGGCAATGGGCGAGGGTTTCCTCGCGCGTCACGCCATAGTCGCGCCGTCCCCTGGTGAGCGCGAAACCGGAACTCGTCGTCGCCAGCGCTTTGAAGCCGAGGCTTTCAAGAATGCGCGCCGAACCGGCGTCCCACGGATTGGGAACGATCAGCGGCGCGCCGGGCGTGTGCATGGCGCGGAAGCGGGCGGTTTTTTCTGTGTCGGTCATGTTCGGTTCCATGCTTTTGAGTATTGACTACGGAAGAGGGTATCACTGGCGCGGTTTCCAGCCACCCGGTTATTGCGCTCTTTCCGTCATTCAACCGTCAGCGGCTCAAGGCCGGTTTCGGCGGCGATCCAGCCGGAAAGCGCTTCGATGTCGCGAACGATGATCGCGCCATAGCCGGTTTCGATGAGTTCTTCCCCGCGCAGAAACGCGACCGCCTGTCCGAGCGCCACACGCGAGACCCCAAGCGTTTCGGCGAGTTCATGCTGCGTGATATTAACGACATGCGTGTCTTCATCGGGCGCTGCGAATTCCAGCAGCCGCTTGGCGAGGCGCGTGCGCAACGGCAGCCGCCTTTCGTCGTCGAGCCAGCCGACAGCAAGGGCGAGATTGCGCGTTAAATGTTTCAAGAGATGGTCGCGCAGCGCCGGCCGCCGGTCGAGCAGCGCGAAGAACGGCGCGCGCGTAATCTGGTTGATTTCAGTTTCGCCGATAGCGGTTGCGTCATGGGTGCGCGGCAGGCCGGCGAATAGCGTGAACTCGCCGAAACTGTCGCCGGGATTCATGCGCGTCGTCGCCACCCTCACGCCCTCCGCATCGGTGGCGCTGAACAGGACGGCGCCGCTGACAACAATCGAAAGACCCGGCTTGCGGTCGCCGCGCTGGTGAATGAGCTGACCGGGGCGGTAGCGGACCAGCGCGCCGATGCGGGCGAGATCAGCCTGCAGATCGGGCGGCATGTCGCGCAAAAGGCCGCCCAGCGCCGCCTCAGGCGGGGTTTTCATGGGGCGCGCCATAAATGCAAAGAAGTTAGCATTTTGCGAGCCTAGCCCGTGCCATACTTCTCCGCAAGCACGACATCAGGGAGGTCGTCATGAAACCGGAAATGCTGGTTATCCTCGGGATTTTCTTTTCCTTCGGCGTCATTGAGTTTTTCCGTACGGACCTGTTCCACAAGAACGGTCAGAAAAAACGGGACGGGATTTTCGAAATCCTCAGCGTCCTGGCGCTGGTGTTCTTCACCCAGCCTTTCGCGCTTTTCATGGGCGCCTATGTCACATCGCTGATCGCGCCGCAGGCGGAAGGCGCGCTCGCCGGCCTGCCGTTCATCGCGGGTTTTGCGTTGTTCCTCATCTTCGACGACCTGACGCAGTATTGGTGGCACCGCGCGTCGCATTCGCTCCCCTGGCTCTACAAGCTGCACCGTCCCCATCATGACGCCGCCTATATGTCGATCCGCGTCGTCTACCGGAACAACATTTTCTATTACGCGCTGATGCCGGGCCTGTGGCTTTCGGGCGCGCTTGTCTATCTCGGTCTCGGCTGGGTTTATGCTTTCTACATCGTCATCAAAATGGCGGTGATCTACGGCGCCCATTCGGACGTGCGCTGGGACAGGCCGCTTTATGAAAACAGGTTCACCGCGCCGGTCATGTGGCTGGTCGAACGCGTGATCTCGACGCCGGCGACCCACCACGCCCATCACGGCAAGCACAAGGCCGACGGCGTCACCAACTACAAGGGCAATTACGGCAATCTTCTGTTTTTCTGGGACGTCCTGTTCGGTACGGCGCTGATCACGCGCCGGTACCCGAAAGAGTTCGGCGTCGAAAATCTCCCCGAGACGAGCCTCGGCGAACAGCTCGTCTGGCCGCTGATCTCGACGGGACGCAAAACGCCGTCTCCGGAAACAAGGACGGCTTAACGGTTCTCCCCCATAGTAGCGTAAACGCCCGGCTGTCTTTCATGGCGGCCGGGCGTAATCTTTTCGTAGATTACCAGCCGTCTCACGGTGCTGTGAGGCGGCCCGGCGCCGAATTATGAGGCTATTAAGCGAGGGTTTGATATATCTTTCCCGGCCTGCTGATTTTATAGAGTAGCGGGCTTGGAGGCGTTTGGGTGAAGATACCCGGAACATTGATAGCTGGGGCCATGATCGGTCTTGTCGCTGGCGCTGCAGCGACCGCTTTTTTCATGGCGTCCGTCGGCGGGAACGGCGGGGCGCAGGAAGATGCGCGCGGCGGACCGGCCCGCGGCGGCTATCAACCGACCGTGGTCATGACACTCGCCGAGGAAGCCGCCGTTTCGCGCACTATCGAAGTGATCGGACGCGCGCGCGCGCTGAAAAGCGTTTCCATCACATCGGAAGTCACCGGCCTCGTTGAAGCAGTCAATATCGCGCCGGGGCAGCGTGTCGAACTGGGCGACGTTCTTGTCCAGATCGACGACGATCAGCAGCAGGTCGCGCTCGCCCGCGCGCAGGCGCAGTTTCCGATCGCCCGGGACAACGCCGCGCGTTATCGCGATCTTGAATCCGACGAAGCCGCGTCGGCGCTCGAATCCGAGCAGGCCCAGACCAATTTCAACGCCGTTCAAGCAGAACTGCGCGCCGCCGAAGTCGCTGTCGCGCAACGCAAGATCACGGCGCCGTTCAACGGCATCGCCGGGCTTACGGAACTCGAGCCCGGGGATTATATCCGCGCGGGCGATATCGTGACGACGCTGGACGATACGTCTTCGATCATCATTGAGTTCGCCGTGCCGCAGGAATCGGCGGGTTTCGTCAATATCGGACAGGCGGTCGCCGCGACGCTGACGTCAGACATCGGCGCTGCATATGAAGGCGAGATCACGGCGATCGACAGCCGGGTCGATCCCGTCTCGCGCACGCTGCGCGTCGAAGCGCGGGTCGGCAATGAGCGAGGCCGGCTGATACCCGGCGCCGTGCTGGCCATCTCGACAACTGCGATGGGCGAGCAAGCGGTCGCTGCGCCGGGGCTCTCTGTGCAGTGGGATCGTGCGGGCGCCTATGTCTGGCGGCGTAACAAGGATGGCGTGGCGGAACGCGCCGGCGTCGTCATTCTGCAGCGTACGGATGAAACCGTGCTGGTGGAAGGCGAGCTGAAACCCGGCGACGTGATCGTCTCCGAGGGCGCCGACCGCGTGCGCCGCGGCGTGCCGCTGCCGGAACCGGTATCGAGCCGTGGCGGCGTTTCCGGAACGACATCCGCAGCCGACCAGGAGTGAGGCGAGGCGATGGCCGCCGCTCATCAGAAATCGGATTATAGCGGCGGTTTTGTCGGCGCATTCATCCGGCGGCCTATTCTGGCGGCTGTCTTGAGCCTGCTGATCGTCATTGCCGGCCTCGCCGCCTTTTTCGGCGTCGAAGTGCGCGAGCTTCCCGATGTCGACCAGCCGGTCGTATCCATTGACACGAGCTATCCCGGCGCGACGCCCGAAACCGTGGATGCTGAAGTGACGGCTATAGTCGAAAGCGCTGTCGCGCAGGTCGACGGCGTTAAGAATATCTCTTCTGAGTCCAGTTTCGGCGACAGCGACGTAACGGTGGAGTTCACCAGCAGCGTCGACATCAATATCGCCGCGACCGATGTTCAAAACGCCATCTCGTCGCAATCGGACGAGCTTCCCGAAGAGATCGAGCTGCCCCGGGTGCGCAAGGCGGACTCGAACGGTTCGCCGATGATGCGCCTTAGCGTGTCGGCCTCGGGTATGGATGACGGGGACATCGCGCGGATTGTCGACGATGTGATCCTGCCGCGATTGCAGGCTGTCGAAGGCGTGGCGCAGGCGGACGATTACGGCGTCAGAAACAAACTTATTCGCATCCGCGTGCTGCCGGTCTCTCTCGCGGCGCGCGGTTATACGGTTGAGGATGTTGCGCGGCTCGCCGCGACGGCGGCGCAATCGACGCCGAGCGGACGGCTGAGGAGTAATACGCAGCAGATATTGATCCGCGCCGAGGCGCCCGCGACGACCCCGGAACACATCGCGGCCCTGCGCCTTGACGCCCAGACCCGCCTTTCCGACGTCGCTGTCGTTGAGTGGGGGTATGAAGATGAAACAAGAACGGCGCGCATTGACGGCGATCCCGGCATCGGCATCGGCATAATCCGTCAGGCGCAGTCCAACACCATGGCGGTGTCAGCCGGCGTCCGCGCGGCGGTCGCCGAACTCGAACAATCGCTGCCGAGCAATGTGCGGATCACCGTGCCGGTCGACGATTCTATTTTCATCGCCGAAGCGGTGCGCGAGGTGTTCAAGAGTCTCCTGTTCGCGACGGCGATCGTCGTGTTCGTGATCTTCATGTTCCTGAGGTCGCTGCGGGCGACGATGATTCCGGCGGTGACCATCCCGATATCGCTGCTCGGTACAATCGCCGCCATTTATCTTGCGGGTTTCTCGATCAACCTGATCACGCTTCTGGCGCTGGTGATGGCGTCGGGGCTGGTCGTCGACGATGCGGTCGTCGTCACCGAGAACATTCAGCGCTGGCGCGGCAAGGGCGCCGGCAAGCGCGCCGCGGCGGTCCTCGGCACGCGCGAGATCGTTTTCGCTGTTCTGGCCACCACCGTCACGCTGGCTTCCGTTTTCATCCCGATTTCTTTCCTGCCGGGACAGGCGGGCCGGCTGTTTTCCGAGTTCGGCTTCGTGATGGCTTTCGCCGTGGCGGTGTCTTCCTTTGTGGCGCTCACCTTGTGTCCCGTGCTGACGGTCAAACTCGGCCGCGAGCATCGCGCTGAAATGGATCACGGGAGCGAAAAGACACAGCCGGATGGCCCCCTTACGCGGATATATGGCCCGGCGCTGCGTTTTACATTGAACCGGCCAGTCCTGATTTCCGCCGCCGCGCTGGTCTTCGCCGCTGGCGCGATCGGCGCCTTTCAGGCGGCGCCGAAAGAACTGACTCCCGAGGAAGATCGCGGCCGCGTATTTATCTCGCTTTCGGGACAGGAGGGGTCGAGCTTTCAATATCTTGACCGCAAGGTGCTGGAGATCGAACAGCGCCTTCAGCCTTTCGCCGAAAGCGGCGAGGTGACGGCGATCACGTCGATCAACGGCGTCGGCGGCGGGTTGCGGTCTTTTGTGATCCTGATCCTGCCGGACTGGTCGGACCGTAATTTCTCGCAACATGAGATCGAACAGAAAGTGCGCGATCGCCTTAGCGACATCGCCGGCGTGAGCATCAATGTCCGCAGAGGCAACTCGCTCGGCATTCGCGGCGCGGGGCAGGGGCTTCGCTTTGCTGTCGTCGGGGATGACTACGGCGCGGCGGCGGCGGCGGCGGACGCCATGGCTGCGCGCATGATGGCCTCGCCTTCGTTCGCCGACGTGCGCACCGACTTCCAGACATCCCAGCCGCAGGTGACGATCGAGATCGACCGTGAGGCGGCGACGGCGCTTGGCGTGCCGGTGACCGCCATCAGCCGGACCGTCCAGGTGCTCGCCGACGAATATAAGGCGGCGGAAATATTTGTCGGCGACGATATCATCAACGTCATGATGTCGGGCGCGGGCGAGCCGGTAAACGATCCCACCGATCTCGCCAATATTTTCCTGCGGGCCGCCAATGGCGATTTTGTGCCGCTGTCCTCGCTGGCGACGGTGCGCGAAGTCGCTGTCGCCGCCGAACTGGCGCGTGAGCAACGCCGCCGCGCGGTGCCGGTCACTGCAGAGCTCGCCGACAATGTTCCCCTTGGCGATGCGGTGAGGGAAATGCGCGCAATCGCCGCCGACATGCTGGAAGGCAATCTGTCTGTAACGCTTCTGGGGGAGGCGAAAGTTCTGCAAGAGTCGAGCAATGCGACGCTCATCGTATTCGCCTTCGCCGGACTCATCGTCTTTCTCGTGCTCGCCGCGCAGTTCGAGAGTTTCGTCAGTTCCCTTATCATCATGGTGACGGTGCCGTTCGGTCTCGCCGCGGCGATCTACGCAATCCTGATTACCGGCGGTTCGATCAACTATTACAGCCAGATCGGACTGGTGCTGCTGATCGGCGTCATGGCCAAGAACGGCATTCTGATCGTCGAGTTCGCCAATCGCCAGCGCGATGAAGGCAAGAGCGTGCGCGAGGCTGTCGAGACCGCAGCCATGGTGCGTCTGCGCCCGGTCCTGATGACGGCGATCTCGACGCTGCTGGCCAGTCTGCCGCTCATTCTTGGCGCCGGCGCGGGCGCGGAAAGCCGCGCGGCGCTCGGTTGGGTGATTTTCGGCGGGCTCGGCTTTGCAACGGTCTTCACGTTGTTCCTGACGCCTGTAGCGTTCCTGCTTTTCGCCGGGCTGTCCCAGCCGCGCATTTCAGAAAGCGATAAGGTCGCGGCGGAACTGGCGAGCGCCCCGGGTCATTAGGCCGGCGTTCGGTCAGCTCAAATGAAGGCCGAGGCTGAAATATTTTAGCGCGGCTTCGATCCGGCTTTTAACGCCGAGTTTGTCAAAGCTGCGCCGGACATATGTGTCGATGGTGCCCTTCGACAGGCCGAGTTGCTCGCCGATTTCAATGTTGGATTTGCCGGAAATGATGCCGACCAGGATCTGGCGTTCGCGTTTGGAAAGCGTGGCTTTCTGCAGGCGCGTCAGTTCCCGGTAGCGGTAATAATACTCGCTGAAGATCAGATGAAGGCGGCGCAGGTCTTCGGGTTTGAGATCGGGACGCGGCTCCGGAAAGGCGGCGACGAAATAGGCGGCGACGCCGGGCTTGGCGATGACCGGCGTCGCCACACCGTCCTTAAGGCCTGAGTCCTCCATCGCCTGAAACAACGCTCTTTGTTCATCGGTGAAGGAAAAGTCATTCTTGATGCGATTGTAATGAACGGGCGCGCCATTCGCCATTGCGGCCTCGAAAAACGGGTCGCCGCCGGAGCGGTATTTCTGATAGGCGGCTTTTGCGCTTTCGGAAAATGTGGAGACGATGGGATCCCAGTTTGAGCCCCTGATGGTCGCGCCATAGGGCAGTTCCCGGCCGCTGTAGACGGTTGCGCCCATGCCGGAGAGCGCTTCATGGAGGATCTCGCCGAGCTTTTCCGGATCGTTCTCGCCTTGAAGGCGCCGCAGGTAGTCTTCAAGCGTCATTGCACCGTCACGCATGGAGGCGGCGCGCCATGGTCGGGCCGCCGTCAGTTCAAATCGCCGTGAGGAAATACAAAACACCCCGATAAAAGCGCTTTCGGCGCAGTTTTGTCCAGCATTTGCAGGACAGACAATCTAGGACGATTGCCCTAAGCAGCCCGGCCCCCAAGAGGGCGAAGGTGTTTTTACAAGAAAGTTGCATCGATGAGTATCAGCGCCATACGCTCGAAAACGCAGGAAATAGAAAGACTTGCGCAAAGCGAGACCGGCAGCGTGCATGACTGCCTGAAGCTGCTGCTGGAGCTTTTTTCAGAAGCGGAACAGGTGCTCGACCAGATTGACGCCAATGATGAGCGCGCCTTCCGGCTGCGCGACGAAGTCATCGAAACCCAGGCGCAAATTCTCAACAAGGCGGCGGCGCTGAAAGCGCCGTTGATCAGGGATGCGCTCTATAAGCTGGCCCTCTGGCGGTGGTGGTCTGCGTCGGAAATCGATGCGAAACCCGACGCCATGTGCCCGGCTGACGCCGTCGTTTACTCCGCCTTTCTCGATCTCGCCGAAATTCTTGGCGAACGCGGCGTGCTGACCGATCAAGACCTGACGCAGAAGCGCTGAGTTGATCAGCGCCGCGCGCGAATCAAATGGATCGCTGAAGCGGAATAAGCCGCGAAAGTGAAAGTGAAAGCGGAGACGGGCGCCGTCAGGCGTCCGCCTCTTCGACGGTTTTCGGCGCCCGCGCTTCCTTGTCCATGCGCTTCATGGCTTTTTGCAGCTTTTCAAAGGCGCGCACCTCGATCTGGCGCACCCGTTCGCGGGAGACGCCGTAAACCTGGCTGAGCTCTTCGAGCGTCGAGGGATTATCTTTCAGCCGCCGCTCGGTGAGGATGTGCTGCTCGCGTTCGTTCAGGGTCGCCAGCGCCTGCTCAAGCAACCCCATGCGCATCTCGTATTCGTCGTCATTGGCGAGCTTCATTTCCGGATTGACGGCGTCGTCGTCAACGAGCCAGTCCTGCCATTCGCCGCCGCCGTCGGCGTCCTTCGACATCGGGGCGTTCAAGGACGCCTCGCCGCCGGACATCCGCCGGTTCATGCTGATGACGTCGTCATGAGTGACGCCGAGCTTGGTGGCGATGTGCTCGACCTGTTCGGGGTTCAAATCGCCTTCGTCGACGGCGTCGATCTGGCCCTTGATCTTCCTCAGGTTGAAGAAGAGTTTTTTCTGCGCGGCGGTGGTGCCGATTTTGACGAGCGACCATGAGCGCAAAATGTATTCCTGAATGGAAGCGCGGATCCACCACATGGCGTAGGTGGCGAGGCGGAAGCCCTTTTCCGGATCGAAGCGCTTGACCGCCTGCATCAGGCCGACATTGCCTTCGGAAATGACTTCGCCGATCGGCAGGCCGTACCCGCGATAGCCCATGGCGATTTTCGCCACGAGCCGCAGGTGGCTGGTGATCAGCTTGTGCGCGGCGTCCGGATCCTCATGCTCGACGAAACGCTTCGCGAGCATGTATTCCTCGTCCTTCTCCAGCATCGGAAACTTGCGGATCTCGGCGAGGTAGCGCGACAGCGAGCCTTCCGGCGTCAGGGCGGCGGTGGTGGTCAAAGCATTACTCATCGGCGCATCTCTCTCCTTCGCGCAGCATCATACTCGTCGAGGCCGTTTAGGTCCAAATGGCGGAAGTCCCCGGAAAAGACGCTCTTGGCGGCGTTTGGCTCCTATATGGGGGCTGATGGGGAAATCCCAAGGGCGGACGGCCTTGATCTCTTGATAGCGCCCTTTTTCGCCGGAATTAGGGCGGTTTTCCAGTCAATTGGGGCTCTCACGCGTGCAAAAAGGCGTGAGGGAGGGATCGTTGCCGGAAGAGCGCATGCCGCCGCCGAAAGGGGCGGCGTAAGCCCGGCGGGGCCGGTTTTTATAGTTAAGATCGGCGTTCCGGGATGTGCTGTCGATTTTCTACAATATCAAGCCGGACCAATACTGATAACGCGAAGGCGAGACGCTGATAACGTCAGTGTCTTTTCAGTTGTAACAGTATGGGGGCGTATCATGGTTATCAGCGTAAAAAGGGCCGTTGCGGCCCTTATCGGGTTTACGCTTGTCGGCGGCGCGGCGCAGGCGGGCGTCATCACTTATTCGGATCAAACGGCGTTTCAAAATGCGCTCACCGATGGTTTCACGGTGATCGATACATCGGCGAATGTCGGCGATACGACAGAGCAGCTTTCGATAGAAACAGCGGGCGCCGAATTCTTCGGTCCGTCGTCCTATGTGCGGTCCGACGGATTGATTTTGAACGGCCAGTTTTTTCTTGGCGCCGCCACGCCGAGCCTCGGCATCAACTTCGACGGCGGCGTCGCCGGCGTCGGCGCCTGGGCGAACGCCTATGACGGCGGACGCATTCAGATTTACAGCGGGCTCAACGGTACGGGAACGCTGCTTGGGGAAGTCGGCTACGGAAGTCCTTCCGGCGTCATGTTCGGCGGTATTACGTCGACGGACCTGATCTATTCAGCGATCTTCACCTGCGATTTCAATTACGATCTCGCTTGCGGCCTGATCGATCCGACATTCGGCGCGGTTACGGTTGCGGATACGGGCGGGGCTTCCGAAGTGCCGCTTCCGGCGGCGCTCTGGCTGTTTATCGCCGGCGCAGGGGCGCTCGGCGCGGCGGGCCGCCGCAAGAAAACCTAGGGGGAGAGCCCGGCTCCCCAGGGGGCCGGGCTCATTTTTTCGCGCAAGGCTAGCGGTAAAACCGGATCTTGAATTTGACGTTCCGGGTGAGGCGCACGAAATGCGGGACGGCGGGTTCGATCACGCCATGCCCGCCGGCGTTGATGCGCTGTTCGCGCAAGGGCGGCCCGGGGATCACATAATCGAGGGCGCCTTCAAGAACGAGCAGTTCCCCCCAGACGTCCGGCTTGGTTTGATGAAGGCTCCTAAGCTTGTCGGGCGCTGTTTCCTGCGTGAAGACCTCCGTCTCGGCATAGCAGGTCGTAGTCTCTGGCGGCGTCTTTGACGCTTCCGCCGCCGCCAGTTCCGGCGCGCCGAACATGGCGAGCTTGAGACTCTGGGCGATGCGTTCGGCGCGCTCTTGAAAATACCGGACGGCGGCGGGCGAGGGGGCGGTGTCCTCGAGCGTCTGCCTGAACAACGCCAGCCAGATTTCGAAGTGCCAGGGCCTGACGCGCGCGAGTTTCTGATGCGCCGGCACAGGCTTGCCGGAATAGCGCCCGGCATTCAGCGCAACAGACGCCCAGAACGCTTTCATCTTCGCAAGATGCGGCGCCCAGTCGTCCTTGATGGCTTCGTCGAAAATTGGCGCAAGCAGCGGGTGCGCCCGCACGCGTTCGTAAAACGTGTCGACAAGCAATGAGATATACGTCTCGTCTATTCCCATTGCGGCGGCTTTTTCCTGAATTTCACGGCGGCGCTCATCAGCGCTCCTGATGCTGTCAAGCATCACGCCGCCTCCGCCAGCAAGGCGCGCAGTTTCGCATTGCGGCCGGTCAGGTCTTCGAGCGTGTAATGGTCGAGCACTTCAAGAAAGGCGTTCAGGGCCTCGTTGAGCGCGCCTTTCAATCGGCACGCCGGCGTGATGGCGCACTCGTTTTTTCCGCCCTGGAAACATTCGACTATCGCGAGGTCAGCTTCCATGAGCCGAACGACGGCGCCGACATTGATATCACGCGCCGGTCCGGCGAGACGCAAGCCGCCCGCCCGCCCGCGAACCGTTTCGATAAAGCCTTCGCGGCCCAGTATGTGCGCGACCTTCATGAGGTGGTTCTTCGATATCCTGTAGCGCGCCGCCGCGCCGGCGATGGTGCATAGCGTGTCCTTGTTCACGGCGAGGTGCATCAGGAGGCGCAGGGCGTAGTCGGTTTGCAGGTTCAATCTCATCGGGACCTCTAAAAAGATGCATTTTATATATTGCAATTTCAGAATTTTGCAAGATATAAGATGCATATAATATACATCTTAAAATCAGGAGGCGAAAATGAGCATGGCGGCGCTGCAAAATCTGGAAACATCGGTCCTTGAAGCCGAGCTTGAAGACGCGCGCTCCCCGGACAGGAAGCCGAGACCGGCGCTGGTGGCCGCGTCAGCCGGGCGCCGGGCGAACACGGCGATGCATGGCGGCGTCTTCAAGGCGCTGGCGGGGATCAATGCATTTATCCTCGGCGTTTTCTGGCTGACATTCCAGGGAGACAAGGAAGCCCTGTTCATGGTGGCGATCAGCGCCGTCTACCTCGCCGCCTATATGGGCACGCCCTATATGATGCTGCGCGCCGGCGGCAAAAAGCGCGATGACGTCATGCCCATGGGCGCTTTTCTCGATGAACCGTTTGAAACCTGGACGGGCGTCATCACAGGAAAGGAAGCTGCCTTGCAGGTCTTGCTGATCCCTGCGGCGATCGCGGTCGCGGTTTCCGGCATGGGGCTGATCATTGCGCTGGCCCGATAGCCGCGCCCGCAGCGCTTGAGGCTCAGAGCGCCTTCAGCGTGTCGTGGAGTTTTTGAAAATCCGCCGGGGCTTCGCTTTCAAACCGCAACGCCTCGCCGGTGACCGGATGAACGAAGCCCAGCACTTTTGCGTGGAGCGCCTGCCGGCGGAACTTGCGGATCGCGGAGATCGCCCGGTCGGCGGCTTCATCGCCCGGTTTCAGACCGGCAAGGCCGGGGCCCCGGCCATAGGTCTGGTCGCCGATCAGCGGGTGGCCGATAGAGGCGAGATGCGCGCGAATCTGATGCGTGCGGCCGGTTTCAAGGCGGCACTCGATGAGCGAGGCGAGCGCGTCGCCTTTGAGTTTTGCGCGGGCCCGCCCGAACGTTTCGATCACCTTGTAATGCGTGACGGCGCGGCGCGCGCCCTGCCGCGGAACATAGTCTTCCGTTTCGTCATCCCACTCCATCTCTTCAACGACCGTCATCTTCTTGCGGTCGGTTTGCGCGCGGGCGAGCGCTGCATCGATGGTTCCGACGCCGGGCCGCGGCGCGCCGACGGCGATCGCCGCATAGACGCGTTCTATGTCGTGTACGGAAAAAGCTTCGGTGAGGCCCTGATGGGTTTTGTTGTTCTTGGCGACCACCAGAAGACCGGACGTATCCTTGTCGATGCGGTGGACGATCCCCGGTCGCGCGACGCCGCCGATGCCGGAAAGGCTCATCCCGCAATGATGGATCAGCGCGTTGACGAGCGTGCCGGTCCAGTTGCCGGCCGCCGGGTGAACGACCAGTCCCGCCGGCTTGTCGACCACGATGAGATCGGCGTCTTCAAAGACCACCTTGAGGGGAATGGCCTCGCCTTTCGGCTCGGGGTCTGCCGCCGGCGGCACCGTCAGCCGATAGGTTTCACCTTCCCGCAACTTCCATGAAGGATCGGTAAAAACCGCGCCGTCGCGGGCGAGCGCGCCGCCTTCGATCAGCGCTTTCAGCCGCGTCCGGGTGAGGTCCTCGATCTCGTCCGACAACCATTTATCAAGCCTTGCGCCGGCATGATGGGGGCCGATATCGAAATCGAAAACGTCGCCCTCAGGGGAGGGTGCGGCGTTTTCGGGGTTGAGAGGCGGGCGGTCGCTTGTCATAAGCCAGCGGTCTAGCGGCTGGATCGCCGATAGGCCAGACCGGCGCCTTGGTCGCCGCGAAGGAGCAGGAACGTGAAATTCAAATTGGCTGACGAGGACGGGCGCGCCGAGGAGCCCCTGGAGTTCGATAACGCTGAGGCCGCCGCGCCTTCCCGCGCGCCGTCCGGGGCGGGGTCGCTCGCCTCTGCGATCGGCGCAAGAAACCTCCTGATCATCATCATCACGATGCCGTTCGTGTTTCTGGTCGTGGTGATGACCATCATCGCGGTGTTCGGCAATCCGGATAAGGACCGTCTCGCCGAGGACAGCGCGACGCCGGGCGCCGTGCGCTCGACCCCGGTCGCGACCCTTGAAGAGCCGGCGCTGGAAACCCGCGGCGTCGTGTTGCCGGTTGCGGCGGCGTCGACGAATGACGGGTCCGTTATCGCGCTGCCCCTGGGCGGCGAGGCGGGCGCGATCGCCCTTGACGGCGACCAGCTTGCGGTTCGCGTTGACGGTGAGAATGGCGCGATGATCGTGATTTACAATCTTGCAGAGGACCGCGTCGTCAAGACGGTGCCGCTGGTCGAGGCGAGCGGTTCGGCGATGACCCTTGGCGAGGCGGCGCAGCCGGTCGATCTCGCTGAAGACCAGTACGCCAATGACGGCGCGCCGGAAGCGCCGAGCCTATCTATTCGCCGCGGCGAAGACGGTTAGGCGACTTTGGTTTTCTCGCGGCAGGCCTGAACGATTTCGTTCGCGTCCGGATCCTGAACATACTGGCCGTTCTCAAACGACGTAATCAGGATCTTCCGGATGCTCGCATCGGTGGCGTCTTCATCGAGGCATTCGCACCATTGCGGCAAGTTCCGGTCATCGCTTTTGCACAGTGACAGGAGCTCGTCCGACGGCGCCGCCGAAGCGCTTAGGTTCAGTGCGAAAACACTAAGCGCGCCGATAACGGCTGCGCCGGCGCCGGTAAGCGCCACTGTTTTCATCTTTTTCATTCCTTTCACCTCTGTCTCCCCTATCTCGCAAGGCTACTCAAAACCAGACTTTTCAGACTAAGATTTACTCCCCTTGGAACGCTTCTTCTCGTAGAGCGTTTCCTCGCATTTATAGCGAATTTTCGCGTTTTCATCATCCAAGTCAAGCGGCGCGCCGCGCTTGTCCGTGGCGAATTCAAGCTCGGCCGAATCCTTGTTAAACCCTTGAATTAAAAGCTGCGACAGGCCGCCATCGGTCCAGTAATTGCCATGCGCCGCAGAGGGGTCGGCGAAATCGAGCCCGAACAGCGAGCGCGGCGGGGTCACGGAAATCAGGACCTCGGTGACGCTCGGGCAGAGCGCCCAGTCGACGTAATCTTCGACAAAGTCGCCGACGAGAAGGCGATAGCTCAACAGATCGTTCGGGTCTGAAACAGAGACCAGCGACATCTTGCCGAACCGGCGCTGGGAAAGCCTCAGGTCTGGATCGCTGCAAAGCGCTTCCTGCGTTTTGTATTCGGCGAAGCCGAACCGCTGGTTTCCTGTCTTGTCGACGACCTGTTTATATTCGCCGCTGTATCTCTTCTTGTTCCGCCATGGCACCCCGGCGAAGCTGAAAAAGTCTTCCTGCAACCCCTCTTGCAGGAGCGGCAACTGGTTCGCCAGCATGATCAGCGTCACGTCGCGGGTGTTGAGATAGCCGCCGATATTGGTGAAGGGATTGATCTCGCCGGGCTTTTCATCGTCCTGAATGGAGAAGGCGTCGAGAAAGATGCGGCTGCCCAGAGAGTGCGTGACCGCAACGAAAGAGTCGTTGGCGGCGATATCCGCCGCCCTTACCTGTGCGGGTTCAAGGCGGGCTTTCACGGTGTCGATGAGCGGGCAGGCTTCAAAGTCGCTGCTGTCGATCGACTGGGAGTCCGGATAATCGTCCCAGTCGCCGGACAGCATCCAGCATGAGGCCTGCCGCACATGGCCGCGCACGTCGGTCGCGTTGTCGCCGAGATATTTGACCGGGTCGATGACCTGCTGGTTGAAGAAGGTTTTGACGGTGTTGTTGACGGAAGCGCGCAGCCGCGCGGTGTCCTTGTCGAAGTCCAGAATTTTCTTCCGGGCTCCTTCATTATAGCCGCTCCACAGCACTTCGAAGGCGAGGAGTTCGCGCGTTTCCGCAGTGTTGTAGTATCGCGTTATGTTGAGCCAGCCGAGCTGATCGCCGCCATAGGCGCCGCAGCCGAGCGAATCGCAGCGGGCGCGGCCGAGACGGATGCGCTTCTGCTCCACATTGCGTTTCTTAAGCCCAAGCCCGCTGGCGATCGTTCGGACAAAAGGTTCTGAATAGTTCTCCGCATGCGGGCCGATACCATGAACGATCAGCATACGCATTGTCTGGATGTTATCGGATGTCGTGGTGTCTGCGATCGTGTCGCCGAGGCCTTTAAACCCTTCGCCGTCCACACGGCACAACCGGTCTTCGACCTTGTCGTCCGTGTCGAGGATCGCCTGGGTCACGCCCTTCGCGATCGATGCGCAGCCCGGAAGCGTTAACGCGCAAAACAATAGCGCGAGCCGCCTGAATTTCGTTGCGCGCAATATCTCAATTGCGCAATGCAGCATAGATGATAAAACAGTCATGACGCATATCCCCCCGGACGGCGCGGCAACGGCCTAATCGCGGCTTTATAGCGGGTAATACAGTCACATGCATGCACTTTTTATGACAGGCCTGAATTTAGGGCGCTCTGAGGCGATTGCGCCGCCGAGCCGCTGTGGTTAATCTGCCCGCCAATCAAGTTTACATAGAGGGGTAGAATATGTTTGGGGTGAGAATTCTTTCAGCGGCGACGGCCTATTCTGTCGTTCTGCTCGAAGTTTATTCCGGCGTGATCAAAGGGCCGACCTGGTGGGTGTGGCCAGGCGCGCTCGTGCTGTCGTTATTAACAGCCGTTTCCCTGGTCGATAGCGGCGACGTTAAGAAGTCCCAGGGCATTTTGGCGACAACGGCGCAATGGGTCATGATGCTTGGCACCGCCGCCGCCACGTCCTGGTTCGCAAACTATTTCGGCCGGGAAATCGTTCCTTCACTGATCGACAAGTAAGGCGGTCCTATTCGCCGGTTTTTTTGCGCAGGCGCATTTCCATCGCCGGCGTGCATTTGTCGCCGGCGCAGCGTTCGCCGCTTTCGACCCATTCGCCGTCTTCAATGCGGGCGTGATAGCGCATCTCCGCGCCGGGCCCCGCCGGCACGGTCCAGCGGTAACTCATCTCGCCGACCTCGGGCGTCGTTGCGGTCTGAAAACCGTCGCGGGTGAAGGCGTGGATGCGATAGTCCTTTGCAAATGGGTCATAAGACATGACGGCGACGGCGTGGTGTACCTCGATTTCATTACCCTCGGCGTCGACGCTCCAGCCGCGCCCTTCGACCGCCAGGATAATCCCGTCGAGTTTCGAGACGATCTGCTCCTTGATGTTGTAAGTTTCCCGCTTGCCGGCATGCGTGTAATGCCAGCCCTCTCCCTCCCAGGTTCCCTGTAGCCAGGCGAGCTTTTCGATCGCCGCTTTCACTTCCGCCTTGGGTGATGGGTAATCCTGCGCCGCGGCGGTTCCGGCGGCGGCCAAGGCCCCTGCAAGCGCGCATATTCCGGTTTTGAAACTCATGATTATCCTCCAGTTTCTGGTATCTCGCACTTGAAAATAGACAAAAGTACTTTAAATTGTAAAGTGAAATCATCGGAGGCTGCCATGACCGGGTCGAAAGAAGAACTCGTGAGCGAGCTCGCCTATGTGCGCACGCTGGCGGAAGAAGGCCGCGATGCGCCGCTGATCGGCGGGCGGTATTATGTCATCTGGGGCGGGCTGATGGGGCTTGCGGGGCTCGTTTCCTATCTGGAGGCGACCGGCCTCGTGACGTTCAGTCTGTTCGGCGGCGCCGTCCCGTGGCTCGTCGCCGGCGCGCTCGGCTGGGCGCTTTCCTTCACCGTCGGCGGGGCGGCGGGGAAGAAGCCCGGCGCAATGACGCTCGGCAACAAGACCGCGATGGCCGCCTGGCTCGGCGTCGGCATTTTCATGACGGTGTTCTTCGCCGCGGCCATGCTCCTCCATTATGCGCCTTCGAGCTTCTCCAACCGGCCGCCTTACATCTTCCTGTTGATGTTCCCGGTGGCGTTCGGGCTTTACGGCGTCGCCTTCATGGCGACCGCGACGGCGTCCCGGCTTGCATGGCTCAATATTTTCTCGGCGCTGTCCTGGGCGTTCTCGGTAATCTGTCTGGTGTTCGCCGGCAGCGTTCATCAATTGCTGGCCGGCTCCATCGGTACGTTCTTGTGTGCGGCGTTGCCGGGACTGTTGCTGATGCGCGCCGAACCGCGCGATATCGTATAGGTTATGAACGACGCTACGGACTTTGATTATCGCGAGATCGACGACGTCATCCACGGAAGGGTGCGTCTTTCGATCATGGCGTATCTGTCCGGGGCGGGGTCAGCCGACTTCAACGAGCTGAAAGCAAAAGTCGGCGGAACCGACGGCAATCTCTCGGTTCATATCCGAAAGCTTGAAGAGGCGGCTTATATCCGCGTTGAGAAGAAATTCGCCGGCAGGCGGCCGCTTACCATCTGCCACCTGACGAAAAAGGGCCGGGAGGCGTGGATCGCCTATATCAAGCGCATGGAATTGTTGATGCATTCCGAAGCGGCGGAATAGCGCCTCAGCGCCGCCGCGACCGCAGGAGCCGCATCACCAGCCAGATCGGCACCACGACGGCGGCGCCGATGACAAGGTATGTGACGAGGTTAGTGACGATCTCGCCGAGGCTTTCGCCGAGCGAACTGACGATGTTCTTCACGGTCCTGAATACGCCCTCCCAGAAGTCGAGCACGCCGAGCCCGAGGAACGAGAAGATCGCGCCGACAATGATGCTGGCGATCACAAGCCGGATAATCGTGCGCCCGGCGCTGTCGCCCAGAAAGCGGTTCCGGCGTGGTTGTTCGGACATGAATTGCTTTTCCTAAAATGTTGAAGGCATTCTACCGGCGGCCCGTACTGTCTTCAATCGGCGACCGGCCGTTTCAAGATCGGTTATCTTCCGTCATCCCGGCCTTCGCCGGAATGAGCGGAGCATAAAACACCGCGCCGTCACGCCGCCTTTTCCATGTAGACCGAACGGCACGGGAAGGGGATCGAGACGCCTTCCGCATCGAAGCGTTCCTTGACGTTCTTGATCAGCGCCCATTTCACGGGGAAGTAATCGGCGCGCTCGACCCACACCCGGCAGATAATATCGACCGAAGACGCGCCGAGATTGTCGACGGCGACGACCGGTTCGGGGTCTTTCTTGCAGCGCGAATCCTTATCGAGCTCGGTCTTGATGAGGCTCATCGCCTTGTCGAGATCGTCGCTATAGGAAACGCCGAACACGAGATCGACGCGGCGGGTTTCATAACCGGCGAAATTGGTGATGACGTCGTCGAAGATCTTGCCGTTCGGCACGATGATCTTCTTGTTGTCGACCGTCGCGATTTCCGTCGTGAAAAGGCCGATCTGCTTGACTGTGCCGGAAACCCCGGCGGCTTCGACGAAATCCCCCACATCGAACGGGCGGAAGCCGAGCATCATCACGCCGGAGGCCACATGACCGAGGGTTCCCTGCAGGGCGAAGCCGACAGCGAGACCGGCGGCGCCGAGAACAGCGGCAAAGCTCGTCGTCGGCACGCCGAAAACGCCGAGCGTCGTGATGATGACGATGGCGACGGAGGCGTAATAGATGAGGCTTGAGAGAAACCCTTCGAGGGTTTCGTCGAGCCGGTCCGACTTCCGGAAATAGCGCCTGACCGCGGAGCGGACGCGCCCGGCGAGCCACATGCCGACGACGAGAACGACCAGCGCGCCGGCGACGCTTGGCAGGAAGGCGACCGCCCTGTCGACCATGCCTTCGATAAATTGAACCGCAATGTCGAGATTCTCGCCGCTGTTCGCGCTCATGTCTCACGTCCTTTCAACAGAAACTTTCAGGTGGGCTCCAAGGCTATAATCGTTCCTTCCGGCGAGGTGAAGGGCGCAACGTCAGCGGGAATTATTCCCGCCAGCCGCGAAAAACACCCCGCAAACCCAGTAAATGGGGATAGTTATCCACCCCCCTCCGCGCCGGGCTTACCATGCGCTTTAACCGTTCAGTTGCTTACGGAGCCCGCCCCTCATGGAGCAGTCGCCCAGATTATCGCTTTCCTATCTCGCGCCGAGCCAGGCGCAAAAACACGTCACCGTCAACGAGACCTTCCGGCGGCTCGATCAGCTCGTGCAGTCGACCGTCCTTTCACGGACGGTTTCCGCCGAGCCTGGCGCGCCGTCCGACGGCGACGCCTATATTCTCCCGGCCGGCGCGAGCGGCGCCGCCTGGGAAGGCTTCGCCGAAGGAAACATCGCCGCCTGTCAGGACGGCGCCTGGGTTGAAATCGCCGCGCGGGAAGGGCTTCGCGTCTGGGTAGCCGATGAAGACAGGCTCATTGCTTGTGACGGCGCGGCCTGGGCCGGGATCGCCGGCGAGAGCGGCGAGAGCGCGGAAAAATTCGGCGTCAATGCGACGGCGGACGCAACCAACCGGCTTGCCGTCAAATCAGACGCCGTGCTGTTCAGTCATGACGACGTCACGCCCGGCAATGATGATTGCCAGGTGAAGATCAACAAGGCCGCCGCCGGCGACACGGCGAGCCTGCTCTTCCAGACCGGCTATTCCGGGCGCGCCGAATTCGGCCTCGCGGGGGACGATAATTTCCACATCAAGGTCAGTCCGGACGGCTCGGGCTGGACCGAAGCGATCTGGATCGACAGGGACAATGGCGATATCGGCCTCGGCACAGGCGCGCCGGGGAAGAAGCTGCATATCCTGTCGCCGGACAATAATGACGGCTTCATTCTCGAAACCACGAACACCGCCAGCGGCCGCGTCGGTTTCGATCTGAAGACGGCGCAAACGGCGAATGCGGGCGACTTCTTCCGGTTCAATTTTCGCGGCGACATTCCGGACGTCGTGCTCACCGCATGGGACGCCTCCGCCGCCGCATGGACGGGATGGCTGACCTTTCGCTATGTCGGCGGCGAGACGGATATCGGCGGCTCGGTCATGGTCGGCAATCCGACCGGCGGCCATAAGGGCGCCGGCGCGATCAATGCGCAGGCGGTTTACGACGATAACGCGCTCTTGACCTGTTATGTGTTCGATCAGGCGCTCGACGGCGCCGTCGACGCCGGCAAATGGGACGCGAAAGTGCCGGATCGGCGGATCGTCGCCCGCAATCCCGAAACCGGAGAAGTCACCCGCGACGAGACGGAGGTTCGCACCCATGAGCCTTTGCGCAAATTTACGGCGCGCATCGGCGGCTCGCATGATCCGCTGACGCTCGACGGGTATGCAAGGCACTGGAAGGAAAAGCGGCACCTGACGTCGATGCCGAACGAGGCGGCGTTCGATCCCGAAAAAGGCATGGCCGCGGGGGCGTGGATCCAGCGTCTTGTCGAGACCGTCGAGATTCAGGCGGTGCTGATCGAGCAGCTTAATCAGCGAGTGAAGGCGCAGGAGGCTTCGGGCGTTGTCACGCGAGTTTGAAGGTCAGTGCGACGCCGTTGTTGCAGTATCGAAGGCCGGTCGGGGGCGGGCCGTCCTCGAAGACATGGCCCTGATGGCCGCCGCAACGCGCGCAGTGATATTCCTTGCGCGGAACGACCAGTTTGAAGTCGGTTTTAAACCCGAGCGCGCCGGGGATGTAGTCGGCGAAACTCGGCCAGCCGGACCCGCTGTGATATTTTGCCTCGGCGCGGAAGAGGTCGAAGCCGCAGCCGGCGCAGGCGTAAACGCCGTCGCGCTCTTCCATTTCAAGCGGGCTTGTGCCGGCGCGTTCGGTCGCTTCCTTGCGCAGCACCGCATAGGCCTCGGCCGGCAGGCGCTTTTTCCATTCCTCATTGGAAAGCTGCCATTTGTCGTAGTCGGGAATGGCAGCGGGATCGGGGTTCCGGTTGTTCACTTTTTTCTCCTTCGCCTGACCGCCGCCGCAGGCGGCGAGGCCAGCGCCCATAACGCCGCCGATCAGCCCAAGGCTGGCGCCGCGTCTCGTCAGTTTCGTCATCGATCTTTCCTTCGCCTGTCAAGCCATCCATGCGGGATGAGATTTAGGCCCGGGGCCGATCACAGCAAACCGGGGATCAGTTCACAAATCGGCGCCAGCAACAAAAGAAAGCCCGCCTCGCGGTTCGATTTGAACAGGGTCAAGCAATTGTGAGCATTATCGATGTCGAGCTTTTGAAGCTGCCAGATGAAATGCGCCGCGGCGGGAAGGAGCGCGACGTAATAAACCGGGCTTGCGTTCAGCAGGGCGCCGGCGAGTGTGAAAAGCGCGAGCGTCATCGCCGCGAAACCGGCGAGCCAGGGTTTGGTGCGCTCCCCGAGTTTCAGGGCCGTCGATTTGACGCCGATCAGCGCGTCGTCGTCCTTGTCCTGATGGGCGTAGATCGTGTCGTAGAACAGCGTCCAGAAGAACCCGGCGGCGTAAAGCGCGAAAGCGGCGGTCGTCAGCGTTCCCGAAGCGGCGGCGAAGGCGACCAGCGCGCCCCAGTTGAAGGTAAGGCCGAGCCAGGCCTGCGGCCAATAGGTGACGCGCTTCATGAACGGATAGACCGCAACGAGAATAAGCGAGGCGAGGCCGGTGAGAACGGCGATGCGATTGAACTGCAGGAGGATGACAAGGCCGATGAGACACAGCGCGACGAGAAAAGCCCATGCCTGCTTCACGGTCAGTTGCCCGGACGGGATGGGCCGCAGGGCGGTGCGCTCGACGCGGGCGTCATAGTCCCGGTCGACAATGTCGTTATAGGCGCAGCCGGCGCCGCGCATCACGAAAGCGCCGATGCTCATCAGCCCCGCGTAATAAAGGAGATAGAGACCGCCATGGCCCGCCACCGCCGCGAGCGCGAGGCCCCAATAGCAGGGGATCAAAAGCAGCCACGTCCCGATCGGCCGGTCGGCGCGGGCGAGACGCAAATAAGGCCGCGCGAAGGCGGGCGCCTTCTCGACCCAGCTTCCCGGAACGGCGTCGGGCGTGGCGGCGGTGGTGTTGGTCATGGGCTGCGGTTTTAGTCCTTCAGGCGGCGATGCGCAAAAAAACAGTTTGTCGCCTCGCGAATGTCTAACTCCGCTCATTCCCGCGAAAGCGGGAATCCACTCTGTCGCCAGGCTGGTGATTTTAGCGCTAGACTGAAACAGTTTTCAGGATGGATCCCCGCTTTCGCGGGGATGAGCGGGAGAAGAGGTCTGTAAATGGCCTTTTATGTCTATCTTGTCGCCAGCAAAAAGCGCGGCACGCTCTACATCGGAATGACGGACGATCTAGCCAAACGCATATGGGAGCATAAAGAGAAACTCACAAAAGGTTTTACGACCAGATACGCTGTTGACAGACTGGTCTGGTATGAAGTCCATGAGAGCCGGGAAAGCGCCTTTATCCGCGAACGCGCCATGAAAAAATGGAATCGGGTATGGAAGATAGAGCTAATCGAAACGGAGAACCCCGATTGGAACGACTTATATGAGACGCTTATGTTATAGAGCTCGCCTTTTCACCGCTCATTCCCGCGAAGGCGGGAATCCATCACAGATATAAATTACTGCATCAACGATGATCCCCCGCCTCTACATCGATGCGCCATTGCAGGAAGGCGCGGCCGCGCCGCTGACGGCGGATCAGGCGCATTACCTGAAAAACGTGCTGCGCCGCGCGGAAAGCGACAGGGTGCTTTTGTTCAACGGACGCGACGGCGAGTTCGAAGCCGAGATCGCCGAGCTTAAAAAGAAGGCCGGGATCGCCGCCATCAGAACGCAGACGCGCGTGCAGCAGGCGGAGCCGGATCTTGTTCTGTGTTTTGCGCCGGTGAAGCGCGGACCTCTTGAAACGATCATCCAGAAGGCGACCGAGATCGGCGTCGCGGCCTTCGCGCCGGTCATCACCGCGCGCACTGTCGCGCCGAAAATCAACGCCGAAAGGCTTCAGGCGATCGCCATTGAAGCCGCCGAGCAAAGCGGCCGCCTGACTGTTCCCACCGTCAAAACGCCGGCCAAACTTGAAGCGCTGCTCGATAATTGGCCTACGGATCGAAAGCTCATCTTCTGCGATGAAGCGGGCGACGACGATACGCAAGCCTGGGGCGGCTGCGAAGGCCGCGCCGCGCCGTTGTTAGAAGCGCTAAAGGCTGTCGATAGCGCTGCTGACAAATGGGCGATCCTCACCGGACCCGAGGGCGGGTTCTCAAAAGAAGAGCGCGACTTGTTGCGCGCGAAAGACGATGTGGTTGCGGTCACGCTCGGCCCCCGCATTCTGCGCGCCGACACGGCGGCGATTGCGGCGCTGGCGCTCTTTCAGGCGGCGCGCGGCGACTGGCGCGACAGCTAACGTCACGCATCGGTGATGCAGGAAAGGCTTGGCGAAACCGTCCGCGCGCTTTAGAGGGCGGCTAGGAAAAGCGGCGAACGGAGAGAGCATGACGACCGCTAAGGAAACGTCCGGCGACGCGCCGCTCATTGAAGATCTCGATCAGCTCGCCGCGCATCTCGCTTCGGGCTGCAAACCCAAAGACAAATGGCGCATCGGCACCGAGCATGAAAAGTTTGTTTTCTGCCGCACGAATTTGCGCCCTGTGCCGTATGAAGGGCCGTCCGGCATCCGCGCCGTCCTTGAGGCGCTGGGCGAGGAAACCGGCTGGTCGCTGATCATGGAAGGCGATCACCCGATCGGCCTTAAGGGCGAAGGCGCCAGCGTCTCGCTCGAACCCGGCGGCCAGTTCGAGCTTTCCGGCGCGCCGCTCGAGAATGTGCATCAGACTTGCGATGAAGTGCACCGCCATCTCGATGCGATCAAAAAGGTCTGCGACCCGATGGGCGTTGCGTTTCTGGGTATGGGCTTCGCGCCGACATGGACGCTCGATGAAACGCCGCGCATGCCGAAAGGCCGTTACGACATAATGCGCCGCTACATGCCGACAAAAGGCAAGCTCGGCCTCGACATGATGCACCGGACCTGCACGGTTCAGGTCAATCTCGACTTTGCGTCGGAAGCCGACATGGCGATGAAGTTTAAAACGTCGCTGGCCCTGCAGCCGATCGCGACGGCGCTGTTCGCCAATTCAGGCCTCTATGAAGGAAAACCCTCCGGCTATGCGTCCTGGCGCGCGCATATCTGGACCGACACCGATCCTGATCGCACCGGGCTTCTCGATTTCGTTTTTGAGGACGGTTTCGGTTTTGAGCGTTATGTTCAATATATGCTCGACGTGCCGATGTATTTCGTGCGCCGAGACGGGAGCTATGTCGATGCGGCGGGTCAGTCCTTCCGGGATTTTCTGAAGGGCGAACTCCCCGCTGCGCCCGGCCAGAAGCCGACCATGGACGACTGGGAAGATCATCTCTCGACCGCATTTCCGGAAGTGCGCCTTAAAACCTTCCTTGAAATGCGCGGCGCCGATGGCGGCCCCTGGGCGCGTATCTGCGCGCTGCCGGCGTTCTGGGTGGGCCTCCTATACGATGACGACGCGCTCGCCGCCGCCTGGGATGTGGCGAAAGGCTGGTCGCGCGAAGAGCGCGAAACATTGCGGGATGACGCCGCAAGATTCGGGTTGAAAGCGGAAGTCGGCGGGCGGACGGTGCAGGATATCGTGCTGGAAGTGCTGGCGATCTCGCGCGCGGGTCTGAAGAAACGCGCGCGCATGGGGAACCTCAAGGAAGACGAGACCACCTATCTCGATCCGCTGGTGAAGATCGCTGAATGCGGCGTTACGATGGGCGAATACACGGTCGAGCGCTTCTTCGGGGATTTGAAGGAAGACAAGAAGGCGCTGTTCGAGGAATGCAAGTATTAATTTGATCAACGGAGGGCATGCGATATGAGTAAAGTTCTGTTGGCGCTTGTTGCGAGCATAGTTGTTACAAATGCCTCCGCCTCCGCTCAGTTTAATCGCGGTAAGCCGGCTCGCTACGATATTGATATCCTCAGCGAGGATTTCATTT